>NZ_CP020991.1:997224-1597224 GCF_002874775.1 Monoglobus pectinilyticus | reverse complement strand
GGCGCCTCCGGTCAGCAGCATACCAAGCGATACAAATACAAGTTTTACCATCCAAATTGTTTGATAAAAGCCTTCATGAAGAACAGACAGAGGATTTATGGAATTCTGCTTAACGGTAAATCCCACATAATAATATGGAGTTCCATCCTCTAAGGTGGTCTGCATAGGAGTAAATTTTTCAGTATAAACTTTTCCGTCACGTTTATATTTTAATTCGCATTCTCCCTCACCGCTGTACTGACCCAATTCAAAAGAAATATCTCTCTTTATATGAACTGTTGTTCCGTTAATGCCAACTATTTTATCCCCTGGCTGCAAAAACCTTGCGGCGTCGCTTTGGGATTCAACAGTGTCAATAGTCGTTGAGGTTATTCCGCCTGTTGAAGCCGCTGAACTTATAACTATAATTGTTACAATAATAAATCCCATAATAATATTCATAGCCGCTCCGGCAGCAAGAACGATTATCCTCTTCCACGGCTTTTTATTAGTAAAGGCCCCCGGACTGTCGCTTTCCTCATCCTCTGCTTCCATGGCGCAAAATCCGCCCATCGGCACTGCACGTATAGAATATAAGGTATTTTTCCCCTGTTTCTTATAAATAACCGGTCCCATACCTATAGCAAACTCGTTTACTGTCACACCGAAAATACGGGCTGTTATAAAATGTCCAAGCTCATGAATAAGAATAATTACTCCAAAAATAATAATAGCCGCTAAAATTGTTAAAAACGTTGACATATAGTCTCACGCACCTCTCTGTCAGTCTCAATAATATCGTTTAGGGAAGGATTCTGAATCGAACTAAACTCGCTCATAGCGCTCTCTGCAATCTCTGCAATCTCTAAAAATTTCACCTTCCCATTAAGAAAACCATTAACTGCCGCTTCATTTGCCGCGTTAATTATAGTTGGCATGGTTCCTCCAATTTTTCCTGCCTTTTCTGCTAAATCAAGACACCTGAAAGTTTTACGGTCAGGCTCATAAAAAGTCATTTTACCCAATTCCTTAAAATTAACCTGCATATCAGCAGACGGAAGTCTTTCAGGATACGTAAACGCATACTGAATTGGATGCTTCATAGAAGGTAGAGACATTTGCCCTATTATACTGTTATCACAAAATTCTACCATAGAATGTATTATGCTCTCTCTGTGAACAACGACTTCAATATCATCAATATCCACGCCAAACAGCCATTTCGCCTCTATAACCTCTAGGCCTTTATTCATAAGCGTAGCGCTGTCAATTGTAATTTTAGCTCCCATATCCCAGTTAGGATGTTTTAGCGCGTCACTTTTCGTTACATTCACTAATTCAGTTCTCGTCTTTCCAAAAAATGGTCCGCCCGAAGCGGTGAGCAATATTTTTTTTACCTCTCTGTGATTTCCGGCAAGCATACTTTGAAATATTGCAGAATGCTCACTGTCAACCGGAAGCAGACGCACATTATTTTCTGCTATTGCTTCCATAAAAAGATTACCTGCGGTTACAAGCGTCTCTTTATTGGCAAGAGCTATGTCCTTGCCGCATTTAATAGCCTGCATTGTCGGAACAAGCCCCGCAAATCCAACAATAGCTGACAAAACCATATCAACATCCGAGTCTGCGGAAACCATTGACAGCCCTTCAGAACCTGACACAACTTCTACAGATGTATCAGCAAGAGATATTTTCAATTGTTTCGCGTCATCCTCATTCGGAACAGCAACCAGCTTTGGATGATATTTTCTGGCCTGCTCCTCCAAAAGCCTTATATTCTTATTCCCGGAAATACCAATAACGTGAATATTTTTTATACCTTTTAAATCATCTATTACTTCAAGTGCCTGGGTTCCTATAGAACCCGTTGAGCCTAATATTGAAACTCTTAAATCCAAATTTTCCCTTTTATTCATTATATCACCATTTTTATATTATAATACCAACAAAAATGAAAAACGATAATGGGACAGGCAGCAAACATCCCCCTATCCCTTTACCGCTTTCAAATTAAAGTTATAAAATTATTAAACATACACTTTTATATAAACAAACTTATCTGAGCTGCAAAAATAAAAACAACCGGAGCAACCATTATTATACTGTCGCATCTGTCAAGCATTCCTCCATGACCCGGGAACATTTTTCCAAAATCTTTTATTCCAAACTGCCTCTTAATAAGCGACGCTGTAAGGTCGCCGATTTGAGCAACAAAAGACGCTATTACACCCAAAATAAACATAAGCATATAACTCATTTCTGCTCCGCCTATATATGCTGAAATAAAAGTATTAATAATAAAAGCAAACAGCAAAAATCCAAGGCCGCAGCCTATAACTCCGCCGACAGCTCCCTCAATTGTCTTTTTGGGGCTGATATTTGGGCAAAGCTTATGCTTTCCAAAGAGCTTTCCGGCAAAAAATGCACACGAATCAGTCATAAACGCACCTAGAAACACGAGCCAAACCAATATATTTCCAAAATCTAAACGTCTTATAAAAAGGAGATGAGACAGCATAAAAGGAATATAGATAAGGCTTATAATCAGCATTGCCACGTCTGTAATCATTATTTTACGATTGCTGCCGAGCATTGCCAAAAATAAAATAACAAGATATCCATAGGCGCATGTTAATATTTGTTTCGGAAGCAAAAACGCACACAAAGGTAGTATAACGGTCCCTAAAAAACCAAACAGACAAAGCAGCGGCACTTCTTTTTTCATATTCACTGCGTCGTAGAATTCATAAATTCCAATAAGCGAACACAATATAACCGTGCATAGCATAACCCAAGTCGGAGCCAATAAAATCAAAACAATAACCGGCACTCCAACCGCCGCTGTTAAAACCCTCATCTTTAAACTCGGTTTCAAATTCCACGCCTCCTAAAGCCGTAAATAAACTATCCAACTCCAAATAATGCGTTTCCGGCAAAAATTTCTTAAATAATCCAAATTAAAACAAAGCTCATAATTACAATTTATTTTTATCAAATCCGCCCAAAACGTCTGTCACGGTTCTGATAATCTATAATCGCCTGCTCCATATCCTTATTTGTAAAATCAGGCCAGCATATATCACTGTACCAAAACTCAGCATATGCCGCCTGCCATAAAAGAAAATTTGACAGCCTTTTTTCGCCGCTGGGCCGTATTATCAAATCCACTTCAGGCAGATTCGAAGTATACATAAGCCCTCCAAAATACTCCTCTGTTATATCTTCAACGGTAATTTGTCTTTCAGAAACCGCAGCAGCGGCAAGCCTGGCAGCATTAACTATCTCCGCTCTGCCGCCATAATTTAAAGCAATATTAAGTACAAGTCCATCACCGCTTGAAGTGACTTCTTCCGCATGAACAATCGCGTCTTTAATTTTCTGAGAAAGAGGAGCAATATCACCGCTTATTTGAAGCTTCATATTTCTATTCTTAAACTTCTCTTCAACAGTTAAAAGATAATTATAAAGCAATTCCATCAGCGCGTCAACTTCATCTTTAGGACGATTCCAATTCTCAGTTGAAAACGCATATACTGTTAAAGCCTTAACTCCTATTGAGTTGCAATAATCACATATTCTCTCAAGATTATCAGCTCCGGCTTTATGTCCGGCCCTTCTTGGCAAACCTCTTCTTTTTGCCCATCTGCCGTTTCCATCCATAATAATACCAATATGTTTCGGCACACGGCTTAAATCAAGCTTCCCGGAATGGGCTGTTCTCCTCCCTATTTTAAAAAACACAGTCATACCCCTTCCGAACTGTCTATACTTCTAAAATCTCATCTTCTTTTTCTTTAACTATTGTATCAATAAGCTTAATATATCTGTCAGTGAGCTTTTGAATATCATCCTCAAGGTCAAGAAGACCGTCTTCGGTAATTTCTCCGGCCTTCTTCTGTTTCTTAAAACGCTCTATAGAATCACGTCTCACACCGCGGACAGCAACTTTAGCTTCCTCGCCGCGCTTTGAAACTTCCTTAACCAACTCTTTTCTTCTTTCACCATCAAGAGGAGGAAAGTTCAAACGAATAACCTTTCCGTCATTATTAGGATGAATTCCTATATCCGACGCGTTAATCGCTTTTTCAATGTCACCCAAAATACTTGCGTCCCAAGGCTGAATAACAATCATTCTTGCTTCCGGAACTGAAACAGTGCCGACTTGTGCCAAAGGTGTGGGAGCACCATAATATTCAACAGTTACCCTATCCAATATTGCAGGATTCGCACGCCCTGCACGAATTTGAGATAAATTTCTCTCTAAAGCGTCAACCGCTTTCTTCATTTTGTTCTCGGATTCCTTCATATCTAACATCCCTTTCTTTTTATATTATAATTTAAGATACTATAGTTCCAATATTCTCGCCGCACAAAACCTTAACAATATTTTCAGGTTCATCAAGTCCAAATACCAGCAAAGGTATATTATTATCCATACAAAGCGTTGCCGCTGTAGTGTCCATAACTCCTAATCCCTTATTAAGAACGTCCATAAATGACAATTTATCAAATTTCTTTGCATCCGGGTTTATATTAGGATCGCTGTCATAAACACCATCTATCTTTTTAGCTAAAAGTATAACCTCAGCGCCTATTTCTGCGGCACGAAGAGCCGCCGCCGTATCAGTTGAGAAAAACGGATTACCTGTTCCGCAGCCAAATATAACAACTCTTCCCTTTTCCAAATGTCTTCCAGCTCTAAGTCTTATGTAAGGCTCGGCTATCTGTCTCATCTCAATCGCCGTTTGAACCCTGGCTTCAACGCCCAGCTGTTCAAGCGCGTCAAGCATAGCGAGACAATTTATAACAGTAGCAAGCATACCCATATGATCGGCTCTTGAACGATCCATACCCTCGCCGTCGCGGCCTCTCCAAAAGTTACCGCCGCCGATGACTATGCCTATCTCTGTTCCCATATCATAACATTTTTTTATCTCTTTAGCTATAGCGTCAATCTTATTATGATCAAGACCAAAGCCTTCGTCTCCAGCCATCGCTTCTCCGCTTAACTTTATCATTATTCTTTTGTATTTCGGTTTCATTTCCATTCCCCTTTCAAACAAGTATTTCAGCTATATTTTAAGTCGTTAAGACTAATCATTATCCATATTTAAGTCTCTCTCGCTTGATCCGCTCCCAGAAACATTTCTGCTTCTTGAGGAACTGTTGTCTTCATCATCGTCTTCGTTTGACGAGTTAGAACTGCTTCTGTCCGAAGATTTTTCTCCGCTTTCAGAGTTGCTTTTACTGCTGCTTGAAGAACCGGAGGCATTACTTTTGCTTGAATTTGAGGAACCTCCATACTTTTTCTTATATGAATCAAGTTCTGACTGTACAACATCCAGCTGGTCCTGCAAAAGCTGAGAATCACTTTTAAGTTTTGTATTCTCGTCAGTCAGCGTCTGCACCTGGATATCACGCTTTTCTATTGGATTGATTATCATATTAAATGAAAACACAAATGCCGCCATAAATATTGATATGTTTAAGAGTATAATACCAATAATAAGCATGGATTTCCTGCCTTTAGCCGACTGTTTTTTTTGTTTCTGAGAATTTATATCACTCATCAAAAAATTCCTTTCATAGTATCATAATTACGATAAAAATTTACTAAACGGTTTTAATGTGTAAGCCATTCGCCGAACGAACCTAAATTAAGAGCGCCGGTAACAAGCAAAGTCATTATAGCTCCGCTGGTCATTATTCCCAAAAGCACTGCCGGCAATGCATATTTTGCTCTCATATCAAGAAGCCCGGCAATCATTGAACCTGTCCACGCTCCCGTTGTGGGAAAAGGTATTGAAACAAATATATATATCGCAACAGCCGCCGCCTTTGAGCTTTTTCTGGATATATCCCCGGCCTTTCTATGTGTTCTTGCTTCAAGCCATGTAGCGAACTTGCCCAACAATTTGGTCTTTTTCAACCACTTTATAATAGGGCGGAACGCTAATAGAATAAACGGAACAGGTAAAAAGTTAGCAATAACAGATAAAACGTATATAAATAAAATATTCAAAAAGTTGTGATCGACTTGTGACAAGCCATAAATTATTGAGCCTCTTATCTCTGAAATAGGCATAACAGCCAATATAAAAGTCCAGATATAAGTCATTATAGGTTCAGTCATGAAATAATCCTCCGATAAAACAGCCAAACGCTGGGTTTTCATAGAATTCGAAACATAAAAATATTCCGTTATCATTATATACAAAATATATTTGAGATATTATACCACGAAATAACTGACTAGGCAAGATATTTTATGTTAACAATTCATCTTTTTTGTTCATATTTTACTTAGAATTCTATCTATTCAATTGTTATTTAATTCTTTATCTTCTTGGAGGACGTTTTGAACGTGAACTTCTTCTGCGCATTTCAGCCAGCTTTATATTTCTTCTTATATTAATTATCATATAAATTATAAATATAACTAAAGCAGCAGCCAAAATGACTATTAATATTTTTACGAACCAAAAACTCCATATATAACTAAAAAACTGCATAAGAAATCCAAGCGGATGACGCTTTACAGAAAAATCAGCTATTAAGTCTCCGCTCCCAACAACTTCTCCGTTAAGAACAACGTTAACTGTTCCTATCTTGTCCCCCTCGTTTACAGGAGCCGCCATATATTCAGGCAGAGAAGTCTCTATCTTCAAATCCTCGGAATTTGCGTCCTCTGGCACCGTAACTATAATATTGCTGTTGGTTGATAATGTTGTATGGTCTGTGCCGCTTCCGAAACGCACCTTTATCTCGCCGACCATATCTCCTTTTGTTATGGCTGTCACAGCCTTATAATTATCAATAGCATAAGCCAGCATATTTTTTGAATCGTAATGTCTGTCGTCCTCTGTCTTGCAATTCATAACGACACCGATAACCTCAAGATCGCCTTTCTGCGCCGAAGACACCAAACAATACCCAGCCTGGCTCGTGTGCCCGGTCTTTATACCTGTCGCATACTGGTAAAAATAATTGGGATATTTTAAAGTTGACAACAATCCGTTCGTGTTTATCAGCGTTCTTGCCCCAACTTTATCTGTCGCCGGAATATTTGCCTGCGACATAGCCACAATACTCCTAAAAGTTTTATTTTTCATAGCTTCTCTTGATAACGTACATAAATCCGCAGCAGTTGTATAATGCTCCTCGTCATGAAGCCCATGAACATTCATATAATGAGTTCCGCTAAGACCAAGTTCCTCAGCCTTGTTATTCATTCTCTCAACAAAAGTTGGAACATCTCCGCAAACAATTACAGCCAAAGCCTGAGCTGCGTCGTTTCCGGACTCCACCATAAGTCCCTCGAGCAGATATTGAACCGTCATGGCTTCGCCCTCTTTAAGCTGCATACTGGAACCGTCGGCAGGTAAGTCTTCAAGCATATCCGGGGTTATAAGAAAGGCAGAATTTAAATTTATCTCGCCGCGGTCTATTGCTTCTAAAGTTAGCAAAGCGGTCATTATCTTAGTAGTGCTGGCAGGATAAATCTGTTTGTCTGAATTTTGTTCAAACATAACTTCTCCATTCAGACAGTTTACTAATATAGCGGCCTCCTGCTCAGCCAAAATCGGTTTTCCGCCGTCGCCGACTCTCGGATTTTTAGTTGGCTCGGCCTTTGGTTCCGGAGTTGCTGTAGCTTTTGAAGAAGCAGATTTAGAAGATTTTGCGGCCGGAGTTGATGTAGGTTTGCTTCCCCTTATGGTACCGCTCTCCCTATCATCGTCATCATTTGTCTTCTTATCAGATTTAACATCAGAATTTGTATCTGAATTATCTTCTTCGTCCGAATTATCCTCTTTATTTGTCCTGACAGTGGATGAATCCGATGAAGAAGTTCCGTTTTCAGAATAAATCAATACAGGTGAAAGACAAATTGCTGCACTCATTAACAAAATTAAAATAGCTGAAAAAATTCTTTTAAATTTCACGTCTTATGTTCTCCTTTAAATTTCTTTTGTTTCGGTTTTTCTCTCCAAACGTTCACGCTCAGCTTGCGAAAGCCTTATATAATTCGGCGCGAGTTCCGCATAACTTATTGTATCTCCCGAAAGCGCCGCCTCATACCCTAATTCCGCTACAGAGCCGGCCATATTGAGATTGTTGTTTCCCTTTGCAAATTTTGCATTATCTCCTAAATATTCTAAAATTTCTTCTCTATAAACCAAAACCCCGTCTCCTAAAAACAAAACCTTTTTTTTCAAATTTTTCAGCTCGTCCAAAAGAGATTCTAAACTAACGGCTTTATCTTCGCAAACACGCGTTAGAGTACCGTCTCCTAAAAATTCAGCAGTATATACCTGATTTCTCCTGGCATCCAAAATCGGGCAAATTATCCCGTCAAAGTATGGAACGTTATTGGCCAGCGCTTCAAGCGTTGAAACCGCTGCGCACGGTTTTCCCGCAGCATGCGCCATCGCTTTTATCGTTGCCGTTCCTATTCTGACACCTGTAAAAGAACCGGGACCTGCCGCAACAGCAAAACAATCTATATCTGCAGGTTTTAGTTCCAGCGAATTGAGCAAAGCTTCTATTTGAGGCATTATTTTTTGCGAGTGGGTTTTACCGCAGTTAACTATAGCTTCTCCAACCAATTTTTCTCCGTCATACACTGCAGACGTCGCCGGCATACAACATGTGTCTATCCCTAACACTAACATATCTTTATCTCCCTGTAATCTTCACCCTTTTCAGGATACGCCTTTATTTCAACCCGTATAGTCCCTTCGGGCAAGATATTTTTAATATTGTCAGCCCACTCAATAATTGTTATACCATTGCCAAACAAATACTCATCAATCCAGTCGCATTCATCAAGCGCGGGGTTGGCGAGACGGTATACGTCAAAATGATATATTGGAATATCACCGCCGTATTCGTTAACCAAAGTATACGTTGGACTCAATACATCATTTTTAGAATGAAAGTATTTTGCTATTCCCTTAACGAAAGCGGTTTTTCCTGCACCCAAATCTCCAACCAAAGCAATAACATCGCCCGGTTTAAGCTCAGCCGCCAATTCACCGGCAGCTGACGCAGTATCCTCAACCGAGTTAGACTTATATATTTTCATATATTTACCTCTATCTTTAGTTTCTTCAATAAAATGAAGTCTTTATTATATTATATTGACATTATGCAACAAAGTCAATATAAACCTATTGAATAATTTTAAAAAATAACTTATAATATAAATAAATTTGTTTTTGGGAGGGCTATAATATGCAAAGAGTCGACAAAGCGAACTACTATTTGGATATAGCAGAAACAGTTATCGAACGCGGAACTTGTCTAAGGCGCAATTTTGGAGCTATAATTGTCAGAAATGATGAGATTATATCGACAGGATATACAGGCGCACCAAGGGGACGGAACAACTGCTCTGACCTCGGGTTCTGCATGCGGGACAAGCTTAACATTCCCCGAGGCGAAAGATACGAAATGTGCCGAAGCGTACATGCGGAAGCCAACTGCATTATAAGCGCCTCACGCCGTGATATGATTGGCGGCACTCTATATTTGGCAGGCAGAGACGCCAAAACAGGAGAGCTTGTAGGTGACGCAAACTGCTGTGCAATGTGCAAAAGGCTGGTTATAAACGCCGGTATAGAAGAGGTAATAGTACGCCGAACACCGACAGAATATGAAGTTATCCCTGTTGATAAATGGATTGAAAACGATGAATCGCTTGAAGGCACCATGGGGTACTAGACCCGGAGGGATTATATGAATTGGACCGCAGCTCAGAAAGAGGCTATTACATATGAAAACAAACAGAATATTCTTGTTGCTGCAGCCGCAGGAAGCGGAAAAACAGCTGTTTTAGTTGAGCGCATAATCAGAAAAATACTAGACCCTACCGAACCTGTTTCCGTTGATGAAATTCTTGTTTTGACTTTCACCAACGCCGCAGCCAGGGAAATGAAAAACAAAATAGCAGCCGCTATAGAAAAAAAGCTAAAAGAAATTCCTGATAATCAGCATCTCAGGTCTCAAACCACCAAAATTACCGCAGCCGATGTTTCTACCATCCATTCGTTTGCCCAAAAAATAATCAGCAATAACATTCATCTAACAAATATCCCGGCCGGTTTCTCTCTAATCGGCGAAGCAGAAAATGAACTTTTGCTTAAAGACGCCTTAGAAGATTGTTTGGAAAGATACTATGAACGCTTTGACATATTGCCATCTTTTAAGGAGCTCACTTTAGGTCATGGCGGAATAAAAAATGATGATAATCTCAGACGTGCAATCACCAATATATACAAGTTTTCAAGAAGCCTGGCAGAACCATCAAAATGGCTGAACAACTCTGTCAAAATGTATTTTGAAGTTTATAAATCAGGTACTGTATCCGGCACAGAGTGGGAAAATATATTTCTTAGCTGCATAAAGAATTCAACAAGACAACTTCTTGACTATTACAATACAATTATTGAAATATCAGAAAAGGAACTGCCTGAAGAACATACACACGCAGTATTCTTTGAAAAAGAAGCAGAGATGTTTCGTGAAATAATGAAGTGCGGCAATATTGAAGAATATATAGAGAATAGACAAAACATAAAATTTTTAACCAGACCCAGAATCAGCAAAAAAGACAAAGAAGACGCATATCTTGCCGAAGTCCTCAAAAATATAGCAGATATAAGAGAAGAAGCAAAAAAACTATTTAAGAGTAACAAACTGTTTTCATATGAAAACATAGATAGTTTAAGCAGCTCTATAAGTCTTTTGTATCCTCGGATAAAAACGTTAAAAAACATCATACTTATGCTGGAACGCAGACATACACGTCTGAAACTTATGCGTTCCTCCCTTGACTTCAGTGATTTAGAACATCAGCTTATTAAGCTGATAATGAAGAGCGACGGCTCCCCGACAGAATTTTGTAAAACTTTGAGCAATAAATACAAAGCAATATTTGTTGACGAATATCAAGACACAAATAATATTCAAGACAAGTTATTTCAGCTTATATCAGGAGGAAAAAGAAACATATTTATGGTTGGAGACCTAAAACAAAGCATATATGGATTTAGAAACGCGTCTCCAAAATTGTTTCTTAATAAGCTGACCGAATATTCCGGTGAAAATAACAACGGACATCTTATACGTCTGTCAGACAATTTCAGAAGCCGCAAGAATGTTATAGACAGCGTAAACTATCTATTTAAAAACGTAATGTCTAAATCTACAGCAGAAATAGACTATACAGAAGATGAACGGCTGCAAAGCGGCGCAGATTATCCGGAAGTTAAAAATCCCTCAGATTATAAAACAGAACTGATAATGACTGACGTGCTGGACAAATCTTCGGGTTCTGACACGCGCGAAACTGCGTTTCAAAACAAACATGAGCTTGAAGCAAGAACAGTTGCAGAAAGAATATCAAAATTGGTGACGTTTGATAAACTGTCTGTATACGACTCGAAAACAGGAGAACAAAGACCGGTTGAATATGGCGATATTGTTATTCTTCTCCGCTCTACAAAGAATACAGCTCCTATATTCGAACAGGTATTAAGAGAATATAATATACCGGTTATTTCTGACAGCAACGAAGGTTACCTAGACACTATTGAGATAAAAACTGTTTTAAGTTTTTTAGAGATAATAGACAATCCACTGCAAGACATACCCTTAATTGCTGTCATGAGAAGCCCTATCTTTGGCTTTACAGCCGATGAACTTGCCGAAATAAGAACTTTAAACCGGCACGGCAACTTTTATTATTGTGTTAAAACTGCCGCGCAAAACGACAATACAAAAGCCAAAAAATTTTTTGATGTTTTAAATAAAATGCGCGGTTTTTCAAAATATATGGGTACGGATGAACTCATATATAAAATATGCTATGACCTAGATTATCTAGCGGTAGCCGGATCAATGAGCGGCGGAAATATCAGGCAGGCCAATCTGAAAATATTGCTTCAAAGAGCGGGAGATTATGAGAGACGCGCTTTTAAAGGTCTTTTCAGTTTTGTAGATTATCTTAACAAAATTAACGACAGCTCTTCAGGTATGGGACAAGCCAAAAGCACTAACGGCGCATCGTCAGCGGTATCAATCACCACAGTTCACAAGTCAAAGGGGCTTGAATATCCTGTTGTAATTTTAGCCGGAACTACTTACGGCAGACCCGGCGGAGATTCTGTTCTTTACGATGAAAAATACGGTATAGGAATGGAATATATTGATGTAGATAAACGTATAAAACACTCATGTCTTTCATTAGATTTAATCAAATATAAAAAAGCGAAAGAATCAAAAGCGGAAGAAATCCGTCTTTTATATGTAGCCATGACCAGGGCAAAGGAAAAACTTATAATTTCCTGCACCAATGAATCTCCCGGCCAGTCAAAAGGCTGGAAACGTCCAATTTTGAACACACGAGGAGAAATCATCAGTCCATATTTTGAAAACAGCAAAATTTTCAGGGATTGGATAGTCTTGGGATACTTGCCGCAAAAGAACGCAGAAAAACTTAGAGAGGTAATGGAATCCGACATATCCGAGCTAAAAATTGATGAAGCTCAGAATATTCAATTCAAATATATAAGTTATACGGATGAAAATATAAACTTATCACAAAAAGAATCAATAGACTGTGAAAAAACAATCAATGAAGACATATCGATTTCAAAACCAACAGACGAGCCCATAAGCAAAGAGCTCGCTGACGAATTGTATAACAACCTTAATTATTTATACCCTAATGAGGAATTGACCCGCATCCCCTTAAAACTTTCGGTTAGTGAAATTAAAAGAAGCATGCAGGACAGTCTAACCGAGCAGGATGGTGAATATACTCCGATTTTAAGCAGTATCGCCGACAGAACATTCCACTCTGCCTCCAGCGGAGACGCCGCCGAAATAGGAACTATTACTCACTACATAATGCAGCACATAAACCCGGAGTTTACTCAGTCTGAAGAGCAAATAACTGAACAAATAACATCACTTTATGCCAATAATGTTTTAACCAACAGTCAAATTTCTTTAATAGATAAAGATTCAATCATTAAATTTTACAGTTCTGAAATCGGCTGCCGAATGCGGAACGCATATTTAAAAGGAAGTCTTAAAAGAGAATTTAAACTGTTGTTTCCTGTAAGCGCTTCAGAAATATATGGAGATAAAGTAAGTTCTGATTCCAAAAACGCTCAAATCATTGTTCAAGGCGTCGCCGACTGCTTCTTTATCGAAGACAACGAGATAGTTTTATTGGATTATAAGACTGACAACTGTTCTGCCATTTATGCGCCTAAACAAGCTGAAAAATACAAAATCCAAATGGATTATTACACAAAGGGCATTGAATCAATATTTGGAAAGAAAATAAAGGAACGGATTATATTCTTTCTTAAACCTGGAACAGCTGTAAATATATAAGCCCTGATAAATACTGAAAACACACAAACCGGCAAAATTAGGAGGAAGTCCAATGAAAGGTTTAGTATTATCTATAACAGCAGGACAAGGACACAACCAAACAGCCATGGTGATCAGCAAACGTTTCAACGAGTGCGGCGTCGAATGCAAATACCTGGATGTATACAAATTTATAAACCCGATTTTATCAGATTCTGTAAATAAGATTTATCTTATGTCCACCAAAGCTATACCTAAAATCTACGGCGGCGTATATAGAATGTGCGAAAAACGCGGAGTACAGTCCGGTGCCGGCATACACGGACTGAATAGAATAACAAATTCAGTTTTGTCAAGAAGTCTGATAAAACTTATTCAAAAAGAAAAACCTGATTTTATTATTTGCACACACATATTCGCTGCGCTGCTGGTTACTTATATTTCATCAATAGAACGTCTTAACGCTAAAACTATTGGAGTAATAACAGACTTCACTATACATCCTTACTGGGAAGACAGCTTGCTTGATTACTATATTATCGCTAATGAAAGGCTTACTATCCAGGGAATAAAAAAGGGCTTTCCAGAAAACAAGTTTTTACCACTGGGAATACCAATCGGTACTAAATTCTCAAGAAAAATTGAGAAAAGTAAGGCTAAAGAGATTCTAAATCTCCACAGTAAACATACAATACTTGTTATGAGCGGAAGTATGGGGTTTGGAGCTGTATATAAAGAAATTGAAGAATTGGATAAGCTTGATATGGATTTTGAAATTGTATCTGTCAGCGGAAACAATAAAAAGCTTAAAACAAAAATAGACAGTATGGAAACACGGAAAAAAATATACAGTTATGGGTATATCAACAACGTTGATGTGTTTATGGACGCCTGCGACTGTATTATAACAAAACCCGGAGGGCTTACCACCAGCGAAGCGCTTGCAAAACAGATACCAATGCTTATTAATAACCCGATTCCGGGTCAGGAGGACAGAAACGTAGAGTTTCTATTAAACGCCGGAGCGGCCATGCGAATAAGCAGCACAAATCCAATAGATGAAGCGGTTTATCAAATGTTTGTTAACGATGACCGGATGAAACTTATGCAGGAAGCAATGAAGTCAATAGCAAAACCAAATTCAACACAGGATCTTGTGGATTTTGTAATGAACGGCTTAGAATAAAAATTTTATATTTTAAATAAATACTTAGGAGGAAAAATGAAGCTTAGTATTGCTGAAGCTCTATGCAAGGTCAAATAGGGACGAACCGCATAGAGCAATAAAACAGAATGTCCCTAAAAGACTTTGCATTTTATGAGATAATTTCAAAATTAAAAGGAGCAAAGTCAATATGAATAAAATAAAAAAATTAATATATGAGCTGCATTCGTTTATTATACTGTGGCTCACACAATCATTTTCAACCCTCGGCAGTTCAATGACAAATTTTGCGTTAATAATATGGTCATATCAGCAGCAAGGGTCCGCTTTAAAGACCTCAATGCTTTCAATATGTTCATATGCGCCTTATGTCATTATAAGCATATTTGCAGGAGCGTTAAGCGACAAATGGAACAAAAAAGCAACTATGCTTGTCTGCGACAGCTTTGCTGCTGTTTGCACTGTATCTGTCCTGATTCTGCTGCTGTTTGGCAAACTGCAAATATGGCATTTATATTGTTTGAATGCACTAAACGGTCTTATGAACTCAATACAGCAACCGTCAGCAGATGTAACTATCAGTCTGCTTACACCTAAAAAACATTATCAAAAAGCGAGCGGTATGAGAGCATTCTCAAATTCATTGGTAAACGTTATGACTCCCGTCATATCTACCGCACTGCTGGCGCTGAGCAATATTCAAACGATTATTGCGTTTGATTTATTTACATTCGTAATAGCTTTCTTATCACTGCTGTTCTTTGTAAAAATACCAAAAGTTATATCAACTGAGAACGCTAAAGCAGAATCCGTGCTCGAATCCGCCAAAAGCGGAATACGGTATCTGAGACACAACCGTGGAATTTTAGACCTCATACTATTTTTGGCTGCAATAAATTTTACCGCTTCAGTTTTTGAAGCAGCGCTTCCGGCTATGGTTCTATCCAAAAGCTCCGGCAGTGAGTCTGCACTCGGAATAGTCAATGCGGTATCAGGTCTCGCAATGGTTGGAGGAAGCATACTCGTATCACTGATTCCATCACCCAAAAGCCGGGTTCGTATAATTTGCAATTCTCTTCTGCTTGCAATGAGCACAGAAAACTTTTTCCTTGCATTTGGAAAAAGCGTTCCCGTTTGGTGTATCGGAGCATTTTTAGGATGGATAGCCATACCGTTTATGAACGCAAACATGGATGTTCTTTTCAGAAACCATATCCCTCTTAATATGCAAGGCCGCGTATATTCTGCGAGAAACACATTACAGTTTTTCACTATACCAATCGGTTATTTTCTTGGAGGATTTCTGGTTGACAAAGTGTTTGAACCGTTCATGGCGTCACAATCAGCTGCAAGCATATTTGTTACATTATTTGGGCAAGGAAAAGGCGCCGGAGCCGCTTTTTTATTTTTATGGCTGGGATTTATCGGGCTTATCACATGCTTAATCTTTAGAAAAGACCCGCATATATGGCGGCTGGAAAAATAAGATAACTCTCACACACCAAAACTAATATTATATATAACCTATTTTACTTTCTCAAAGATATAAACAAACTATGAAAAAGATTTTAAAACTTTAGGACAAATAGCTTGCTTTATATATTAAAGAACCCATTTTATAACAGACTTTTAAATGAATATAGTCTTATATACAAAAGACTATATAAAATATTTTTAAAGAATTTGTAATTTTCAAACCTTAGGCACTGTTTTCACTTCATTGTTACAGCGAACAAAAATAGGACTTCAATTAAGTGAGCTAACCCCAATTGTTAGATTCTTGGTCTAACATTCGGAATCCGCTCCAAACAAAATGAAGTCCTATTTTTTTTGCAAATTATAACCGCTTTGTCCTGCTGCCGGTATTAAAAACAACTTAAAAGTATATGCTCCTATCCCGAAAAAGCGAAGTGGATTGGTCTCTCAAATTGGATTTTGCTAAATTAAACACTTACCTAAATAAAACGCTTCTTCTAACGCTGGATTATTTTTAATATCGCCCTTGTCTTTTATACCTTTTACCAATACCATACCAATGCTGTCTAACTCAAATCTGTACTGACTATCAATTTCTCTGAGTCTTTGGAGTTGGAGTATGTTTTGATTCGTTTTTAGAATTATCATTTTTCGGAGTTGATGTGGGATTTTCTTCATCCTGCTCTTCATCATCCGCTAAACCTTCATCATCCTCATCATCTGTCGGAATAGGAGACGCTTTCGGTCTTGCCGAAGATTTTGAATCCTCTTCATCACTATTCGGCTCCGGACTAACTTCCAGCACTTTAGGTTCTCCTGTTTCAATACTGCGTACATACAGTTTTGAATCCCTGAAATCCAATATTGATTCTTCATACTTTGATAGGTTACTGTCAATAACAGAAGTTACGAATTTTACTTTATAATCAAAGTTATCAAATGTACCAAACCATACTTCCAGTCTGTCTTCGACCCAAAACTTCACATCATTTATGTTATTTACATCTATTTTGGTGGTTCTTTCCAAAAGTCCCGCTTTTGATAAAGACTTTACAGCTTCTATAACATTGTCCAGCTTGTCCTCATCATTACTTTGAATCCTATGTCCAACTTGATATTTTGTTATTCCAACTCCATATATTATCGGAGCGTTGTAAATAATTTCACCATTTGAAGTCCGGTTCAATTCATCAAAATTATTTCCTGATTCCAATTCAGTTGGCTCCTCTGAATTCTCTGCCGCCGGAGAACTGGTGGGTGAATCATCAACAAAATATCTATTGCCGTCATTGTCAAACTCGTAATGACCGCCGTTCACCTTGTATATTGGGTCTCCGTCATCATCGTAGCCCCAAATGGAATCGTCCTCAGTTTTCGTATTATCTTCTTCAGGTTCCGGACTGCCGGTGGGTTCAACTATCTCCTCTTTTATTTTAGACGATGTTATTTGATACACATCATCATTGTTAGTAACGGTGTCAACAACCCGCCCGTTTGTGTCTGTAACAGTAAGAAAATCTCCGACGCTGAAATAAGCCGCCGGCTGTCTTTCAGTAATTGTAAATTTAACAGTATCGGGAAAAACGCGGCTTACCTGACAATCCTCCACATACTCTAAAGATTCAACATTTTTTTTCGGAGAACTCAGATTTGTCAAAAAAATATTTCCGCCCGTTTTAATTTGTGAGGCATCAACAATGGTATCATAACTTATTTTGTCATTACCCTCGCAAACTATATTTTTTATATTAAACATTGGTGCCATAAGCAAAAAACAAAGGGCAAGAACTGCTAAAACAACTACTGACAGCACAGATATAGCTGTTAGTTTCCGTCTTGCCCTTGCTTTTTCAATGTCTATTCTGCTCTTTTTAATGTTTCTTTTCTTTTGCATGATATTCTCCTATAACGGCTCTTCAGTTTAGTATACAATACGAATGTCAGCACCCAAAGATTCCAAATCACTGACTATATCCTGATATCCTCTTTCAATATGCGGCAGTCCTCCGACTCTCGTCGTGCCTTCCGCCATTAATCCGCCTATTACCATAGCCGCGGCGCCTCTCAAATCATATGACCTAACATCCGCACCGCTTAGAAACTCCCGTCCCCTAACGGTTGCCTGACACATGTTTACATCAATATCAGCACCCAGCTTTGCCAGCTCAGACGCATGTCTGAAACGATTTTCAAAAATTGATTCTAAGAACACCGTAGTGCCGTCCGCAACCGTCATAACAGCCATAAACGGCGGCTGCGCATCAGTTGGAAATCCCGGATAGTATAAAGTTTTAATGGTGTTAACCGCCCTGGGCCGGCCGCTCATAGATATTATGGCTCCATCTCCGGTTTTTCTTATATCTGCACCTATATCCTTTAAAATTGAATTGCACATTGAAGAATGCTCCAAGTTGATTCCCTTTAACAGAATCTCTCCTCCGCAGCCTGCAACAGCGGCCATATATGTAACTGCAACAATTCTATCCGGCATTATTTCAAAATCAGCGCCATGAAGCTTTTTTACACCATTTATAACAATAACGTCACTGCCGGCGCCTTTTATGTCCGCCCCCATAAGGTTCAGAAAATCTTGAAGATCCACAATTTCGGGTTCTCTTGCCGCATTTCTTATAACTGTCTCACCATCCGACTTTGCCATAAGCAGCATTATGTTTTCGGTTGCTCCAACACTGGGGCATAACAGCGATACAGAGCACGGTTTAAGTTTAGATTTTATTCTGCAGTGTATAACTCCCTGACTTTCCTCTATCTGTACTCCCAGCTTTCTAAAAGCCTTTAAATGCAAATCAATTGGTCTTGCTCCCAATTCACAGCCTCCGGGATAACCAACGTCTGCCTCTCCGATTCGAGACAGAAGAACTCCCAGAAACAATATTGAAGAACGCATCCTGTTCATCATTTCAGGCTCTATTGTGCTTCCGAAAATACTCTCCGCCGAAATATTTGCTAATTCACGTTCAGAATCATAATTACATCGGCACCCTAGCGTCTCCATTATTTCCAAAGTATTTTCAACATCTGAAAGGTAAGGACATCTGCATAAATTACAGCACCCTTTCTCACACATACAACAGGCGGTCAGACATGGCAGAGCCGAGTTCTTTGAACCCTGAACTGAGGTCTCTCCAAAAAGACGCCTTCTTCCGTTTATAGATAAATAACCGTCGGTCACCAAAATCTCCTCCATCTGGCTACATTAATATTCTTTCACAATATAGTATGCAGTCAAGGACGGTTTGTGAAAAGCGGTTATTGAATATACTAATTATTCTTCAGCAAACGTTTCGCTTCACGATAAATTTCCTCTGTCGCCGCTGTAGTGCCAACACTTTTAGCGGCTCTTCTCATATTTTTAAGCTTTTCTTTACTGCTTACAAGACTTTCTATATTTTTGTTAAGAACTTCAGCAGTAAATTCATTTTCCAATATAACTCTTGCTCCGCCTTCTTTTTCTATTGCCCTGGCATTATGTTCCTGATGATTGGCAGTAACATATGGAGACGGCACAAGTATTGAAGGTTTTCCCAATGCAGTTAATTCGCTCAGTGTGCTCGCCCCGGCACGGCAGACAACTAAATCGGCGGCCGACATTACAATATTCATATCATAAATATATTCGCTTACTCTAACGCTTCGGTATTTCTTCAGGTCAATACCATTGTTCTCAAATCTATTAATAACATCATCATATTGAAAATATTTTCCGGTACCCATCATGATTTGATACTTATTATCTTTTATAACACCGCTTATCCAATCAACCACTGTCTTATTAAAATCTTTAGCTCCCATACTGCCGCCAAAAAAGACTATAAACGGACGCTCGTCAAGTTTTAAGACGCGGCGGGCTTCAAACTCGCTTGTAGATAATATAGACGGACGAACAGGATTACCCGAGTAAATTATATGTTTAGCTGATTTTATGTATGGCTCGGCGGCTTTTGAACCGAGAGCAACTGTGTCGACATATTTAGATAGAATTTTTGTAGTTACTCCTGGATATGCGTTTGACTCGTGTATAAGCGTCGGTATACCAAGTTTTGCCGCCGCAAATAACACAGGCCCTGCGACATATCCTCCGGTGCCGATAACTATGTCAGGATTAAACTTCTTTATAATTTTTTTTGAATCATGAATGCTTTTAGGAAGTTCAAATAAATTTTTGAAATTCTGAAAGTTAAGCTTTCTTTCAAAACCATGTATCTTTATAAGTGACAAATCATATCCCAAACGTGGAATAAGCTCCGCCTCAAGCCCTTCCTCAACTCCAACGAAGGCTATTTGGGAGCTTTCCTTATCAGCAATATAATTGGCGATAGCGACAGCAGGATTAATATGACCTGCAGTGCCGCCGCCAGCAAATAAAATTCTCATTATAACACCTTCTCCTGCCTGGAGACGTTAAGCACCAAGCCGATTTCACCCATAGTTATAGCCAGCGCTGTTCCTCCGTAACTAAAGAAAGGAAGCGGCATTCCCGTTACGGGAAGCGACGCCGTAACAACGCCGATATTTATCATCGCCTGAAATCCTATCAGACCTATACATCCAATAACAATAAGTTTCCCCAAAGTGTCCGGAGCCTTCTGAGCTATACGTATCCCTCTGTATATAAGGAACAGAAATAAAACTATAACCACTATAGCTCCTACCCAACCTAATTCTTCTGACAATACTGAGAAAATAAAGTCATTATGCGGTTCCGGCAGAGACATGTATTTCTGTCTGCTCTGTCCAAATCCAACGCCGAACACACCGCCCGAACCAATGGCATAAAGAGACTGAACAATCTGCCAGCCGGCTCCTTGCTTATCGGCAAATGGATCACCGAAAGACAACAGTCTCTGCAGTCTGTAAGGTTCAGCAAATATCATTGCCACTCCGCCAATAAACGCAGGAATAGCCAAAATAATAAAGTGTCTTATTTTCGCTCCGCCCACATACATCATAAGCAATGTTGTAAGGGTTATCAATATAGTAGCGCTGAAATGCGGCTCCATCATGAGCAGCGCTCCGACTACTCCTAAAATCAAAAGGCAAGGCAAAAATCCTCGGAAGAAGTTACCCAATTTATCCTGGTATTTTTCCAAATATACAGCTACAACCAGTAATGTCGCAAATTTTACTATTTCTGACGGCTGAAAACCAAACAGCCAACGGGTAGCTCCATTTGAGGTTGTTCCCACTCCGGGGATTAATACCAATATCAAAAGAATAATACATATTGCATACAATACCGGAGACAATCTGGCAATAACATGATAATCCACCATCATACAGCCAATCATAGCCACTATACCTACTAGAAGTCCGCCAAACTGACTTTTCATAAAATACATACTGTCGCCGGTAGCAGCATAGGCCCTTGAACTGCTGGCACTATACAGCATAATCATACCAAACGCAACCAAGATAATCGTTGTCAATAAAAACTGATAATCGAGCGCGCCGCGTCTTATTTTTATTCCGCCTACCCTAAGAAAGTTTTTAGCAGTATATTTTACTCCTTGATTTTTTGACGCGGTTTCCCGGCGAGGAACTTGCGTTCTAACCGGTTCCTGTATCCTGCTCTGTGATTTTTTTATGTAACTGCTCTCATAATGTTTGCTCTGCGCTCTGTTTTGCACAGGTTCATTATGACTGATGCTTTTATAATAATATCCGTTGTTTCTATTTTCGGAGTTTCTCGGCGTTTTACTATATTTACTTGAAGCACGCCGGCCTATATTATTGTTTCCGGCTTTTTTTCTCGGATTTCTTTCATCTGACAAGTCGATACTCCTCCTATCTGCACATAAATAAAATTAACCAAAATAATACATCAGCGCGCAAAGCAAAACCGTCACTGCTGAGAATACACACACAATTGTTACTTCACTCCACCCGCACATTTCAAAATGATGATGTATTGGTGACATTTTAAATATACGCTTTCCGGTCAGTTTATATGACGTTACCTGCATAATTACTGACAACGTTTCCATAACATACACAAATCCAACAATTAAAAGCGTTATAGGCTGTTTCAGCATTATAGCAAGACCGCACACAGCGCCGCCCAAAAACAATGAACCTGTATCACCCATAAAAACTTTTGCCGGTTTCCAGTTAAAAAGCAAAAATCCTACCAAAGAACCACACAAAACTGCTGCCAGCAACGACATAGCATGATTGCCCATACTTGTAGAAATCAGCATATAAAATATCGAAATAACAATTGTTATAGAAGTCGCTAAACCATCAAGCCCATCTGTCAAATTCACACTGTTAACGGTTGCAAGCATTACAAAAATCACAAATGGTATATAAAACCAGCTCAGGTCAAAATCCACCGAAGTAAACGGAAGGTCAATCACCGTTCCGGTACTTCCTCCAATCGCCACAACAGTAGCAAAAATCAGAGCAGCAACGAACTGAAGACTAAATTTCTGGGCGGCGGTAAGACCTAAGTTTCTTTTTTTGACCACTTTTATGTAATCATCGATAAATCCTATAGCTCCAAATGCCAGTGAAAGTAAAATTACCAAAACTAAATCCACTGTATTTCCCATAGAAATCCCGTCGGACGCTGTCCAAACAAACATTGCAACGAGGGTTACAATAATACTCAAAATAAATATTATTCCGCCCATTGTCGGCGTCCCTGATTTGCTTGCATGCCACGCCGGGCCTTCCTCACGTATTTCCTGACCGAATTTTAATCTCCTCAGCATTGGTATTACAAATATTCCAAATAATACTGACAATACTAATGCTATAACTCCCCAAATCAAGTAATTCATAATTACCCTCTCCAATCAAAACAGTTTTAGCTCTCAATACTATGAATTTCCCATCTTATCAAGCGCTTCCGCAACTTTCTCAAGATGCATACCTCTTGAGCCTTTTATCCATATAACATCATTATTTTTTATTATTCCTCCAAGACGCGATATAGCTGATTCGTTATCTCCGAATTCATATACATCGCTTGAGTTAATACCGCCGTCTATTGCGCCTTTGGCTATGTTTCCGGCCATATCGCCTATTGTTATCAAACAGTCAATCCCCTTCTCGGCGCACATCAGCCCCACTTTATAATGTTCCTGCTCCGAAGTCTCTCCAAGCTCCAGCATATCAGCCAAACAAGCAACTTTTCTGCTGTTTCCGCCGTTTTCTTCAGCCGTTAAAACCAAAACGTCAAGCCCGGAGCCCATAGAATCAGGGCATGCGTTATAACAATCATTTATTACTGTAAACTTAGGATAATTTGTCTTAACTTGTCTTAATCCCTCCGGCACAAAATCGTGAACTCCCTTTATCATGCTTTCCACTTTAAGGTTATACCTATATCCTACAAGTATCGCGGCCAGCGCATTATATATATGATGTATACCTGGTGCATTAGTCTCAAATTTATAGTCAACACCATCTATTTTTACGTTAAACTCACTGCCGCACGAGTATAATTTTATATCCGTCGCTACAACGTCACAGGATTTATTTTCTATACCATAATATAAGGTTTCATAATCCAGCTCTCCATTTTTCTCCCAGAGAAATTCATCGTCTCCATTCAAGATAATGGTTCCGTCTATAGACAAACCATCAAGAATCTCAAATTTAGCCTTGCATATTCCCTCTTGACTGCCCAAATGTTCCATATGTGAAATACCAATATTGGTGATTACCGCAGTATCCGGCTTAACTATTTTAGAAAGCCTTGAAATTTCACCAAAAGCGCTCATACCCATTTCTATAACTGCCGCTTCGTCGTTATCCGTAAGTCTAAAAATAGTAAGCGGAACTCCGACCTCATTATTATAATTACCCTCCGTCTTCAGCGTAACATATTCGTTGCCCAATACAGAGGCTATCATACCTTTTGTTGAAGTCTTTCCAACGCTTCCTGTGATTCCGACTACCGGAATATTAAATTGTTCTCTATAAAACGCCGCTATATCTCTCAGCGCTTTGAATGTATCGTCTACAGCAACAACAGGAAGATTTCCGAAGCTTCCTTCCTCTTTGTCAACCACACAGCATGCAGCACCGTTATTTACGGCTCTCTGAACAAATCTATGACCGTTATTATTTTCTCCTTTAAGAGCAACAAAAACAGTTCCGTCGGATACTTCTCTGTCATCTCTGACTACGTTTTTAACTATCTCATCTCCGCTGCAATTGTAAGCTATTCCTCCGGTGATTTCAGCAAGTTTGTTGATATTCATACACCATTTCATAAAACTATCTCCTTAGTAATCCACTGACTTCCACACAATCACAATCAAATTCATAATATTTTGTTACAATATTGCCGTTAAAACAGCTTGTTATTATTTATCGTAACACCCTAAAAGTTTTTGAACTATTTCCCTTTCATCAAACTTTATAGTATCTTTTCCTAAAACCTGGTAAGTCTCATGACCTTTACCGGCCAATAATATTATATCATTTTTTTTCGCGTGGTCAAGTGCATATTCAATTGCGGAGAATCTATTTGTTATAACCTCGTAATCACAGTCTGTCTGTTTTACTCCTTCAACTACCTGCTTTATTATCTTTTCAGGATCCTCAGTTCTCGGGTTATCACTTGTAACTATACAAAAATCCGAGAGTTCTCCTGCTATCTTGCCCATTATTGGTCTTTTTGAGGCGTCCCTGTCACCGCCGCACCCAAATAGTGTGACTATTCGTCCTTTTGCAAATCCACGTATGGCGTTTATAACATTCAAAAGTCCGTCCGGAGTGTGCGCATAATCAATTATAACTGTATAATTTGTACCCGGCGTTCTTACTATTTCTATTCTTCCCTTAACGCCTTTAGCACTATGAAGACCGTCAACAGCCAAATCAAGAGGTATGTTCTCAGCCATGCAGCAGCCTATCGCTGTAAGCGCGTTATATACCGAAAATTCACCGGGTATCGGCAAGTCGACGTGTTCTTCCATACCACCGTAATTTATATCAAATTTTACACCGTCTTCATTCAGAATTATATTAGACGCTTTTAAATCACAATCCTGATTTATACCGTATGTTATCATATTCCGGCACCTTGCATTTTCAATAAGATATTCGCTGCGGGCGTCATCTTTATTGACTACGCCGGTATTGCAAATATTAAACAATATGCTTTTTGCCGCCAAATATTCCTCCATAGTCTTATGAAAATCTAAATGGTCCTGGGTTATATTGGTAAACGCCCCTACATCAAACGTACACGCCGTCACTCTGTCAAGAGCCAGCGCATGAGAAGAAACTTCCATCACAACATAATCCACATTATGAGAGGCAATCATATCAAACAGCTGCATCAACTCCAAAGAGTCTGGCGTTGTTCTTGAGGTTTCCATTATCATATCGCCTATCATATTTTGATTTGTGCCGATAAGCCCAACTTTCTTTCCAAGATGTTCAAGAATTGATTTAATCAAATAAGTAGTCGTAGTTTTTCCGTTTGTTCCGGTTATTCCTATAAGCTTAAACTTTTTATAAGGATAATCATAAAAAGTTGCCGCCATTTCAGACATAGCCTTTCTTGTGTTGTCAACGATAACACAGGGGACGTCAACTGTAGGAAGGTCATGTTCGGCTACCACAGCCACCGCACCGTTTTCAACAGCAGACTTAGCATATTTATGTCCGTCAGTCTCATAACCTGTTATGCAAACAAAAACGTTTCCAGGTTTTACTTTTCTGGAATCACAGGCTATACCACTTATTTTCATGCTTCCGCCGCCATCTATTTTTTTAATATTTACATCCTTCAACAATTCTGAAAGTGTCATTATTATTCCTCCTGTGTAATATCAATAAAACTTTTCTTATTCTACTATATACTTTTAAAACTCAATTTATTTGTAAAAGTTATAAGCTTAGATTTTTAATTTATAAATATTTATTAGAACCTTTAGAATTATGTATTTTTCGCTTTATCTCATTACATAATCTTTTTGCTTAAATATGATTACTTATAATTTATATAAAATATATTTTATGGCGCACACTTTTTGTGATTATTTTACTGTTATAATGTTGATTATAGTTATTTATATTATATAGCTAATATAAATAAAAAGTCAATTAGTTATTATGATTTAGTAGAAATTTATGTAAATTTCTTTGCTTGTTTGCGGCTGCGCACCTTGCGCGGCGGTCTTCGACCGCCCTGCCGTTGTTTGCCACAAATTACTTTTTTTTAGCGCTATTTTTATTTTGCCGTCAATTACCTTGTTATGCTTTTTTAGATTTATTTTAATACATCCGCTTATTTGCGGCTGCGCACCTTACGTGGCGGTCTTTGACCGCCCTACCGTTGTTTGCTATAAATTACTCTTATTTTAGCGCTATTTTTATTTTGTTGGCAATTACCTTGTTATGTTTTTTTGATTTATTTTATATATCTGCTTATTTGCGGCTGCGCACCTTGCGCGGCGGTCTTTGACCGCCCTGCCGTTGTTTGCTATAAATTGCTCTTATTTTAGCGCTATTTTTATTTTGCTGGCAATTACCTTGCTATGTTTTTTTAGATTTATTTTAATATATCTGATTATTTGCAGCTGCTCACCTTGCGCGGCGGTCTTTGACCGCCCTGCCGTTGTTTGCCATAAATTACTTTTATTTTATAAATAAATTATTTTGTTACACTTCTGTTTGATTTGTGTATATATTTGCATATTTAGCCGGCGAACTCTGCATTATTATCTTATTGAGATTTTATACCTCAGCACCCTTTGCTATAAACGCTTTTTTGCCTAAACAAATTATATAAAATTTTATTTTAACCTCCAAAATGATTAAATCACTTTTTTATAATTCATGCCAAAAATAAACCTTAAAATTATAAATTTTAATCATTTGTAGTCTCAGATTCATCATATCTAAAGTTAAGCGAAACCACTGTTCCGGGTTCTACCATAGTTCCTTCAACCGGTGATTGACCGATACATGTTGCATTTTTACCCGATTTTGAAACTCCTTTGATTTTTGCGTTCAAACCCTCGCTGACTAAAGTTGAATTTGCTTCCGCCGGCGTCTTTCCTACAACATTCGGCACCGCAACAGAACGAGTTGCCTTATTGCCCTCGGTATACAAAACAACTGTGCTTCCCTGAGTCACTCTAGTGTGCGCTTTTGGTATTTGGTCAACTATAAGGTCACTCTCGCCGCTGAACTTAACCTCAAGGCCGCTCTCATCAATTGCTATCCCTGCGTCAGACTTACTCATTCCTGTAACATCAGGAATTTCAACATCAACATATTCTTCCTCAGAACTGTTATATTTCGGCTCAACCCCCAAATACTGCAATGTTTCGCCCAGAATATCGCGAACTACCGGTGCCGCAATAGTACCGCCATAATATGAATCGCCATTTGGCTCATCCAGGATTACAAGGCAAACAACCTGAGGGTCATCCGCCGGAGCAAACCCTATAAATGACGCTACATACTTACTGTTTCCGCGGGGGTATTTCTCTGACGTACCGGTCTTTCCTGCTATTCTATATCCTGCTAGATACGCATTTTTACCTCCGCCGACTGATACAACTGATTCAAGTATACTGCACATTTCTTTACTTGTTTCTTTTGAAATCACCTGTCTCACCATTTCAGGCTCGGTGTTCTCAACTATTCCCATATCGGAATTAACTATTTGTTTTACTATATGAGGTTTCATTAATGTTCCGCCGTTAGCGACAGCACTGACTGCAGCTACCATTTGAAGAGGCGTTACTGTTATAGACTGTCCGAATGACGATGTTGCCAAATCGACATCTGTCATATTGTCTTTTGTAAATCCAAGACCCGTTGCCTCACCGGGAATCTCTATTCCGGTCTTCTTAAAGAATCCAAATGCCTCAACACCTGTCAAAAACTTTTCTTTTCCTGTCTTTTGACCAATTTGTATAAAAGCAGGGTTACACGAGTTTTGTACTGCCTGAGTAAAGTTTTGCAACCCATGACCGTTAGTATTGGCGCATTTTATTGCTCTGTCTGCAACCACAAATGAACCGCCGCAGGTGAATGAGTCATTCAGTGTACATGAACCGGTGTCTAAAGCTATCGAAGCGACAACAGACTTAAAAGTAGAACCCGGTTCATAAGAATCGACTACCGCTTTGTTACGCCTAACCGTCTGCATTACTTCTCCCAGCCTCGCATTATATTCCTGCCCGTCTAAATTTTCAAGTTCTTCTTTTATACCCGGATATTTTTGTTCGATTGCTTCTGTTATTTCAAACGGAGCATTAAGATTATAATCCGGCTCTGTACACATAGCAAGTATTTCGCCTGTGTTAACATCCATTACAATAGCCGCCGCTCCCTCGTTAACCTTATTATCTGCGGCTGCGGCTTCTAAATTTTTCTGAACATAGCTCTGTATTGTTTCGTCAATAGTCAAAACAACACTATTTCCATCCTGAGCAGCTATATAATTCTCATATCCGTTATTATCCTCAAGACCGGTTGATTTTTGAGCCGACACTACCCTTCCCGGCACACCGCTGAGTTCTTCATCGTAAATACTCTCAACACCTTCAAGGCCCTGATTGTCCGTACCGCAGAAACCAATAACCTGCGCTGCAAAATTATTATACGGATAGTATCGTTTAACGTCCTCTGTGAAAGCTACACCGCTGAGTCCCGAAGCATTTACATACTCTCTAAGGGTGTCGGCAACCGTCTTATCCACTTTTTTCTTTAAAGTCTCATTTTGAATCTTTTTTGATATTTTATCCTTTACCGCGTCTTTTTCAAGTTCCAAAATATCGGCAAATCTCTGAGCAACCTCATCAATAGTCATATTTTTTTTACTGATAGATGTACGCAGCGTTTCAGGAGTTATACTTATAGTCTCAACCGTAGTGTTGGTTGCAAGCACTTTATAGTTCCTGTCATATATATTTCCGCGTTTGGCGCTGACCGTATTATCACTTGTCTGCTGGTCTAAAGCCTGTCTTGACAAGTCCTTCCCCCTAACCGTCTGAAGCCAGCCGACGCGAAATATCAGTGCTATAAACATCACTGAAAATACTATTAATACAGTCATAAGCCTGGTAACTTTCCCGCCCTTTTTTTTACCCTTATGCTCTGCCATATTTATTCCTCCATTAATTACAACAAGGCGACCAAATTTAGGCCGCCGTTCTTTGTGGAAAGTTTATTATATAAAATTATAAAATAGAACATATTTTAATAACTTTTATACCCATTTTGTATTTCATTTTATTTTGAAGAAGAAGATTTAACTACTTCATCCTTTATTCCCATATCTATATAAAATATCTGAGACGAATCCGGATTAACCATTCCCAGTTGATTTTTAGCGACTGATTCAAGGTTTCCCAGTTCAATTGATTTATCTATACTTGACTGTATTCCTTCGTTTGTGACAAGAATTTTACTATATTCTGAATTCAACGTTTCTATTTCCTGATTTTTACCAAATATTGCACTCTGTCTGTAAAGCATCAGCACACACATTAAAAATATCACTGCTATGCCTAAAATAGATAATACACGAGCCTTTAATTTTCTTTTATTTTCTAACCGCTCCTCACGGGTCAGAATTTTTCTCTGAACCTCTCTGCCCGGAACAGTCACCGTGGTTCCGCCGGTATATCCCAGCGGCCTTTCATAAACGGAAACTGATGATGTCCGCATTCCGTTTGCCATAGGCCTTTCTGACGGAGCCGTATACACAGGTGGATAATACCCCCTCATATATGATTTATCCTGAATATTAACAGTTGAATTACCTCTCCGATTCGAACTCGGTCTCTTTTCCTGATATACACCGCTTTGGGCTCTATAAGATTTTCTGCTCTCATAACTGCCTGTTCTTAGTCTTTCTGTACCTGCATACTGAGTGTTTCTGATTTCAGTGCTGTTTATTCCGGGATACCTATAATTCATGTTCTCCTGATAACGCGGAGCACCATAAGCACCGCCATATGATGAAGTGCCTCTTGTTTCCGCCCGGTAATTCCTGCTTTGCGACAAAGGTGCTTGTCTTCTATATGCTGTCTTTTGTTTCTCAGGCACTTTACCATCCCTTTCAATTAAACTTTTTAACATTCGATTATATTTTTTCTGCTATTCGTAATTTTGCACTATGGGCTCTGTTATTTTTTTCAAGTTCATCTTTTCCGGCAACTATTGGTTTTCTGTTTATTATCTTTATCTTCGGCGAGTTTCCGCAAACACAAACCGGAAATTCTTTCGGGCAGGTACATCCTCTGGCCAATTCTGCAAAAGCAGTCTTTACAATTCTATCCTCCAGCGAATGAAAGGTTATCACAGCCAAACGTCCGCCCGGCTTCAAACATTCTATAAAATCACAAATTGCTTCTTTCAGACCATCAAGTTCATGATTGACCTCTATTCTAATAGCCTGAAAACTTCTCTTGGCAGGATGCTTGTCCCCATACCTTTTTTTCGGAGGAAATGACCTCTTTATAATTTCACTTAGCTCCCGCGTTGTTTCTATTGTCTTTCTTTCTCTTTCTTTCACTATATTAGCGGCTATTTTTGAGGCATTCTTTTCCTCTCCAAACCTGAACAGCAATTGTTTCAGTTCATCAAAAGTATAATTGTTAACAACATCATATGCCGTCAGTTTGTCGTCCCTGTTCATTCTCATATCAAGCCGTGCATCGGAATTATAGCTGAATCCGCGTTCTGCCTCATCAAGCTGCGGAGATGACACGCCCAAATCTAGAATTGCTCCATCAATATTAGGGATTTTAAGACTTTCTAAAATATTTTTTACATTAAAAAAATTATCGTGAACAGTTAATTTCCTGCACTTATATTTTTCAAGTTTTTTACCGGCTGCATTAAGTGCGGCAGTATCTCGGTCAATACCGATAAGAGTTCCGGATTCGCCAAGTTTTTCACATATAAGAGACGAATGTCCGCCGCCGCCAAGCGTGCCGTCAAGATACACTCCTTCAGGCTTTACGTTCAGCGCTGCAACGCTTTCATTCAACAAAACTGAAATATGATTAAATTCCATAGAAGCTTCCTCTGCGTTCAAATTTCTATATAAAATCTTCCTGCTCCATAATTGACTCTATATTTTCGGCCTTATAAGCGTCGTCGTCAAAATACTCCGACCACTTATCCCTATTCCATATCTCAACATGCTTGAACGCACCTATAACCGCTATTTCTTTCTGAAGACCAATATATTCACGAAGACTGACCGGAACAACTATCCTTCCCTGCGTATCAAGTTCACACTCACTTGAACCGGCAGAGAAAAACCTAAGTTTTTTCATATCTTTCAAACTTTCCAAAAACCGTATCCATTCATCTTTCGGATATATCGAAATACAGTTGATTCCTTTAGCGACGACAAAAGTCTGACCCAAATCGGTTCTAAACTTAGATGGAATGTTAACCCTGAACTTAGCGTCCACAGTTTGCATATATTCACCTATTAACATTTTGCCGCCTCCTTTCAACCAACTTTTTTGGTTTTAGGGCAATGTGCTCCACACTTAAGTCATTTCGTACCACTTTCATGGCATATTAATACACTTTAGTACACTTTCCCCCACCACGTATATTCTACTACAAGCCCTTGCTTTATGCAAGCGTTTTTTATAATAATTTTAACGATTTTGAAAAGTGGACAATATAATCGTATTTTGTCGAAAAGAGAGGTTTATAATCAAATCAAAACCGGAATATATAGTGCACTGAGCCAATATATTATACAATATATACGAGTTGCCTAAGTGACAAAATTTTCGTGTTTCCCTTAAATACTATGGTCAAAACATTTATTTACAAATATTACCATACAGTATTATACATACATTCGGCCAATATTTATGGAGAATCATGAAGAATGCTGTTTACAATTTAGTAAAACTTATATTACAAAACAATAATTCTATTGCACTATACAAGAGAGGTAATGCTTATGATGAACTACATATGGGGCGGAATGATAATAATATCACTTATAGTATCGGTATTTACCGGACATGTTGAACAGACCGCGGCGGCGGCTGTCAGCGGAGCCGGAGACGCTGTCACTCTTTGCATTTCACTTTTAGGTATAATGTGTCTATGGACAGGTATATCTAAAATAGGTGAAGAAGGCGGCTTAATAAAAATTATAGCCAAAGCCTTAAATCCAATATTAAAATTTATATTTCCAAAACTTGACCCAAAATCAAGCGCGTTCGGAAGCGTGGTTATGAATGTGGTAGCAAACCTGCTCGGAATGGGCAACGCGGCAACTCCCTTAGGAATCAAAGCTGTAGGAGAACTGGATAAGCTTAACAAATGCAAAAAATCCGCCACTGATGAAATGTGTATGTTTGTGGTATTAAACACAGCCTCTTTGCAGCTGATACCAACTACCCTAATATCACTTCGTCAAAGCTATGGCTCGGCAAACCCGGGCGAGGTCATTCTGCCTATTTGGATATGTGAATTATGCGCGCTGGCTGTTGGAATCACTGTCGCCAAACTATTTCAGACGCATCAAAAAGACAGGGGGCATAAACTATGGAAATAGTATCTATGTACTCAGTCCCATTTTTTATATTTATTTTTCTGATTTTTGGATTTGTAAAAAAGGTTGATATCTATGATTGCTTTGTATCCGGAGCCAAAATGGGGCTTGAATCCACATTTAACATAGTTCCGTCACTTATAGGACTTATGGTGGCAATAGCTATGTTCCGTGAAAGCGGATGTCTTGAACTAATCACCAACGCAATCTCCCCTGTTACCAATTTGATACATATGCCGCCGGAAGTAGTTCCGCTTAGTTTTTTAAGACCGATTTCCGGCAGTGCGGCGCTGGCTACGGTAACCGATATATTTGAACACCTGGGACCTGACTCTATGCAGGGCAAAATAGCGTCAATAATGATGGGCTCTACTGAAACCACTTTTTATACAATAGCTGTATACTTTGGAAGCGTTGGAATAAAAAATATACGCTACACGTTATTTGCCGCGCTAAGTGCGGATTTGTGCGGAATGGTTATGTCAGTCCTGCTCGCACAGATTTTTTAAGTATGAAACTTCTGAAATCAACCATATAATAAAACCAGCGAATACTTGACTTATTTAGGAAAAAATAGTAAAATACTTGGTATTATATTATTAATTGGTTTAGGAGATTTTGTAATGAATAAAAATGAGCAGCTTGCCGAACTTCTTTTCGGCGGTATTGATAAAACACCTGAATATTATGAAGAAAAATATCCCAAACGTAGCCTTCCGGAAGGCGCGCCGGTCACGCGTATAGGCCCAAGCCCCACAGGATTTGTGCATTTAGGTAATCTATACAACGCAATAATAGGAGAGAGACTCGCTCATCAAAACGGCGGCACGTTCTTTCTCAGAATTGAGGATACAGACGCCAAACGCGAGGTTGAAGGCGCAGTTGAGCTGGTTATATCAGCTATGGACTTTTTTGGTATTCACTTTGACGAGGGCGCCTCTGTCGACGGTGATAATGGAGCTTATGGACCATACCGCCAGCGTTTAAGAAAAGAAGTTTATCAATGCTACGCCAAAGAGCTGGTAAAGAAGGGGCTGGCGTATCCTTGTTTCTGTTCGGAGGACGACCTTTCAAAAATGCGCGAGGAACAGATTTCGGACAAGCTCAATTTCGGATATTACGGTAAATGGGCAAAGTGCCGTGACCTTTCTATAGATGATATTAAGAAACGGATTGAAAACGGCGATAAATATGTTCTGAGATTTAAGTCAAACGGAGACGAAAATAACCACGTTGAAGTATATGACGGGATTCGAGGAATGCTGAACGTTTCTGAAAACTATCAGGATTTTGTTCTGCTCAAATCCGATGGTATACCAACTTATCATTTCGCTCATGTTATAGACGATCATTTAATGAGAACAACCCATGTGGTAAGAGGCGAGGAATGGCTTTCAACTCTGCCGATACACGTTCAGTTATTTGACGCCTTAGGCTTTGACAGACCTGTATACTGCCACACAGCGGTTCTGATGAAAATGGACGGTGACACAAAAAGAAAACTTTCAAAGAGAAAAGACCCTGAGCTTGGTCTCGAATATTACCGCAGTGAAGGATATGCACCGAGAGCTGTTTGGGAATATCTCATGACTGTTTTAAATTCCAATTTTGAAGAGTGGAGATTAGAAAATCCCGACGCCCCGATTGATGACTTTAAATTTAGTTTAGACAAAATGAGCAATTCGGGAGCGCTGTTTGATATTATGAAATTCGAGGATGTCAGCCGCGAGGTTCTTCTAAGAACACCGGCAAATAAGATTTATGACGAATTTTCTGATTGGCTCAAAGAATATGACCCTGAATTTTATAAGCTGTTTACCCGAGACAAAAATTATTCCGAAAAAATCATTGACGTTGGCAGAAACGGAAACAGACCGAGAAAAGACCTGACAAGCTGGAAACAGGCACGCGATTTCTTCTCATTCTACTTCCCTGAAACGTTTAAAGTTGAAGATGAATTTCCTGAAAGGGTATCTAAGGAAGACCGATATAAAATTCTAAAACAATATTTAACCTCGTTTAATATAAAAGACGACAATTCCGAATGGTTTCAAAAAATCAGAGATATTACCGAATCAATGGGTTATGCCGTGAAACCAAAAGATTTCAAAAAAAATCCCGATATGTATAAGGGCAGCGTCAGCGACGTCAGCGGAGTTATACGTGTAGCTATAACAGGACGCACTAACTCGCCCGACCTTTGGGAGATATGTCAAATAATCGGCGAAGACGAAATGACAAGAAGGATTAATTTGGCTATTGCAGGTTAAAATATAAACTACAAAAGATTCTGTTTTTATATAGAAGGAGAAAAAACATGGGTAAAAACAATCAAAATAATGAGCAGTACAGACCTAAAAAAATAAGTGTATTTGACCTCCCTAGACCATCATTTCCCAAAAGGGCAGTTGTGACAGGAGGTATGCCTTACGGCAACAAAAAGCTTCATTTTGGACATGTAGGCGGCGTATTTGTTCAGGCAGACTGTTTTGCGCGTTTTCTGCGCGACCGTATTGGAGAAGAGAACGTTATATTTGTTTCAGGTACTGACTGTTACGGCTCACCTATTGTCGAAAGTTACAGAAAACTTTGCGAAACAGGGGAATTCGACGGAAGCATTGAGGATTTTGTCAGAATAAACCATGAAAGTCAGAAAGAAGTTCTTGGCAAATATGATATAAGCTTAAATCTCTTTGCCGCTTCAGGACTTGGAGAGTCCAAAGATGTACATGCTGCCGTAAGCAGTGCATTAATGCAGCAATGGTACGAAAACGGACATCTCGAGAAAATGGTAACCTCTCAATTCTATGACGCTAAAGCAGGACAATTTTTAAACGGCAGACAGGTCATAGGAAAATGTCCTGTTGATAAATGCCAGAGCGACAAAGCATATGCAGACGAGTGTTCGCTGGGGCACCAATATATGCCGGCTGACCTGATTGACCCCAAAAGCACATTAACAGGCGAAACTCCTGAAATGCGTGACGTTGTGAATTGGTACATTGACATAACAAAGTTTAATGAACTGATGAACGAATATGTTGACAGCCTTCCTGAAAAAGGCAATTCACGGCCGCTTGTATACAACACAATAAAAGAATTTATGCTTCCTCCGATGATTTACATTAAAAAAGACTTTATAGACGAATACACCGCAATCAAGTCACAAATGCCGGAGCATATTCTGAATTTGGAGGACAACAAGACCTCATTTTCTATCGAATTTATAAATTTGAATGACCGTGACAAAGCAAAAGAACTGTTAAACGATAATAACATACGGTTCCGCGCCGGCAAAACTTTGGTTCCGTTCCGCCTTACAGGCAACATCGAATGGGGCGTTCCAGCTCCTGTACTGGATGGCGAAGATGGGCTGACAATTTGGGTATGGCCCGAATCATTATGGGCACCGATTTCGTTTACAAAGACATATTTAAAACAGCAGGGAAAACCCGAAGATGAATGGGAAAAATATTGGAAAAGCACTGATTCTGAAGTGTTCCAGTTCATTGGTCAAGATAATATATATTTTTACGGAATAGCTGAAATGGCAATGTTCATAGCGCTTCAAGGCAAGGAAAATCTGACAGCATTCCCGTCTGACGGACAGTATACGCTCCCCACGCTTGTTGCCAACAACCATATTTTGTTTCTTAACAAAAAAGCAAGCAGCAGCGGAGATATTAAGCCTCCAATGGCTGAGGATTTGCTGGAGTATTATACTGCGGAACAGCTGAGAGCGCATTTTTTAGGTTTAGGACTAAGCTTAAAAAGCGTTAGCTTCCAGCCGAAACCTCTGAACCCGTCAGCCGGCGAAAAAGACGCTGACCCTGTAGAGCGCGAAGGCAAAATGTTATCCAATGTGTTTAACAGAGTAGCGCGCTCATGCTTTTATACCATTCAAAAATACGGAGAACCAATTATGCCTATGGGTCAGGTTTCTGAAGAGGTGCTGCATGACGCAAAAGAGACTATACTAAAATATGAACACGCTATGTATAAGTTTGAGTTTCACACAGTTATGAATCTGATGGACACCTATATAAGAAATGCAAACAAATTTTGGGCAAAAAATATTAAAGACGCTGAAGCTGATCCTGAAAAGAGAAATCAGGTGCTGATAGATACCTTGCATATGGTAAAAACCGCTATGGTGCTAATGCACCCTGTCGCTCCAAAAGGTACTGAACTGCTCTGTGAATATTTAGGATTTGGCAAAGACATATGGAACTGGGAGCATGTTTTTGACACCCTTACAGATTTAGCAAAAGCTAACGGCGAAACAGAACACAGATTAAAATTTCTTGAGCCGAGATTTGATTTCTTTCCCATGAAAGCGAGATAAAAACAAAAATCTAAATTAGCATTTTATAAAATACACAATAAAACAAAAACTGATTCCTCAATTAAAAGGAATCAGTTTTGTTATTTATATTTATTTTTATCACAGTACATTTCGAATAATCCATAATTTTAGTATGGAAAATCATCTTTTAATTTCTTTCAAAAATGCTTCTGTTCTGCTTAAAGCCTCATTTATATTTTTTATTGAATAAGCATATGAACACCTAATAAAGCCTTCTCCGCTCTCGCCAAATGCAGTGCCCGGCACTACAGCGAGTCTCTTGCTGTATAATAAGTTTTCACAAAAAGTATTTGAATCCATACCTGTGCTCTTAATGCATGGGAAACAATAAAACGCGCCCTTCGGCTCAAAACAGCTAAGCCCTAGCTTGTTAAAACCTGCGACTATAACCTGTCTGCGGTAATTATATTCATCCCTCATCGTTTCTATGTCACTGTCACCGTTTTTTAACGCCTCTATTGCGGCATACTGAGCGGTTGTAGGCGCAGACATTATCGCATACTGATGAACCTTTGTCATAGCTTTTATCAAGGCCGGATGACCTACCGCGTATCCAAGCCGCCAACCTGTCATAGCATACGCTTTTGAAAAACCGCTGACAACAACAGTTCTTTCATACATACCGTCAATTTCAGCAATAGATACATGTCTTTTATCACCATATGTAAGTTCAGCATATATTTCATCTGATAAGACCATTATATCTGTTCCTCTTAAAACGTCAGCTATTCCTTCAAGGTCTTCCTTAGTCATAACAGCTCCGGTTGGGTTGTTTGGAAACGGAAGCACAACGGCTCTGGTTCTGTCTGTTATAGCTGATTTTAATTCCTCAGGCGTCAATCTAAAATCATTCTCTGCCTTTGTCTCTATAACCACCGGTATTCCTCCGGCTAATGATACTATAGGCTTGTAGCACACAAAACTAGGTTCACATACCAAAATTTCATCACCCGGCTCAACTATAGAACGTATAAAAAGGTCGATAGCCTCACTTCCGCCGACGGTAACCACTACCTGGTCATCAGGATTATAATTCAAAGAAAATCTGCGTTTCATATAGTTGCAGATTTCAACTCTTAGTTCTTTTAATCCTGAATTTGAAGTATAATGCGTATGCCCCTTTTCCAGAGAATAAATTCCCTCGTCCCTAATATGCCACGGAGTGACAAAGTCAGGCTCTCCAACTCCTAAAGATATGCAGTCCTCCATCTCGGCCGCAACGTCAAAAAAACGTCTTATACCGGACGGCGGCATACTGCTTACCGTTTTATTTATCATTTTTTCAGGATTAAAACTCATAGGGATATTACCTCCCTTTCATCCTTCTCAGGCTGCGAGCATACTATACCGTCAAATTTATAGCGTTTTAAGACAAAATGAGTGGCGGTTCCAACTACAGATTCCATAGGAGCCAAATGCTGCGACACAAAAAGTGAAATTTCTTTTATATTAGAACCTTCAACAGTAATTCCAAAATCATAACTTCCGCTCATAAGGTTGACGGACTTAACCTCAGGATATTGGTATATTCTCTCAGCTATTCTATCAAAACCCTGGTTTCTCTGCGGAGTAACGCGAAGCTCTATATAAGCAGTAACAGAATCCGGGCCTGCCGCTTTATCCCAATTAATTTTAGCGCCATAACCTAAAATAGTACCGTCTTTTTCTAAATCGTCGATGATGGCGGCGACTTCTTGTGCGGCGATTCCGGTCATTACCGAAATCTCTTCTAAGGGCAGTCTGCAGTCGTTGTGCAGTATTTCAAGTATTTTATCCTGGTTTGAATAATTAGACATAAGTCATACCTCCATCAATAAATTTATATAATGATAACACTTTTAGTATTAAAGGTCAAGTAATATTCAGGTTTTGTAATCAAAATAAAAAGACCGCCTAAGCTTAGGCGGTCATGTTTTATTAATCTAAGAAATAAATATTTACTGCGCGTCTTCCAAACTCATTACACTGAGCCTTAGACCAGTAGAATAAATCTACTCTCTTGCCTTTTATAGCTCCGCCGCAGTCTCCTGCAATGGCGTAACCATAAATATATTTTCCATCAGCAGACTCAATATACATCTTTGTTCCGTAAGGAATAACCGTCGGGTCAACTGCGATTACACCATATCCCATAGGCATACCTGTTGATGTAACGCCGGCCCAAGGACCGTTGTCTTCATAAGACGCGTCATATGCTGTCGCTGTAAATGTTTCTACTCTTGAATAATTTGTAGGTCTAGAAGCAGGTATTTTTCCAACTTCAAATTCTTCCTGCGGTGAATATTCAACTATCTCATTTACCGGCTCTGCTAATACAATTTCACCGATTCTTTCTCTTGATATCTCAGCGCCGTCCTGATAATAAATCTTATATGTGATTTCTCTTTCTCCGTCAGAGCCTTCTCTTGTAACAACTCTCTGCCCCGGAGCTAAATTCACATTTTCAACTTCTTCTGTTTGATACGAGATTCTTTCAGATACTGTTACTATCTGGCTCTCTTCCTGGTTTACAATGATTTCGTCACCGGCTTCAATAACATCTGTCATTCTTGGTGTGACCTCATCATCGGAAGCCTCAACGCCAACATCAGCAAGAACATCTGAAACAAGCTTTTTTGTTGTGCTATACTCGTTAGTAACACCGTTTATAGTAACTCTAACCGGTATAGCTCTGTTAATCTGAATTACTGAATTATTTGAAACCGTATCATTTAAAGCAACATTTGTTTCGTCGCCCTCATTAAGTGATATACCTTGCTTTGCTAAAACTTTACCAACGCTGGTATCACTTGTTTTTACCGTAATCGGAGTATTGTCTCCGTCACAAATCGTAACGGTACTCGGAGTTGCATATGCAAAACTACAGCATGTTGCTACAATAAAAGTTGAACATAAAGCAGCTGCTGCACAATTTTTGGCTGATAAGTGTAACTTTCTCATCAGTCTTGTAAACATCGAATCACCTCAAATAAATTTTTGGAATAAAACAATATTCCTTATCTCTGTCACGCTGGCTATTATATATTGACTTAGAAAATCCGTCAAACCTTCAAAATTGTCTCAAATCGTCTAAGTCAAGTTTAAATCCAGCACCGGCACAAAATCAAATGTTTTCTCTTATATTCTAATAATTTTAGCTTTTTTCTTTTATTTGCTCTTCTTTTTTCCTGACGATTGCCAATTTTGGTTATTGTGCTCAATCCACTTTTCTGTTATACTATTTTTATGGCATTATATCAGGAAATTATAGCGAAAAAACTCATTTTTTGCATTGTAATACAAATGTAACAGAGTTGTAATATTAAGAAATATTTTAAGATAAAGCTTTCGTAAACACCGAATTTGCGTTGATTTTATTTTGTTATATTTCTGAAACAAACTACTCTTTTGTTTATTTTGCACAATGAAAATCAATTTTTATTATACAGTTTGCACATGTTAACATTTTATGAACATAAACGCGCAAATATGAACATTATATGAACTCAAAAAAGGAATTAAAATACAATGAATAACACTTTATTAAACAAAAACGAAAGAATTGACGACCTTCATTTAAATAATTTAAAACTGATACAGAATCCAAATCAGTTTTGTTTTGGCGTGGACGCAGTATTGCTGGCACATTTCGCCTCAAAAGGGATAAAATCCGGTTCCAGAACAATGGATATGTGTGCCGGTAACGGTATAATTTCAATACTATTATCTCACAAATCTGCCGCAGAAGAAATAATCGGCCTGGAAATTCAAAAAGATGTATCAGATATGGCATCACGCTCTGTAATCCTAAATAATTTATCTAAAAAAATTAATATGGTCTGCGGAGACTTAAAGTTTGCCAGCGATATATTTGGAAAAAGTTCTTTCAATAATATAGTCTGCAATCCTCCATACAAAGAATATGGCGGAGGGCTTATAAGTAAACACAATTCTGCGGCGATTGCCAGGCACGAGATACTGTGTAATGCTGAGGATATTATAAAAAGCTCATCTGAACTGCTAATGCCCGGCGGAAAGCTTGCTATGATACATCGTCCTGAACGATTGATAGACCTTGTTACACTTATGCGAAACTATAAAATTGAACCTAAACGACTCAGATTTGTACATCCTTCTTATAAAAAAACTGCCACAATGATACTTTTAGAAGGAACCTACTGCGGAAGGCCAAAACTTGTCCTAGAGCCTCCATTATATATATATGAAGAAACAGGCGCAAAATATACCGATGAAATTAATTTAATATATGAAAGAACCGCCGAATTAAAAGATAAAAGCGAAGGAGAAAGTTATGAAAGGTAAATTATATTTATGTCCGACCCCAATCGGAAATCTTGACGATATAACACTGAGAACTATTAAAACACTTGAATCCGTAGATTTGATTGCAGCTGAAGACACAAGGGTCAGTATGAAATTATTGAATCATTTGGGAATAAAAAAGCCAATAACCAGCTATTATGAACATAACAAAAAAGAAAAAGGCGCCCATTTAATTGAAAAACTTTTAGACGGATGTAATATAGCTGTGGTCACAGACGCCGGAATGCCCGGAATCTCAGACCCGGGAGAGGATATCGTTATGCTTTGCGTACAAAATGAAATCAAAGTAGAAGCTCTGCCAGGTCCATGCGCCTTTTCCACTGCACTTGTGGCTTCCGGACTTCCAACAGGACGGTTTACTTTTGAAGGATTTTTGTCGGTAAACAAAAAAAGCCGCAGAGATCACCTCCTCAGTTTAAAAAACGAAACGAGAACTATGATATTCTATGAAGCGCCGCATAAACTCAAAGCGACCCTTGCCGATATGCTTGAAACATTCGGAGGAAAACGTCAAATAACCGCCGCGAGGGAAATAACAAAAAAATATGAGGAATATATAAGAACTACTTTAGAAGGCGCAGTTGAACATTTTGAAAACAATCCTCCCAAAGGTGAGTTTGTTCTAATAATAAAAGGCGCTGACCCTGAGGAAATAAAAGAAAAACACCGAGCGAATTTGCCCGATGCTGAAACGGTTATACTTAAACTGATAAATGACGGCATGAAAGGAAAAGAACTCTCCCGCACTGCCTCTGAGATATTAGGAATTTCAAAAAATGAAGCCTATAGCCTATATCTAAAAATTAAGGCAGAGCAATAACCGCCACCTGCCGTCCGGTTTTTTCTTTATGCACACGATATGAGTAATATTTATCCGAATTGCATATTGTGCACTCATCCGATATATAAATATTTATAGGTTCTAACCCTTCTGAAACCAAATTATCTCTATTAACGGACCACAAATCAACATGAAACTTACCATTTGGCTTTGAAACACAATATTTTTCGTCAAACAATGAAGCGGTATCACGGTCCACCTCAAAACAGCACTTGCCTATACTCGGTCCGATAGCGGCAATTATATCTTTAGGGTCTGAGCCAAATTTTTCCTTCATTAAACGCACAGTCTTACCGCCGATTTGTTTAACAGTTCCCCGCCAACCGGCATGTGAAGCCGCAACAACTTGTTTAATCGGGTCATAAAAAAGCAAAGGGACGCAATCGGCTGAAAATATTATTAAAGCAATACCTCTTTGGTTTGTTATCAGACCGTCTGTGTCACGAATATCGCTCTCCTGCTGAAAAATTCCCTTTCCACAGTCATTTTCAGTAACAATACGTATATTATCCGTGTGCATCTGTCTTGCGCAAACTCCACGGCGTATATCAAAACCTAAGTCTTCAGCAAGCAGTCTATAGTTTTCTAAAACCGCATCAGAATCGTCGCCTACTCTGAATCCAAAATTTAAACCGCTGATTTTTCCGCTGCTAACCCCACCAAGCCTGCGTGAAAATCCATTTATAACACCCAGCTTTTCAAAAGGCTCCGCCACAAGATAGCTCCGTTCATCCTTTTCCAAAACTTTAAATTCACTGTTCATTCAAACACCTCAAATTCTGCTGAACCTAAGTCTTTCAATATCTACGACACTTTTTGTCTTATTATCTATCTCAAAAACACAACCATTAAACCATACGTCTCCGTTTTCTTCTTTTTCAAAACGATAATGCTTTCCTGCATTATAGTAATAATTTAAAATAATTTCTTTCTTAACCCCTAAAATAGAGTCCATTATACCGGTCATCCCTAAATCTGAAATATATCCGGTCCCGCCGGGCAAAATATGTTCATCTGCCGTCTGAACATGTGTATGAGTGCCAAAAACAACTTGAACTTTACCGTCCAAAAAATTGCCCATAGCCAAACGCTCACTTGTTGTCTCTGCATGCATATCAACAACTATAATATCACTTTCAATCCGCTTTAAGAGATTCTCTACAGCTCTGAAAGGACAGTTTGCAGGAGACATATTTACTCTGCCGATAAGATTGATAACCGCAACTTTTGCGTACCCCAAATCCTGTATTATATATCCGCTCCCTTCAAATTCCGGCGGATAGTTCAGAGGACGAATCAGCCTGGGATTTTCTTCAAGCGCCTGTGCTGCTGATTTAGTACCGAAGGTGTGATTCCCCATGGTTATCACATCGGCCCCGGCATTAACCAGCTCATCAGCTATAATAGGCGTTATACCGTTTGTTGCAGCTGAATTCTCTCCGTTTGCAATAACAAAATCTATATTATATTTGCTTCGGATTCTTCCCAAATTCTGATAAACATACTCTCTTCCGGGTTTTCCAACTATATCTCCTATGGCAAGTATTCTCATAAATATTTCTCCTCAAAACAAATCTACTAATTTCTGCGCTGTCTTAATGCTTCATACATTAAAATTCCGGCAGCCACAGACGCGTTTAACGATTCAATCTCTCCTATCATAGGAATCTTAACCAAAAAATCGCACGACTCTCTTACTATTCTGCTCATACCGCTTCCCTCGCTGCCTATGACTATTCCAAGCGGGCCTTTAAGGTCGCATTCATAATGATTCTGAGCCGCAGAAAGGTCAGTCCCAACAATCCACAAGCCTTTCTTTTTCAGCTTATCCAATGTCTGAGAAATATTTGACACTTTTGCCACATAAGTATATTCTACTGCTCCTGCGCTCACTTTCGCCACAGTTGAGTTAAGAGCAACGCTTCTGTTCTTGGGTATTATAACTCCGTGGGCGCCTGCAGCGTTAGCAGTTCTTATTATGCTGCCCAAATTATGAGGGTCGCTCAGCCCCTCGCATATAACTATAAAAGGGGATTCTCCACGTTCTTCCGCACGTTTAAGAATTTCTTCAACGCTCACATAATCGTGAAAAGCAGTCACTGCCACCACCCCTTGGTGATTAGCGCCGTCAGTCATTTTATCCAGCTTTTGCTTAGCGGTAAACTGATAGCGGACACCTTGCTCTTTCGCTATATTTCTGATTTTTCCAATTACGGGATGGTTTAACTTTTCCTGTATATACAGCCTGTCTATTGCACGACCGGATTCAAGAGCTTCAATAACCGGGTTTCGTCCATAAATTTTATCATTTTGACTTACGTAATCTTCATTATTCATAATATTCTTCCTATATGTATTTTTATATTTTTTATAAACTAAGGTTTAACTGAATAATATTCAACACCAGGGTCCAAAGTCCATCCTTTAGCCCTTATCATTTCTTCAACAGTAACAATCTGATATCCTCTTTCCAACAAATCAGGAACCATCCACGAAACAGCTTCTTTTGTGCAGTCAAGCAGGTCATGCATCAATATTATGTCACCGTCGGTAACATTATTCATAACCGTCCAATAAATTGTCCCTGAATTCAGGTTTGACCAATCCAAAGTGTCCAAAGACCATTTTATTATCGGCTGACCTATGGCCGACCTCACCATATCATTTGTTTCACCATGAGGAGGGCGAACCATTTTCAAATCGTCTCCTAAAACAATTTTAGCATCGAGATTAGTCATATTTATTTCATTAACCACCTGATCCCACGAACATTTTGGAAGATGAGGATGATAATATGTATGGTTTCCCAGACCCATACCAAGCTCCTGAGCTCTTTTCAAGGTCTGAGGGTACTGCCATATCATATTTCCTACCACAAAAAACGTAGCCTTTGAATTATATGTCTCCAAAATATCCAATATAGAATCGGTTACCGGAGAATAAGGTCCGTCATCAAAAGTTAAACACACCATAGGTTTTGAAGGATCAATTGTTCTTTCCGGCTGAAGACCAAATGCTTTTTCAACGGCATCCGGTGAAACATAAGCCCTGTCGTTATAAACAACAACCTCTCGTTCAAGCGGAAAATATTCACCGTCTCTATATATAAGACGGCTCCTTAACTTCATAACAGCAACCTGACCGTCTTTTTCAACAGTTAAAGTGTCCTCCGGATACTTATATTCAATTGTTGCACCCACTTCGCCAAAAGCATCTGTTGCAAGCTCAAGCTGGCTGTCATCAACATATGCGTATACGGATATGGTATATGTACCGCAAATTATTAATATTCCAATGAGAAGAAACAAATTTAAGCAAAATCTTTTCAAAACAAATTCACATTCCTTTATAACAAATTTTCAACCAAACAATCGTACTCCTGAATACAAATATATGTCTTTGACCCACATTCAAAATGTTAATTGAAACCGCAATAAAAAATAAATATAATCTATAACTTTAACGGCTTGTTAACATTATCATTTAATTATACTCAGTAAATCCATTTCTCATTAGACTTTTAGTATAGCATAAAAGTTCCTGAATTTCAATAAACAAGAAAAAATACTAATTAAAAAACGACCATTTTGGCAATTATGTATATATTTTTATTATTTATATTATAGTAATTATAAATATATAAAACATAAAATAGCGCCGCCTAAAAATAAGGCGGCGCCATGCTTTTTAAAAAATTTATTTGGAATTGATTATTCCATACAGTCCAAAGAGCATCTTTGATGCTTCAGCCCTTGTAGCCGAATTCTTCGGATTGAAGTATCCATTATCATCACCCCTGGCTATACCTGTGCTGTACATATAAGACACAGCGCCTTCAGCATAGTCGCTTATTTGGTCTGAATCCGGGAACTCGTGCATCTCAGCTGCAGGTGAACCTTGAGTTCTGAATATTATAACGGCAATATCTTCACGCGTAATATTCTGTCCAACGCCAAATGTGCCGTCATCACGGCCTGTAATTATTCCATGTTCAACAGCCGCCGCAATATAAGGTGTATACCAGTCTCCGTTAGCGTCGCTGAATTCTGTGGTTGCGTTCTGATCAACCTGGTATCCCATAACACCAACAATCATCTTTGCAAACTGTTCACGGGTAACAGGCGCACTTGGTTCAAACAATCCATCGCCCATTCCGTTTACAATACCCATATTATAAAGAGCCATGATTGACTGTTCTGCCCAGCTTACTGAACCTAAGTCGGTAAACACAGAATTATTTCCTGGAGCCGGGGTAGGTGTAGCGGGATCTTTTATAACAGGGTTATAAGTATTTCCGCCTGTTCCGCCACTGCCGCTTCCGCTGCCGTTTGAATATCCAAAATTAGCTACAACGGACATTGTACCGCCTGAAATATAATTTGATAGAGCTGACTGCTTAATTGTAACGGTGTTTCCTGAAACTGTTACTGTTTTTCCATTTATTTTAAAACTAGAAAGTGAATATCCATTCTGAGTATTTATCTTAAATGTAATAGAACTTGAGCCGTCGTTATATATTTCGTCAAATGTATCTGTAGTCTTTGAGCTAAAACCATTTACTGTTCCTGAAACAAGTCCTGATATAGTGAGCTTTCCGCCTTTTCCAACAGTAACTGTCATGTCAAAATAGTCGACATCCTCACCGCCCATAGAATCAGATAATTCTTTAAGCTCAGCTGAGACATCATCAAGGTCTTCCTGTGAATAAATAACATCACTCATAGTGCTCTTTGTGGGATTTTTGTCATCAATTTCTTCTTTAAGCGCATTATAGTTTGATTTTAAATCGGACAAATATGCCTTAGCTGATGTAATAAGTTTTTTCATATCTGATATATCACTGGAATTATAATCAGAAGAATTATTAATATATGTCTTAGTATAACTATTTATGTCGGCAGTAACAGTGTCATACTGATCAACTGCGTCCTCGTAAAGCTCGCTCGCTGACATTTCCTCTACTGTTGAATAAACCGTAATATCAGATGCCGGCATAGTAATCGTCTTAGAGAATGAGTTGCTGTCATTACTTATTAAAGAAGTCTTATTCTCTTTAGAATCTACATAATAAGCGTCTGTATATTTATATCCTCTGTCAGCGTTTCCTTTAATTATTACTTTTGAGCCGGAAGCCGCTGCTGAAGGTGATGGAACTATTGTTGACTTTTCTGTCTTATTAACGTTTATGCTATACTTTCCATTCGGCTTAGCCGTTGAAGTCGGCGCCGGAGTTGAGCTTGAATTCGAAGCTGTAGCAGTAGCGGTAGGAACCGGGCTTTCTGATGAATCAGGAGCCTCAGAAGCTTCAGGCGAACTTGTTGGCTCTGCTGAATCAGGAGTTGCTGAAGGTTCTGCTGTTGCTGTTGCCTCCGGGTCTGTTGTATCCGCTGCCGTAACGATATCAGAATTTGTACCGTCTATAACGTCCGCAAAAGATACTATTGGCACAATTGATATAATCATGCATAAAGCCACTGCTAACGCTATGTCTTTTAAATGTCTCATGTTTTTTCCTCCATTATAAAATAAAATTCTATTATGTTTTACCACATATGCCGTCACAAGTCAAGAAAAATCGGCAAATGTTATGTAAAAGAAACAAAGGTAATTTATGGTCCGTCAAATTGTATATTTTTATTATTAATTATGTTTTATATTTTATCTGGACTTTATATTTTGCCTTTAAGTTCTTAACACTTTTTAATATGACTCAGTTTAATACTATTTTGTTCCTGGATTTTTATTAAAATTTTATAAAATAATTATAAACTGGAATTTATAAGGTTGTTTTTTGGTTCTGAACGCAAGCGTGCGGTGGGATTCATCTCAAGCGTTCGCTCCGCTCACCTGCCGTTGTTCATTGATTTTTATTTTTTATTTGAGTTTTTATGTTTTATAAATTTGTTTTTTGGTTCTGCACGCAAGCGTGCGATGTGGATTCACCTCACGCGTTCGCTCCGCTTACCTGCCGTTGTTCATTGACTTTTATTTTTTATTTGGGTTTTTATGTTTTATAAATTTGTTTTTGGGTTGTGCACGCAAGCGTGCGATGTGGATTCACCTCACGCGTTCGCTCCGCTCACCTGCCGTTGTTCATTGACTTTTATTTTTTATTTGGGTTTTTATGTTTTATAAATTTGTTTTTGGGTTGTGCACGCAAGCGTGTGGTGGGATTCACCTCACGCGTTCGCTTCGCTCACCTACCGTTGTTCATTGATTTTTATTTTTTATTTGAGTTTTTATGTTTTATAAATTTGTTTTTGGGTTGTGCACGCAAGCGTGCGATGTGGATTCACCTCACGTGTTCGCTTCGCTCACCTACCGTTGTTCATTGATTTTTATTTTTTATTTGGGTTTTTATGTTTTATAAATTTGTTTTTGGGTTGTGCACGCAAGCGTGCGATGTGGATTCACCTCACGCGTTCGCTCCGCTCACCTGCCGTTGTTCATTGACTTTTATTTTTTATTTGGGTTTTTATGTTTTATAAATTTGTTTTTGGGTTGTGCACGCAAGCGTGCGATGTGGATTCACCTCACATGTTCGCTTCGCTCACCTTCCGATGTTCATTGCTTACTTCATTTTATTATTTCTTTTTATTTTTTTAATTAATATTCTTTGTTCATTTTGTTGATTTTGCCGACTTATTATTTTTTGTTTTATAAATCTGTTTTTATATAATTGTATAATTATACCTATCTTCTACCTCAATTAATTTCTGACTATTCAATCTATATTACTTCTTTATGACGCAGAGTTGAACAAAGATAGCTTAAAATTATATGTTATCTTTCAAACACTGTTTTTAAAATGGTATGCTATAAAAACTTTTATAAGTTTTAAACATATAGTAGCCATATAAAATATACTGTTCAAAATATCAATATCAATTTTTAAAAATGTTTTTTAATTGCGTCTTTATGCACATAACTTTTTAATTTAAAATATTATTATGGTATAGTTATTTTTTTACTTTTAACTAAAATAAAAATCGGCGGACAAAATTGCCCGCCGGTTTTTAATTCAAGGAGTGTAAATACAAATAAATTTGTGTAGTTGTTAAATTAGTTTATACCTCAACCTTTTTTCCGCAGTCAAATTTATCATCTTTATAGTCTATCGTTACTGCGTCTCCGGGTTTAATCTTTCCTTCAAGCATACTTTCCGCAACCATATCTTCTATATCAGACTGGATAGCGCGTCTTAAAGGTCTTGCTCCATAATTATCGTCAAATCCGTTTTCAGAAATCTTTTCAACAGCGCTTTCAGTAAACTCTGCCGTTATTCCATTATCCCTTAGCCTGTTGCCTAAAGATTCCAGCATTTTAACTGCAATTTCTTTAATATTAGACTTAGTAAGCTTATGGAAAACAATAATCTCGTCTACCCTATTTAAAAATTCAGGCTTAAATGCTTGCTTTAGTTCTCCGAGCACATCTTCTTTAATTTGTGCGTAATCCCTCTCGCTCTCGGCATCGTCGTCCATAGCAGAAAATCCCAGCTGTTTTGTTCCTCCGCCGGTTATTAAGCGGGCTCCGAGGTTTGAAGTCATTATGATAATGGTATTTCTAAAATCCACCCTTCTTCCCTGGCTGTCCGTCAGTATACCGTCTTCCAAAATTTGGAGCAGAATATTGAATACATCCGGATGAGCTTTTTCTATTTCATCAAACAATATTACTGAATATGGCTTTGTTCTCACCTTATCGGTAAGCTGTCCTCCCTCGTCAAATCCAACGTATCCCGGAGGCGAACCCACCATTTTGGAAACAGAGTGCTTTTCCATATACTCGGACATATCAACTCTTATAATTGAATCCTCATCTCCGAACATGGCCTCAGCAAGCGCTTTTGAGAGTTCCGTTTTACCAACACCGGTCGGCCCTAAGAATATAAATGAACCAATCGGCCTCTTCGGGTCTTTAAGACCCACACGCCCTCTTCTTATAGCTTTTGCCACAGCTTTAACCGCCTCGTCCTGACCGACAACTCTGCTGTGCAGTATTTCCTCCAACCGGAGAAGTCTCTCGCTTTCGCTTTCCTCAAGTGTTTTTACCGGGATACCTGTCCAGAGTGAAATAATCTCTGCTATCTCATTTTCAGTAACTTCTGAATCTGAGTTCACATTATCCTTTGACCAGTTTTCTTTAGTCTCACGCAGCTTTTCACGCAAAGATTTTTCATCATCCCTGAGTTTCGCTGCCCTTTCGTATTCCTGGGTAGTTATAGCGGCTTCTTTCTCAGCTTTCACCGCTTCTATTTTCTCCTCGATCTCACGCACGTCAGGCGGCGCTGTCATATTTTTCAGTTTAAGCCTGGACGCTGCCTCATCAATGAGGTCAATAGCCTTATCAGGAAGAAATCTGTCTGAAATATATCTAATCGAAAGATTTACAGCCGCTTCGAGTGCTTTGTCAGATATCTTTACTCTGTGATGCGCCTCATACTTATCTCTGATTCCTTTCAAAATCTCGAGGGTCTCTTCAGGTGTAGGCTCGTCAAGAGTTATTGGCTGAAAACGTCTCTCAAGCGCCGCGTCTTTCTCAATATATTTTCTGTATTCTCCAAGTGTCGTGGCTCCAACAATTTGTATTTCTCCTCTTGAAAGCGCCGGCTTTAGAATATTTGCGGCATCTATAGCTCCCTCTGCCGCACCCGCTCCAATTATCGTATGAAGCTCGTCAATGAATAAAATTATCTTTCCGGACTTGCGTATCTCATCCATTGCCTTCTTGAGCCTTTCCTCAAACTCACCTCGGTACTTTGCTCCGGCAAGCATTGACGACATTTCAAGAGTTATTACTCTTTTATCTTTTAATATCTCAGGAACTTCGCCATTTGCTATTTTTTGAGCAAGCCCCTCAGCAACCGCAGTTTTTCCTACTCCCGGCTCACCAATTAAACAAGGATTATTCTTTGAACGCCTGCTCAGTATCTGTATAACACGCTCAATAGCTTTATCTCTACCAATTATCGGGTCAAGCTTTCCTTCACGCGCCATCTGCGTCAAGTCTCTCCCAAACTTCATCAAAGTAGGACAGTCGCTCTTCTGACTGCGGCCTGACTGTTTTTCCGAATTATCTCCGGTTCCATACTGCCCATAACCTCCGTACTGCGAACCGTTTCCAATTGCCTCGCCGTCATCGTCGCTTAGCATATTTAAAACATCCGAATATAGTTTCTGAGGGTTTGCTCCGAGCGAAATCAGTATCTTTGCCGCAATACTGCTGGTTTCCCTAAGCAATGCTATGAGAAGATGTTCTGTTCCGACATAATTATGTCCCAGTCTTCTGGCTTCCACTGCACTGCGCTGAACAACATATTTTGTTCTTGGAGTAAAGCTGTTCGGCATTTCCTTAACAGGCTCGCCTGTTCCGAGCATCTCGCGTATAGCTTCGGTAACATTTTCTTCATTTATATCATTGGACTCTAAAATCTTTGCGGCAACACCGTCGCCTTCTTTTATAAGCCCTAAAAGCATATGTTCTGTCCCAACATAGTTGTGTCCCAGTTCCATTGCGCTCTCAGCCGCCAAATTTATAGCGTTCTGCGCGCTTTCTGTAAATCTGTTCTCAAACATAATTAACACATCCTTTCTTTAATTATCTCACCGCGTTTAAGGTCGCGGGAGAATTCATTTGCAGTGTTATAGTTCTTTATTATATTTGCCGGAAGTATCGAATAGGTAATTTCATTTAATGTCTCATATTTTATATCCTTTATAATTTCCAGAGAAACTCCCAAGCGAATGTCTGATAAACGTTTCATAGCCTCATCCGAACTCATTATAACAGCGTTTTTAAGTATTCCATATGAACGCATTATTCTATCTTCTAGTTTATATTTGTCATTTTTATACAAAAGCCGTCTAAGCTCACGCTCATTTGAAACTACTTCAGAAACAATTTGGTTTAATCTTTCGGTTATATCCTCCTCTAAAACTCCCAAAGTAAGCTGATTGGATATTTGGAATATATTCCCTAAACCTTTTGAGCCTTCGCCGAATATACCGCGGACGGTTAGCCCCAGCTGTGAAAGCGACGCTGCAAGCTCGTTAAACTTACCTGTAAGCACATATCCCGGCAGATGCACCATAACTGACGCTCTCAAGCCTGTTCCGGCATTCGTAGGACAGCAGGTCAGATATCCAAAATCCTTATCAAACGCATAGTCAAGGCTTTCTTCAATATGATCGTCAATTTTATTGGCAGTGTCAAAACATTTATCAATCTCAAATCCCGGCTCCATACACTGGATTCTCAGGTGGTCTTCCTCATTTATCATTATACTCACCCGGCTGTCACCGCTAAGTATCAAACCACGCCTCTTATCATTATTTATCATCTGGGGACTTATAAGGTGGCATTCCGCTATGGCTTGTTTTTCATAATCCTCCATTTTAGAAAGGTCAATAAACTTTAAATCAAGCTCTTCAAGCGTATTATCGCCTTTGTCAAGAAGCGCACCCCTGCATTTATCAAGAACTTCCTCCTGCTGTTTTTCATTGGCGGCAAGAGGGAACGGAACTCCGTCCAAATTGCGCGCCAGCCTTACTCTTGACGACAGTACAACATCTCCGTCTTTTCCAAATTCGTTATACCACATTACTTATTCATCCCCTTTCAGCTTTCTTATTTCATCACGCAGTTCAGCGGCTCTTTCAAACTCCTGTCTCAAAACCGCTGAATCAAGCTGGCTTTTCAGCTTTTCAAGCTTTTTGGATGTTTTCAAAGAACCTCCGGCCCTTTCCGGTATCTTTCCAACATGTTCATAAGTTCCGTGAATCTGTTTTAGCGGACGCAACAGCCTGTCATGAAACGTTTTATAACATTCTCCGCATCCAAGCTTTCCGTTTGAAGCAAACATCTCATAAGTCATACCGCATACCGGGCATTTATTCACCGCCTGCAATATTTCAGGTTCAGCAGCCCCGGGCATATGTCCTCCTGTCAAACTATAAAGAGCAGAAGTCAAATTTCCTAATCCTACGCTGTCATAAAGTGAACCATGTCCCGGAATAATACTGTCCGCAATCTGCTTTGAACAGTCGCGGCATACTTTAAGCCTGCTTTTCTTTCCGTTTATATTACAGTATATATCCTGAACGGCCTCATTTTTTCCGCAAATTTGGCATTTCATAAATATCATTCCTTTCTTTTTCTGATTCAGGCGGCGCTAATCAGCATATTTTTAAGAATCCTTGCTCTGATTTCATCCTGAACCGGCTGTTTAAGCGGCAAAGACTTTTCATTCAGTGCGCTTATAATTATCTTTGCCTCTCTTCCGTCTATTAAGTCATAGTCAAAACAATTTTTTACCATTGCATATGCGTCAGCATATGTTATCCTGTCTCCTATAGAATTTATCACATGCATCAATTTAGCACTTTTGTCTCCGCAGGCAACGGGAGTAATTCTAATATATCCGCCGCCGCCTCTTCTGCTTTCAACCAAATACCCTCTCTCAGGCGAAAACCTCGTTGTAATGACATAATTGATTTGTGACGGCACACAGCTGAATTTTTCTGCAAGCGCGTTACGTTTCAGCTCTATCTCTCCTCCATTCGCTTCTCTAAGCATTTCGTTAATAAAATCCTCTATTATATTACTGAGCTTCATTTCTTAACCACTTCCCTTATCAACTTTCCAGCATAATAATTTGACTTTGACTTTCTTTGACCTTTGTTTTATATTATAGCACGATTTTTTTATTTGTCAATAGTTTTTTGCAAAAAAGTCAAAAAATTTTTTATCTTATAAAACTACAGTTTTTCGGCGTTTTTCGTAGCACTCTTTATCTTTTTTAAAACAAAGGTCAAAAAATAGTAAAATGCGGCGGCAAGTATATAATATACTATTATGCTAAATAAAGACATCTTTAGTCCCGGTACATAACTAAGACCTGATAACTGACCCGCAGTTCCTCTTATTAATCTTAAAAACGGCCTTATTATAATAAGGGACAATAACCCGCTGAGCGGAGGATAAATACAGTAAATTAAAAAGTTAATAAACCCAACCACAAATACTATCATGGTTGACGGTATCACTATTATATTTCCAACAATTGAGCCAATTGAAATTCTTTCGAAATAATACGCCAAAATAGGCATAACTCCTATCTGACAAGCCAGCGGAACCAAAAACGCGTCAAGCAGCCAGGATATACTCTTTACTATATTATTCTTTAAAACTTTGGTGTTTTTAACAAACCTCTTAAACAAAGTCAATTCAAAAATCTTTTCTGACGCTTTTTCCGCTCCGGCTTTCGAAATAGCGGTCAAAGGTCTTGCAAAAATCAACAATGACAGAGTAGCGCTGAATGACAAAATAAAACTTAGGTTAAACACAACATATGGATTGACCGCAACTAATACCAGTGCCGCGGTAAATAAAGACGTCACAGGGTCCGGGTCTTTCATAAGCAGGTACGAAAACAAAAATATGGACATCATAATAACAGCACGGTTTACAGATGGAGTAAATGCGGCCACCGAAGCAAATAATATAAGCACCGGAACTGTAACCGCTATTCTTATTTTCTTGCTGAAAGCCGAAAGGAGCACTCCTAAAAGAGCGCACAAAAATGAAACATGAAGTCCTGACACAGCGGCTATATGCATAAATCCGGACTTTGACATATCTGAGTATAAGTTTTCAGAAAAGTCATTTTTGTCGCCAATTAATATTCCTTTAAGCAATCCGCTTTCTTCACTGCCCGCTAATATATAATCAGCATATTCTGATACTTTTCCGCGAATCATTATACCAACACCGCAGAATTTGTCCCACATAGTTTCTTTCGGCCGGTATTCACTGAAACTGTTGGCATATACGGACATATAACAACCCTGACTAAGCAATTGCCTGCGATAATAAAAATCACCCAACTTTTCCTCAGGTCTGCCGAGTTCAGCTTTAAAGCTTATTCCCATTCCATACCTGACATTGCTGCCGCTGGGCAGATATACTTTAAACTTACTTTTAGGATTCTCAAGCGTCTTGCCGTCTCCTGATATGTATTCCACTCTGACAGTCATACCAACACTCTTGCCGCTGGAGCTTAAAGCAGGCTCAGATATTACTTTGGCATACACCTGCGAGTACACATGGTCAAAATCATTCAGCTTATTATATAAAGCCATTTTATATGCTGCAGGATAACCTATCCCTACGCCTATTGCCGATAGAATACATACGGCTGCAATCAGTCTGTTTAATAAATCCGGCTTCATCCTAAGACTGCGGTCGAAAACCGATATAACTATAAACAAAACAGCTGCGGATAATAAAACTAAAACAGAAATTATTACAGCGGTTCTCCCTCCATTTATCTCATCAAAACCTCCCGTTATTGAAAGAACAAGCGCAAACAAAAAGAAGACCGCAAAACACACGAGATACCGCACCCTAAAGAATGAAAACTTTACGATTTTGCCGGTCATGTATTTCACAGCCTTCCATATTTATTACCGTTTTACTTTTCTGCGTCCTTTGGAGACGTCTTAGACGGTCTGTCAAAAACTTTTTCATCCACAGAGCTAACCGCCTGGGTCATTTCTTTTGTATCCTGATAATCCATTATATCAATCAATATACTTCTGCAAAGAGCAGTGATAGGTACCGCCAGGAAAATTCCAACTACACCGAACAGCCCGCCGCCCAAAAGGATACCGAATATTACCCAGAACGGTTTTATCTGCAGTGAACCTGACAAAAGCTTTGGCTGTATCAGGTTAGAATCAAGCTGCTGCAGAATTATCATCGAAACAACAGCTACGATAGCCAGTGTTAAAGACCCTGTAAACACTGTTATAACACCTGTCAGGACTGTTGCCGTAATAGCCCCGAAATACGGTATCAGATTAAACGCGCCAAGCATAAGAGCCAAAAGCGGCGCGTACTTAACTCCTTCAACAGATAGAATAATAAATGAAGCAATAAATATGATTATCGCATCCACAAGCATACAATAAATATACTTATTCGCAAACTCATTAATTCTGCTGAGATATTTAACCAAGAAATTTCTAGTCTTCTCTCTAAAAAGCAATTTACCGAATCTAAACATGCTCTGTTTAAGATTAGTTCTGTCAATTAATATATAAACTGATATAATTATTCCCATAAACACCTTAAACAGTCCTGAACCGGCGTTTATAACGCCCTGAGCGTATTTGTTCACATTATCAAAATTCAGGTATGACAGCATCTTCTGAAATGAGAAAAACTCATTGTCAAATATTTGCTGTATTGTGCCGTCTCCAATGGTAACTCCCAAATTCAGAGAATTAAACCAGTTAACAAAATCGCCAATCAGCGACGGCAGGTTATTATAAAAATCCATAAGGTTGCTGACTACAGCAGGTATAATCGCAACAAGCGAAAGTACAATTACTGCCACAAACACTATATATATAGTAGAAACAGCAATCGCTCTGCGATGTTTAACCAAAAACGGCGTGGAGCGCTTTGCCAGCAGATTTTCAATAAACCGGCAGGGCACAAGCAGAACATAAGCTATAACAAACCCAATAATAAACGGATATAAAAGCGTTATTACCTCATGAAAGAAGTCTAATATTCTTCCGAAATTATCAAATGTTTTGTAAACCGCGATAACCGCCACTGCAAACACAAATAAACTGAGGTATTTAGTAAGCTCTTTCCACTTCATAATGTTTACCTCCTTTTCTTCATATATTTATATACAAGTTCTTTCTAAAAACAAAATACAAATCTTATACAACCTACCGAATTATACCATATCATAACAAATTAGTAAATACTTTCTTATGTAAAATATTCGACTATATGGTAATTTTATCCTAACTACAGATTTATTAAAAATAATAAAAGAAATTTAAACTTTTTTATATTTTTTTCAGAAAAACATTTGAATTTAATAGAATAGTATGCTATACTTTTACTAGGTTGTGGAAAAAGCGCGTAAAAACGCTGTTAACATAGCCGTTTAACTTTGAAAAAAATTAATTTTTAGTTATATCCAAGGAGGAAAAACAAAATGGCTAAGTTTAAGACTATGGATGGTAACTGCGCTGCCGCACACGTTGCATACGCGTTTACGGAAGTTGCAGCAATCTATCCTATCACTCCTTCTTCACCAATGGCTGAGTACGTTGATGAATGGAGTGCAAAGGGCCAAAAGAATATTTTTGGCGAAACAGTGGAAATGGTAGAAATGCAGTCTGAGGCAGGTGCGGCAGGTGCTGTTCACGGCGCTTTGCAGGCAGGTGCTCTCACAAGTACATTCACGGCTTCACAGGGCTTGCTCCTTATGATTCCTAACATGTATAAGATTGCTGGTGAATTACTGCCGACAGTTTTCCATGTAAGCGCCAGAGCTCTAGCGGCTCATGCTCTTAACATTTTCGGCGACCATCAGGACGTTATGGCTTGCCGCCAGACAGGTTTCGCAATGCTCGCTTCTGGAAGCGTTCAGGAAGTTATGGATTTGGGCGGTGTTGCTCACCTGGCTTCAATAAAAGGAAGAGTTCCTTTCCTTCATTTCTTTGATGGTTTCAGAACTTCTCATGAAATTCAGAAAATCGAGGTTATGGAATACGAAGACCTCAAAAAGTTGGTTGACTGGGACGCTGTTAAAGCGTTTAAGGATAACGCTCTTAACCCTGAGCACCCTGTTCTCAGAGGTACAGCTCAGAACGGCGATATCTACTTCCAGGGAAGAGAAGCTGCTAATAAATATTACGACGCTATCCCTGATATCGTAAACGAATACATGGTTGAAATCTCTAAAATTACAGGCAGAGATTACAAACCTTTCAATTACTATGGAGACCCTGAGGCAACAAAGGTTATCGTTGCTATGGGAAGTGTCTGCGGCGCCGCTGAGGAAACTGTTGACTACTTAAGGTCAAAGGGCGAGAAAGTCGGAGTTTTGGAAGTTCATTTGTACAGACCTTTCTCTGCTAAATATTTCTTCAATGTTATGCCTAAGACAGTTAAAAAGATAGCTGTTCTTGACAGAACAAAAGAGCCCGGTTCATTGGGCGAACCTCTTTACCTCGATATCTGCAATCTTTATAAGGACTGCGCTGACGCTCCTAAGATTGTAGGCGGACGTTTCGGTCTTGGTTCAAAGGATACAACTCCAACTCAAATCGTTGCTGTATTCAAGAATCTCGACGAAGACGAACCAAAAACAAACTTCACAATCGGTATTGTTGACGACGTTACAAATCTTTCACTGCCGCTCACCGAGACAGTTAACTGCTCGCCTGAAGGCACAACACGCTGTAAGTTCTGGGGATTCGGAAGCGATGGTACTGTTGGAGCTAATAAGGACGCAATCAAGATTATCGGTGATAACACTGACCTTTATGCTCAGGCATATTTTGATTATGACTCAAAGAAATCAGGCGGTGTAACCATGTCTCACTTGAGATTTGGTAAAACCCCTATTAAATCTACATATCTACTTGATGAAGCTGACTATATCGCATGTCATAAGCCGGCTTATATACACCAGTATGACCTTCTCGAAGGACTAAAGAAGGGCGGAACATTCCTGCTTAACTGCGTATGGTCTGACGAAGAGCTGGACGAAAAACTCCCGGCTAGTATCAAGAGATACATTGCTGAGAACAATATTAACTTCTACACAATCAACGCTGTTGACGTAGCTGTAAAGGTTGGTCTCGGACCTACAAGAATCAACATGGTAACTCAGGGCGCTTTCTTTAAGCTGGCTGACGTTATTCCGTTTGATGAAGCTGTTGGATATATTAAAGCAGCTATCAAGAAGACATACGGCAAGAAGGGCGACGAAATCGTTAAGATGAACTGTGACGCTGTTGACGGAGCTATCGACGCTCTTCACAAAGTTGACGTTCCTGCTTCTTGGAAAGACGCTGTTGACGAGCCTGTATGCGACTGCGGCAAGCCTGAGTTTATTACAAAGGTTGTTGAGCCTGTTAACGCACAGCGCGGAAACAAGCTTCCTGTCAGCACATTTGTTGGTATCGAAGACGGTACTTTTGAAACCGGTACATCACGCTATGAGAAGCGCGGAGTTGCCGTTTTAGTTCCTGAGTGGGACGTTTCAAAATGTATCCAGTGTAACCAGTGTTCTGCTTCATGTCCTCATGCTGCAATTCGTCCTATCCTTTTGACAGATGAAGAAGCTGCAAACGCACCTGAGAGCTTTGCTACAAAGCCGGCTATGGGACCGGAACTTAAAGGTCTCCAGTACAGAATGCAGGTTGCTCCTCTTGACTGTCTGGGCTGCGGAGTTTGTGCAAACGTTTGTCCTGAAAAGGTACAGGCAATCACAATGAAGCCTATCGACGAAGTTGCCGATACAGAAGAAGGAAATTGGGAATACGCTATGACTGTTCCGAACAAGGCTAACCTTGTTGATACAAAGAAGAGTATTAAAAACTCACAGTTCGCTATGCCATACCTTGAGTTCTCAGGCGCATGTGCAGGCTGTGGTGAAACACCATATATCAAGCTCATCACTCAGTTGTTTGGTGACAGAATGATGATTGCGAACGCAACAGGATGTACTTCTATTTGGGGCGGTTCTGCTCCTTCAATGCCTTACTGCAAAGACGAATGCGGCAGAGGTCCGGCTTGGGCAAACTCACTGTTCGAGGACAATGCTGAATTTGGTCTTGGTATGGTTGTTGCTAACAAGAAGGTCAGAGAGACATTGGTAAGCCGCATGAATTCAGTTATGGATGACGTTGACGCTAAACTTGCTGACGCATTCAAGGCTTGGATTGCCGGAAAAGATGACGCTGACGCATCAAAGGCTGCAGCAGAAGATATTAAGGCTCTTATCAAAGACGCTGACATGTCAAATCCTGCTATCAAAGAAATCGCTGACAGAACTGACTACTTAGTTAAGCGTTCACAGTGGGTATTCGGCGGAGACGGCTGGGCTTACGATATTGGTTACGGCGGACTTGATCACGTAATCGCTTCAAACGAAGATATTAATATCTTTGTTGTTGACACAGAGGTTTACTCAAACACAGGAGGTCAGGCTTCAAAGGCTACACCTACCGCTGCTATTGCTAAGTTTGCAGCTGCCGGCAAGAGAGTTAAGAAGAAAGACCTTGGAATGATAGCTACAACTTACGGTTATGTATATGTTGCTCAGATAGCTTTGGGTTCAAACATGCAGCAGGCATTGACAGCAATCAAAGAAGCTGAAGCATATCCGGGACCATCACTTATCATTGCTTACGCACCATGTATCAACCATGGTATTAAGGCAAGAGGCGGAATGGGCAACTCAATCGCTGAGGAGAAGAAGGCTGTAGAGTGCGGATACTGGCACTTATGGAGATACAATCCTCAGGCGCCGGAAGGCACAAATCCGTTCACACTTGATTCAAAGGCTCCGCAGGGCGGAATCAAAGACTTCATGAAGGGTGAGAACAGATACTTGCAATTGCTGAAGGCATTCCCGGACGAGGCTGAAGGATTATTTGACAAAGCTGAAAAAGACTTAACAGAGAGATATGAGACATATTTAAGAAAGTCAAAAGAAGATTACGCTGAATAATCATATATAGAAAAAGAGCGGTGATTTTTTCACCGCTCTTTTTCATTTCTTTGAATAATATAAAATTAATATAGTTTAAAAAATAATAGCCATAAAGGCAATATAACTGTCTCCCGCACAGGACAGTTATATAAATAATATAGTTAACTTGTGTGACAACCGTTAGATGGTTATCTTTTATCTGTTCTTATTATATGTTGTTTTTTCTTTATATGTCAATGTCATTTTTTATATTTACTATTTCTTTCCTGTTGACTTTGTGTGCTACCGTGAAAAAAATTTTTTCGAGTTTCTATTTAATTAATTCACAAAAATGCTGGGGATTCAGTGAACTTCGGAAGGGCGCATTTATGCGCCGCGTTAGGTGAGCTATCATCTGAACACGCAGTGTTCAATATACAATTTTCTTATTAAAATTATTAAATTTTCTTACATATGACACTATATAATTTTTTATTATTTTACTTAACTAAAAAAACTATTTATATACTTTGTATATGACCCCATATAATATTTATTATTTTACTTATAATAGGTGTTTGAACCATTTCTTTTTCTCGCAAGAAAAAGAAACGCTTCACCAAAGAAAAAGTGCTTGCTCGCTTAGGTCGCCTAACGGCTCCAACGGGCGCTCGCCCCCGCTCATTTCACCATGAAGCTATGACTTCATGATGAAAAAAGCCTTACTACTTTCCCGTTGACTTTGTGAACTACCGTGAATAAAGATATTCCGAGTTCCTATTAATTTAATGCACTATAAAAGTCGGTTTTTCGGTGAACATCGGTAGGCTTGCGATAGCAAGCACGTTAGGTGAGCTATCATCTGAACACGTAGTGTTCATTATATAATTTACTTTGTATATGACCCCATATAAAAAAATTATTAGTTTTATAATACTTTTATTTTAGAAATTATCGTGTAACAGAAGATACTTCTTAAACTTTATCTGCTAAATAAATATGGTTTTTAATATTTCTATGATATAATTATACCATTCAGTGAACATCGGTAGGGCGGCATAGCCGCCGCGTTAGGTGAGCTATTATCTGAACACGCAGTGTTCAATATCTTATCTATATTATAATTTGTTTTTTTAGGAGTGTATACTATGAAAAAAGAAGTAGGTTTTGAAAACAGAGACCGATTTGTTGAGTTAGGATTGATGATTTCAGCTTTAAGAAAAGCTAAAGGCTATACTCAATATGAACTTGCTGAGAAAGCTCATATTAGCCGCTCACATCTTAGCTCTATTGAAGCTCCTAATATATCTTCCTCATTTTCTTTAGAAGTATTCTTCAATATTGCCGATATTTTGGAGGTTAAACCTGGTGATTTACTTAATCTTAACCTTCCATCGTCCTATTTTAATAATGATAAAGAAAAGAAAAAATTATAAAATTAATAAACGTATATTATAATTTTGTTATTTTTAAATTATTAAGGAAGTGGTAAAATGTATTTAAAAAGATTAAGGTCCCTGCGTATAAAAGCAGGATTAAAACAAACAGATATTGCTGAAATATTAGGAATACAACAAACTGTATACTCTCGTTACGAACGAGGTTTTCAAACTATACCATTAAATTTTCTAATAAAACTTGCAGACTTTTATAATACATCTACCGATTACATATTAAATCTTACAAATGAAATAAATCCACATTAAAGTAATAATATTTACAAATATATTGAACACTACGTGTTCAGATGATAGCTCACCTAACGCGGCGCATAAATGCGCCCTACCGATGCTCGCTGACCCTCAGCTTTTTAGTGAATTAAATTAATAGGAACTCGAAACATCTTTTTTCACGGCAGTTCACAAAGTCAACGGGAAAGTTACAAGGCTTTTTCATCTTGAAGCGCAGATTCAAGATGAAATTAGCGGGGGCGAGCGCCCCTTGGAGCCGCAGGCGACCTAAGCGAGCAAGCACTTTTTCTTTTGTGAAGCGTTTCTTTTTCTTGCCAGAAAAAGAAATGGTTCAAACACCCTATTATGTAATAATAAAATTTTTTATACGGGGTCATATACAAAGTAGATATATAAATTTTTAATAAACAAAATAATATATTTTCATTATATATTGAACACTGCGTGTTCAGATAGTAGCTCACCTAACGTGCTTGTTAACACAAGCCTACCGATGTTCACTGAAAACCCTTTTTTGTATATCAATTAAATTTAACCCCAATTTATTTGTGAATTAAATAAATACTAACTCGAAAAATCTTTTTTCACAGTAGTTCAAAAAGTCAACGGGAAAGTAAAAAAATCATAAATAAAGCGGTATTCCCAATAAGCCCGTCAGGCTAAAGAAAATACCGCTTTAAAATTATTTTATCTCTTTCACTGATGTTATATCAACATTTTCAGGCGTGAACTTCTTCTCCATTACACTCACCAGCGCTCCCACTGTGTCAAGCGACGTCATAAGACTAATTGAACTCTCCGACGCACAGCGCCTTATCTTAAACCCGTCGCTTCCCTTGTCGTTACCCTTCTGCGGTATGTCTATTATCAAATCGCATATCCCGCTGCGGATTACATCCAAAACGTTGGGAACTCCCTCCCCTATCTTCTTGGCAACCTTAACGCCGATTCCATTCTCCTCTAAAAACTTTGCCGTGCCCTCTGTGGCAATAAATCCACATCCCAATTCAGCAAAACGTTTGGCTAAAGGCAAAAAGTTCTCTTTGTCTCTCTCCCTCACCGTCGCCAGTATGGTTCCCGACTTTTCAGGTATCGTTGTTCCGGCACCAATAAATCCCTTGTATATCGCTTCCTCAAAGGTTCTGCCAACTCCCAAAACCTCTCCGGTGGAACGCATCTCAGGACCCAGGCTCACCTCAACCATAGGCAGTTTCTCAGTCGAGAATACCGGCACCTTTACAGCTACCATGCTTGATTCGGGATTTATGCCGGTTCCGTATCCCATGTCTTTGAGCGTCTCTCCCAACATCACCCTGGTTGCCAATTCGATTACCGGAACCCCTGTCACCTTGGTTATATAAGGAACCGTACGGCTGGAACGCGGGTTTACTTCTATTATATATAACTCGTCCTTAAACTCGATAAACTGTATGTTTATCATGCCTATAACTTTTAATGCGACAGAAATTTCCTTGGTGACCTCCATAATCTTCTGCTTCATCTTGTCAGTTATGTTTTGCGGCGGATAAATCGAAATACTGTCTCCCGAATGTATCCCAGCACGCTCCAAATGCTCCATTATTCCCGGAATAAACACATCTGTTCCGTCGCAAATAGCGTCTACTTCCAGCTCGCGGCCGCCCAAATACCTGTCAATAAGCACGGGATTGTCAGAATCCTTCTTGAACGCGTCCTCCAGATATTGAACAAGCTCTGTCTCGTTATGCGTAATCTCCATACCCTGACCGCCCAAAACATACGACGGACGGACAAGAAGCGGATATCCCAAATCGTTCGCTTCCTCTATCCCCTTCTGAACAGACCAAACTGCTCTGCCTTTAGGGCGCTTAATATTAAGCTCTTCCAGGATAGCGTCAAACTTCTCCCTGTCCTCCGCCTCGTCTATCTGCTTAGGTTTTGTTCCGAAAATAGGAACATTCATCTCGTCAAGGAAGTTAGCCAATTTAATTGCTGTCTGACCGCCAAACTGCAATATAACTCCGTCAGGCTTCTCAAGCTCAATTATGCTGTACACATCCTCTTCTGTCAGCGGCTCAAAGTAAAGTTTATCCGATGTGTCAAAATCTGTGCTGACCGTTTCGGGGTTATTATTTATAATGATAGTTTCAAGCCCCAGCTTTTTAAGAGCCTGAATACTATGAACACTGCAATAGTCAAATTCTATTCCCTGACCAATACGGATAGGACCCGAACCCAGCACCAGCACTTTTCGCCTGTCGGAAGGCTCCGCTTCGTTAACCTCGTCATAAGTTGAATAGTAATATGGCGAAACAGCCTCAAACTCACCTGCACAGGTGTCAACCATCTTATAAACCGGGCGGATATTATACTTTTCTCTGAGCTTTCTGACATCTTTACCCATGCAGCCGATTATCTCGGCTATTCCCTCATCGGCAAAGCCCATAACTTTATATTCTCTGAGCTTTTCAGGCGTCAGAGTTTCTATGCTGTATTCTTTTAGTTCTTCCTCTTTTTCTACTATCTTCTTAATCTTCTTTATGAACCACGGGTCCATACCGGTAATTTCGCAAATTTTCTCCATTAGATAATCACGTCTGATAAGCTCTGCCAAATCAAAAAGCCTTTCGTCATCAGGCACAACAACTCTCCGTTTAAGCCCCTCCAAACTATGCTGCTTAGAAAATTCACGCATTAGTGTGAACTGCTTTATCTCAAGAGAACGAACGCCTTTCAGCAGTGCGGCTTCAAAGCTGTTCCCTATGGCCATGACCTCGCCTGTCGCCATCATCTTAGTTCCAAGCTGTCTTTTTGCGCTGAAGAACTTATCAAACGGCCATTTTGGTATCTTTACAACGCAGTAGTCAAGCGCCGGTTCAAAGCAGGCGTATGTTTTGCCTGTGACCGCATTTTTAATTTCATCCAAATTATATCCCAAAGCAATCTTTGCACCGATTTTGGCAATCGGATATCCTGTAGCCTTTGACGCAAGCGCCGAAGAACGGCTGACGCGCGGATTTATCTCAATAACCGCATACTCAAAGCTGTCAGGGTTCAGAGCGAACTGAACATTACATCCGCCCTTAATCTCTATGGAATTTATAATATCTATAGCCGCTTTTCTGAGCATCTGGTATTCTTTATCCGCCAAGGTCTGTGCCGGGGCAACGACTATACTGTCGCCGGTATGTACACCGACCGGGTCCACATTCTCCATAGAGCAGACCGTTATACAATTTCCGGCGCCATCTCTGATAACCTCAAACTCGATTTCTTTCCAGCCTCTTATACACTTTTCAATCAAAACCTGTCCAACGCGCGACAAATGTATTCCCTGAGTGGCTATCTCTATAAGCTCGCTCTCATTTTCAGCGATTCCGCCGCCTGTTCCTCCCAAAGTATAAGCAGGTCTCACAATAACCGGATAACCTATTTCGTTGGCAAAATCCTGGGCGTCTTCAACCGTATTGACAATCTCACCCTTAATCATGGGCTGATTTGTCCGTTCCATCATCTGCTTAAAGCTGTCACGGTCTTCGCCCTCTTTTATGGATTCTATTGAAGTTCCGATAACCCTAACGCCATATTTTTCGAGCACTCCGCTGTCATATAATTCACAGGCCAAATTCAAACCGGTCTGTCCGCCCATTCCGGCAATAAGGCTGTCCGGGCGCTCCTTTTCAATAACCTTTTCCACATATTCCGCTGTAAGGGGCTCAATATAGGTATAGTCAGCTGTATCCTTATCCGTCATTATTGTGGCCGGATTACTGTTTACTAAAACGACTTCTATTCCCTCTTCTTTTATTGCCTGGCAAGCCTGTGTTCCGGAATAATCAAATTCGGCGGCCTGTCCTATAACAATAGGACCGGAGCCAATAACAAGCACTTTTTTTATACTATTATCCTTAGGCATTTATTTTTCCTCCTAACACATATTGAAACCGGCATATTGAATTTTATCAGCTGCATTTCATCAATAAACCGGAATTACTCTGTCAATATAAATCTATATAAATATTTAAATAAAACGTTTTTTATTAAGTTTTCAAAGCAATTCTATAAAAATACTAATCCGATAAGAAATAGTCAAATATCCATCCGGTGTCAAGCGGACCCGGTGAAGCTTCAGGATGAAACTGTACGCTGCGTATCGGCAAAGTTTTATGTTTTATACCTTCGCATGTTCCGTCATTAACGTTTATATATGACTCTTCAACATCGTCGGGCAGGTCAGAAACGATATAGTTATGATTCTGAGAGGTTATATACACCTTGCCTGTTTCCAAATTTTTAACCGGGTGGTTTCCGCCATGATGACCAAATTTTAATTTAGCAGTTTTTCCTCCCAGCGCCAGTCCTATTATCTGATGCCCCATACAAATTCCGCATACACGATACTTTCCGATAAGGTTTTTAACAGTCTCAACAGTTTCAGGAACGTCCTGAGGGTCTCCCGGTCCATTTGAGATAAACACCATGTCAGGGGCTATTTTCTCAATTTCTGCCGCCGTAACATTATACGGAAACACTGTTATATCACAGTCACGTTCTTTAAAGTCCCGTATAATTCCGGCTTTTGCACCCATATCAATAAAGGCCACCTTTTTGCCGCCGCCTTTTATATTATATGCGCTTTTAGTCGACACACGGCTTATAACATCACTATTATCAAGGCTTTCAAGACAAGTTTCAATTTCTTTATCTGATATATTTTCCTTGATAGTTATTATGCCCTTCATACAGCCATTGTTTCTGATTATCCTGGTCAATGCTCTGGTATCAATTCCTTCTATCCCAACTATATGATTTTGCCGCAAAAAACCGTCTAGGTCCATTTCGGTCCTAAAATTGCTGGGATAATCACATTTTTCACGGACTACAAATGCTGAAAGCGCAGGCTTGTCCGATTCCATATCCTCGAAATTTATTCCGTAATTTCCAATCAGAGGATAAGTCATAACAACGATTTGACCGCAAAACGACGGGTCCGTTAGTGTTTCCTGATATCCCGTCATATTTGTAGTGAATACGACCTCTCCCACGACATCATGAATATGCCCGAAAGCTTTTCCTGTAAATCTGTCACCGTTCTCCAGTATTAACTGGGCAACTCTGCTGTTTTGCATAAAATCAGCTCCTTTTTATTAACAAATGTGCAAAATAAAAGGACAAATGAGAAATAAAACTAAATCTCAATGTCCATATTAACAATATTTAAAAAATAAGAGTCCCTCATAAAATGTGAAACGAAAAACATTAAACCTAAAAACCAATCTTTAAAGTTAACTATTAACTTTGGTCTTACAGTCATCAGGCCGTTCCCCTTTCTGAGCAATTCTCCTATTTTGCATTTTTACTATCTTACCACTATTACTTTTTCTTGTCAATAGTAATTTTTAGAAAATTTTATTTTTTAAAATCTTCAAGCATGAATAACGTTTCTAATCTAAAATATAAAAACTTTTTTACACCGGTATACTTGCTTTTATATTACCAACAATGTAAAATTTTCATAACACGGCTGTAAATAACGGAAATACCCAATTATTCCGCAATAGATTAGTACAAGTAATATATTTAACTAAATTAGTATGCTGGAACGTCAGCAAAAAACTAGAATAAAATTTAATGGTGTTTTTTTGTAAACATCGGTAAGTGTGAGCACACTTTTTTAAGTGTGTTAAATAGGTATAATGAATTAGACAAAAATATTATGGTTATTTATAATAAAAAATTATAAAAATATAGTATAGAAAGCATTGGATATGTAACTGTGACCACACTTTAAAGAGTGTATTATACAAAGTAACTTGTTTTTGTAAATTAAAAATAGATAAAAATTTAAGGGTATATCTTGGTGAACATCAGTAGGTGTGACCCGACCTGTAAAGGTTGGTATGATACAAGGTAATTTGTTTTATTATAGCCTTCAACGTCAATTGTGGCTACACTTTTATTAAAAGTGTATGTTATGCAAACCATATAACGTCATATATACTTTTAATGCCAATAATTAGCTTAGTTGTCATACAATAAATTGCTTAGTTGTGATGTATTGTGTGCGTAAACACACCTCGTTAGGTGAACTGCCATATCACGCGAAGCGTGAACATACTTAAAACAGTTTGCCATAATCCTTTTTAATAATAAACTTTTCCGTGACTGCGCGCCTTACGCGGCAAACTACGTTTGTACATCACAACTAAGTTTGATTATTGACATTGTAGGTTTATCAATACAAAGTAATTTGTATTACACACACTTTAAAAAAGTGTGGTCACAGCCCTGCCGAAGCTTGCTATATCACATTTTTATCCAACTTTATTGTAGTCTTTCCATTATGGCTTACACAAACTTGCAAAGTGTAATTACATTCATACCGCCCGATGCTTGCATACCACATTTGTTATTAATACCCTTAACATTTCTGTCCACTTCATTGCGGCCTTTCCACAAACTGTTACCACACCTTAACAATGTTTACTAAAAACACTGTATTTAGATTAATAATTCTAAAATAATTTTTTTTACTTGATATATACATGAATCATAGATTATTCATAATCTTAGTTTATGCTAACGACATACCTGACAAAAGCGACAGTATAAGTCTAGAAATTTCTACAACATTCATTGCTGAAATAACCGGATGTGCAGGAGGTAATATTTTGCTGTCAAAAACTATTGGTATATCTGATAAAGAAATATTTTTCTTCGAGGCAAAATCATTCGCGTTATTTATAATCGCATTAAATTTCTTATCTGAACCAAGAATACGATACTTCGATACCTGTTTAAGCGCTGATACTGCATATGCAGTATCTCTGACCCTCTTGATAAAATTGGTTTCATAAGAACTGGAAACAGAACCGTCTGTTCTGACACATGCAAGCAATGCCGCGACCGCAATTCTGATGTTTGTGACAACAGTTTTATAATCAAGACTGCTGTCGCCGAATACAGTAACCGCATTTTTGAACTCATCATCAAAAGAATATGACATTTCAATATTCACATTTCCTATTGAGCGGCCATGTCCATACTTCGTATAAATATCAGCCCTACAGCTATTTTCCGGTGAAAGGACGTTCATCTCCTTTGTTATCTGCGCGGCTCTTTTTTTGAATCTTATCACCGTCTCCGGAGCTATATCACTCCTTGAAATCAGCTTATATATTCCGTCAAGAGCCAAACGTGCGAATGCCATATCTATATTTCTCGATTGATTCAAATATCCTATATTGTTCACATTAACAGTCTGAGAAAATCCACCGTCAGCCTCAATTAAAAATTCTCTCGGATAATCTGTTGCGGAACGTATACCCAATATAATTGGTTCATCTGTTCTATATTTTTCTATATTTTTTGGATTCATATAATATGTGCCGGGCGCAAACTCAGATATAACCACATTCGACAAATACGGAGAACATAAACGTTTTAGAAAACCCGAAACAAAGCTGCAAAAATTATGTCCGCGGTGCATTTGACCAAATATACCGAGGCACTCGCTTGAAAACTTCTCATAAAATCCATTATGAATGCCGGAACCTATTGATACTATATTAAACGTTGTTTGGGATTTTCCAACATGCTGAACGGCTGAACCAAAAGCTTGACCGCTTTTGTAAACATTTTTAATTATCATATTTTGAAGATTATGGTAGCGGCAAAGCAATCCTGACGCCGTGATAAAAATAATTTGAGCCCCATTCGATATATCAAAAACTTTCTGTATAGCATCTTTATACGCCTTTTCTCCTATTTGAACGAAGGAATCAAGATTCCTTAACCACTCTTCTACTTTTGCAATATTCGTTAAAGTCGGAGCTAAAAATTCATTAGAATAAATTTCTCCATTAATCGTAGAAATAAAAAAATGTGAATACCGATTCATATTTCTTAAAAATTCAGTGAGCGCCGCCTTAGCCACGTTCTGTGATGATGCAGACGAATCCGCTGTATCAAGTATGTAAATTATATCTGCATTTTCAGCCGGTGCCGGCACCTGGGGTCTTATCAGATATACCGCACTGTAACCGCTCGTATCATCCCCGCATACATATCCAATACTCTCACGGCTTGGGTCATAACACAGACACAACTCAAATACACTGCCGGATTTTCCAGTTGAAACCAACATTACTCCGCTGCCTGTAAAATTTTTGCCAATATAATTATTATCTTTCATAATATATTGATTATTAATCGGCAGAATATTGTATTCGTGTGTTGACGAATACATCCTTTTAAGTTCTTTATTGTTTGGAACGGCGACGCTAATTGAGACGTCTATATTTTCAGAGTAAGAATTTTCTGCTTTGCTGACATGTTTTTTGACTGATTCAATATTTTGTGGCACCGAAGTAGATGAATAAAGCGGTATTTCAAAAATAAGGTCATTGCCCATACACTTTGGAAGCGCTGTAGCCTCGATTATTAAATTAAATTCTCCAAAATTTTGATGCAAATTATTAATCTTTAAACTGTAGCACGTATCTGCTGTCTGCTTCAGAATTACACGTGAAGCTCCGCTTTTTTCCTCATCATCAAATTCAGTAATATTGCTTTTTACTGAATATTCACCGTAATCTAATTCAAAGCCTCCTATAACTGCTGATTTAGGCATATCAAAAAACAAATTAAAGTCAAAAACATTGTCAGCTGCTTCTTTCACAAAATCAGTTTTAAGAACAAACTCATATCTTAAACTAAGTACCATATCAAACATTAGTTCAGCTTTTATATCAAGGTTTTTCAGAGTTATATATTTTTCACAGTTTTCCATATCCATTTCCTTACTTTTGATTCTAATAATATAAAACATTAAAAATTTTCATAAAATTCTTATGTAAACAACTATCCGCAGAGCTGTAATCACAGCTCTGCGGACAAATAAAGATATTTTTAACTTTACAAAGTAACAATTTTAGAGTGATATCACTCATCCTTTATAAACAACTCTTTCGTATATGGCAGAGACAATATCCAGTCACAATAAGCGTGCCATTCGTCAAGCTTATGGTTTCTTCTCGCATAATACATATTAAGAAGATTCTCATAATTCATAGTTATTGTGCGCTTTTGATTATAGTTTGACGGAAGCATCTGTATAATATCATACCAATCCGCTTTGTCCTTAGTCTCAACAAAATGTTTGCGTTTAAGCTCCATAAACTCCATATAAGCGGTAAAAGCTTCAAGAGCGGTTTTACTAAGATGATCACAAGAAAAATCAGAAAGTTCAAATTTCTTTGAATGTATTTTGTGCATCGTACTTGTTGAGTTAGCCACGGTACCAACTTTGTATGTGTCAAACTCTTTCCACCAATAAAGCGGCGCTGTTATATCAACGCTTACCAATATCTGACGAATAAACTTTCTATGGTCACTACCTGCTCTGCAAAGCCTGATTGCCAGCGAAAGGTCATTCTCACCGAGAATGTAGTCGCCATTTTCATTATAGCGGCTGTCTATTCTTCCCCAGCTGTTCATGGGATTTCTTGCTCCGCGGATAGCGCCCTCAAGATTCATTACCTTAGCATATTCTATTTTTATCATATAAAGTTCTCCAAACTAAATATCAAGATTGATAACTGATGTGCCTCTTTCCTCAATAAACTTTCTTCTCGGCTCAACCTTATCACCCATAAGAATCGTAAATGTCTCGTCTGCCTGCTGAGCGTCTTCGAGATCTACCCTAAGCATTATTCTTGTATCGGGATTCATTGTTGTATCCCAAAGCTGCGACGGGTTCATCTCACCAAGACCTTTATATCTCTGAACGCTGGGCGTTCTGCCGTCGCCCATTTCAGTCAGTATATCCTGAAGCTCCTGATCAGTGTAGGCATATTTTTCAATCTTTCCTCTTGAAATCTTATAAAGCGGCGGCTGTGCTATATACACATGTCCGTCCTCAATAAGCGGGCGCATATAACGGAAGAAAAATGTCAGAAGAAGCGTTCTGATATGCGCTCCGTCAACATCGGCATCAGCCATTATAACAACTTTTCCGTATCTCAGTTTGTTTAAATCAAACTCGTCTCCAATACCGGCGCCAAGCGCAGTAATCACAGGAGTTAGTTTATCATTGCCATAAATTTTATCTATTCTGGCTTTTTCTACATTCAGCATTTTTCCCCAAAGCGGAAGTATAGCCTGGAATCTCCTGTCACGCCCCTGCTTTGCCGAGCCGCCTGCAGAGTCTCCCTCGACGATATATATTTCTGTATAAGTATTATCCCTGTCAGAACAATCGGCCAGTTTTCCGGGAAGAGAACTGCTTTCGAGAGCAGATTTACGTCTTGTGCTCTCTCTCGCCCTCTTTGCCGCCTCTCTTGCGCGGGAAGCTGTCATTGCTTTATCAACAACTATTTTAGCTATGGTTGGATTCTCTTCAAAAAACTCCCCGAGTTTTTCATTAACCATCTTTTCAACTATGGTTCTTATCTCGCTGTTTCCAAGTTTAGTCTTTGTCTGACCCTCAAATTGTGCCTCTGTTACCTTTACGCTTATTACACAGGACAAACCCTCACGGCAGTCCTCGCCTTTAAGATTAGCGTCAGCTTCCTTAAGCATACCTGTTTTTCTGGCATAATCATTAATAACTTTAGTAAGAGCAGACTTAAATCCCGTCTCATGAGTTCCGCCTTCGGTGGTGTTAATATTATTAGCAAAACTCATAATCATTTCGTTATATCCGTCGTTGTACTGCATAGCGACCTCTGCCTCGCTGTCCTCTCTAACGGAATTAACATATATAACATCCTCATGGATAACTTCTTTATTCCGGTTAAGATATTCAACAAACTCACGAATACCACCATCATATTTAAGTTCCACCATCTTTTTATCTTCAGGGGCATTAGTTCTTTTATCAACAAGAGTAATATTAATCCCGGCGTTTAGAAACGCTTGCTCACGCAGACGTCTGCGAAGAACATCATAATCATAGACAAGACCTTCTTTAAAAATCTCACCGTCAGGTTTAAAATGCACTTTAGTTCCGGTCTCAGTCGTCTCTCCTATTTGCTTCAGAGAGCCGACGCCTTGTCCCCGTTCATATTTTTGATAAAAAATATGCTCGCCATTTTTGATCTCAACTTCAAGATACTCAGAAAGCGCGTTTACAACCGAAGCACCAACGCCATGCAAACCGCCGGAAACCTTATAACCTCCGCCGCCGAATTTTCCGCCGGCGTGAAGCTGTGTAAATACAACCTCGACAGTTGATATTCCCATTTTAGGATGTATACCTGTCGGGATTCCGCGTCCGTTATCTGTTACGGTTATAGAATTATCCTCTTCAATTTCCACCAAAATTCTACTGCAGAATCCTGCCAAAGCTTCATCGATAGAATTATCTACTATCTCGTAAACAAGATGGTGGAGACCGCGTGAAGAAGTAGAACCGATATACATACCCGGTCTTTTTCTAACAGCTTCCAATCCCTCAAGGACCTGTATTTGGTTTTCGTCATAAGTGTCCTCAATTGGGACGCTCGTAATATGTTGTTCCTCTTGCATAAAATTCACTCCATTTATAGTATTATGTTCTTGCGTCTATTTTATTTAAGTATTACTCATCAAGGCTGTACAGCGAATATTCTGAAAAGTTTTTTGTGCGTTTTACTCTGCCTGCGAGCGCCTTTGAAGAAATATTTGTTATATACACAACGCTTTGATTATTTGTTTCGCATAATACAACAGATTTCGGAATATCGTCAGTAACGCTTCTGACAAATCCCTCTTCTTCGGCTATTCTGAGAAATTCTCTTGAATATTTAGCTATAGTTATATTATCTAGGTCAAGTATCGCTATTATATCATCAGTATCCACCGTAGTGTTTTTACCTAAGTGCAGGTACATTTTCTCATACCTTTCTCAAGACAGGCTGCTAACAACTTTCCCATCCTTTATAAAAATTCTATTTATTGATTCAAAAGCAGACTCTCCGCTTCCGATAAGTTCTTCTATATCAGTGCAAGTAATTATTATCTGCATATCCTTAATATTAGCAAGCACAAATTTCTGACGTTTTCTGTCAAGTTCACTCATTATATCATCAAGCAAAAGCACAGGGGTCTCATTTATATCTTCTTTTATTAGTTTTACCTCAGCCAATTTTTCAACAAGAACTATAGTTTTTTGCTGCCCCTGGGAAGCAAACGCCTTCGCATCGCGGTTATTTATCTCAAACACGATATCTTCCCTATGCGGACTCACCATGGTCTCTCCATATTCCATTTCACGTTTATAACTCGAAGAAATCTTCTCTCTAAGCCTATTGGTCACGTCTGCCGCGTCAAACTCTGCGTCAGTTGAAAACCGACCGATACAGGACATATATTTAAGCGACAATTCTTCAGCTCCTGATGATATTTCAAATTGAATATCTTTGGCTATTTCTTCAATACGCCTAATAAATTCAGCTCGGTACCTTATTATCTCCGCGGAAACTTGAATAAGTTTTTCATTCATAATTTCAAGCAGCGTCTCGTTTGGAGAGGTCATTTTAAGCAAAGCATTTTTGCTGTCAACTACCTTTCTCAGAGAACTGAGAGCTGAAAAATAATTTGGGCGCAATTGGCTTATAAGCATATCAAGATTTCGGCGTCTGCCCCTTGGCCCCTCTTTGACAAGACCTAAAAGTTCCGGACCGAAATACACCACGTTAAATTTGCCAAGCAGCTCGCTGTTGCGCTTTATTGGAATATCATTGTATATGATAGTTTTACGCCTGCCGCGAAACATTTCAATTTCAAAAAAACTATCCTGAGAGTATGACGAAAATTCCATATAAATATCGGCTTTGTCTTCTCCATGCCTTATAAGTTCAGAATCCTTATTGGTTCTATTTGATTTTCCCATAGAAAACATGTGAACCGCTTCTAAAATATTGGTTTTTCCCTGGGCATTATCTCCGCATATAACGTTTATTCCGTCAGAAAATTCAATCTCTTCTTCACAATAGTTTCTGAAATTTGTTAACCTGATTTTATTGGATTTCATAAGCCCGTCTCTTAGCCGGCATTTCTAAGTCTGATAGGAAGTATCATATACATATAATCGTTGCCTTCAACAGGAGTAATTATAAGCGGATTGATACTCTTATTAAACTTCATCATTATATTATCATCACGCAGAACGTTAAACACATCCTGAAGATATCTATTGTAAAAACCAATCTCAAGCGCAACATCAGGCGGAGTATCAACACTTAGATTGTCATCAACTGAACCGGCTGAAGTTGTACACGAAACATTTATGTTTCCGTCAGTTATATTAAATCTTATAGGACCTTTAACTACATCATTCAAAATTATCAACGAGGCTCTTTTTACAGAATCAGCAATCTGATGTGTAGGACACTCAAGTTCCAATTCAAATGAAGTTGGAATTATCCGTTCAAAATTGGTATAGCTTCCTTCAATCAATCGAGTAACCAGCTTGCAGGTTTCAAGCAGGAATATAGCATGTCCAGGTGCCGCGATTATCTTTATGTCCTCGTCTGAATCACCAATTATTCTGGCAAGCTCAGTTAGAGATTTTTCAGGAATTATCATTTCTTTTGGTTCAAAATTTCCTTCCAGAGATACATTTCTCTGCGCTATCCTATATCCGTCTAAAGCAACCATTGAAAGCCCGTCCGGCATGATTTTCAGCAGCGCTCCCATACGCGTAGGGTCATTATCTGTTTTAGCGGCTGCAAAGCTCGTCATCTCTATCATGTTTTTAAGAACGCCTCCGGGCAGTGTGACAGAATAGTCTTCGCTAACCTGAGGCAGGTCCGGAAACTCATCAGGAGCTATACCGGGTATTTCAATTTTTGCCTTCCCGCTTTTTATGAGAGTAAGATATTTCTCATTAGTTTCAATTGATATAGTTGAGTCATTAGGAGATGCTAAAATTTTTCCAAAAAGTTTAGCGTCAATAACAATTTCGCCGCCCTCTTTTACATCAGCTTCAATTACAGACTCAATTCCAATTTCTAAATCGTTTCCGATTATTGTAACACGGCCGTTTTCCTCGGCCCTGATATATACGCCTTCCAAAACGGCCAGGCTGGAACGGGACGAAACTGCCCTTGAAACGGTAGAAACCGCTGAGTTAAGTACGTCTCTGTCACATACAAATTTCATATGAAAAATCCTTTCATTTCACTAGTTTTATATCTTTATAATTATACCATAAAAACTTTTCTGACGCAACAGTTTTTTGAAAAGTTTTACCACTATTTCAACGCCGAAATCACGGCGGTTATAAGCAATATAGAACCGATTTAATCATAAGACGGCTCTTGACTTATAAAAGGATATGCTGATATAATCATTATATAAAATTGGTTGGTGAAATTTATGAAAATTTTAATAATTGACATGGATAGAAAAATGGCACAATACGAAAGCGACTGTCTTAAAACATTCAGATACGACTGCGATATTTCTGAAAGCGGACAGGAAGGACTGAAAATGGCAGTCGATAACGACTATTGCTGTATAATTCTTGAAACAGATTTAAACAGTGCCATTGACGGTTTTTTAATATGTTCCCAAATAAGAAAACAAAAGAATATACCTATAATCTTTATTTCAGATTGCGGCAACGAATCCGCAAAAATACGCGCATTTGGTGTTGGAGCGGACGATTATATCACAAAACCTTTTTCTATTTCAGAAATGGTTGCCAGAGTAAACGGGCATATAACAAGATACCTTTCTATCATTGAAGAATTTGACAAAAAAAGCGCAAGAGTAATAGAAATTCGAGACCTTAAAATAGATAAGGATTCTCACAGAGTATTTATCGGCGGAAACGAGATAATAATGCCTGTTAAAGAATATGAACTCTTGCTTTTTTTAGCCGAAAATCCCAATATTGTGTTTAGCAAAGAACATTTGTTCGACCGCGTATGGGGAATTGACGCAATGGGCGATACTTCTACTGTTACTGTCCATATCCAGCGCATAAGAGAAAAAATTGAAAGCGCAAGCAGCGAAACTTATATAGAAACTGTTTGGGGCGCCGGTTATAGGCTCTCAGACAGCAAGTAACAGTTGTAAGATTTTTACTTTATTCTATTTAATTTAACATGAAAATTTATCCAAAATAACATTGACGTTTTTGGAAATAATGATATAATAAGAGCAAAGAAAATGGTGAAAAATTTCACAATTGATAAAATTATTGGAGGTGCATTATGAAATACACTGATGTGACAGTTTCAGACTCAATCAAATATATTGGTGTAAACGACTATGACCTGGACTTATTTGAGGGTCAATATATAATACCAAATGGAGTTGCGTATAATTCATATGTTATTTTGGATGACAAAATAACGATAATGGATACAGTGGACAGAAGAGCCTGCGGAGAATGGCTTAATAATCTAAAAGAAATTTTGGGTGAAAAGACACCTGACTATCTTGTTGTTCAGCATATGGAGCCGGACCATGCTGCCAGCATAAATATACTTGCCGATTTATACCCTGATATGAAAATTGTCGGAAACCAAAAGACGTTCGGTATGATAAATCAATTCTTTGATTTAGATTTGGGAGACGGCAGAAAAGTTATAGTTTCTGAGGGGGACAAACTTGAACTTGGAAATCATTGTTTAAACTTTGTTATGGCTCCTATGGTGCACTGGCCTGAAGTTATGCTCTCATATGAAAGCACAGAAAAAATCTTGTTTTCGGCTGACGCTTTCGGAAAATTCGGCACACTTGATACAGATGAAGAATGGGACTGCGAAGCAAGACGATATTACTTTAATATTGTAGGTAAATATGGCGCACAAGTGCAAACAGTATTAAAAAAGGCTTCAAGTCTTGATATAAAAACCATTTGTCCGCTTCACGGACCTATACTAAATGAAAATTTGGATCACTATATTAGTCTTTATGACACCTGGAGCAGCTATAAGGCAGAGGATAAAGGAGTTTTTATAGCATACGCCTCAATTTATGGAAATACTAAACAGGCTGTAGAAAAACTGGCTGAAATACTCACCGAAAAAGGTGTTGAAACAGTAAAAATCACTGACCTCGCAAGAGAAGATTGGGCCGAAGCTATTGAAGACGCTTTCAGATATGACAGAATGGTAGTTGCATCTCCCACATATGACGGCGGAATATTTACTCCGGTTCTTGAATTTTTGCAGCACATTAACTCAAAAATGTACCAGAACAGAAAAGTAGGCATCATCGAAAACGGTTCATGGGCGCCAATGGCAGGAAAGAAAATAAAAGAATTTTTGACCGGAATGAAAAATATAGAAATAGTTGAACCAACGGTCACTGTTAAATCAGCTATGAAACAAAACACGATAAAAGAGCTTGAATCATTAGCAGACAGTCTGCTTTAAAAATTTATCACTTGTTAAATAATAAAGTGCCGCAGTACAGTTAATTTGTACCGCGGCACTAAGTTTTTAAGTAAAAAATCCTACTCTTCCTCAGGATATTTAAATCCCCAATCTTCCCGAAGTCCGGTCATAATATCCATAACATCAACCGTAAGATTTAAATAAGTATCATTGCCTTTCCCAAGTATTGCATCTTCCATATCTTCTATTTCATAAAACAGCGCTTTGTCTTTCCTTCCGGCTGAAACTGTTTCTGTCTTTTCAGTGTCTATATAAGTTATCTGTGCTGTTTGCGGTCTTTGATAATCGTCCAATTCTATATACGCTTTTTCACATGTTATAAAAGCTCGTTTTGGAAGTCTAGCATGAAGAGACACCGTTAACGTGGCTGCTAAGTCTTCACCATTCATTAATAATATTCCTTCTGTTTCATCAACACCGGACTCAACCATCTGTACCTCAGAAGAAAATCCTGTAGGTTTGCACGGCATAAACAAACGGGCAAAGGACAGCGCATAAACGCCAATATCAAGAAGGGCTCCTCCGGCTAGCGATTTACTAAAAAATCTGCTGTTCATATCATGCTCTCTAAAACTGCCGTGGTATACATGAATAAGATTAACCTTTCCGAACACACCGGCTCTTACCATCTCGCTAAGTTTTTTATACAGCGGCATATGATAAATAGTCATTGCTTCCGCCAGCACTAAATTATTTTTTTCTGCCAAAAGCACGGCTTGATTTAATTCAGAGCTATTTAAAGTTATTGCCTTTTCACAAAGCACATGCTTTCCATTTTCCAGAGCTTCCATTATTGCCTCAAAATGTTTATTATGCGGCGTCGCTATATAAACAGCGTCCACATTATCGTCATAAAACATTTCATGATAATCGTCATAAACTTTATCTATATTATGCTTTTTAGCAAACTCAATTACCTTTTCTTTCGTGCGGCTGCCTACAGAATATACTTTTCTGCCCTCATCTAAAAAAGCGTCTGCCATGTCCCCTGCAATCCAGCCAGATCCCAAAACTGCCCAATTTAATTCTCTATTCATATCTTCCTCCTAAGTATAAATTATAATATCAATTTTACCAAAATTATTTTAATTATTCCCAAATAAATTTAACACAATATAAACATAGTAATTGTTATAAATCACATAGTGCCGCAGAAAGGAACTGAAAATTGCAGTCCCTAGCTGCGGCACATTTAATTTTTAATTTTCATTACTGCTTACCGTTTGACTTAACGGCGTCAAATTATTTATATTATCCCAAATAAACACTTTAACTTCATTGCCGGCACCGGAAACGTGGTTAACAGTATAGGGAACCGTCTCTCCAATAGATACACCGTTTGATAAAACTCTCGTATCCATATACTGTATAACGCCTTTATCGTTATATTCAGCAACTATAATAAGGTTATCGCCGCTGGTCTCAGCATTTTTTACCACATTAAATGAAATAGTCTCGCCTTCGACATTTAAATTATTAATGCTGTAGGTTTGAACAGGCTCTTTCTCTACATATTCAGCAAAAGCAGCTTTTCTAAATCTAGCTTTTGAACCATCCATATAGAAATAATATACATCGCCTTTTTTCACCGGCAATGAATACCGAATCGGCAAATTAGCTTCTTTTACATTAAGCGAGTAAGTCGACTCTTTTGTATAATCCGTAACACCGGCTTTTGTAACATAGAAAGTTTTGTCCTGCAGAGCAGTCAAATAAATAGTAAATACTCCGTCTTCAGGCGCAGTAAATTCCATTGCACTGCCTTTTCCTTTTCCGTTTTCATATCCGCCGCCTATATTTTTATCTGTAATAGCAAAATTCGATATAAATCCATCATCAAAAACAGCTATATCCTGCATAGGACGTCCAAACGGAATCATTCCTACCAATCCCGGCATAAACTCGGTGCCTGCCGGTTTATTAATATCAGCCTCAGTTGCAATCCACTCTGAAACAACCTGTGTTTCAGGAGACGGGCTAACGTTAGGATCCGGTGTTTCAACAGCCGGCGGGACGATAGTAGGCTGAGGAAGCGTTTCATCATAAGCAGTATCTCTAACATAACTGCCGTCTGCCAAAGCATTTGCATATTCTTCAATATACATATAGCCTGTTGACGGATTGATTTTAACAGCATCAGATGAACTGTTTTTATCTAACCCATTCTTATCTTCATATTCATTTGGAATTCCGTCCAAATCACTATCCTTTGACATAGTTCCGCCATCCAAAGTTGGATATCCCCCAACATCACTCGGCTTATCAATAATTTTACCGGTACGGTTTTTAACATCATTCGTAACTCTTGTATCAACGCTGTCTCTGATTATACTTGCTCCTGCGCTTTCAAGCACTGATTTATAGGCGTCCTCTGCGGTTTCAGTATTAACCGGGTATTCGTTCTCATATCTGAAATGAACTATTTTTTCTGCGTCTGTAATATTAGACTTCGACCATATTCCATAATGGTTAGCATTACTGTCTTTATCAACACCCTTGGTATTGTCTGAAGTAACTGAAGAATTTTCATCAACATAGTTTCCGTCAACATACACATCTGTTCCCCAGCCCTCAACACCTGTTCCGGCAGCTATATATGAACTGTCTGCAGTTGAAGCACTAATATTGTATATCCTGCTCTTATGTTTTCCAGTGCTTGGACCATACTTGTAATAACAGTTAATAAAATTAGCTGCCATTCCATCCTCGCCGCCGTAAGCGGAATTTCCGCCCCAGTTGTATACAACATTGTTTCTCATATCGGTAAGAGTCATATTTAAAGTAACATCATTATATGCGTCTTTATTTGAACCCCTGTCAAGACGAGGGTTACGGCTGTCATGGTGAGCGAGAAGATTATGGTGGAAGCTTGCATTTTTACCTCCCCATATACCGCCGTATCCATGTGCGCCTTTGTCATGAAGTGAGTTCTTTAAACTTTCTGATATAATACACCACTGCATAGTAAAGTTTTCATTTTGATAGAAAGAAACACATTCATCCGTGCTCCAGCTCATAGAGCAATGGTCTATTATAACATTATTAATTCCTCTGCCGCCCAAAGTATCATCCTCAATACCTCCGTCTACGCCCATACGGAAACGCAGATAACGCATAATAATATTGTTCCCCGTCATATACACGTTAAAATCTCTAAAGCAGATTCCATCCCCCGGCGCGGTCTGACCCAAAATGGTAAGATTATCATTGTATATAGTAAGCGTTCTGCTCAAATTTATAGTTCCGCCCACATCAAATACAATAATACGGTCAGGTTGAGAAACTGCGTCTCTGAATGTACCAAAGCTCCCGTCATCAGCAAGACTTGTCACATGATAAACCTCACGATTTTCTGAACTTCTTGCTCCCGTTGCCCACATACCGCCGCCTTCAGCGCCCGGAAAAGCCGGCAATGAGTTTGTTTCAGCAAACGTTGCCGGGCAATATACCGCAGAAATAAGCATTGCAGCAAGTACAGCCCAAAATACACCTTTTAATTTTTTCAAGTTCATTTCTTATACCCTTCTTCCTTATTTTTTTGAACCCTAAATGAATTATACAACATTACTGTAAAATAGTCAATCGCAACAACCAATTTACAGTAATAATAAACAAATATACATTATTAAACAACAAACCCTTCGCCTTAACAAAAACTTACGTTAAAAACCCCCGGGAATTATCCCGGGGGTCTGTCTAATATCTCAATTCCTCTTCAATTTTAAGCAAACGATTATACTTCTGAACACTCTCACCTCTTGACAAAGCCCCGGCCTTTATATACTTTGCGTTCACCGCCACGGCAATGTCAGCTATAGTTGTATCCCCTGTCTCTCCGCTTCTGCAAGAAATTATTGGAGTGTATCCATTAGTTTTGGCAAGTTCAATAGTTCCCAAAGTTTCCGTTAAAGTACCTATTTGGTTTGGCTTTATTATAATAGAATTGGCAATTTTTAAATCCAATCCTTTTTTTAATCTTAATTTGTCAGTAACAAAAAGATTATCACCAACCAGCTTTATTTTATCCCCAAGCTTGTCAGTCATCACTTCCCAGCCCTCAAAATCATCCTCAGCCATCCCGTCTTCTATAGACAGTATCGGATACTTTCGGCAGTAATCATTCCACATTTTGACCATATCTTCACGCGTCAGCATTCTGTTCTGCTTCCAAAAATAATACTGTCCTTCCTCTCCAACAGCTTTAGCTTCGTTATACATCTCGCCGGCCGCCGCGTCAATCGCAACCGCAAAATGTTCCCCGGTGCGATAACCGGATTTTTGTATCGCTCTTACTATCAGCCTTATAGCCTCTTCATCCCCGGAAAGATTAGGAACATATCCTCCAACGTCACTAAATGAAGCTGAAAGACCGCTATCCCTCAACAATTCTTTCAAAGTATGAGAAACCTGAGCACACCACATGAGCCCCTGCTTGAAACTCTCAGCACCAATAGGAGCAATCATAAACTCCTGAAAACTGAGAGAATTATCTGCATGCCGCCCGCCGCTTATTACATTAACCAAAGGTACCGGCATTTTCTTTCCGCCGATTCCGCCGATATACTGGTATAGCCCCACGCCTAATGCATTTGCTGCCGCATGAGCGCAAGCGAGCGAAACGCTTAAAATTGCATTTGAACCCAATTTTGATTTATTAGAAGTTCCGTCTAAGCTTATCATCTTTCTATCGATGGCTTCCTGGTCTATAACATTCATTCCTGTCAGTTTTTCTGCAAGATGTTCGTTTACAACCTTAACCGCTTTGAGCACACCGTTTCCCATGTACCTGGTTTGGTCTCCGTCACGCAGTTCGTGAGCTTCATACTGCCCAGGTGATGTTACTGCCGGCACTGAGGCTCGTCCGATGTTTCCGTCATCTGTATATACCTCCGTCTCAATCGTCGGTATACCGCGTGAATCCAATATTTCATGAGCAAATATATCCTCTATACCGATATAAGATTTCATAAGCTCTCACAAATCCCTTCTGTAGTATTATATCTGCATTATATGGTTTTATTTTTTGTCCATTCAATCCTAAGACTATACCAAAAGCAACAAAGTACCTGCTGTTATCAAAATAAGACCCAGCCAGGATTTTGCACTGAGCTTTTCCTTTAATACGATATAAGAAAAAGCAATCGTAACAATTATACTCAGTTTGTCAATCGGAACCACAACACCTGCCTGCCCTGTCTTGAGTGCCCTATAATAACACAGCCAGGACGCACCTGTAGAAATTCCCGACAATATCAAAAACAGCATCGAATGTCTGTCAATATGTTTCAGCGTATTTTTCTTTCCCGTTACAAAAACAATCATCCATGCCATAATCAAAACAACAACAGTACGTATAGCCGTTCCAAGAGTGGAATCAATCCCTTCAATACCTACCTTGCCCAAGATAGCGGTCAAAGAGGCAAACACGGCCGACATAACAGCAAGCACCAGCCACTTATAACCTTTAACCTCAGTTGTGCTTTTTTGTATATTAAGCATCAAATACGTTCCAATGGCAATCAGCACCATTGAAATAACTTTATAAACTCCCAAAGGTTCTCCCAAAAGTATAAACGCAAGCAGCATTGTTAAAACAGTGCTTGATTTATCTATTGGAGCAACCTTATTTACGTCTCCTAGCTGAAGAGCTTTGAAATAACACAGCCAGGATGCTCCGGTTGCAAGACCTGAGAGAATCAAAAACGTCCATGTTTTTGCAGATATTGGACCTATTTCGCTGCCGCTGACGAACACCATAACCCAGGAAAACACCAGAACTACAACGGTTCTGACCGCCGTAGCCGCGTCGCTGTCTACATCTTTTATTCCGCACTTTGCAAGAACAGCTGTTATTCCTGCAAAGAATGCGGAACCAAACGCAAACAATATCCACATATACGTTTCACCTTTCTATAGTTAAATGTATGTATAAGATGAATCTGCTAAAATATCTTAATTACTTTGATAAAGACTCCCCTGCCTCTTCAAGCAGCTTTGGTATATCAAAATTCTGCGGGCAGTGACTGACGCAATTCCTGCATTTAACGCAAGCGTCCGCCTTATATTCCATATCTAAATACTTTTTGCTGGGCTCATCCTCCCAGGTATAAGTTAAAGCCTGCTCATTATAAAGTTTAAAAATCTCAGGTATATCAATATTAGCCGGACATGGCATACAGTATCTGCATCCGGTGCACTGCACCCTGGCGCCTTGGTTAAAAATGTCTCCGGCTTCCATTATTCTCTTTTTTTCATCCTCACTGAGCATACCAACATCACTGCGTGAAGCATACTTTATATTCTCTTTGAGCTGTTCCATACTTCCCATTCCGCTGAGCAGTATTGATATTTCCTTCATATCCCATAAAAAGTCAAGAGCATTCTCAACTATTGTTCTGCCCTCCGGCAGAATTTTTGATACGTGTTCAGGCAGAACAACAAGCTTGCCGCCTTTTAAAGGTTCCATAATAACCACACTGAGGCCGTTATCCGACGCGTATTTAAGCCCCTCAAGTCCAGCCTGAAAATTTGACGCTGCGTCAGCATAGTTCAGCTGTATCTGACAGAACTCAAACGCTCCGTCTGAGCTGTCTATTATACGTTTGAAAGTTTCAAGATCATCATGAAACGAAAAACCTAAGTGGCGAATTCTGCCCTGTTTTTTAAATTCCTTGACATGGTTTAAAACATCCAAGTCAGCTATTTTACCGTCCCAAAATTCCTTTGTCATATTATGGAGCAGGAAAAAATCAAAATAGTCGGTTTGCACTTTATTTAGCTGGGTTTGAAAAACCTTCTCTACGTCTCCGTCCGCGTTTATGTTCCACGGCGGAAGCTTATCTGCAATAAAAATTCTCTCTCTTATCCCAAGTTCTTTTATTACTTTACCCAACTCAATTTCACTCGTGCCGTTATGGTAACCAAACGCTGTATCAAAATAGTTTATCCCGTTTTTTACAGAATAATCGGCCATCTCCAAAAACGCTTGTTCATCAATTATATTTTCGCCGTCTTTCTTTACGGTCGGAAGGCGCATACAGCCTAGTCCCAATACAGAAACTTTTTCTCCGCACATGTCTCTATATTTCATAACACCAAATCCTTTTTTTAAATTTATTTTTAATTTTTTCTATTGAGGAAATTATAACATAAATGTTCCATATTTGCAAAATATATTTTATCTGCCCAAATTTGATATCTGCTTGAATATTATTCTAAACGTTGCAAATACTTTATACAAAACAAATTTTAATTCAGAGTTCCGAAGGAGGCAGGCCAATGCGTAACAATAAAGTGGAAATCTGCGGCGTTAATACCTCAAAGCTCCCGGTTTTGACAGCAAAAGAAAAACGCGAGCTTTTTGAAAAGATAAAACAGGGTGATGCCGAAGCCCGTCAAAAATTTATCTATGGAAATCTGCGGCTGGTGCTGAGCATCTTAAAACGGTTTAATAACCGAAATGAAAATATTGACGACCTTTTTCAAATCGGCTGTATCGGATTGATAAAAGCAGTTGAAAATTTTGACACAGGCCACAATGTTCAGTTCAGCACCTATGCGGTTCCAATGATAATCGGCGAAATAAGAAGGTATCTCAGGGACAACAACAGTATCAGAGTCAGCCGTTCTATCCGCGACACAGCATATAAAGCGCTTTCAGTCAAAGAGAGACTAACCAATCAAAACGGGAAGGAACCCGGCATACATGAGATAGCAAAAGAGCTTGATATAACGCCGGAGGAAGTCTCCGTGGCTCTGGACGCCATAATGGATCCGGTATCTATGCAGGAGCCTGTCTATCATGATGGAACTGACGCTGTGTTTATAATGGACCAAATTAAAGACGAAAAAAATATTGATGAATCATGGCTTGAAAGCATTTCACTAAAAGAAGCCATAAACCGTTTGAATGAGCGTGAACAGCACATCATTAATCTTAGGTTTTTTCAGGGAAAAACCCAGATGGAAGTTGCTGATGAAATAGGAATTTCACAGGCTCAGGTATCTCGGTTGGAAAAAAACGCTCTGGCAAATATGAAAAAGAATTTGTAAAAATAATCAGGAGGTCAAAGTATGAATAAAATAATCAAATGTATAAACATAAAAAATCTAGCAAAAATTTTGGTAATCGCTCTGCTTATAAGCACTTGCAGCGTTGTTGTGCCTGTCTCAGTTTCAGCCGAAGATATGGGAACCCAGGTAGACACAGACGTATCCACGTCACTTGTCAGCGGAAAATCAGGTATATTGATGGAGCCAAGCTCTGGCACAGTCCTATATGAGTTCAATCCGGATGAAAGACTACAGATAGCCAGCGTTACAAAAACCATGACAATGCTGCTAATATTTGACGCTTTAGAGAGCGGAAAAATAAGCTATTCCGATATGGTAAGCACTAGCGAGCACGCAGCGTCTATGGGCGGTTCACAAGTATTTTTGGAGCCTGGAGAGCAGATGAGCGTTGACGATATGCTTAAGGCTATAGCAATATCTTCAGGAAATGACGCGGCTGTGGCAATGGCTGAGTTTGTTGCCGGAAGCGAGGACGCCTTTGTGGAAATGATGAATAAAAAAGCTGCGGCATTAGGCTGTGAAAACACACACTTTTGCAACTGCAATGGTCTTGATGAACCTGACGACCACTACAGCAGCGCCAGAGACGTTGCAAAAATATCATGCGCTCTGATTAAGCACAGCGACGTCTTTAAATATACCACAACCTGGATGGACACATTGAGGGGCGGAAGTTTTGGTCTGTCCAACACAAATAAGCTATTAAAATCCTACAGCGGCGCAAACGGTTTAAAAACCGGGTCAACAGAAAAAGCAAAGTATTGCCTTTCCGCATCGGCAGAAAGAAACGGTCTTAACTTAGTTGCAGTTGTATTGGGGGCGCCAAGCACCAAAGAACGTTTCGGAAGCGCTGCAAGACTTCTTGATTATGGTTTTGCAAACTATTCAGTTGTAAACGGCGAACAAATAGTTGGGGAGATACCAAACCTCACCGTTCAGAGCGGAACGCAGGACACCGTTCCCGTAACGCTTATGGGCAACACCAATTATATCGTAAAAAAAGGCAATGAAGACAAAGTTGAAACAGAAATAAACATGGACTCAATCTGTACCGCTCCAATACAAAAAGACCAGGTTGTCGGCAACGTTGTCTTTAAAGTGGACGGGCAAAAAATCGGTGAAAATAATATAGTGTCTATGACAGAGGTAAACAAGATTAATCTTTGGGAACTGTTTTTCAAAAACATGAAAAAGTATTTTAGCATTTAACACAGCAAAAAATACGCGCGGAATTAATTCCGCGCGTATTTTTATTTGGTCTTAATTCTCTGAGCGATTATACTTCATCTCATTAAATTCCTGACGGGTTATAAGTACCTGCCGCGGTTTTGTTCCCTCATATGGACCTATTATCTTCTTTTCCTCCATTTGGTCTATAAGTTTCGCAGCACGCTGATAGCCCATTTTGAATTTCCTTTGAAACATAGCAACGGACGCCTGCCCATTCTCCAAAACGAGCTCAACAGCCTCCAGGAACATATCGTCAGTTCTTCCGCCGCTTCCATCGCTTCCGCTATGAGAAGATGAAGAACCGCTCCCGGCTTCAAGGTCAGCCGCAACCCTTTCATGTTCTTTTTCTATATGCTCTATAACTTCTTCGTCATACTCTGCTTCATATTGCCCTTTTATAAAGTCTACAAGAGCCTCTATCTCACTGTCTGAGACAAAGTTGCCCTGAACACGCAGCGGTTTCATAGAACCCCTGGGAGAGTATAACATATCTCCTTTTCCAAGCAGCTTCTCCGCTCCTGCTGAATCTATTATAGTTCGGCTGTCTATCTGCGAACTTACGGCGAACGCTATTCTGGAGGGAATATTGGCCTTTATAACACCGGTAATTACGTTTACCGACGGTCTTTGAGTTGCGATAACTAAATACATTCCGGCGGCTCTGGCCAAAGCCGCAAGACGGTTTATCGCTTCCTCTACCTCGCTCTTTGCAACATTCATCAAATCGGCAAGCTCGTCAATAATTATAACAATTTCCGGCAGTTTTGCATCCGGCTCTTCACGCTCTTCCATCAGTTTATTATAACCTTTCAGATTTCTTACTTTGTTATCTTTCAAAAGATTATATCTGTTCTGCATCTCCACAACAGCCCAATTAAGAGCGCCGGCAGCGTGTTTAGGGTCGGTCACCACAGGTATCAGCAAGTGCGGTATTCCATTATATACCCCAAGCTCAACCATCTTTGGATCTACCATTATCATTTTGACCTCATCAGGCTTTGACTTATATAAAATACTTGTTATAAGCGAATTGATACATACGGACTTACCTGAACCCGTAGCGCCTGCAATCAAAATATGCGGGAAATTTGCTATATCAGCAATAACACAGTTTCCGCTTATATCCTTACCCAAAGCAACTGTAGTCTTTGATTTTTTTCTTTTAAATTCAGTGGTGTCAAGCACCTCTCGAATCGGAACCGGTGAAGGATTCGAATTTGGTATTTCTATTCCTATAGCTGATTTCCCGGGTATCGGCGCCTCAATTCTGACCCCCGGAGCCGCAAGGCTTAAAGCAATATCATCAGACAGCCCCGTTATTTTTGAAACTTTAACACCAAATCCCGGCTGCAGTTCAAACCTGGTAACAGACGGCCCCTGGGTAATATTTATAATCTTTGCTTCCACCTTAAAACTGCTCAAAGTATCCAGCAGACGATTTGCCTTTTCTTCCAGCTCATACTTTATTTCGGCTTTTGTTTTTTTATTTGGTTTAGGTTCTGCCAAAAGACTATATGGAGGCAGCTTATAACTTATCAATTTAGGCACGGTGCTCTTTTCCTCAATTTCCGCAGCTATTTTTTGCTCCGGGGTTTGAGGTTCAGCGTCTTCCACAAGCATTTTACGTCCCTTAGTCACAGCTTCATCGAGCGGAACTCCGCTGTCTAAAGCTTTTTTAGTCATTGGGTCCAGCTTGTCCTGAAGTTTAGCTTCGCTTGGCGGTTCAAAATCGTCAGGGTCATTGCTGGGTATAGAACCGTCTTCTTTCGGCATATTTGTAAGCGCTCCGGTCTTGCTGGTATCCAAAAATGATGGAACGGTTACATCATCAAATCCGTGACCGGCCTCATCTCCTACTTCACTCAACGTCCCTGCCGTTATACCGTCAATATCAAACGGCAGGTCATCAATACTGAATTTATGCTGTGATGAACTAATACCGGTATCCTCTATGGAAGTTTTTAAGTTATTGCTGAGTTCCGCATCCTCTTCAAACATAAATCTCTGAGGTTTTGTCTCTGTTGGCGGAGGAATAAATTTTTTGTCATTTAGTTCTATATCGATAGAGGAACTATTCTTCTTTGCAGAACCTTTTCTTGATTTTCTCACCGGTTTATCATCAAAATCGGTCGTATGTCTTTGTTCATACTCATAATCAGTATTTAAAGTGTCATATTTATTTCTCTGCTCTTTTCTTTTTTCTCTTCCGGTCTTTATTTTTCCAAAAACACGTTTCAAAAATGACGTCTTTTTTGATTCTTGGAATTCACCGTCATCATAGTAATAATCATCAAGAACCGGCTCAATTTCGACCTCGCGATTAGCCCTGTTTTTAATACTATTACCGCTGTTTCTAAAAAAGTTTAAAATTTTTCTGAAAACACCTTCAATTGATATCCCTGTTAGAATTATAAACAGAACCAGCACAGCTGAAGCTGAAAAAACCCAGGCGCCCATATATCCAATAAGCAAAACTGTCAGTTTACAGAGAAAACCGCCCAGTATTCCGCCGCCGTTGCCGTTTATACCGTTTTCATACAGCGAGTTTAAATTACCAAAAAAACCGCCCTCAACAAATCCTGTATCGCCTAAAGCAAGAGCATATATCATACCGGAACAAATCATCAGTCCCAACAGAACCCACCACTTGTAGAGTGAATCCCCTGTCTTTTTATCAAAAAAGCAGTTAATGCCCGCAAGCAGAAAATATATAAAAAACACTCCTGAAGCGGCGCCAAATAACCCATAGCAAACATTTCTGATAAAAGTTCCTACTATACCTGCTGCACTGAGATAAAATGCGCATGCAAAGAAAATGCCCAGAGCCATAAGCAATATTCCCTGAACTTCGCTTGATAGAACTTTTGTTTTTGGCTGTCTTGCGGTCACATCAGAAGCTTTAACAGCTCTTTGGGTTCCCGCTTTTCTTGTGCCTGACGCACTTGAACGGGTTCCTGTCTTTGACCTGGCACGGGAATTTGCAGAACTGCCCGAAGACGTTGTCTTCTTTTTTGTATTTGTAGTCTTAGTCTTGGTTGCCGCCATTTAAACTCCCCTCATAATCTTTATATTTTAAAAACTTTATCTAAAGTTCATTGTATCATAAAACTTCTATATATAAAAAACACTGCACAGACGTCAATACGCCTTATAAATTATATCATAAAAAGGCTCCTTTGTGTGTTACGGTTTCATTTCAATTTAGTCTAAATTAGTCGCATTATTACTCTTATGACTGCAATATAGCCAGTTATTTATTTTTAATTAGTTTATTGTTTATGATAAACAAATTTGACAATACCGATTCAATAAAAATATCCTCATGAATGTCTAAGATTCATAAGGATAATATTATACTTTTTTTCTGCGGAATGTTATGGCCGCTTTTTTAGCTTGAGAATGTTGGTGTCTGCGCAATATTCTATACACCTTTCCATTTTTCCTGAGCCTTGCTCCTGTTTGATGAAAACTGAAATCTACCCCGGCTTCAATACATTGGTTTCTAATATCAAACACCCAATCATAGTCGCATACCCGGGCTTCATTCCCCGATTCTCCACCTACTATAACTTCACTTATTTTTTCAGGTAACAAATACTCTTTTAAATCAATAGGACCTAACAGGGGTTCGCATATTATATAACGTTCGGCAATCGGAAAAGATAAAAATACAGGCAGGCGTTTATCCGCCATCTCCTGGTTTTCACAAGTACACCCGATAGCTACATTATCATAGCCGTCTCCCCAATCATCAGGCGCAACATCAGCCAGCCTATTTATACGCTTTGTTATAAATAGAAAATTTAAATCAAACCTTTCTCTTATCATGTCCCAGGCTTCATCTCTCCATTTGTCAGCTTCATCAATTAAAAAATCAGATGTGAAGCATAAACCCACTTCCGCTCCTGATTTCAGCTTATAACTGCCATATTTATCTCTGCTGACAGGGCGGTTAAAACTTGATGTTTTTCTGACCGTATTGCTGTCAATATCTCTCCCGGAATCCGAACGGAACATGTAGCAGTTGGCACACCCGGCGCTTATTTTATGACAGCCGTGCCACGGGTTCCATGTATATTTTGTCACATTAAAACAGCCTCCTTCAGCACCTGTGCTATTGGCTCTCTTATAACCAAATCAGCCGTTTTGTCAGCAGGAGTCACCGACTTATTTATCAGAACAATTTTATCCCCTGTGAATTCATGTATCAATCCGGCCGCCGGATATACTCCGAGAGATGTTCCTCCGATAATCAAAACGTCTGCTTTTCTAAGGTTTTTTATAGAGCCATTAAGAATTTCAGGGTCGAGTCCTTCTTCGTATAAAACAACATCAGGCCGCACTATACCTCCGCATAAATCACATGTTGGTATTCCTTCTGTGCCTATTATCTTATCAAGTCCATACTTCTTCCCACACTTTAAACAGTAATTCCTGTGTATGCTCCCATGCAGTTCAAAAACATTCTTGCTTCCTGCCATTTGATGAAGTCCATCAATATTTTGAGTTATAACACACGAGAGTTTGCCGGACTTCTCCAACTCAGCCAACGCAATGTGAGCTTTGTTTGGCTTAGCTTCACAATATATCATTTTGTCTCGATAAAAACGGTAAAACTCCTCTGTGTTGTACTTAAAAAATGTATGACTGACTATCTGCTCGGGAGGATATTTATATTTCTGATTATAAAGCCCGTCGCTGCTTCTAAAGTCAGGTATACCGCTCTCAGTCGATACGCCTGCTCCTCCAAAAAATACTATATTTTTTGCCCTCTCAATTATTTCCTTTAATAAAACTGTATCACTATTCATAAAAACAGCCTCCAAATTAAATATATAAAAATTTGCTTATGATGTTTTAAACCACAAAAGATAGGCAAAAATTTTTTGATCAGGCTACATAGACTGAATAAAAATGTTAAGGTCATATATCATAATAAATATTAATTTGTATACCCAACGCAGATGAAATATGCAGCGTAAGACGCTCAGTATCGGAAAAATTTATTAATAAAAAGTATTATGACAATCTTTTTTAAGTATGTTCACGCTCCACGCGATATGGCAGCTCACCTAATGAAGTGTGCTTACACACACTCTACCGATGTTCGCTAAAAAACCTTAATTTTTTGTTCAGTTTATTATAGCCTATCCGTACTATTTCGAACAGAATAAATCGGATTTGAATCAAAACAGCACATAAGTTTATTATCCTGCAGCTGTATTATCATGGTTATTATTTATAATAAACAAGCCGGCGCACAATATAAATCAATTATATTTCTTAAATTGTATATTTTTCTAAAAGAAAAAGGGTAACGCCAGTAGGCAGCGTTGCCCAATTCCATAATAAAATTTTAATATTTAAGGTTTCAAATCATTTAACAGCTTTGTGAGCTGATAATAAGATGATACACTATAAAAATAATTTCGTCAATAGTCTGAAACACAATTGTAATAAATATTTTCATCTTTGTTAAAAATATACATATGTGTATATTGCTAATTTATATGGTTTTTATATAACTTCGCAATATAAAAAACTATATAAATTTATAACAACAGACTATACAATATGTTTAAATAATAAGAATCTCTGTATAAATATTTCTAAGAAATTCTAAATTTATTTATAACTAACTTTTGTTGGCTTAAACAACTATTGATATATATTTTATAATATGCTATAATCTGTATGGAAAATAATGCTATATTAGGAGGATGTGTAATGAAAAAAACTTTAAGAATTTTATGCTGTGTATTGGCTGCCGCTGCACTGCTGTGTCTAGCCTCTTGCGGTTCAGACCAGAACAATGCGGCAAAAGCCAAAAACGAACCCACTAATACCCCGACACAAGCCAAAAAGGCTGAAAACAGTCCTGTTCCCGTAACAGGAGAACTGTCGCAAGGTTCTTGCAAAGTTCTCTTCACTATGAGCGACGGACAAACTTTCACTATTCAGTGTGAACCTGAGTATGCTCCTGAAACCGTTGAAAACTTTTTAAGCCTTGTTAATTCAGGATTTTATGACGGATTAACATTCCACAGAGTTCTTGACAACTTTGTAGCTCAAGGCGGAGACCCAAGCGGGAACGGCACAGGCGGAAGTCAAACTAAGATACACGGGGAATTTTCTGAAAATGGTTTTACTCAAAACACGCTGACGCACAAAAGAGGAAGCGTAGCAATGGCAAGATCCAGCGCTCCGGATTCCGCGTCCAGCCAGTTCTATATTTGCTATACTGACCTTCCCAGCCTGGACGGAAAATATGCAGTATTCGGCACTGTAACCGAAGGGATGGAAGTTATTGACAGTTTCTTAAGCATAGCCAGGGACTCATCGGGCATGCCGTCAACACCTATAACTATTGAAAGCGCAAAAATAGTTGACTAATATATACAAAAAATCTCCCAAGTAATATATCTTCAAACGCACTAAACTTTGAAGCATATAATAAAATGGGAGATTTTTTAATGCGAAAAACTTTATTTTCTTATTTTAATGAAGTTTATATATTAATTCAGTATAACTTTTTAATCCATTTCCAGTGATTATCTTCTTTACAGCCTTCAAACATCAACTCATTAATATTTTCATCATCGAACACTTTTATAAGTTCATAAAAATCGTCTACTGTTTCATATGAAGACAAATTCTTACGTTCTGCCCAAAAAACTTCTCCTTCTTCAGAGGAACAAAGTTCGCCTTCAAATTCATTCGTTTTAAAGAGCAACACAATATATCTTTCGTCATCTTCTGTTTGAAATTGCTTTACACCGCAAATTCTAATATTTTTAATTTTTAGACCTGTCTCTTCAAACACTTCTCTTTCTATTCCTTTTACAAAAGACTCTTTTTTCTCAATATGTCCTCCCGGAAATGTAACGCCCTTCCAATCTTCTTTAATCCTATCCTGCAAAAGGATTTTATCGTTGTCATAAACCATACAAAGGGCAGTAACCACAACACTTTCACTTCTTGACATAATAAATCTCCTAAGACAACCAATATTAAAAGTTAATTTTATCCAAGATTATTCCGCGTCAATTTTAAACCAGTCAAAATCAGCCGGTATTCTTTTTCCCGAATCCGTTCCGGCAAATACTCCTACCATTGTTCCGGTATGCCGTTTTCTATCTGTTGGAACTCCTTCATCGCACAAAAAGATACACGGATTAACGGTTCCTGCCTCAATATAGTTTTCACCGTCCATACTATATGAAAACGTTCGTTTTTGCCCGTCAACATCAACCCGAAGATTTATCCATCCATCAGGAATTTCTGTTTTGTTCACCAGTTCCTCGCCTTGGTTTCGGTTAATAACCAGTTCAAGTATCCTCTTTCCTTCAGACATGGCTATATTAAATCTGATATATGTAGCAGTGCTGTAATAACAGGTTAAACCGGCCCACGCACCATCATCCGGGTCAAAATTCATCTTTGTTTCCGCTCTGTATTTAAACTCTGCTTCTCTATGAACCAATGTGTTCTTTGCCTTTAGCTCACTCAAATTCCCGTCAGTGGTATAAAGCCTCAGACAGCATTCTTTCTCCTTATTTAGAGAAATATAATCATAGTCCGGATTTCTGACAAACTCCCATTCAAGATTTAAACTATCATGATCAAAATCATCAAAAAAACTTTTTGATTCGCCTTTAAATTCAGGTAAGTCCGGTCCGTTTTGTATCTCGCTGGGGCCTTTCCCCTCATTTATTAGAAACCAGCCGTCATCAGTCCAGCGAACGGGATCCAAAGCTGTCTCTCGTCCCAAAGTCGTATAATTTCCTTCGTTTCGTCTTCCGCAAAGATAATAAGCCCACCAGTCGCCGTTTTGATCTTCAACAAGCTTGCCGTGACCGGCGCGCTGTATTAATTTTTCCGGATCTTTCTGTCTCATTACAGGATTATACGGGCAATTTTCATACTCACCGAATAATTCTGTTGACCTAGCTATATTGATACCATGTCCATAACCTGTTCCTCCCTCTGCGGCTATCGCATAATAGTAACCATTATGCTTCATAATATGGGGGCCTTCAGAACAACGCTCTCCGGTTCCATTCCAAACAACTTTAGGACCGTCTATTATCTCAGTGCAGTCTTCATTAAGTTCCCAAGCCGTAGCGGCTCTGGCAGTTATCATATACTTTCTTCCGTCATCATCAAAAAACAACGAAGGATCTATCGAATTTGCATTTAGCCAAACCGGCTTTGTATAAGGTCCCTCCGGAGTTGTGGATTTCATAATAAGCTGCTGTCTGCTGGGACGAGTTTTTTCTTCTCCGCTGTCATTTAGCCGCATTGTGGCAATTATATAAAAAGTTCCATCATTATAAAAAATATCTGGCGCCCAAATACCATGCGAGTCTTTAATTCCGCTTAAATCAAGATAAGATGGATCTGTGATAGCGTGTCCTATTGTTTCCCAATGTATCATATCTTTAGAATGTGAAATGGGTATACATGGAAAATACTGAAATGAAGAGTTAACCATATAAAAATCTTCACCTACTCGTATAACCGACGGGTCAGGATAAAAGCCTCTTCGAACCGGATTACTGTAATTCATAACAACCTCCAAAATTTACGGGGTTATCCCCTTTTATTGGCAAATAGTATATCATATTTATACATAATATTCAACTATTTTACTGCCTATTAATAAATTTATTATAAAATATTTTTTGTTTAAACAGTCGGTTAATTATACTAGTAACCATAAACATTTCAAACTAATAACTGATGATTTTCTCAAAATACCACTATTGCACTTTAAACCAAAAAGACAGTGATTATCAGATCATTTTTAAATCGTTTAATATAAACCATAAACGGCCGGAAACCGCATACAACCGGTCTCGTCTCACATTTTTGCTTTACAAGGCTGTTTTTATGCTGCCATGCGCAAATCGGTTCGTCACCTTACAAAAATATTATTAGTAGAAATGGTGCATAATCATCAAGGGTCGAGAAAAAATTACTTAATGTAGGTTGAGGTCTTTCTCGTGATAGGTTTTACCGTCTTTTGTCAAGCAATGCCACTGTTAGTATATAAAATTAAAAAAGTATTTATAAGTTAAATAATACGTCCGCCTATAAACATAAAAAATAAATAAGGAGTGCTTCATTTTATAAAAATACAAATTGTTTATTTTTACTTTAAATAACTCACCAAAAACAGACCTCTCTGCAATACCCAGAATTCTATTTAAGGTCACTATCACAACCATTTCAAAACACTTATCAAACTTTCATAATCCTAATAAACAATATATATTTCTTTATTGTTTTAAATTCTCCATCAGCCAATTCTTTTATTCAAATGGTTTCAAAATACAGCGTATAACTATCGCAATTATTTATTTTTATATAAAAACAGCCACAGACAAAATGCCTGCGGCTGTATAAATTCATATATCTATTTATCTTTTCTGCGTAAAAATACCGGAACATCTATCCCGTCGTCTTCGCCAACCTTGCTGAATAAATTGGATGACGGCGCCGGTTCAAATGTCGGACTAGGCGGCGTATAACTAGGCGCCGGCTGTGGCGGAGCCTGATTATATGACGGAGCACTCTGTGTGCTGCTCAAATTCCCCATTCCATTTAAAAAGCTTGAAAACGGATTGGTTTCTTCCTCTTTCTCCGGCTGACCTGGAACATTCCCCTTAAATCCTGTTGCGATAACTGTGATAACAAGTTCATCGCCTAAGTTTTCATCTATAATAGCACCGATAATGATATTAGCATCAGAATCAGCAGCCTCTTCAACCAGTTCAGCAGCCGTCTTAACTTCCAAAATTCCAAGATCCGGTCCGCCTGTAACGTTTAATATAACGCCCTTAGCGCCTTCTATAGTTGTTTCAAGCAACGGACTATGTATAGCTTTCTTAGCGGCTTCTTCCGCTCTGTTTTCACCGGAAGCTCGTCCGATACCCATATGTGCGAAACCTGTATCCTTCATTATTGTCTTGATATCAGCAAAGTCAAGACTGATAAGCCCCGGCCTTGAAATCAAATCAGATATACCCTGAACGCCTTGTCTCAAAATATCATCAGCCATTTTAAACGACTCGGTTAGAGGAGTTCTGTTCTCAGCAACTTCAAGCAGCTTATCATTTGGTATAACAACAAGAGTATCAACAGCATGCATAAGATTGGTAATACCAATATCACTATTCTGCTGCCTTTTCTTTCCCTCAAACCAGAAAGGCTTTGTTACTATACCAACTGTCAAAATGCCCTCATCTTTAGCAATCTTTGCCACGATAGGAGCAGCACCCGTACCGGTACCTCCGCCCATTCCGGCTGTAACAAATACCATGTCAGCCCCTTGAACTGCTTTCTTTATATCCTCAACGCTTTCTTCAGCGGCCTTCTGACCAACCTCAGGAACCGCGCCAGCGCCAAGACCTTTTGTTATCTTTTCGCCAATCTGTATTTTCTGTGACGCCTGCGACAGAGTTAAGTCCTGCTTATCCGTATTCACGGCGACGAATTCAACACATTTAACGTCGGCCTCAACCATTCTATTAACAGCGTTATTACCACCGCCGCCGACACCAATAACTTTTATTTTGGCGGGGTTTGTAGCTTCTGTATCAAACTGGAACACTTCATTTCCTCCTCTGTTGTTTATAAGAACTCGCAATTATCTACTATAAATAATAACTCTATTATACCATGAAAATAAAATTTGTAAATAGAAATTTTCAAACTTTCTAAAAAAATATTACGATGTTGTAACAAAAGTAATAAAACGGTATATTTAACTGTTTGATTATTGTAAAAAACGACAACACCGACATATGTTGACAGTTTTAAGTCCTAGAAACTGCGCTGTTTTCACTATTTTGCGACACCTCTAAACGATACCGCGGATAAAAAAATTGTAAAATAAAAATGTAAAATGTACTTGACATTTTTTAATAATGGTTGTATAATACAAATAGAGAGATGGAAAGCTAGCTTTACTTTTTATAAAGGAGGGATAGAATGAAAAACACTCTTGAGACGCTCAGAAAAGAAAACGGCATAAGTCAGGAAGAATTGGCTGACGCTGTAAGGGTGTCCCGTCAGACAATATGTTCGCTTGAAAACGGGCGGTATAATCCATCGATTTTTTTGGCATTTAGACTTGCGGATTTTTTTAAAGTTAAAATAGAAGATATATTCTTATATGAGGGGGAATAACTATGAAAGCAATAAAAAATAAAATAATCTATTTAATAGTTGTTGGTATTATCGGAATCTCACTGTTTATAACAGGAATAGTCCGCGACGGCAATACTATAGTCGGTTTTGGCGCAGCTCTAACAGCTGTATCAATACTGAAAGTGATTCAATACGCAATTATATTAAGTAATCCTGAAAAACGCAAAAAACTTGAAATAAATCAAAATGAAGAAAGATACGTAATGATTGCTCATAAGAGCGGGTACCTTACGCTTATGCTTACGTTAATCGCTGAAGCCGCTGCAGCAATCACATTAATGATAATTGGCAACTCACTCTATGAGTTCGTTTGCACAATTATGGCAGCTCAGTCTATTATATATCTGATTACTTATTATATTCTTTCAAGAAAATATTAACACTTAGCCATAAATAAATTATTAAATTATATATTTTAAATGCGCCCTAAAACATAGACAAAAACATCTATTGTTAACTAGGACGCATTTTCAGCTTTTTCTTTTATCTACAATAATTATCTAAATAATCTATATTTAAAATATTTATATCTTCTATTTCTAAAACTTAAAGCGATAATCTTAGTCATATTATATACCGATTATTTCCATATCTGCGGCAGACTTCATATCTTTTAAATTATCCCACACAAATGCTCGAATTTCCTTTATATTAGACCTAATCTCATCCGGTATTTCAACATTATAGCTTATATTTTCGCCGGGGTTAGCCTCAATTTCCACTATATTAGCATCTAGTAATATTCCATTTTTATCATAATATCCTATTATCATTACACCGTTTTGTTTTTCATCGGTTATGTTTTCGGCTGCACAAACTATGTCTCCTTGAACATCGCTTTTATTAAGAATAAGTTTCCATTTATTGTCCGGATCTTTTACCTCTGATTCTATTCGGTCATATACAAATGTTACTGTATTACTACCCTCAGAAAGATATATAGTCACAATTTCCTTTTCGCCGCTAAATGTATATCCTTTTACAGGCGGAGCCGCAACCTCCTGGACAGTATAATAATAAATATTCGGTATAGTTTGTGAATACAATATATTATTTTCATTCTCCCTCTCCACACAGTTAATTGTAAGGCTCGAAAGAGACGGTGGGAAAATTTCCATAGTTGGAGTTGGAATTGACATTAGCGCATCCGGAGTTGAACTGGGTTCAATGGTCGGTACCGGCTCAAAAGTTGGAACCGGCGTTTCATATGGTACATATTCATACTCAAATGTAACCGTCGTTTCCGGATATAATACTTTTATATTTTTAGGCGAATCAGTAATCAAATTATAATTATTAACTGTTGGTGCTTTTATAGTTCTCTCTCCTATAATAACCTCTTTTAAAATCTGAGTGTACAACACATTATTGGCATCCCCAGCATCAACGCATTCTATAATAAACGTTGCCGAACTATTCGGCGCAAATGTAGTCCTCGGAGCAGGGACGTCCGGATATGACATGCTTCTATTTGTCCCTGACCCAGCTTTTCTTGCTGACGGTTTAAAACCCAAATACACGCCATCGTTAACAGCAATTTCTTGTGATTCATAAGAGCAGCCTTTATCAGTTTCACAATCATTCATATTTGTTTCGAATACACCTAATTACAATATGCAAATCGGAGCAGCAATTGTTGATATAACTAAGATATTAAATTTTTCATTTCAATTACTACCATTTATATAATAAAATATGATATAACCGATGGACATTATAGTATAATTCAATAAATAAAATAACAAAAAATTTATATAAACATTTACTTGTACTTTAGCAATTATCACAAAACTTATCTCTTATTTCATTGTTGTTTAACTTATTAGTTCGTGCAAAAATTTCTAAATACAATTAAAATCTTTAAATTATATCAAGTTTATTGATTTGCTTTTTATACCACGTAAATATATATTTTTATATTTCAATATTCTCACATATTTTTTTAAAAATCTGCTATACGCTAAACTATAAAAGATGTATATAACAAAAAATATTTGTGACTTGTATCTATATCTTATAATATTCTAAAATAAAAATATAAAATGTCATTTTTTAATAATATTATTAAGCTTCAAAATTATAAATTTTTATTTATAAATAACTAATCACCTACAACTAAAAATGTTTTAGTCATCAAATTATTTATAAATATAAATTAAAATAGAGAGACTGCAAGCAGTCTCTCAAAATAACAGATTATTATAATTTTTTATTATTCATAATCTTGGTATTCTATTTCAATATTATCGAAGTAATATTCAATCTTATTTGTTGTATCAGCTCTTTTATCCATATAAATATTGAAATAGAGTTTTGACAAATCATAAGACGTAGGATAGTTTGGGTTTGCTCCCGTCTCATCAGGTGCAGAAATCGTAAACGCCTTTGAGTTTAACATATATGTTCCTGCGTCTCCTGTTTTCCAATCCCTGTCATACAGCGTTGTTGTTACCGTCTTATTTTCAAGGTCTATATCTCCAACTATTCTGTACCACTTATTAGCCATCTTATTATTCTTGTCAAACTGAGTATTGTCTCCGTTGATTCTTGCTGTCGTAGCGCCGAAGAAATTAAACTGTCCCCAGCCCTTATATACTCCCCAGCGTACAAATCTCGTAGAATCCTTTACATCCGCCCCCGCATTGCTTGTGCTTGTGGCAAGATCAAAGTATGAATAATCACTCGGATAGTAATCAGTACTTTCTAGCAAGAAGTCATAACTGAACTTAATTGTCTTTGTATTCTTTAGTGTTCCGCCGTTCAGCATTGAAGCAATATCAAAACTTACACCTGTCTTAGCTGCTACCTTTTTATCGCTGTCTTTTGTTACCTTATATACTACATTCCCAGCCTCTCCAAGATTAGCAGTCTCATTTCCGGTAACTGTATATTTTCCAGCGCTGAATCCTGTGGCAGAAGTTATTTTTGGCTCATATCCCGCATCTGCAAAATCAGGACTTGAAACCTTCAAAGACGCCATTTTTTTAGCAGTAATATCAACTGTCACAGCGTCTCCCTTTGCACCTGTAACTGACTGTGGATCCTGAACTATACTATACTCAGTATTTAAAGAAGAGAAATATGCTGTATAAGAACCAACCGGTAAATTTTCAGCTGTATAACTCTGTGAAGTCTGTCCTGCCGGTATAATTACATCTACAGTTTTTATAACCGCTTCTCCATTTTTAAATATAATATTTATTGTCTGTTCTGCATCGCTTACTTTTGAAAGGGTAACTGTGCCGCTTACATTAAACACATTTTCAGTATCGCTTGTCGGCAGAATACTAAATTTAATGGATTTTTCAGCGCCAATTTCTTTGTTTCCACTCTCCCTTACATAAAGTTTAATAGCGGCGTCAATTGGCTGTTCGCCAAATGCAGGGCGTATAAGCGTCACTTTTGTGCCGTCAGAACTTACTTTTGCAAATTCGCTGACACTTTCCCACTTAAACTCATACCCGCTTGGAGCCTGAGGAAGCGCAATTTCGTTTGTTGTGCTATCGCTTGTATCAATCGTTGTAGTATTCAAAACATTATTTACGTCTGCATAAGTGCTGATAAGTCCTGCCGGATCCCAACCATCATTACCTAAAGTAAAGGTAAGGGGATTATATCTCAGCATTGTCCACTCATTAAGAACCGTACCTTTCGTTCTTCCTGAAGTATCGATTTTATTTCCTGAGCTATCAATGCTATTATACTCACCAAATCTAGCATTCTCCGGCTTATTACCACTCATCGCACTCCAACCAGCTGATCCGATAAGCTTTCCGCCGCCAGAACCGGCATTGTCAATAATTGTATTGATGTAATGTGCTGCCGGACCGCCATTTGCTCCCCATGGTCTCCCGAAACTCCCGGATGTGGAAGTTTTTGAACCGGTAATATGGCAATTAAAAAACAGATATCCCTCTGTATCTACAGTGCTGCTTGGTGCTGTTACAGTTGCAGATTCAGCTTGACTTGGACCAGCATTTGTATAAAGTTCACAATTATCGAATACTGCTGTAGCACTGCCGCAAATATAATCTGTAGTTCCCCCGAGCTTACAATTCTTAAAATACATTCTGCCCGAATTAATTCCTATCGTGTCCTGTGTAGACATAACTTCACAGTTTAAGAACTGAACCTTATCAGCGGAAACATGAATAGCCGCACTACGCTCTCTTGGGCTTCCGGTTACGCCTTTATAAGTTATTTCTTTTCTAGACTGCAAAAATTTGTTTATTGTATCATCGCTTGCACCATTACTAATTTGTTCATTTATCCATTCTACTCTGTGGAAGTTACCATTGTTCGGATCAGGATCAACACCTGCTATGTCAGTCAATTCTTCCTGTGTATAGTATCTATTATAAGAGTTTTCTAAAACTAAATCTTCAGCAATAAATGCAGTTGCGCCCTTATCTACTTTAAGCGATGGACCCCAATCTTTAGGTCCATATGCTTTACCGTCGCCTATAACACTTGGATCATAGTAACCTTTTTCATTACAGCTGTCATATAGTGAACCCAAACCATAATACCATGTAAGTTTGACTTCTCCATTTGTTCCCGGAGCTTTCTTCATTGTAATATAAGGCGATTTCACAACTACCTGTTCACGATAAGTTCCCGGCATAATGTTAATATACGCACGATTTTCTTCGTTTGCAGGCGGATTTGCTTCAACGGCAGCGACCGCTTCATTAACTGTCTTATAAATCTTTGCGTCAGCATTTGTTTCCTGGCTTGAATCAACAGTTATTGTCTTATCCGGATCCGATGTAGGTCCTGGTGTTGCCGTTGCCGGTCCCGGCGTCTCTGTAGGTACAAGCGGAGCTTCAGACACACCAATTTGAATGTTATCAATACCTAAAGTATATGCTCCTGTCTGACTTCCGCGCGTAGAAGTCGAAACCGTTGTCGGAGCCAGTTCAGGTACAGTACTTACTTTTTTAGTGCCGCTTCCTAAAGTATAAGTCCCCTTGAGACTATAATCAGAATCTCCTGTCTTCAAATATACCTTAACCTTATTTTCTCCTTTGATATATTCAAGTTTCAAGCCATACCATGTGTTAGCGCTGAGTGTAATTCCAGAAATTTCTGTATCCTGGGGCTTAGTATCCGTTGCGCCTTTAGAGAAGTAATCAGATATTTTTAAAATACCATTATCACCTGTCTTAATTTCAAACACACGACCGTCAGTTGCTGTAGTGTAAGTATTTTCAGTATTTGCATTATTTTCATCAAACACTCTCATCAATATTGTATCTTTGTCAGCGGTACTGTTCATAAAGTCTAAAGAAGCTGTAAACATACATCCGTCCATAGGACTGTCAGCTATATATCTCCAGCCATCCTGACCAGCACCGCCGTCTGTAAACTTAATATAATTATCGCCAGCTGTCCTCTCGGCAATTTCAGGCTGCAAACCGCCTGCTGCCTCAGAACCAAAGATAATTTCAATATTATTACCATTCTCATTTTCTATAACATCGCCTGCATTATATTTTGTTGATGCAGCAACGTTATTAAAGTCCCATCCAATAAATGTTCCCGGAGCCATTGTCGGGCCTGGTTCCTTTGTCGGTTCAGGGGTTGCAGTTGCAGGAGCCGGAGCTTCCCCGGCTTCCTTTACTGCACTGAGAGGTACCATTGTATCAGTACCGTCCCAAATGTATAATTTAACCGTTCCATTTTCAGGTTTTGTATAATCTACTGTCAGATTTCCTGCTCCGTCAACATCAAATACGCCTGAATCTGTCATTGTATTCTCATCAATATATGAACCTACAAGCAATTTAGCCTTTGGAGCTGTGCTTTCTCCAATATAATTGATATCAACACTGAGCTTTCCGTCTTCGTTGAAATATGCATTAGTAATCTCATAATCATACTTAGCCGGTGCTGCTGTAGGAGGAGCTGTCGGCTCAGCTGTTGGCTTCGGTGATGATGTCGGATCATTAGGATTTATATTTTCGCCATATGTTGCCACCAAATCACTTGCATTTCCTATATATGCGTCCGTACTTTCAGAATTAAACGGGTTCTGATAATAAGATAAGTATATTTTATGTACTCCATTTATATCATCAATATTCTTTAATTCAAGTTCAGTTTCAGACGGTTCGCTACTTTTTGGCAAAAGCTGATTAGCAATTTCTTTTCCATCTTTAGAATCCAGCGTAACTGACACATAGATGTTCTCATCTCTTACCTTAGCCATCTTCAACACTAATTTAGAAAGTCCGTCAAAGTTAAAACCATCTACTGCATAACCAACTTTTACTCCGTTACGCCTATACAACCAACCAACTTCTGTATTATCATTAGCAAGCTTTGGAATTTTATCGCTGGCAGTTGAATCACTTGCAAAGAAATCTTTAGCATCCTTCGCATAGTATGTCTCAATATCTAAGCCAAAATTATTAATTGTATAAGTCTTTCCATTCTCAGCCGCAAATGTCAATAGACTTCCATCCTCATTAAGCGTTTGTGCAATTTCTGTACCATTTTCATCATACACTTTAGCTTTAGAAGCATATTTTGTACGTATACTTATATCACCGGTTCTTCTTGAGTGAATTTTTGCTTCTGTCGGCTTTCCTTCGTCCCAGCTCAAATCAACAGTAGCGTCTTCACGTGTATTAAAGCCAGTGAAAGAACCGCTGCCCCATTTTTTAGGAATTGCCGGAAGCAAATCTATAGCCCCGTCATGACTCTGCACCAGCATTTCTATAATACCTGCAGTTGCTCCATAGTTTCCGTCTATCTGGAAATTTGGATGCTGGTCAAATAAGTTAGGTGATGTTCTAGTTCTAAACATTTGCTCAAGCATATTTGAAGCAGCCTCGCCATTAAGAGCTCTCGCATTCAAACTTATTCTCCAAGCAAGTCCCCAACCTTGACCGCTGCCTGCGCCACGAGCTGATGTTGCCTTTTGGAACGCCTTAAATATTTTCTGCTCATTTGCGTCCTCACTGTAAGCGCTCAAATGTGTTCCGGGGAACAATTCCCACAGATGCGAACAATGTCTATGACCCGCTTTATTGCTGGCGTCATGTTTATTAATACCTTTTGTTTCACCGGTAAACGGACTTGTAACGTTAAATTTACCTTTTCCTGCCTCCACCTCAGTAAAGTCAAATGTTACGTCTCCGCGAACCCATTCTTTAATAAGACCTGAACCGTCAATAAGGTTCGGTGCGAGTTTGCCTTTTTCATCAGCTAAGTATGATGACGGCATCTGCTCATCAATTTTAGCAAGAAGCGCTGCATTTTCCTCAGTTTTGCCTAAAATTTCGGAAGCCTTCTGAACAGTATCATAAAGGTTTCTGATAAGCTGTGTATCCATTGCCGGTCCCGGCTGAACTCCGCCCTGCTCAGGAGAACATGAAGCCGCAGTAATTAAATATCCCGTCTTTGGATCAACAACCAGGAACTGTGTAAAGAACTTAGCCGCACCTACCAAATAAGGATATACTTCTGCCAAATACTCAGTATCTTTATTGAAATTATAATACTGCCAAGCATGGTCAAGAAGCCATATTCCGCCTGTAGGCCATAGACCTGCCGTAGCGTTATCAATGGGCTGCGTACCCCTCCATAGGTCATAGTTATGGTGCATTACCCAAGGATCCCCGGGCTGGTATTGGTCGTCGCCTCTTTCATTATTTATACCATATTGATATTTTGCAGTTATACTTCCGCTTTGAGCAAGTTCGTCAAAAGTATCTATCAAAGTTTTTTCTGTACCTTGGAGGCCAAGGGGCTGAGCTGCCCAATAGTTCATCTCAGTATTGATATTAACTGTATACTTTCCGTTCCAGGAAGCCGAAAGTGCGGCATTCCACTTACCGGTAAGGTTGAGCGGCTGGCTTCCAGGTATATCTATTTCACCTTCACCTGTCGCCTGTCTGCCTTCACGAGCACCAGCTATCAACAAATACTTTCCGTAATTAAATTCAAGAGCTGCAAGCTGATTATCCCCATCGTTATATGTAGAATATACATGTAAGGTATTTGCATTAGGTATACTGTTTCCGCCGTTTTTCAAGAAACCTGATTTTCCGTCTACATCCTTACGGATACGCTTCTCTGTAGGTATATTACTAAAAGCATTCTTATCAGTGGAACTGTTTTCTAATGTCAAATCAGTTTTTGAAAATTGCTCTGAAAAATCCGCCAAATGTCTTTCCTTTATTTGGCTGTAAGTCTTGCTCTTAACATTATTAGCATACTTTAAGCAGTCAGCCGCAGGTTTCGAATTATCAAGATTTAAATAATCAACATAATTCGTAGCTCCTACCACATAGATATCAGCGCTCTTTCCGCCGACAACTGACACAGTAGTATTGTCATCCGATACTGAGAACTGTCCGTCACCAACCAAGAACATATGTGCTTCAAACTTAATAGCGTTTACAGTTGCAGGATCATTATTATCTTTACTTCCATTATATACGCTTGCAACTAATTTTACCTCATTATCACTTACTTTTGAATACTCATAATATCCACTCTGATTATGATATGAATGAAGCTGGGCCGAGAAATTCAATTCCGCGTCAGACTCAACATGTGTAGCTACAACCTGATCAGGATAACTTGAAAAATTTTCGCGCTTATAATGGTTTCCGTCATAATCGTATTCAACAGTAACCATTCCCTTTTCCATATCCAAACTCTTTGTATAATTTGTAGCCTTAGAATGATCCTGACCAAAATCAAGATAAACTTCTACAAATGATTTGTACGCCCTCTGTCTTGTTGGTTTCCCCAAGAAAGTCTGCTCAACCATCTCGTGCAAATCCCATCTGCCTTGAGACTCTTTCTGGTTAAATCCATTGCTGACATTTAAAGCCTGATACGATATACTCTTGTTTGCAAAATCCGGAAAGCTAGTTCTAAACGCTTCGTCACCAACTGTAACATCTTTCGCGCCTATTTCCGCCGGATTTCCATTTTCATCAGCACCTCTGAAATATCTCCAGTTTCCATCAACACTTCCGCTTGTCTGATTTTCAGTTGTTATTTTAGCCGCCTTAGACGTCTGATCAATTGTAGTCAAAGTATTGCCGCTTTCATCTTTAAGAGTTCCGTAAGGAGAACCATCCCAGCATGTATCCTCATTAATCTGAATAACTTCCTTATCAATACCTCCGGCAACCATTCCGGCCATTCTGCCGTTTCCTATTGGATAAAAATTGGTCCACAGAAATTCAGAATACGCCCAGCTCTGAAGATTTCCTGACTTTGCATACGGATTTATTACATCAATCTCTTTTTTCTCCGCATTCGGATTAATTTCCGCAGCATTTTGGTAGATTCCTTGCTCTGCCAAAACATTTTCGATAGGATTATCAGTCCACATTACTGTTTCCGGATTAAATCCATTTTCGGACGCCGCGCTGCTCTCTGCGGCTACGTCCGTACTGTTAATAGTTGCTGCAGCAGCAGAAACTGTTCCGAGCGTCATAACTATTGAAAGTACAAATGCTCCTAACCTTTTTAACATGTTTTTCCCCTCCTGAAAATATATACTTTTATTATTTTTTCTATCATGTATACTTTATAATAATATTTTTTAGTCAAAATTAACAGGGCCAATTCACTACAATTTTTATAGGGCCAAAATTGCCACATTATACTAGTATTTTATTTATAGTTGGATTTTAATTAATTTTTTAACTTTATAACTTTAATATGTAAATACATAAAAACATTATTATAAACATTTAATCTATTATGTTTTTACTAATTAAAATTAAATAAAAATTTAATTTATATTTTCTATTAAACAATATAAAATTTATTTGCTTTTCAACACTTAAAAATATGTAATTTATTACATATGCAATAAGATTTGGAATGTATGATAATTATTACGATTTATTTCAATAAAAATTCCACCGTTTATATAAACGAGCTTCCATTATATAAAATCTGAATTTTAAAATACTACAGCTGGCCTGCTATATTCTCAAATTATATAACTATCTTTTTAGCCTCTTACAATCTAAGTAAAAATATTTATATAGAACATTTTTAAAATAAATACAAATAATACTTTTAATTTTTTTAAACTTGTCAATAATATTTAAAAAATAAAATGAAATGGATTGATTAGTATGCTGGTAACCGTACTTAGAACCGCCATAATGTATGTATTTGTCGTATTATGTCTTCGAGTGATGGGAAAACGTCAAATTGCCGAACTTGAGCCGTCTGAACTCGTGGTAACAATTATAATTTCCGAAATTGCTACAGACCCTATAGTGGACCCCGGTAAACCGTTTGCCACAGCAGCATTAGCCATAGCTATTTTATTATTTCTTGAAATCATACTCTCATTTATTGCTTATAAACATATTGGTTTCAGAACATTGCTTTATGGAAAACCAAGCACATTCTTCAGCGACGGAAGAATAAACCAAAACGAAATGGAGAGCCAAAGGTTTAATATGAGCGACCTTTTAGAGGAGATCAGAAACAGCGGAGCAACGTCCTTAGATGATGTAGAATATGTTATCATGGAGACAAACGGAAACGTAAGCGTTATATTAAACACAGAGAACAGACCGGTAACGCCGTCCGATATGGGAATAAAGGCCGCACAAACCGAAATAAGTTATATTTTAATTGATAACGGCACTTTGATTAAAAATAATTTAGAGCGTTTGAAAATCAGCCGGAAATGGGTTATGGATAAACTTCACGAAAACGGTCTTAAAAAGATTTCCCAAGTTTTTTATATGGGAGCTGATAAAAGCGGCAACGCTGTTGTCGTAAAAAAGGGCAGGGATTCAAATGAATAGGGTAATAATTTCTTCAGTGATAGTAGTTTTGGCGGCAAGTCTGATTTTTTTCCATTTTCAAAAGGTAAACACTCTTGATAAAACAGTAGATTCATCTTATGACACTATTATAGAAGCATATCACAATGACGACTATGATAAAATAACTGATGAATTAAATAAAATAAAACAATCATGGGATGAAGTGCAGACCTGGGTTGGTATGACTATTGATTCAGCAGAACTTGAGGAAATAGAAATATCATTACAGCAATGTATGCATTATGCCGAGATAAAAGACAAAGAAGACTTTATAGGCGAGTTTGTTTTATTTAACCTGCTTATAAAACATCTTCCATTTTTTGAAAAACTGGACCTTGAAAGCCTGCTATAAATTTTATCATCAAACTTTACAACTTATTGAAATTAAGTTATACTGTATACATTCTTTAACTAACTGGATTTATTCAGTATGGAGGTAGAAATGTATCTTGGAATTGACTTAGGCGGGACAAATATCGCGGCCGGTATAGTAAACAAAAATGGCGAAATTTTAAAGAAATTATCTTGCCCAACTCTGCCCGGGCGTCCATTTGACGAAATAATTGGAGATATGGCAGAATTATGTTCAAACTTATTGAGCATCTCAAGCATAACTGAAGACGAAATAAAAGCGATTGGAATCGGCAGTCCGGGAGCTATAGACAATAAAAACGGAGTAGTTTTATACGCCGGAAACTTGAATTGGACTAACGCTGCTATATGTGATGAACTTAATAAGTATTATAATATTCCCATAAATTTAGAAAACGACGCTAACGCCGCAGCCTATGGCGAGTATGCTATGTGCGGCAAAAAAGTTAAAGACTTTATCTTTATAACACTTGGCACAGGAATTGGCGGAGGAATAATTATTGACGGAAAGATTTATCGTGGATTTAACGGAGCCGGAGCCGAAGTCGGACACTCGACTTTGGTGTTTAACGGAGAAAAATGCACATGCGGAAGAAAAGGCTGTTGGGAAGCTTACGGTTCAGTAACCGCCCTAATACGCCAAACTTCCCGCTCCATAATGCTTAATCAGGATTCGCTGATGGCAAAGTCATATAAAGAAACAGGAGAAATAAACGGCAAAACTGCTTTTGACGCGGCAAAAGCCGGAGACATTAGCGCACAAACTGTAGTAAAACAATATATAGAATATGTGGCTGACGGGATATGCAGTCTTGTAAATATATTTGAGCCTGAACTTCTTTTAATTGGCGGAGGAATAAGCAAAGAAGGCGGCTATTTATTAAATCCAATAAAAGAATACTGTGAGAAAAATTACTTCTGCAAAAACATTCGGCAAACAGAGATAGGTATAGCGGTCCTAGGGAACGACGCGGGAATAATTGGAGCCGCTTTATCAGCCCGTGATTCACTAAAATAGGTTAAGCATAAATCCTCTTAAATTGATTACTGAAATTTTAAAGAAATGACATAAAATATATTGAAGTTTATTATATTAGATTGGATTATTATATAAATAACATATGTATATTTTTAGTATATATGCCAACCTATAAAATCTATAGAGTATGACCAATTTATTCTAATTAAAAATAACAAGAGCCTGAAAATATCAGGCTCTTGATTGGGAAGAAATCATTTTATTTATTTTCTAATTATTTATAATACACTCTGCATATTGTGATACCGCATTCATATTTGCAAGACTATCCCATACAAATGCTTTTATCGTTTTTACTTTTGACATATCACCAATTGGTATTGTTATACATATTGTTTCCTTTTCTCCTGAATTCCTATTCAAATCCTTAATCTCACTTCCAAGCATATTTCCAAATTCATCATAATATGCCAATATAAACTCCCCCGTTTTCTTTCCGGTACTCACATTTTTTGCGGTACATATATACGTATTTTCTTTATCTTCACCTTTCTCTATTGATGTTTCCCAATTCCACCCTCCGTTTAAGGTCTTTATATCAGCCCAAGGAATATTATTTGCCTCCGCATATTTTCTTGCATAAGCATCCGGCTCAGAATATATTACAGCCTTATCACAATTTGTTATTACATTTTCTTCTATCTGAGTTACACTATTTGGAACCACTATCGCTTCCAGTGATTCACAGTCAGTAAATGCCCCCGACTCAATTTCAGTTGCACTGTCCGGAATATATATTTTTTTAATTGCCGAACATTTGTAAAAAATACCGTTCAACACTTTAGGTATTCCATCAGATAAAATTATTTCCGTTAAGTTATCGCAATTTTTAAACGCTGGTAAAATAAACGTGCAAGTGCTTGGCAAGGTTACCGTTTTTAAGGAACTGCAACCATCGAACAAACCTGTTGATAAGGATGTCACTCCCTCTTCAACAATTATTTCTTTAAGATTTTCACAACAGTAAAAAGCCCAATTTCCTCCGCTACAATTTTTGGGATATTTAAGAGTTATAAATCCCGCCCCTCCAAACGCATATGGAGCAATACGAAAATAATTTGTAGGAAAAGACACACTTTTTAAATTAGTACATTCCATAAAAGCTCCATCTCCTATAAGTTCAATTCCGTCCGGGATTTTTACAGATGTAATACTTTGATTATTACAAAATACGTATTTTCCGATTGATGTTATTCTCATATCACCGGGTATAACTATATCACCGCCTGAACCATTATATTCTATCAAAACTCCATTTTCTACAATAAATTCTTCTAAAGCACTAAAATTAATACCATTTTCATTTGCATATTTCTCTGCATATGAATTTGCAATTCCATATATGGTTAAATTGTCACAGCCGTTAAAAGCGTCCATATCAATATTTGTAACCGTTTCAGAAATTACTATTTGATTTAAGCCACCACAACCATGAAAAGCTTGTCCCCCTATATATGTCGCTCCTTTTGGTATCTCAACATTATCTAAATCCGTACATTCTTTAAAAGCGCCTTTTTCAATAGTCTTTAATTCTCTTGGCATTTTTATATTATTTAAATTCACACAGGAAAAAAACGAATAATCTCCTATGGTTGTTACTCCCTCTGGCACAGTATATTCAACATCAGTTTTTCCGACAGGATACTGAATCAACTTCGTTTTTGCCTTATTAAACAACACACCATTATCAGAACTAAAACATCTATTCAATTCATCAACTTCAATTTTATTTAAACCATTACAGTCAAAAAAGACGTTTTTATCTATATCCGATACATTAGCCGGAATTCTTATTCCGCTTATTTCTTTAAAATAACTAAATAACCAATCTGCTAGCTCAGTTACCGGATATCCCTCTATTTCATTAGGTATATCAATCTCACCAGCAGCAGATTCATCACACGACAATATTTTCACTATTCCGTCTCTTATTTCATAACTTAAAACTCCGTATTTTCCGTATATAGGAAGATATGTACATCCCTGAGTCGGTGTTGGAGAAGGACTTTCTGCATCATCATGCAGCACCTTGATAACCCGTTTTTCCGGGAAATTAATATCAAGCGGTATTACATTATACGCATATGAAACTGAAGAAAATATAGAAATTATAGTTGTTGCAAAAAGCGATAAAAATATGAACTTTTTCATAAATATTGCCTCCTTATAAACACAGAAATATATTTCCTGTTAACATATTTATATTATATCCCTCATTCCATATTTCGTAAAGATGTATAATAACCAAATAAAGTTTATTTTTTTAGTTATTTCGACAGGTGAATTATTATCACACTTATATAAAAAACTGCACCTTCAAAAGCATTCAGCTTTTTAGGCGCAGTTTCTCTAGTTTATCAAAAAATATGTCGCTTATTCAAATCTGCTCAGAACAATACAATCCAACACAGATTTCATATCTTCCCACAAAAATACTTTCAGCGTATAAGAATCATCATCTGCAATATATAATAATGAACATTCAGAATCACACTCATCCAAATATTTGCAGTTTTTTAACATGCCATTCTTATCATAACTTACAACGTAAAGCGAATAAAGATTCTTATTCTGCTCCAGCAAAATCTCAATTTCTCTGTTTGTCACAAAATTTTTAGTTACTAAATCTCCATTATCAGTATATCTCAATATTATATTGGGGACTTTGCCCGGAGATGGATTAACATCAGAAGTCGGTTCAGGACTGCATATTATTTTATTCCATAAAGCATATAGTGTAATGTCATTTTCAACAATAGTATTTTTGTCAAAATCAGATACATTTTTATCAGGTGCCGTTCCCCATCCTATAAATTCATATCCTTCTCTTTCAAGAACAAATGTATCTATATTTTCTATTGTCCCTCCAATTTCTATATCCTCACAACCTATTCCACTATCAGCGCCATTAGAATCAAAAAACACTGTTGCTGTATTTTCTACTGCGGCTGTAACCTCAGAATACACAGGCTTACCGGTAAATGGAAATACTGGCGTATAGACACAATATAGATATTTCCCAACATCATACAAGGTCGGAGTATAAGATGAATAACTTGCCCCCAATATAGGCTCGCCTCCTGAATTGCTCATAACATCATTTCTGTACCACTGCACTGTTGCTGTCGCATTTTTGGGCATAGATGATTCAGAAGTCAGTTTTATATGACGTTTAGGATTTGATTTATCACCTTTTTCGATTATAACATTTAACAATTCAACCGATGTATTTGATATCATATCAGTCACAGGAGAGACAACGGATTCGGTTTTGTCATCCTCTGTCTTTTTTACTGCAACATATAAATATTTGCCCACGTCTTCAGCCGTTACAGTATACTTATAAAATGTAGCACCCGGTATAGGCGTTCCTCCGCTGTTTTCAGCAAAATCATTTCTATACCATTGATATTTAACCCAGCTGTATTTATCAGTTGTCAAAACAGCGTGATTTACTGCGGCGCCTTCAATACTTAATGATAACGGAAAATATCCATCTCCGCTTCCTCCTCCGCCATCAACAATAGAAATAGGATACGATGTTACATTTGAAGTTACGCTTCCAAAATACCCGCCTTTTCCCGATGCAGTAAAATACAAATGAAAACCATAGTCTTCTGACGTTGGAGTAAACTTATATGAATTAGCGCCAACAATTGGCTCTCCGCCTGTGTTGTTCTCTTCCTTTGTTCTGTACCATTGATATTCTGCAACTTCATCGCCATATATAGCAGTATCAACCGGTGTTTTGGCAGGATATAAATAATCATCAAAAACAACAGAGCCATATCTAAACAAACAACCTATTATCTCTTGTCCGAGCTTTGGAATACTGTTTCTATTTTCGACTATATATGCTCCGCCTATTTCCGCTGTTTTTTCCACAGCGCTACATGTCGGTCCGGTGATGATTTCTCCGGTATATTTACCATTACCCGTCACCTTACAATATAGATAGCTTCCTGCATCCTCACTCAGCGGAATATAATATTTTTCTTCAGCGCCAGCCAATGGTACGCCGCCATTATTTGAATTCACATCATTTTTATACCACTGATATGAGAAACTCTCCTCAGTATCGTTGGCCGGAATATCAAAAATGTCACTTGTATAAACTTTTACATAAATTCTCTCCCCAACAACCGGATAATAATCATTAATAAAAGCATGTTCAATATTAATAGCTCCGGTTTCTTCCGCCGTTATTTTTGGCATTGAACAAATAAAACAAAACAGTAAAACAAAAGTAAGGGACATTACTTTGATAAAATATTTCATAAAATCACTTCCTAACACAAAACGCTATTTAATCACATTGTTACGAAACAGCATTATACTAACAAAAAACAATATTATAGCGCATATACGACCGCCTCCACGCGCTATAAATACAATTCAGTCATTAATAAATATTTCTGTTTTTTCAAACATATAATCATTTACAAACTACCATTTAGTAATTATTAATCAAACTCATATCATCAGTACAATTTTCTATTATTGTATCTACCACATCTCCGCATATACCACCCACTTTGTTCTTTGGAGAATAATATGCTATTGTGCCTTTTGTATTACTGTCTTTTATTATTGTATAATGGTTATTTACCCAAGGAAACGCACCGCCGAAAATACCTCCAACACAAACTGTTTCACCTTTCATTGCGAGTAAAGACATATTAACATTACAATTTTGTATTTCTCCCCCGTAAGTATACCCCGATACACCGCCTATGTATGATTCATCTGTATTTGATACGATTGTCCCTGAAATATTACAATTTATAATCTGAGCCGGGAACCACATATAACCTGCAACTGCTCCACTATATTTTGCATTCTGAGCTGAATTTTTAATTTCTATATTTAAATTTTTGATACTGCACGCCGAAAAGTATGAATCACCTAATATCGAAATCAAGCCGCTGTACTCTGAATTCTGATCAACAGATAATCCCAAAATGGAACGACCTCCGCCATCCAATACACCGAGAAACGCCTTTGGATACCACGTTTCATTGCTTAAATCAATATCATTCATCAATTTATACACTTGATGATTTTCTACAAACATATATTTTAATTCATCCGGCGTCGTTATTCTATAAGGGTCTTCATGTGTTCCGCTGCCTTTTGGCAAGTTTTCTGCACTTATTTTTTCTAACTCATTTTGAGCGTAAACCGGCTGAATAGATGGGCTCCAAAGAAAAGCTCTGACTTTCTCAACGCTTTCATCCGGTTTTATCTGCAGCTTCTTAGATACTTTTGCTTCAACTGAATCAAGCGCAACCAAGACATCATTCTTATCATACTGTGCAACATATAAAATCTCATCGTTATATTCCCTGAAATCATTTACAGATATTTCTAATACCCTGTTTGGTTTTATACAATCCGCGGCAACATTATTATCATAGCGTATAGATATATAGTTATACCCCGAAGCGGCACAAACATCTTGTACAGTACAAAATAATATTACAATAATTATTATGTAAATAAATTTTTTACGCATATATTTTCTCCTATTTTAGTAAGTTATATTTTTTAAATATTACTGAGAATGTATTATTATTCACCAAATATAAATATTGATTACCGCCCCGAAAATATTTAAATACTCTATAAATATAATAAACCATACAAACAAATAAACCTAAAGCTAATGTTTTACCATAATTAAAATTTCCTCTCCAATATCAGAAACACATTTCATATAACACCATTTATATTATACCCCTCATTCTATATTTCGTAAAGATTAATAATAACCAAATAAAGTTTATTTTTTTAGTAATTTCGACAGGTGAATTATTTTCTCTTTTCATTTTAAATTAATTCTTTACTTAAAATAACACGAGCCATAATGTGTATTATGACTCGTGCTAGATTAAATTTTCTATTTATTTGTTGTTTTATCTACGATAAACTCTGAATACATCGATTCTGCACTCATTTGTTCTATGTTATTCCATACAAACGCTCTTATTGTTTTTATACTATCTTTCTTACTTTCCGGAATATCTGCATCAACAATAATACTTTCTCCTATACCTGCAACAATATTTTTAATTTCTGTATATTCCAATATTTCATCTTCACTGTAATAAGATAAAATTAATGAACTATTTTGACTTTTGTTTGCTACATTTTCAGCTATACATTTTATTATACCATTTTCATTCGTTAATGATAATGACCAACAAATACCGTCCCCTTTTTGCGGCGAATAAATAAACTGTGCAGGATTTTGTTCTGTTCCTCCAGACATTATTTTGGGTTCAATAATACTTAGTTTTTCTTTAAGCTGTGAACCGTCTGATATATCAAGATAGTTATTATGTATATCAAACACAGGTGAATAATTTGAATGATCCGGTTTTTTCCACTCTGCATTTTCACTTAATATTAGATTATTAATTTCATTATCGTTACACATAAAATAAAATAACCTTATATTATTTGAAACATCTAAAGTTTTAAGAATATTATTTGAACATTTTAAAATACTTAAACCTGGTGTAGAGCTTAGATCCAATTCACTTAAATTATTATTACTACAATCCAACGAAGTCAGGTTTATACATCCGCTTAGATCCAAATTTGTTAAACTGCCATTTGGACAATATAATGATAAAATTTCAGTGTTATCTTTAAATATCAAATTTTCTAATTTACTTGCTTTTATTCCATAATTTTTCAACTTTTTATTTTGACTTAAGTCAAGTTCTCTGATTTTTATATCATACTCTGATGACAACGATGTTAGATTGGTAAAACATTCTATACCTGATAAATTCAATATAGGCATAAGCAGTTCAACATATGTCATAAAATATAAATCAGTAAACTTACTTAAACCCTCCCTGGTAAATGACCAATCCATTGGATCCGAACTAATATTCTGGTACATTTGCATAAGCTCATATTCAAAACTCGGATCAAGTTTTACCAATGAATCAGGAGAATCTCCATATCCAGTTCCCCATAAAACATTTCCCGATTTGGACTTTAATTTCACTTTTAAATCTTCAAGCTTTTCACTAAGTATTTCATTGTTTTCAGAATCAATATAATTCTGTGATATGTTAATTACAGGCGTCTTCTCCTCCGGCGCTTCCCAACCGATTTGAGGGTCAATATTTATATCTCTCAAGCAATTTTCTGAACACTGCAAGTTATATAAATTTATACAATTACTAACATTAATATCTTCTATCCAGTTTTGCGAACAGTCAACCGATTCTATCTTATTATTGTTGCTTAAGTCAAGTTTCTTTAAATTATTGTACTTGCAATCAAGTTCTATAAGTTCCGGATTATTGCTTAGGTCTAGTTCAGACAGCGCATTCATAGAACATGTTAGTTTTCTTAACTTTTTATTTTTGCTTAAATCTAATTTTGTCATAACATATCCTTTAACTGTTAACTCCTCTAAATTGATCATTTTATCTAAATACTTTATAGTATTCATTTCAGACCAAGGCCATCTACCATCTGAATATTCCAAATAGATTATATTTTTATAGTCACTAAGATAAATATCACTATTTTCATCATAGTTACCATATTTCTCCGGCATAGATTTTTTTAATGAATTTATTATAGCGGTCTTCTCCCATGAATGCTCAAACTCAATAGAGCTTTCAGCAGAAAAAACGTTTAAAGAAAAGTTTGACAGTATTATAATAACAGTTAAAAAAACTACACAGCATTTTTTCATTGTACCAACTCCTCACTATTTATTATGTTTTCCCAAGCATGGTTCATAACCTCTTCTGAACTTCTAAAATTATTGACAAACCCTTCGATTATAACCAAAAGCATAAGGAACTCACAAACATTAAAACCTACAACAAATTTTTCGTAATTATATCTCCTTTCCCTACAGGAATTGCGTTTCCTGCATCCACATTTATATTATAACTCTCATTCTATATTTCGTAAAGATTAATAATAACCAAATAAAGTTTATTTTTTTAGTAATTTCGACAGGTGAATTATTTTCTCAACTACATATTATTTTACAAATATAAAGCAATAGTCTAATATTTTAGACTATTGCTTATAAAAAATTTTAAATTTATTATTTTAATTCTCACTTCTTACTTCTTACTTTTATATATCTTATTATACTATTTTCATTATCCTAGCTATACATATCATTTTTTGTTTTGATTGCCATAAATACATTTTTTACAGCATACACGATAACCACATCACAAAATATTCAATTAATTTACTAAATTTAATTAATATTTTACAACTACAGAATTATCTATACAATTTTCAATTCTATTAAAAGCCTCATTATCAATCGCTTCACCTACTATACCGCCTGCAGATTTATCAGAATATAACTGTGTATTTGATATACAGTTTTCTATATAATTAAAATTTCCATAAAAATAACCGCATATTCCACCTGAAGCCACTATATCTCCACTTTCTAAATTACTGCACTTTGAAAAAATCTGACCGCTTGCCGAACAATTATTAATGGATGCATAAAAATGTATGGCAGGGTTTTCCTGGAACTCTCCTACAATCCCCCCGGATACTGCTCTATCAATACCATATGAAGCAATATTTGCAGTACTAGAGCACATATTTATATTTGTATTTGGGCTGATACCTGCAATTCCTCCGGCACATGCTTTAACACCCTGTTGTTTGCTTCTTGCAGTAATATTACCTTTAACCGAACAATTTTCTATCAATGGCATATAAAATCCCAGTTCACCAGCAATACCACCGGAAAAAACAGCTGAACTACCACTATCCAATATTTCCACATTTAAATTTTTAATATAACTATCCAAAGGTACATCAATTAATCCCTCATTCCGAGTGCGATTTTCAAATTTAGAAAACAAACCGCTGTTATGAGCATTATCAGCTACCTTTATCCCTGTAATACTATTATTAAGGCCATCAAGTTTTCCGCAAAAGAAAAACGGATTCCACCTAACATCACTTAAATCAATATTGTTAGCAAGTATATAAGCAGCTCCAGGCTCTTCTCTCAAATAAGACAATTCGGCAACGGAGGTAACTTTGTAAGGACTCTCATCAGTTCCGTTTCCAATGGGTTTCTCATAATTAATAGATTTATATAAAGTATTTCCTACACATTTCGGCGAAATATTATTTTTATTATCCCAAATAAATACTTTTATCATATCAGTATTATTAGGCGGAAGATATTTTTCTAAACAGTCAGAATTTATATTTTCTTTAACTATACAGTTTATTAAACAATCATTTATATCATAGCTTACTATAAGTAAACTGCATACTTCATCTATGTTAGATACTGAGATTTCTAATTCCTTTCCTTCGTCAAAATACTCTGTCAAATATATTGATGAATCTACATACTTCACTAATATCAGTGGTGTCCCATAAGAAAAAACAACTAAGTTAAAACTTAAAGAAAATATAATAATTAGTATAACAGTAAGCACTTTTTTCATGTCAATCCTCCTAATAAGTATTTTCCATATCAAATGTTACAGGTTTTATTACATTCCGCGCCAGTAATTGCTTATAATCCCAACGTTCATAACAACTTATTACAACATATGATCCGTCCTGACAATTTATAAATTCAGGAATATTTATTTGTGTATTTTTATTACTTAAATCAACATTATCTATTCTAATACGTTTTATAAATTTTCCATCCTCAGTATAACGTTCAGCTGTAACATACATTTTTTTAGGAACAAAATCTGTACAGTTTATAAAAATAGTTTCTATTGTTTTATTAGTATTTATATTAGGTATGCTAATATATAAATCGTTATTCAATAAGGAAAAATCTTTTTCTACTAAATTGTTATAATACCCGGAAACCGGTGAATAGTCATTTATTAAATTGCCTCTAAGAGTCAATATTTTCAATGATTTTAAATCTCTTAGTGATTCAATATTTTCAATATTATTATCGACTAATCTTAATTCCGATAAATTTTTTAATCCTTTCAAATTACTTATATCATTTAATTTACATCTTTCCAATGTAATCTTCTGTAAACTTACTAATTTATCAATGCCATCCAAATCTATAGGTAAATCAAATTGATCAACAGGATTTATGTATAATTCTGAAATTTTTGTCAAATCCTCCTCTGTTATATTTTTGATATCTTTATTTATTTCTTTACTAATAGCTTGTGCAACTCTAATATCTTTAAAATATAAAGCATTTTTTTGGTTAGAAATATTTACTGAAAATGAAATCGTATCTCCAACAAGTGATATATTACTTATTTCTATTCCAGCATAAGTACCATCACCTAATCGCAAATTAACAGAAGTATCTCTATAAGGATAAAAACAGGTCACAGGATCATCATCGTCTATTAATATATGATTATTCTTCAAATTAACTCTATATATAACTAATCCAGTTCCAGGTATATAATTATCGAAAATTCCCTCCTTTTTTCGAAATTCCAAAATGAAAGCTTCATCAGAAGATAACGGAGATCTAATCATATAACAATTATTTGGATCCAAAATTGATTCTTTTAAAAAATAAGATTTACTCTCTTTTATCTCAGGTATATTTTCAATCCATTGTCCACATCTATATTTAGTATATGTGCTGGGCATTTGACCCATTTGTGAATACATTAAATCCCACTCATGAATATTGCTAGCTCCGCTATATAAATCATAAGCTCCAAATATATGAAACCCTTCATGCGCTAATACCCCTGCCCGTACATATTTGGTATCATGAAGTTGTTCTTCAACCTGAACATTATAATTATATACTTTTTTACCATTAATTTTTAATGTTTTATTACCAGCCATACAAAATTGGTTCGGATGAAGTATCCAATTACCATATACTATACTTCCTGGCATAACAAAAGTAATATAATCTATACAACCATCATTATCAACATCAAGATCTAAATCTAACGGCACTTGTGATTTTATTGAGTTTACTGCTCTTTCAAAAAGCGGAAAAGCCATACCGTTCCAGTTAGTAACTGACCCATCATCATTAATAAATCTATATTGTAATGAACCATTATTATCAACATATGGTGTTCCCTCATATGCGCTTCTTGGTTTATAATCTTTATAACTTGCAATACATGTATTGCCATCTATTTGGGGATATATCCACGAGTTAACACCAGTTTTTCCATAAGAAGCCGTGGCAAACCAGTTTTTTAAAGAATTTCCATCCCCATTAAATAAATTTTCATAAAATGATGCTGGATAGGCTTTATCAAAGTCGAAATCGGAAAAACTAATAAATATAACTATATTATTTAATGTTTCATTTAAAAACGGATGTAGTTTATATTCATCATTGCTTAAAGCCAGTTCAGCTTCTGGCTGTTTATAAAACGGAGATGCTTCACGCATCATTTTTATATATGATTCCGGAACATCAGTAATCTTTATTTTATCACAAATTGCAATTCCGCTTGGCAATACAACATTATCTGATGGAACCATAATATTATTTTCTAATTTAGCATAAACATATTGCCCCTGAGTATTCTGCACTATTATATTTCCATCGCTGTCATGCAAGTATGAGAAAAACTCATCACCGCTGGTATAACATTCAATTACATCGCCGTTTGGCTGAGTTATTGTCTGCCTTACATCAAAAAAAGGGGCCGCTTTAACTACTTCTAAACTAATAATATTTAAAACCATTATACTAACTAGCGATACTGTAAATAATCTTATAATATATTTATATATTTTAACTTTCATTATTATTACCCCTCTCTAATTATTTTTTACTCGGCATACAACAGACAGCTTTCCATTTCTCTTCGCCTTTATTTTTACAGTATTTATATTTCCCGACCACTTAACTGTCGACACTATTGTGGACTTAAATGCCATATAGCCATCGTTAATTTTAGTAATATATACATTAGCATTGTTAATATTTCCTGTACCAACTTCTTTATCTAATGTAAACTCACAAACATCTACTATTTCAAAATCCAGAGGATCAAATTTCAAACTGAACTCTAAACCACTAAAATCAGAAACGTTTAAAACATCATACGGTATAGAACAATAATCCCCTTCATTAACATCAAAAACTAATGTATTGCTAAACAATGTATCATGATCTATTTTTTCAGGAACGCTGCTAATAACACCTAACTGTCCATAAGCATTTGACCCAAAAGACCACAATCTGCCTTTTTCATCCAATGCAATACTAAATGCAGAACCTCCTGTTACCGAACTAACATTTTTTATCCCTTGTACTAAAACAGGCAATCTTTTGGTTTCTTTTATCCCTATACCTAATTGTCCGTCTCTTCCTTCTCCCCATGCGTAAAGATTTCCGCTATTTGTTATAACCATACTATGCGCATATGCCGCTTCAATATATTTAATGTCTGAAATACCCTGTATTTTAACCGGAAGCATTCTATCCACCTTATCACCAAGACCAAGCTGGCCTATAGTATTACTCCCCCACGAATAGACATCTCCATTAGAATATAATGCTAAAGCATGCTCTCTTCCGGCAGACAAGTCTTTTACTTCATACCCTTCTATATCCTGAACTTTTGATAAAACTGAAGAATTTACTAAATCTCCTTTTCCCAACTGTCCACGATTATTTGCTCCGCATGCCATGGTGCAATGATGAGAATATGGATCGTAAGTTACATCATTATTAGAATAAAGATATTGAGTTAATAGATATGACTCTCCGCATTCCACTATGGAATGGAAACAATCTATACCAGAAATTTTATTAACATTATTAACTTTAGAACCGCCTATACCTAATTGACCTGCATAGTTTTGCCCCCAAGTCCAAAGAGAACTATCATCTTTTATTGCGGCGCTGAACCCTTGCCCTGCAGAAACACAATCAACATTATCAATTTCAGTTAATTTAACAGGTGTAATTATATGACCACTATAATTATAATCTATCTCTTTGCTTGAATTGTTGCCCCATCCCCATACGTTTCCATCTATATCCACAGCAAGAGTATGATTCTCACCTTTCGCCACTTGTTTAATCTTTGGCAAGCCCTCTACCTTTTTAGGGTAATATACATTATCTTTATTCCCATGACCTAAATCGTCATACGCTCCGTCACCCCAGGTATATACATCTCCATTTACATCGAGAGCAACAACGCTGTTACGTTTTGCTTCCACTTGTACAAACCGAGTTTCAGTGGGTATATCAAGCGGAACACAGCTTCCGCCGCTTATATACTTTGATATATCTGTGTTTGGCATATATCCCCACTTAAATAAATTACCGTCACTGCTTACAGCATACGTCGAATAAATATCCATTGCTACAGTTTCAAATGAGTTTTCAAAAACTAATGTTGGTTCAAAAACTTTGTCCGATATTGTTCCTATTCCCAACTGCCCATAATCATTTCGTCCCCAGGCATAAGTTTTTCCGTCAGATGTAACCGCCACGTTATGATGGCATTTGCTAAATGAATTTTTAACATTTGAAAGTCCAATATTCTGCTTCTGGGGCGTATATGTAGTTATTCCTGTGACGCCGAGCTGTCCGAATCCATTATCTCCCCAGGAATAAATATTTCCGTCTTCACCTATTGCTAAACAATGGTCATATCCCGTTGATATTGATTCTATATCTTTTATAACAGTCTTGTTAGGAGACAAAATATCCCCGCTATAAGTAAATCCCAGCTTGCAACTGTTATTGTTTCCCCATGACCATACACTTCCGGTCATATCAACCGCATAACTTGAAAAACCAGCAGCCGCTATATCAATTGAACTCGGCAAGTTTTGTATAATAGTAGGAACCAATTTATATTCTCTGTCACCTAATCCCAGCTGTCCATTGCCATTTGTTCCCCAAGAATAAACATCACCATTATTGGCAAGTGCTAAACAATGATAACCGCTGGTTGAAACTTTAACTATATTTAAACCGCTGAGAGCATTTATTTTATTTGGAATATTTGCATTTAAAGTATTACCGTTTCCCAGCATTCCCCAGCTGTTTCTGCCCCAAGAATAAACTTCTCCGTTTTTGTCCATCGCCAAGCTATATCCATCGCCCGCTGTTACTTCTATAATATCTGAAAGCCCCTGAACCACTACCGGCTCTATACTGCTTGTGTTAGTACCATTTCCCAATTGACCGTAAGTGTTACTGCCCCATGCAGAAACAGTACCGTCGGAATTAATCATAAGAACGTGGTCATTTCCTGTAACAATTGTTTTGTGCTCTATTGAATTTATATCAATATTTACATCAATTATTGACTCTAAATCGACATCAGAATCATTCATTAACATAACCTGACCATTTGTTTCATATGGTTGAATTTCTTCTTCGCTAATATCTTCAACAGCTAAAACGTCTCCGTCATTATTTACAATTTGAGCCTCAGTATTTTCAATCGTTTCAATAAATGGCGCACCGTCTTCATTTATATACACTTCCGGAGTGGCTTCTGCATCTTTCGGTTGTTCTGTTTCAGGTTTAATCTCCGTTTCAGGCACTTCGGCTTCATCAACTTCATCGTTTACTTCCGGAGAAGGACTGGCCGATTGAACATTTTCTTCCTCAGCATTTTCAGCAGCAATTTCTTCAGGTTCCGCAGAAATTTCCGGCTGCTGCATTGAATCGCCTGTTCCGGGACTGACTTCCGGTTCGTCAGACAAATTTATGTCAGTTTCAACAATGTTTTTTGGTTCATCCTGTCCCGGTTTTGCAGCGTATACGCCAAAAAATATTGTTGTTATAAATACAATACAAATAAATGAACTAATTAACCTTGTTTTTTTCATAACTTTCTCCTTTTTATAATTTTAAAGTTTCACCACACACCGCATCAATTGTGCTTAAACCATAGTAATACACCGCCAATTATTTATTTTATTCGTCATTATTCACATGATACGCATATCATATATTCGTAACATCATCTATTTAACATTATAACACTCGTTCAAAATTTCGTAAATATTAAAACTATACAAATAAATTTTATTTTTTTAGTTACTATGTATATTTTACAGTTTATATTTGTGATAATTTTTCACAATATCAAATATTAAATAATTTACAATTTTTATAAAATTAGAATAATTATCAATATATCCGTAATCAAACTTATTTTTATAATATAATATACAGCGATAAAACAAAAAAAGACGATACCGGATAAAATCAGTATCGTCTTAATTAAATTATTAATAATTTTTCTAAAAGGAATGAAAACAAAAATTACTCTAAACTTAATATGATTTAATAATTTTCAGGCTTAACCTGGAAATATGCCTGAGGATGAGCACAAACCGGACATACAGCAGGTGCTTTTTTGCCAATAACAATATGACCGCAGTTGATACACTGCCAAATAACGTCTCCGTCTTTTGAGAATACGCACTCGCCTTTTACATTGTCAAGAAGCTTTTTATAACGTTCCTCATGCTCCTTTTCAATTTTAGCAACGCCCTCAAATAAAGCTGCAATTTTATCAAATCCTTCTTCTTTTGCAGTTTTAGCAAATCCGGCATACATATCTGTCCACTCATAATTCTCGCCGTCTACGCCGTCCTGAAGATTTGTTGCTGTATCAGGAATTTCTCCGCCTTTTAAAATCTTAAACCAAATCTTTGCATGTTCTTTTTCATTATTGGCAGTTTCCTCAAAAATCTCTGCTATTTGAACATATCCGTCTTTTCTTGCTTTGCTGGCATAATAAGTATACTTATTTCTAGCCTGTGATTCTCCCGCGAATGCAGCAAGCAAGTTTGCTTCTGTTTTTGAACCTTTTAAATCTTTCATAATAAAAACACCCTTTCTAAACAAATTTGAAAACATACCTGGCATATATTATCTCCACACCGGATATTATTCCCAGTTATTTATATTTTAACACAAATAAAATAAATATCAACATTTTTACAAAAATATTCCAAATACATTGATTAAAATATGTTTACAAAAATTTTATACAAAAAACACGCCCAAACCTACAACTATTATTGCCGCACTTATTAAAAAGAAGAAACTATCAAACAAACATCTTAAGATTTCCTGACAGGCTTCCCTCTTCTCTCTAATAACCCTTCTTCTTTCAATTCTAAGTTCTCTTTCACTCATATTAGTTCCCCCTTTCAAATATGTATATATTATATCAGCTATACAGTCCAATAAAACGGACTGCAAACCCATGATAATATTTTATATTCATAAACTCAGCAACAACAACATATAATCTACCATGTTTAATACTATGGTTAAGGAAAGGTGATACAAATGTCAGAGGTGAATTTAAAGACAGAGAGGTTTGATATTTGCAGAACTGTCGCAATGAAGTTTGGAAGAACAGTCGTAGACGACACATTAATAGTTCCCGATATAAAACCGGATATAAAAAAGATTTTAGATGTTTCAGCAAGAAGCTACATAACAGATATCACACCGGGGCAGGACAAGATTCATATTGAAGGAACCGCAAAGGCAACCGTTCTTTATTTGCCGGACGGCGACGTTATCGGCAATACAAAGGCTCTGGTTATGAGCCGCGAATTCAGTTATACAATTGATGCAAAAGGAACAACTGCGGATGACCAGGTTACTGCGGAATCAGAAATTGGATCTGTTGACAGCACTCTTATAAACTCCAGGAAAGTAAATATCAGACTGGGCATAAATATAGGAGCTAAAATATGCAGGTGTGAACCCCTTGAACTGCCGACAGGCACAGATGAAATAGTTATTGAATGTGAACCCAAGCCTCCCGCAATGGATCTTATTCCATTCACGCCTCGGCAATCCGATAATGAGAGTGCGCCGACAAATACCTGTTCAAAAATTGAACTTAAGAAAGTTCCTATAAGACTGGCCGATAAACAATTTATTTCAGATGGAAGCATGATACTTAGAGAACAGCACGAAATTTCTTCAAAGCTCCCGCAAATCGGTGAAATTCTTAACGCCACAGCAACCGTTGAGCCTGAAGAAATGGTTACAAGCAGCGGCAATACACGTCTTAAAGGAATAGTAAAAGTTAATGTTCTATATGAAGACGCTGCGGATACTTCCTCAGACAGCAATAAAAAATCTTTGCTCAGGAATGCTGAATTTACCATTCCATACAATGAGCAGTTTGATACTCCTAACTCTATGGATGACATGGAATGTGACGCGGAATATACAGTTAGAGAAATATACACTGAAATAAGAGACAATTTAGACGGAGAACCTCGGATGATTGGCGCTGAAGTAGTAGTCGGAGTTAGTATTTCCGGATATATGATATCAGAGCCGCAGGCGGTTACAGACGCATACTCTACGGATGGCAGCACTCTTACTCTAGAGTTCAGCGAAACAGCTCCCGAACAGCTTATTGATACCAAAACTGCTCAAATATCTCACAAATTTACCGCTAAAAGAAAAGCAACCGACGCTGAAATACTTGGAGTCTGCGGCGTAACTATTGAAAAGACTTCTGTAGATGATTTAAAAATTAAAGACAATACTGTATATATTAAAGGAACCATTAACGCCAAAGTATTATGTTCTTCAAATGATGAAAATCAACCATTGTACGCCATAGACTGTAAGACTGAATTTGAGCATAGTTTTGACTGCGACCAAGAACTTGGAAACAAAGTTGCATGTGACGCCAAAATATTTATAAACCATTTGGGTTATACAATATCCGGCTCTGATTCTGTTGACCTCCGAATGATAATCGGCATATCTATCAAACTTGTAAAAAACGACAGAATTAAAACCGTTACAGCAATAGACAGGGAAGAATCTGAGGATACTGAACAGAGAGGTATGCAATGTTATATAATTTATTTTGTCCAAAGCGGCGACACACTTTGGAATATAGCAAAAAGGTATCATACGACGGTGGATGAACTTGTAAAAAACAATAATATAGCTGACAGAGATAAAATTAATGTCGGTCAAAAAATTAAGATTATGTCACTGACATAGATATATAAGTTTATTATAATTTTCAAAGTCTAATTTAATAAAGCAAAACCACCGGTTTCTTAACGCCTTATACAGTTTCCAAATATAACTGATACAGGTTTAAACTCTGAAAATGATACAGAAGGTTTGGCAACGCACTACTATTTAAGACAGCCGCTTACAAGCGGCTGTCTTTCACCGATTTTTTGTTTTTCTAATTATAAACAGGTAAGTTTGTTTTTTATAATTTAATTATCTAATTCATTACATCTTATTACTCTGATTAATTTCTAAATAAATCACACTATAATCTTTTTATTTCTCGCTGCTGTGTTTGCATGTTATCTTTTGCAATAAAAAAATTTTCTTCAATATTTACACTTTATATTTTCATGTATTTCAAATATCAATAACAAAGTTTTAATTATTTCCCATAGTTTACTTATTTAAATACAGCAGAATAATTATTTGAATATGAATATGTTCAGAGCAAATCTCTGCTTATATGTTCTCTGTTTTATTTGGCTCACAGCGTTCTCTTAATATATCATATTTTAACTCCACACAAACTCTTTTTATCTATATTTAGGCTATAATATAATGTAATTTTGACATCTGTATTTTTGCTTAATTTTAACTTCTTTACTATTTCTATCTTATTATAATAAAAATCTTCTCAGTATTTTAATAATTAGAATATTAAGCCACTGTTATATCACTGAAAATCATATTTCCTAAAGCTTTTTTCACAATTCTGATTGGTAGTCGTTTACATTTTTAAAGCACAAAATAAAACTGTTTATACATCATATAAACAGCTTTTTCTCTAAAACAAAATATTATATCTAAAAATAAATATTGACTATTACTATAAATTATAGTAATATATAATATATTAAAGGAGGTAATACAAATGTCGCTGATTGATTTAATAATTTTAGGTATCGTATCAGAAAAACCCCAAAGCGCTTATGATATCCAAAAGGATGTTGAATATCACCATTTAGACAGGTGGACAAAAATAAGCACTCCATCAATATACAAAAAGGTTATTACTCTTAAAGAAAAAAATTATTTAACGACTGATGTTGTCAAAAACGGTAAATTCGCTGAAAAGTCCATATATTCTATTACCAATAAGGGCATTGAATATTTTCAGGAGCTGATGGAAAAATATTCTGAACAAGAAATAACAATTCCAATAAACTTTAATGTTGTTATTTCAAATTTAAATAAAATGTCAAAACCTAAAGCTCTGGAACTTATCAATAAAATTAGAGATAATATTATAAAAGCTCAGGGAAATAACAAAAAATATACAGAATTGTATTCGGATATTCCGCTGACAGGCAGAACTATATTTAAGCAGCAGGCAGCGCTGTATAGTTCACTATTGGACTGGATGAGCGAATTTGAAACTGAATTTCTAAAAGATTTAAAAAATGGAGAATAATATAAAAAGCATCTTAACCGTAACCTTTGAAGACCCTTTCTGGATAGCAGTATATGAACGAACATATTTTGACAGCTATGAGGTTTGTAAAATCACTTTTGGTTCAGAGCCTAAGGATTACGAAGTATATGATTATATGATGAACAATTGGAACAATCTGTGTTTTACTAAACCTATAAAAAGTGATGATACAAAAACACATCATATTAACCCCAAAAGACTTCAGCGCGAAATCAATAAAAGAATCCGGTTCAGCAGTATTGGAACAAAGGCTCAGCAAGCCTTAAAACTTCAGCATAAACTTGTTAAAGATGAAAGAAAAGTCAGAAAAAAGGAAACCAAAAAACTTGAGCAGGAAACCCGTTATAATTTAAGGAAGCAAAAAAAGAAAGAAAAACATAAAGGCAGATAAGACGTTTTACAAATACAATATAAAAGGCCGGCCTCTTTGCAATATAATCAGAGCGGCCAGCCTATCCTACTAGTTTCATCTTTTATGCAGTACAACATTAGATACGTATAAACATTTTATTAAAACAACATAACCATATATCTATTCAACACGGTTTATTACCATAAGGTCACCGGATTTTAATTTAGTATATCCTTTAGGGATAATAACTTTACCGTTTCTATGAATCATTGTTATCTGCATGCCGTCTCTTTTTGGTATTTCTGAAATACGTCTGCCGGCAAGTTCATCATCAGGTTCTATCTGACGTTCTGTGAGCCTAACCCCTTCTATTTCCCCCGGCGCTTTTGCAATTAAAACCAGTGTATCTTCCGGCAGCAGCACAGTCTCCCCGTCAGGAATCATTTTATCGCTTCCACGCTGAAGCAAGACAAGCAAAGTCTCAGGCGGAAGAATAATATCTGTAACCTTCTTTTTCGCCCAAAAATGGTTTTCAGGTATTTTAAATTTAATATACTGAACCGGAACCTCGTCACTGTAATCCGAAAATGTTTTTAACACATTTATTTTGTTATCAATCATACCAAGTTTCTTTGAAACCAATGGTATTAGAGACCCCTGAATTAAAATTGAAAACAGCACTATCAAAAAAACAATATGAAATATATCGTTGCTCGTAGAAGCCGGACTCACCGTCGCCATGACGGCAAATACAATCGACGCGGCTCCCCTGAGCCCGGACCACGATACAAGCAAACGCTGTTTGAGATTGCTTTTAAACGGAGTTAATATTGCAAATACCGCCGCAGGACGTGCAATAAACGTAAGGAAAAGCGCAATTGCAACAGCCGGAAGTATTACGCTTGGCATCTGTGACGGAAAAGATAATAGTCCCAGCAGGAAGAACAACAGCATCTGCATAAGACCTGTTACCCCGTCAAAAAAGTTTACAAGCGACTTTTTATTTTTTATCTCTTGATTTCCCATGTAAATACCAACTATATATGTACACAAATATCCGTTTCCGCCGAGCAGGGAAGGCACCGCATATGCAAGAAGAGCGACAGCCAGCACAAAAGCCGCGTCAAAACCTGCGGATGAAAATTTATACTTTTTCATTATCCAAACTGAACCAAACGCTAAAGCAAAACCAAACACCGTACTATAAACAAACTGGGCAAACACCAAGTATGCTATTCCGCCGCCGCTTGCCGAACCTTCCATTAACGCTAAGACAATTATTGTGAGCATATACGAACAAGGGTCGTTGCTTCCGCTTTCTACTTCAAGCAGAGAAGCAGTATTATATTTAAGATTAAGTCTTTTGGAACGAAGTATTGAAAACACAGAAGCGGCGTCAGTTGAACTGATAACTGAGCCGATTAAAAAACTTTCAAGCCATTCAATTTTTAGAAAGTAATGACAAAACAGACCTGTTATAGCAGCAGTCAGAACAACACCGAGCGAAGACAATAAAACAGCTTTTACAGCTACAGGTCTAGCCTCGCTCCATTTGGTTCCGAAACCGCCGTAGAACATTATAAATATCAACGCTGCAGAACAGATTTGTTCGGCAAAATCATAATTGCCGAACTCTATCTTTACAACACCGTCAGAACCAAAAAATATACCAAGTAAAATAAAAGCCAGAAGCATAGGTATACCCAGCTTATTCGTGACTTTATTCAAAATTATACAAGCAATAATAACCACCGAAGCTATTAAAATATATACCGGCATATCATACCTCCAATCAAAATTGTATTATCTAATAAATATGTTTGCTATATCTACAAAATTAATAATATATATTATATCAAAAAACGCTGTAAATGTAAAGTATTTTTGCAAAGGCACTTTATGTTTTTTCCGACGTTTTATTAATTAATAAACAATAATTTTACAAAATAAATATATAATTATAACCAGATTTTATAGTATATTTCTGCTTATTGTGGATATTTATTGTATAACGACCAATTTTGATTCTCGTTCCGAAGCTTTACCATATGACTAAAAATCCTATTTTGATTTAACAATCTATTCGGTTTACTTTGTTCGCCTGCTATTCAGTCCGCCACTGCGCAATTTTATCCGCTCCTGCCACCATTCTCATTCGGCGAGCAATAATTAAATCTATTTTATTGCATATTAATTTTGATAGAACATTTTGTATTGTTGTTTAATTCTCAAATCCAAAGATGCGGCCAATATACCCGGCAGCATTTTCTGACAAAAATATATTACATAAAAAAACATATATATAAAATATAGGCACTCACAAAAACGCATTTCTTTAAATAATAAAATAAAACGCATATGCCGAATATAACTTAAACATATGCGTTTCGCGCAAATGATATAAATGTATACACATATTAACCAACAACATAAGAGTTTAAAAAACTGATTTGGTTAAATAACAAAATCAGTTTCTTATATAGAATTTAATATTTTATTGCAAAGTTCTTTATATACTGCAATATAAGTCGAAGCATAACAATAACTCTATATCTTAAATATACCTCAAATACTATCCAAAAATCCTTTCTGAAAAAGTCCCTTACTCACCTTAACATAATATTTTGTCAGTTCTTTTTAAATCAATTATGTTAAATGCGGACTTTATTATATACACTTACAACACTTTATAATATAATATTTATCCTAGTTAGACAATGACAAAATAATTATATATCTAAATAAGCATACGATAAGTAAATCTGGATGCTAAACTCAGCAAGCAGTATAAATCTGTTTATATGGATTTTTTGTGTCAGGAATCAATACATAAAAATTTTTCTTCATTATTTTTGTCTTATCTCCGCCAAACTCATTAATATATTCATCCAGGTATTCCTCTATCTCGTCAAGGTCCTGTTTAGACGCTTTTTTTGCTATTACCTGCTCAGGCAAATCATAAGGCAGATCATCACATCTTAAGAATATTTTTCCTCCGTGCATGCCTGTCGCACAAAATCTTTCTACAACACCGCCTTTGTCATGCCCTAAGCCTAAAACAATTATATATCCTCCGGCCTGATATTCTCCCAAAAAGCTGCCTGCCTTTCCTCCGATTACTAAAACCGGAGTTTTATCTTTATACGCTTTCATATGGATTCCTGCACGATATCCTGCATTTCCCCGCACAAAGATTTTTCCGCCCCTCATTGCGTAACCTGTTGCATCGCCGGATGAACCATGAATAAATATTTTTCCGTCATTCATGGTATCCCCTGTGGCGTCCTGCGCATTTCCAAAAACCTTGACATTACCTCCGTTTAGATATGCTCCAAGTGCATTGCCCGGCGTTCCGTTCACAACCACATTTTTCCCTGATAATCCACAGCCAATATAACGCTGACCCAAACAATTATCAACTTCAATTTCACAGTCTTTGGCAGCCCGTATTTTCTTATTTATTTCATCATAATATGTCAAACCTGCATCTATTTTCATCACATAACACCTCCCATATACATCTTTCTGACAGAACTGGGGAACGCCATTTCCTGCGGTTTTTCAATCATTTCATCAAAATCGATTGTATCCAGCGGAACCTTTTCCCGAATAAGCCTTGTATAAATTCCTGCTCTTTTTATATCACCAATCAGTATAAATCCTTTTAGTAATTTCTTATCATCCGAAACTATCAGTTTTTTATAATTATCATCATCGCGTCTGACGATTTCTCTTCCTTCGTAACTGCCGGCAGTCGTTACATGAATATCCCAAAAGCCAATGGAATTCATAGGTATGGCGTCATCATAAAGTTTCATGCCTCCAGCCATATTTATACCTGCCGCTTCCCCCTGTATATAGGCGTTTGGCAGCAGCGCCATAACCTGCAGTTTACCTGTTGCGCTGTTCAGGCTTTCAGAACAATCACCCGCCGCATATACGTCCTTCAGTGATGTCTCACATTTGAGATTAGTCACTATACCACGGTTGACATTCCCCCCGGCTTCAGCAACAAGCTCAGAATTCGGACGAACTCCAACCGCGATTACCACTACGTCGTATTCTATCCTTGTTCCGCTTTTTAGAGAAGCGATTCCACTGCGGAATTCATCAACACTGTCGCTGAGATAAAACTTTATCCCATGCCCCTCTATATATTCCTGGACTATTTTCGAGCCTTCTTCATCCAATATACTTGGCAAAATTCTGTTTGCTAAATCTACTACTGTAATACTTTTTACACTGTCACTTATTCCCTCGGCACACTTTAAACCGATGAGGCCGGCTCCCACTATCAATACTTTACTGTCCTTATCCACAGCTTTGCGGAGAGCTTTAGCGTCATCCAGCGTCATAAAATTAAACTTCTTTTCCACTGTCTCAAAACCTGCCATTTGCGGAACAAACGGACGAGAACCTGCAGCAACCAACAACTTTCCATATTCATAAGTGTCTCCGTTGCTGAGACTAACTGTCTTAGAATCAGGGTTTATCTTTACAGCTCTTGTCCCCAGAATCAAATCTGCTCCGTTCTTTTCATAAAAATCCTTTGGTCTGTATTTAAGCATATTTTCCTCGGAAGTCTTTCCCCACAAAAAATAAGAAATAAGAGGACGTCCGTATGCACGGTAATTCTCATCACTCACAACACATATTTTGCCATTCTTGCTTTCCCTGCGGATTCCCTCAATACAGCCGACAGCAGCGGCGGAGTTACCAATTATAAAATAATCATATTTCAATTTAAACGCTCCTTTCTGAACCTAACCTCTGTCTTCATACACTAGAGCCCTATTGGGACATCCTTTGACGCAAGCCGGTTCACCAAACTGATTATCAATACAAAGCTGGCATTTCTGAACCTTGCCTTGATTCGGCACAGGCATAATAGCTCCGACCGGACAGGCCGAGACACACGTAAAACACCCTACGCATTTTTCAGCGTCAAGCATAACTGCACCATCGTTATTCTTAGACAAGGCGCCCGAAATACAGCTTTTGACACAAAGCGGCTCCAGACAATGGCGGCAATTTATCGGAAAACTTCGGTTATTATCACCCTCAACAACTATTCTTGGGTGAATTTCTTTTCCTTTTAAAGCCTTAACCATATCATCTATACCGGAATTTGCATATGCACATTGGTATTCACAAAGGTGACAGCCCAGACACCATTCTTCGTTAATAAATATTCTCTTCATAATATCTGTTCCTTTCTGTAAAATTATTCCCCCGCATGCTTTATGCCTAAAATTTCCAGTTCTTTTTCGTTCATACCTATACCTCTCAGCATCAGTCGGTTTCCTCTTAAAGCCTCAATTGAATTGATACCCATTCCGCCTAACATTTCTTTTATTTCATGAGTCCAGGCATTTACTAAATTTACTAACCGTTCTTTTCCGTCTTCGGGATTAAGCCTTTTGACAAGTTCAGGTATCTGAGTTGCTATTCCCCAGTTGCATTTTCCGCTCTGACAGCTTCTGCAAAGATGGCACCCAAGCGCAATCAACGCCGAAGTTGCAATATATACGGCGTCAGCTCCTAAAGCAACCGCTTTAACTATATCAGCGCTGCTTCTTATGCTTCCTCCCACAACAACTGAGACATCACCTCTTATACCCTCGTCACGCAACCGCTGGTCAACGCTGGCAAGCGCCAATTCAATCGGTATTCCCACATTGTCACGTATTTTTTTCGGAGCCGCTCCGGTGCCTCCACGATATCCGTCTATCGCAATAATATCCGCACCGCTTCTTGCAATACCGCTCGCAATAGCTGCAACATTATGAACAGCCGCTATTTTTACAATAACCGGCTTTTTATAATCACTTGCTTCTTTAAGCGAGAATACTAATTGTCTTAAATCCTCAATAGAATATATATCATGATGAGGAGCCGGAGAAATAGCGTCTGTCCCTTCAGGAATCATTCTTGTCTTAGAAATATCACCGACGATTTTCGCCCCCGGCAGATGTCCGCCTATACCCGGCTTAGCGCCCTGACCCATTTTTATTTCTATAGCGGCGCCGCTGTTTAAATAATCCTCGTGAACTCCAAAACGTCCCGAGGCTACTTGTACTATTGTATTGGAGCCATACTGATAAAAATCCTCATGAAGGCCGCCTTCACCGGTATTATATAAAATACCAAGTTCTTCTGCGGCCATAGCCAAACTTTTATGAGCATTATAACTTATCGAACCATATGACATAGCGGAAAACATTATCGGAACCTCCAATTCCAATTGAGGTGATGTTTTCGGCACAATATTTCCATTTTTATCGCGGATTATTTCAGCGGCTTTTTTTCCTAGGTATGTTTTAGTCTCCATAGGCTCTCTGAGAGGGTCTATAGACGGGTTGGTAACCTGAGACGCATTTATCAATATTTTATCCCAATAAACCGGATACTCTTTTGGGGTTCCCATAGCTGAAAGCAAAACCGCTCCCGTTCCGGCCTGACGAATAATATCGCTTATTGCCTCATTTGTCCAATTAGCATTTATCTTAAACGTGTTATCGCTTTTTATTACTTTAAGAGCATGTGTAGGACAAAGACAGACGCATCTTTGACAATCTACACAAGACGCCGTATTGCTTACCATTTTCTTTAAATCGGCATCGTACTTATGCACTTCATTTGCACACTGCCGCTCACAGACGCGGCAGGCTATACACATATCTGCATTACGGATTACCTCGTAGTCAGGATATAAATAATCACGTACCATTATTCTTCACCTCCAATTTCTTTCATAGCTTGTTTATCAAGCCTTACAATAACAGGCTCTCCTCCGCGCGGAGACCAAATATTATCAAGATTAGGTTCAATCACTCTCATAGCACATTCCTCGCTGGCTATATACACCATATCATCCTTTTCTCCCACAACCATACTGCGCAGTTTTAACCTGTCATTTAAGGCCATCATTCCGCCTGTAAAGCCCAATAATATTGAGAAAGGCCCTGTAATCAAAAGACTGCTAAAAGTATTTCTTAAAAACTTATACCTTGTCTTTTCAGGCTCGGGCATATGTTCTATGGTTGACCAAAACGGAGCCGCAATCACTGACGCCATCTCTTCCAGGGTCAACTCTTTTTTTCTTAACAAATAGTCGGTTATATAAGTAATAACTTCCGTGTCAGTCAGCAGACTGCATTTATATCCATACATTTCAATAAATCTTCTATTAGCGTCATATGACGATATTTCTCCATTATGTACTATTGAATAATCAAGCATTGCAAACGGATGGGCACCGCCCCACCAGCCCGGAGTATTGGTCGGATAACGTCCGTGAGCAGTCCAGCAGTATCCCTCATACTCATCTAATCTGTAAAAACGACCCACATCTTCCGGAAAACCGACGGCTTTAAAAACTCCCATATTCTTTCCGCATGAAAATACATAACAGCCGTCAATCTGAGTATTTATTTTATTTACACAGCGGACAACATATTCCTTAACATCTAACTGTGAAGCGGCTAATTTAGTTGGAAGTGGATCAACAAAGTAACGCCAAATCAAAGGTTCATCTGTTATTTCAGGAATTCTGTTTATAGGTATTTTTGAAAGATTAATCACATCAAAATGTCTGTCCAAATATCTTTCACAAACTTCTTTTGCCTCATTGCTGTCATAGAAAACATGGAAGGCATATTGATTTTTATACTCGGGATATATACCATACCCGGCAAATCCTCCGCCAAGACCATTGGACCTGTCGTGCATAACAGCTATAGAGCTTACAATTGACCCGCCGCTTATTCTCCTTCCGCTCTTAGAGAATATTCCCGATATAGCACATCCGGACGGTATTCTGTTGCCGTTCTCGCCTTCTTTTAAAAGCATAAAATTTCCTCCTTTAATCAAACTAAAGATTACCGCTAATAATTTTGAGCAAAATAAAAAGCGCCCGTCCGTTGATACATCTCAACTGACGAACGCCTTTGTTCGGTTTAACAAGTATATCATTATATAAAAAAATTGTCAACTGACAAATTATACAAATACATACTGTCATCAGATAAAATGCTTTAACCTTATATAAAATACGGCTTCCTAATAATTATTTATATTCCTCCTCCCAAAACTATCACCACACTGCCGGCAATAACTGTTCTTATTATCTATGAATTTATATAAAACTTTAGCTTTTATTTTGTTAAGAGGGTTGAATTTATAAAGCATTTAAAACTTCACTATTTCTATTGTAATAAAGAAAGCAAAAATAATTCCATTTTAAATATTTATAATATTAAAATGTCAAAAAACCTGCTCTATAAACAATTTACCTAAAATATAAAACCGCATTACTTAAAGCAATGCGGTTTTGCATAGTTATCCTATTTCATATTCTTTAAAAGATTTCTCATTGAACCATATGCCATCATTGGCGGATATGTAATTATAACAAGATCGTCAAAATGAATATCCTGATAAAGTGATGAAAGACTAAACGTATTAGCGTTTCCGTCATTTCCGTTAAAACGGCGAATATCAACGATATATACTTCGCTGTAATCATTTACTGTCCATGTTGAAAACGCATTCCCATAAGATTCTTTAAGAATAACCAATTTCTTTCCATTGCCGGCTGATGTTTTATAAACCGTCATCGGATTGTCGCCTGCAATAAAAGCTATATAAGAATTGTAATCTTTAATTACCGGAACATTTTCGTATTTAACCTGCTGTCTCTCCTGGTCATTATATATTGTGCCATTCGCTTCAACCAACGGCATAAATTTTTCAACATAATCAGGATTATCTTTTAAAATCTCCTCACCGGGAGTTCCCTCCATTTTCGCTGCAAATGAGCCGACGTAGTTTTCACTCACCTGACGTTCATAACTATCAAGAGGCGGCGCAGTTTCACCCTTTGCCTCTTTAAATGCCTGATAAGCATAATATGAACCGCGTTGAGTCCAATGGTGGTCAGTTGAAAAATAAATCTTTTCAGACGCATGATCCCACAGTGGTTTTACAGCATTTACTGCGGTCACATTGTCGTTCAGATTTTCATATACAGTCTTAAACGCACTGAGTTGGTCCTTATAATATGACTTTGGAGCATAAAATTCATCTGAGGTTGGAATCAAAATATTATATGTATTAACACCCGGCAAACTGTCCGCCACCTCATTTACTACACTTGCATAAGCTTTCGCGCTGTCCTGTGTAAGTTCCTCAGGGTGCATAGCCATTGTTCCGAACACAAGTATTCCGTTATATGTTTGGACGCCTTCTTCTGATACTCTATAGTCATCACCAATATATGTATCCTTCATAACTAGAGAATTAGCACTAGGAGCATTGCCTGGTGCAGAACCGCTTGTTATTTGAACAGTCTGTGTATCTTCTATCCAGCTGACATTACAGCCCAAACTCTCGGATATAGCCCTAACCGGTACCAATGTGCGCCCGTCTATCTCAAGCGGCGGAACATCCATTTCTATCTGCTGACCGTCTTTAGTTAGCATTTTGTTGCCAATCTGCATCACTATTGTGGTTGAACCCTTATAAGCTGTTATTGTTTGGGTCGAATCCTCCCAATAAACCTCTGCTCCCAATTCCTCAAAAATCACTCTCATAGGAACCATTGTACGCCACTCGATTGTCTGCGGTGGAACATCAAACTGAAGCTGTTTTCCGTCTAAAATAACCTTTATACTTTCGTCAGCTGAAACAGTGACAGCTGAAAGCGAAGTTATCAGCATAGCCGCAAATAAAACAGTGCAAATAATTCTCTTTATATGTCTCATTATACTACCTCCTTATTTATTATACTAACTTCTAAAATATATATAAATCTATTATACATTATTTAAATAAAATTCGCAATGAAAATTAACCTCATATTTTTTCTGACAATATAAAATCCGCCGTATATCAACAAATATTTGTTAATATACGGCGGATTACCTTTACCTATTATCCCGTTTAAAACATTAGAACGCTATAAATTTAATTAAAACATTCTTCTCTAAACGCATTACATTACTTGTTATATTATGACTTCATGTTTCTTTCATATAAAAACATACATATTGAAACTAAAATTATGATTAAGTAACCTATTATGCTGAATATATCGGGAAGCTCTGAAAAGAAAATCAAACCCAATACTGCCACAAATATTATCTGAGTATAATCAAATACTGAGATTTCTTTAGCCGGTGCATATGAGTATGCGGCCGTTATTGCAAACTGTCCGCCGGTTGCCGCAAGCCCTGCTCCCAGTAAACTTAAAAGCTGCCACCATGCCATAGGCCGAAAATCCGCAAGCATTAACGGCAAGGTCGTTAAGCATGAAAACGCTGAAAAGAAAAATACAATAAACGCGCCTCTTTCACCTCGTTTACTCAAAAGCCTGACCATTGTATAAGCGATACCGGCGCCGACGCCACCGATTACTCCTGCCAAACTTGCAGAATTAAAACTCACGCCTGTCGGCTTTATTATAAACAACGCTCCGACAAACGCGATAACAACGGCTAAACTTTGCCATATATTTACCTTTTCACGTAAAATTATAAATGAAAATATTATGGCAAAAAACGGAGAAAGCTTATTCAGCATTGAGGCGTCCGCAAGAACAAGATGGTCGATAGCATAAAAATTTCCTAATATGCCGACTGTCCCAAAAAAAGCTCTCAAAAGAAGATACGGCAGATTCTTTTTATCAAACCTGAATTTTTCTTCTGTTCTCAGCAGCATCACAGCCGCAAATATAAGCGCTACAAAATTCCTGAAAAAACTCTTCTCAACTGACGGCAAATCTCCTGCCATTCTAACAAATGTATTCATAAACGCGAAACAAAACGCCGATATTATTATGCACGTTATTCCTTTTGTTTTACTGGCAGTTTTCAAATTATCTCTCCCTCTTCTTTATAATCTAATTTACCATATTGATAGCCTGCTGCTTTCGTTTCTATACATACCGTCACCGGACTGCAAATGATATAGATTTATAAACTTTTCAAAGTTAGATAACACCATATTCACACGCACTTTATTTGGTGCATGTTCATCAGTCACCAACAGCATTTTAGCATATTCTTCAGTGCAGACAGACCTATAGGTTCTAGTGTAGGTTTTAAAAAGCTCATCCAGGTTCGGATTGTCTTCGCCGGCAATATCAAGCACGCAGGCCATTCCTCCGATATCCGCAATATTTTCACTCAGTGTAAGCTTCCCGTCAACAAAACAACCATCCATCACTTCAAGCTTATCATACTCTGATACAAATTGTTTACATATCTGATTAAACGCAGAAAAATCTTCGGCCTTCCACCAATCATTTAAATTTCCATCTTTGTCAAACTGAGAACCAACATTATCAAACGCGTGAGTAATCTCATGTGCTATAACGCTCCCTATTCCTCCCAGGTTTCCTTCATAACTTGCGTTTGGACTATAATACGGAGCCTGCAGTATACCGGCTGGAATGACTATGCAGTTATTGGCTCTGTCATAATAAGCGTTAACAGTCTGCGGAGTTAATGTCCAGCTTTCCTTGTTAACCGGAACTTTCTCATTTATCAAAGTAACATCCTGATTATGCGCCATCTTATTATAGTCAATAAGATATTCCATAATGGTTCCGCCATCCTCAATGCTGCGAATTGAATAATCACGGTTCGTATAATTTATAAGATAATCAGGATAGCCTATTCTTATTGATATAGCGCTCAGCTTTTCAATAGCGACATTTTTCGTTTCATCACTCATCCAATCCAATTCTTTAATCCTGTTTTCAAAAGTATCAATTATCACTGACGCCAGGTCTTCTATTTCCTTTTTGGAATCGGAGGAAAAATAACGTTCAACATATTCTTCACCAAGCTCCAATCCCATAAGAGACTGGGTTATTGTTACAGCATAAGCGTCAGGTGTGATTTGGGCGTTAACTCCGCTGATACTATTAATATAATTCTGATATGCATTAAACATCTCAGTATTCAAATACAAAGACGAGTAGTCTAAGACAGACGCCCGCAAGTATTCTTTAAGCATAGGAATGTTATCTCTGTCCAGCAAAGAGTTAATGGTTTTAGCCAATTCTTTATCATATACCATAATCTCACTGACATTATTATACCCTAACTTTTTAAGATATCCCAGCATATTCATATTTGAAAATAAATTTTCCAAACTATTTGTAGAATAGACATTATAAATATCACCGGGATTATCCCACTGAGACTCGTCCATAGTAGCATTGGCGAGTTTAAGACAAAACCTTACTGCCAAGTCAGCCTTCTTTTCAGCTTCGGCCGGCGACTGACCGCTGATTATAAATAATGTTCTGATATAGTTCTTGTAATTTTCTTCAATTTTTTCATATTCCCCGCTTTTAACGACACCCGATTCAATACCTGTATAGCAAGATTCAAACGTAAGCGAATATTTTGTGGAATCCTTAAAATCATTATTAACCCTAATCGGAATCAATGAATGAAATCCATTGTTTTCAAGCTCAGCCATAACATTTGTAAAATCAGAAATATTCTGAATACCGTCTATCATATCAAGATATTTTCTTATTGGCTCTATACCGACGCTGTCACGGTATTTAACATTTGCCGAAGCCTTATATATATCAAGTATTTTTTGTTTATTGCTGTCCTTCGGCGGGATATTTCCTATATAATATTCTGTTATAATATCACCGATTATATTTTGTATTCGATAAGCATTATTTTGAGAAAGCTGCTCAACGTTTGACCATTTAGCATAACCTTCAGGAAGCTGCGTCTCAGAAAGCCACTGTTCATTTACATATTCATAATAATCGTTTTTGTAAAGATTATTTGTAGGAAGAGCATTCTGATATTTAAGAAGACGGGAATACACAAGCAGTACCTGCTCATATGTCATAAAATCGTCCGACCCCAAAGTTCCGTCGCCATAACCTAAAATAAGCCCAGCATTTTTAAGGCGGCAAATATCAGGAACCGCCCAATCCGGAATATCATTAAAAAATGATTCACCATCCCCTAAATCCGTAGGCAAATCATCCTGAGATAAGACGCGGCTCACTATCGCAAACGCCTCAACTCTTGTTATGTAGTCATTACCATGGAGCTTGCCGTCATCAGAGCCATTGACTGCCCCCAAAGAAACTGCAAGACCAAGACTTTTCTGATATATAGGCTCAATTTCAGAACTGTCAGAAAAAACTGATAAATCAGCCGGTTTAACAGCCTTAAGCTCGTCTCCCAAACCGCTTACTAAAACATATACCGCCTGGGCTCTAGTCACATATGCTCCAAGCTCTATGTTTAAGGATGCAAGTTCATTTTCTTCAGAAAGTTTCTCCGGTTCAGGACTTGGCTGCTGACCGACTGTAGATAAAACTTTTACATTATCAAGCGCAACATTGCCGCCCGGTCTGTTTAAAACTCCGTCACTATACTTTACTGATAATGTGTCAAATCTAAATAGACCCTGATAGATATCAGAATCCGCAAACACAGAAAAAGGAGTTAAGATACATATCGATAAAATTATAGCCTCTAGCAGTATAATTATCTTTTTCATGTATCCCAACTCCTATAAAATCAATATTAAATTATTAAAATAATAGAAAAATCTTTCTATATAATTATTTACCCCTTTTGTTTACAGTACGGTTTATGGCGCTGATTAAGGCAATAATTGAAGCGTTTATAATGTCATCATGGATTCCAACACCCCATGTAATATTACCATAGCTGTCTGATAATCCAATATAAGCACACGCCTTCGAATTTGAACCGGTACCTATAGCATGTTCCTCATAAGTATCTATGGTGTATTTACCCATAAGGATGCTGTCAAACGCATTATTAACGGCGTCAAGACGGCCGTTTCCGCTTCCGGTCAGCACTTCATTCTCTCCATCACGCGACACTGTTATATGTGCAACAATACCATTATCCTTCTGCTCAAAATGAGTTTCTATCATCTTCATAGACTTATCTATATTAATATATGTATCTTTGAATATATTAAAAATCTCATCAGGCTGGAGCTCTTTATGTAAATGGTCAGAAACACCCTTTACAATGTATCCGAAATCTTCACGCATCTTCTTTGGTATATTAAAACCAAACCTCTGCTCCATCAGATATCCGATACCGCCCTTGCCCGACTGGCTGTTTATACGAATCACATCGCCGTCATATTCACGTCCCAGGTCTTTAGGGTCAACAGGAAGATACGGAACAGTCCAGCAGTTTTCGCATTTTTCTTCTCTATATTTCATACCTTTGGCTATTGCGTCCTGATGTGAGCCCGAAAAAGCAGCAAAAACCAATTTTCCGCCATACGGTTGTCTCGGGTCAACATTCATTCCTGTTAATCTTTCATATGTCTCGACAACTTCAGGCATATTTGAAAAATCAAGCTTCGGGTCAACGCCATGGGTATACATGTTCAATGCTAATGTTACTATATCAACATTACCTGTTCTCTCACCATTGCCGAAAATTGTTCCTTCAACACGGTCAGCTCCGGCAAGCAGCCCAAGCTCTGTATCAGCAACACCTGTTCCTCTGTCATTATGAGGATGCAGAGATAAAATCACATTTTCACGGCAATTCATATTATCGCTCATATATTCTATCTGACTCGCATAAACATGCGGCAGAGACATCTGCACGGTAACCGGAAGATTAATAATAACCTTTTTTTCAGGTGTTGGCTGCCAAACATCTATGACAGCATTGCAGACATCCAAAGCATACTCAGGCTCAGTTCCGGTAAAGCTCTCCGGGCTGTATTCAAACCTAAAATTACCTTCAGTCTCGTCAGCAAGCCTTTTAAGCAATTTTGCGCCGTCAACAGCAATCTGTTTAATTTCTTCTTTTGATTTTCTAAACACCTGTTCGCGCTGAGCCAAAGAAGTCGAATTATAAACATGAACAATTGCTTGTTTAGCTCCGTCCAAAGATTCAAAAGTCTTTTTTATTATATGTTCTCTCGCCTGAGTCAAAACCTGAATAGTAACGTCATCAGGAATGAGATTATCCTCAATCAATCTGCGAAGAAAGAGGTATTCTGTCTCAGAAGCGGCAGGAAATCCAACTTCAATCTCCTTAAAACCCAGCTTACATAGGAAAACAAAAAACTCCAATTTTTCTTCTAGGCTCATCGGCACCACCAAAGCCTGGTTTCCATCCCTTAGGTCTACGCTGCACCATATTGGCGCTTTTTCGATAGCGTCTTTTTCTACCCATTTTAATGATTTAACGGGCGGCATAAAATAGCCCTTCTTATACTTGTTAAAGTTTTTCATAATAACCTCCTCCTTTCAAAGATATTTACAATTACTGAAAATTATATTGAAAACTCTAACTTACCAAAAGATTATGATTTTAGTAAGGAATTTATTATAGCACAATAACAAACCTTTTGCAATATAATTTTATACAATATTTTTCATTTATACACTTTTGTACAAAATGTTCTATGACCAAGTATTGCGCTATATTTATTTTTAAATATAAAAATTAATTAAACAAAATTATATTTTTAGTTTTATAAAATAAAATACATAACACCTTAATATTTTTTATACCTTAGATTGGTCTGAATAGCTTTATCATCTCAAAATTTTTGACTTAATAACAAGAATATGATATACTGCATGTAGTATTATATTTGATTTATGGTATGAGATAGATTTAGCTAGAATAAGGCCAGCTGATATTATCACTATATTTAAAATTTCAAAAGCATGTAAAATAAAATACAAACTAGATAAAATCCCCGGACACCTACTACTAACAGGGTTCTTTGCACATCAGCTAAATATCTGCAAATTACGGCTTTATCTTCAAACTTAGCATAAAACGGACATTTTCTTGGTGTGATTTTGCTTTAAAGCAAAATAATTCAGCTATGAGTTTTATCAATATTCTATAGTTGTAATCACTATGATAAACTGAATTAGACATGAAACAATAATTGCAGTTTCTTTTTAAACGCTGCATATAAAAGCTACACAAATATAAATCAACTTCCTAAATATATATTTGAAGAAACGATTCATTTCTTTTCATTATATAACTTTGGAAAGAAAAAGAAGCATGAAAAATGAACTATGCGATTATGACATTACATCAGAAGTAATGTCCAAATTAATTAAAAAAATATAAAAACACATTTAACGCAGCAAAGTTAATATCAAGCATTTCAAATAAATTATATGTTTACATAAGTTTTTCACAACATGTTTTTTAGAATTACAACTTTACATATCATATAAACAAACAGAGATTAAAAAGAAATGGAGTAATAAATTTTGAGAATAATTGGAATTGACCCCGGATATGCTATAGTCGGCTACGGAGTTATAGATTATATAGGCAACAAATTTAAGATAGTCGAATATGGCGCGATAACAACTGAATCGAATCAAAATATGAATGAGAGATTTAAATCTATACATGATGACCTCAACACGATAATAGAACGCACAAAACCCGAATTTTTAGCTATTGAGGAACTGTTTTTTAACAGCAACCAAAAGACAGCTATAAACGTCGCACAAGCACGGGGAGTTCTTTTGTTATCAGCTCTTAATCATGGCATAAGCGTACACGAATATACACCGCTTCAAGTAAAACAAGCAGTGGTTGGATATGGCAGAGCCGAAAAAAAACAAGTGCAATTACTGGTAAAATCAATTCTTGGACTGGAAAAAGTGCCGAAACCGGATGATACAGCAGACGCTTTAGCTATTGCAGTATGTCACGCCCATTCATATAATCCCAGAGTTCAAAATATACTGAATCAATCTTAATAGCCGGGAACAAAAAATAAAATATTTCAAATTCATAGTTTGATTATTTTCCAAGATAAAACAATTCCGTTTATTACATAGACTTATCAGTAAATTAACATATAAAAACATATATATTTAATTCTATAATTATTTCACAATTTATTTTTTTATTAAAAATATAGTTGGCTCAATTCATATATTTACATGGTAAATTCTTTATATGCTAAAATACTTTTTCATTAATCTTACATTGACAAATCAAACATAGATAATAAACTAAACCTTTATTACAACTCAAACAGAAGCAACATAATACAACAGTAATAAAAACATTGTATAATCCGTATTTATCTGTATAGAAAATACGTTGGTTAGCCAAATGTTAGTTAAAACTCATATTAATATAATTTTGTAAATAATAAACAACCCCCGAAAACTATAAGTTTTCGGGGGTTAATAAATTATAATCAATAAAATTATTTAATGATTTCAGTAACAACGCCTGAACCAACGGTTCTTCCGCCTTCACGGATAGCGAAACGAAGTCCTTCTTCAATAGCGATTGTTGTTGTAAGTTCAACAGACATTGTGATGTTATCACCAGGCATACACATTTCTACGCCGTCAGGAAGATTAACAACACCTGTAACGTCAGTTGTTCTAAAATAGAACTGAGGTCTGTAGTTTGTGAAGAATGGTGTATGACGACCGCCTTCATCCTTTGTCAGGACATAAACCTCACCCTTAAACTGTGTGTGCGGTGTGATTGTACCCGGCTTAGCAAGTACCTGACCTCTTTCGATTTCATCACGTGCAACACCACGGAGAAGAGCACCGATGTTATCTCCAGCTTCAGCATAATCAAGAAGCTTTCTGAACATTTCGATACCTGTAACAACAACCTTACGTGTCTCGTCTGAAAGACCAACGATTTCAACTTCATCATTAAGGTTAAGCTGACCTCTCTCAACACGGCCTGTAGCAACTGTACCACGGCCTGTGATAGAGAAGATATCCTCGATAGGCATCAAGAAAGGAAGATCGCTCTTTCTTTCAGGTGTTGGGATATAGCTGTCAACAGCGTCCATAAGCTCATGGATGCACTGATACTCAGGAGCGTTTGGATCTGTAGATGTAGATTCAATAACCTTAAGAGCTGAGCCCTTGATAATCGGAATGTCGTCTCCCGGGAATTCATACTCTGAGAGAAGCTCTCTGATTTCCATCTCAACCAATTCAAGCAATTCTTCGTCATCAACCTGGTCAACCTTATTCATAAATACGATGATGTAAGGAACGCCAACCTGACGTGAAAGAAGGATATGCTCTCTTGTCTGAGGCATAGGACCATCAGCAGCAGATACAACCAGGATAGCGCCGTCCATCTGAGCAGCACCGGTGATCATGTTCTTAACATAGTCAGCATGTCCTGGGCAGTCAACGTGAGCATAGTGACGGTTCTCTGTCTCATACTCAACGTGAGCTGTTGAAATTGTGATTCCTCTTTCTCTTTCTTCCGGAGCTTTATCGATCATATCGTAAGCTTCGTACTCTGCTTTTCCATCCATAGCCAATACCTTTGTAATAGCGGCTGTAAGAGTTGTCTTACCGTGGTCAACGTGACCAATCGTTCCAATATTAACATGAGGTTTGCTTCTTTCGTACTTTTCCTTTGCCATTTTACAATGACCTCCTTATGTTTAATAATTAAATTTTTAACTTTAACCAAATAATTCCGGCATTATGAAATTACTATCCCATTGTACTATTAAATTATAGAAATTTCAAGACTTTTTTGTTAAAATTTTTAAAATTTCAAATTCGTCACAAAAATGACATTTATCGTCAATAATCTCATACACAGTCAGTTAAATAACCGCATCCGGTTTTAATTAGTCCTCGCTTGATCTCTCTTTTATAATCTTTTCAGCAATACTCTTCGGCAGCTCTTCAAAATGACTCGGCTCCATTGAATACTGACCGCGGCCCTGTGTTCTGGAACGCAGCTCTGTCGCATATCCAAACATTTCAGAAAGCGGCACGTTTGCAGTAATTTCCTGAGCACCGGTTCTTGCTTCCATACCCTGAATTTGTCCACGGCGTGAGTTAAGGTCACCCATAACATCTCCCATGTATTCTTCAGGAACATTAACAACAACCTTCATGATAGGCTCCATGATAACCGGATTACCTTTCTTACAGCCGTCTTTGAATGCCATAGAACCGGCAATCTTAAACGCCATTTCAGATGAATCGACTTCATGGTAAGAACCGTCTACCAAAGTACATTTTACGTCAACAACCGGGTAACCGGCGAGAACACCTGTCTGCATTGCGCCTTGAATACCTGCGTCAACAGCAGGAATATATTCCTTAGGAATAGCACCGCCGACAATCTTATTCTCAAATACATAACCTTCTCCAGCCGGAAGAGGTTCCATATCCATAACAACATGTCCGTACTGACCTTTACCACCCGACTGACGAGCATATTTATGGTCAACATGTATCTTGTTTCTTATAGTCTCACGGTAAGATACCTGAGGATTACCTACATCAGCTTCTACCTTAAACTCACGCAGAAGTCTGTCAACGATAATTTCAAGATGAAGCTCACCCATACCGGCAATAATTGTCTGACCTGTCTCGTCATCAGTATAAGTTCTGAATGTCGGATCTTCTTCAGCCAATTTTGCAAGGGCAATACCCATCTTTTCCTGTCCGGCTTTTGTCTTAGGCTCTATCGCAACACGGATAACCGGTTCCGGGAATTCCATAGACTCAAGGATAACCGGAGCACTCTCATCACAAAGTGTGTCACCTGTTGTAGTATTCTTTAGACCGACAGCAGCAGCAATATCACCTGCATAAACAGTGTCAATATCTTCTCTGTGGTTAGCGTGCATTTGAAGAATACGTCCTATTCTCTCTTTGTTTCCTTTAACAGAGTTATAAACATGGGAACCACTGTTAAGTGTTCCTGAATAAACTCTAAAGAAGCACAGCTTACCAACAAACGGGTCTGTCATAATCTTAAACGCCAAAGCAGCAAACGGCTCATCGTCTGATGAATGTCTAACAGCTTCTTCCTCTGTTCTCGGCACAACACCCTTAATAGGCGGTACGTCAAGAGGTGACGGCATAAAGTCTATAACAGCGTCAAGCATATTCTGAACGCCCTTGTTTCTGTATGAAGAACCACACAGAACAGGTACCATTTCGTTTGCTATAGTAGCTTTACGGATAGCCTTCTTGATTTCGTCGATACTAAGGTCGCCCTCCTCAAGATACTTATCCATCAGCTCTTCATCTGTCTCAGCAACAGCCTCCAGCATTGCTTCTCTGTATTCAGCAGCTTTATCAGCCATATCTGCTGGAATCTCTTCTATTCTTTCATCCTGTCCCAGTTCATCATAATAAATGAAAGCCTTCATTTGAATCAAGTCAATAAGACCTTTGAACTCGTCCTCAGCTCCGATAGGAAGCTGAATAGGAACAGCATTACATTTCAGACGGTCTTTCATCATGGAAACAACATTATAAAAATCAGCGCCCATGATATCCATCTTATTAACATATACCATTCTTGGAACCTGATACTTATCAGCCTGTCTCCAAACGGTTTCTGACTGAGGCTCAACGCCGCCCTTAGCACAAAGAACAGTAACACTTCCATCAAGTACACGCAGAGAACGCTCAACCTCAACTGTGAAATCAACGTGTCCAGGTGTATCAATTATGTTAATTCTGTGGTCTTTCCACTGTGCTGTAGTAGCAGCAGAAGTAATGGTAATACCACGTTCCTGCTCCTGCTCCATCCAGTCCATGGTAGCAGCACCTTCATGGGTTTCACCAATCTTGTGCACACGTCCAGTATAGAACAAAATACGTTCTGTGGTGGTAGTCTTACCGGCATCAATATGAGCCATGATACCTATATTTCTGGTTTTCTCTAATGAAAACGCTCTACCCATAATTTTCTCCTTCCCGACTAATGTCGTATTACACGCAGGCAAATCCTGCAGCATATCAAGTATTACACACCGGCAGCACCGCCGGCAAAACAATTTCCATTATATAGTTTCCTATATTATCATTTTTATTTACAAGAAAATTTGCTCAGATTTGTCTTTGCAGGAAGCCGACGCGTACATTCGGTACGCTAGGGTTCCGAAAAGACTAAGATGAGTGAATTTTTAAAGTAAAAATTACCAACGGAAATTAGCGAATGCCTTATTCGCTTCTGCCATTCTGTGTGTATCTTCTTTCTTCTTATATGCACCACCGGTGCTGTTTGTAGCGTCAATCAACTCATTTGCAAGTCTTTCAGCCATCGTTCTTTCAGAACGCTGTCTTGAGAACTGAGTAATCCATCTAAGTCCGAGAGTTTGACGTCTTTCCGGTCTAACCTCAATCGGAACCTGATAGTTAGCACCGCCGACACGGCGAGCCTTAACCTCCAGAACCGGCATTACGCTGTTCATTGCTTCTTCAAATACTTCAACAGGATCCTTTCCTGTCTTTTCCTTTATGATATCAAATGCATCATAAACTATTCTCTGAGCAACACCTTTTTTTCCGTCGAGCATGATGTTATTTACGAGACGTGTAACAGTCTTGCTGTTATACATAGGATCAGGCAATACATCACGACGAGCTATATGACCTCTTCTTGGCACTTTCTTCCCCTCCTTCGCTAGGTTTATTCACCATAAGGTACTCAATGTTTTTTAACACTGTCGCGCACATAGGTCATATATAATCAAATTTTATATATAAACATATGCACACATTTTTCAATTAGCGAGACTATTTAGGTCTCTTTGCACCATACTTAGACCTTGACTGTCTACGTGCGTCCACACCTGATGTATCAAGAGTACCGCGGATAATGTGGTAACGTACACCAGGAAGGTCCTTTATACGTCCTCCGCGAATCATAACAACACTATGCTCCTGCAAATTGTGTCCGATACCCGGAATATAAGCAGAAACCTCGATTCCGTTTGTGAGACGTACTCTGGCAACCTTACGCAGGGCTGAGTTAGGCTTTTTAGGAGTCATAGTTCTAACAGAAGTACATACTCCTCTCTTCTGAGGAGAAGCCTGGTCTGTAGGACGCTTTTTGATTGTATTAACACCTTTCAATAGCGCCGGAGCTGTTGACTTCTTTTCTATTGTAGCTCTGCCCTTTCTAACTAATTGGTTAAACGTTGGCAATATGTTCACCTCCATACATAATATAATAAATTTATAAAAACGCCTAAGGCGGTTTTAACTTTTTAATGTTGCGGCAGCAGCTGTAAAAACATCAATGCCGCAGGCTCTTCCGAGCTCTTTTCGTGTTTCGACAATAATAGGTTCTATACCGTTTTCACGACACATTTCAAATATTGATTGTGTCACAGAGGTATCAGCGTCATCTGCAACATAAACCATGTCAGCACGTCCGCTTTTCAAAGCATTTTTCACTTGCTTGACACCAATAACCTTATTTCTATGTTTCAAATTTTCCATAACAAACCTCAAAAATAAATGTAAACGGTAAATATATCCTATTACACCATTCATTACACGAACCATTCTATTATAACACATAAGAGCGGTTTGTCAAGCACTTTTTTATCTACTTTTTTTATAAAAAATTAAAGGTAAAGTAAATAAGAATATATAACTGAAACAAGTGCAGAACTGAAATTTCAACAAAAAACTAGACAGAAAAATTAAGGTCATATAAATTATAAGTAAATTATATAAAAAACGCAGTTTATCAAACATGGGATAGTTTGTCTGATTCATATTGTCTCTTTTTGATTATACATCAATGTTAATAATTTCTTAGTTGTGAAGTATCTGTTTACATACCTTATTAAGTTAAATACCATATTATTTTAAACGCGAATATTAAAGCACGAATACACTTAGAAAAGTTCATTATAAACCTTTTTATAATAAACTTTTGCGTAACTGCGCGCCTTATGCGGCAGATTTCATATGCACTCCGATGTTTGCTATATCACTTTTTTATATAATTTCTATTTTATGATTATTATCCTAGATACAGCGCTTTTTGCTAAACACCGGTATATATGTAACCATGAACACACCGGTAAGGCGTGTGTGATGCAAAGTGATTTATTTTCTATAACCTTCAATGTAAATATTTTGATTACACAAACTCTGACTACATTTTAAAAACTAAGCATTATAAATTTTACTAAATTATATATAACCCTGCAGCGTCAACAATCATACTTAGTTGTGATGTGTACGCAATCACGCCATTTGCTGCTTGTCATACTAGATTTTTATATAGTTTTTTCTGCTTTTATTATACTCACCTTAATTTTTTATACACTTTATTATAACCTTTTCAGCAGTTTAATCAACATTATACTACATTATAAAAACCAAATACTTGTAGCCTTATATGTTTTATATAATTTTTAACAATAAATAATGTTTATTTCTTAATTAATTAAACTAAGTCATATTAATGTTTTCTTTCTCTTGTTTTTTTGCATAAGATAGTGTATAATAAAATGTAATTTTAATAATTGTCAAAAAATTATTTAGGAGATATGATAACATTTATATGAAAAAATTCGTAAGTATATTTCTTATATTTTATATAATATTTCTTTCTGTCTCACCTGTTTTTGCTTATGAGCCGAAGCAGGTTATTCGTGTTGCTAAATTTAACAGCGGAAACTATTTTATTTCTGAAGATGACGGAACCGTTAAAAGTTATGACAAAGAATATCTGGACAAAATTTCTGAATATACCGGAATGCAATATGAATTTGTTGATTGCGGAACATGGCAAAATGCTGTTAAAATGTTGGAGAATCATCAAATTGATTTAGTGGGCACAATGCAAACCAGTGATGAAAGACTGCAAAATTATGACTTCTGCAAATACGAATACGGCGTTACATACGCTTCGCTTGCCTGTCTGCCTGATAAAGATTATACCTTCCAGGATTACACTTCATTTTCAGACGCCAGTATCGGCTGTACTATAGACTATGTCCGCAAAAGCGAGCTTTATAATTGGATGTCTGAACATAACATAACCGGTTCTTTAACTTTTTATGATACCGAACCTCAGCTTGTCAACGCTTTGCAAAATGGAGAAATAGACATTATGGCGGCAAGCGTTCACACTATCCTTCCTGAATGGAACATCTTAGATAAGTATTGTTTCTCTCCATTTTATTTCACCACCTGGAAAGGCAACTCAGCTCTCACCGAAATGATTGATAATGCTATTTTAAAAATAAAACTTTATGAATCTGAATTTGAAGATTCCCTGATTGAGTATTACTTTCCTTATATATCTGTTGACCCTTTAACTTCCGAAGAAAAAGATTATATAAACAATTCAAACGGCATAGAACTCTTTTTCGATCCGGAAGCTGCTCCCATAACTTTCGTAGATAAAAAAAGCGGAAATATGAAAGGCGTAATTATTGACAACTGTGAACTCATTTCACACTCTACCGGGCTCAAAATACAATATAAATCTTTAGTTGACAGAGCTTTAATTGACGATTCAAAAAATCAATATGCTTTTATAAGCATAGTTAATAATTATACATCAGAATATACTAAAGAGAGTGATAACGAAAAAATCACCAAACCAATTTTTGAATTCCCATTCTATTTATACTGTAACTGGGGATTTGATTATAATGTCAATTCTTCATATACAGTAGCTATGACTTCCGGAAGACCGGCAATCAGGGACTATCTTGAACACACTAATCCAAATTATAATATTATAGAATGCAATACTATAAAAGAGTGTTTTGACCTTTTAAAAGAAGGAAAGGTTGATCTCGTTTTTTCAAGCCTATATACCTCAAATAATATACTAATCAAAGAAAACCGCACCGATGTAAATTTTATTCCCACAACTGAAACTAATATAGGAATCGCTATAAAATTTACCGGAAGCGATTCTGAAATACTTAAATCTATCTTTAATAAAGAAATAAGCACTATTAAAAGCGAGGATCAGACGCAAGCCCTTTTGAACTACACAACAAATATGGCTCCGGAAGCAAGCTTAAGTTATTTTATACAAACAAATACAGGAGTTTTTATTTTCATTTTATTTATTATATTTTTAGTTCTTTTATTTGCCTGCATATGGTTAATCAGATACTACGCCATCTCAAAACAAAAAGCAGCTTTATCATCCATAAACGATGAGCTAAGAAAAGCAAATGCTGCAAAAACTGATTTTCTTTCCAGGATGAGTCATGACATAAGAACTCCAATGAACGCAATTATAGGTATGACCAACCTTGCAAAAAAAAGTGCCAATGTATCGGAAGAAACTTTAGATTATTTGGAAAAAATAAATTCATCAAGCAATTTTCTTCTAGGTTTGATTAATGACATACTCGATATGTCAAAGATTGAGAGCGGCAGTCTCAACTTTAATCCTTCGGTATATTTTTATAATGATTTTTTAAGTAACATAAGCGCCATGTTTACTCCTTTGTGCAACAATAAAAATGTGACGTTTATTATTGAAAGAGGATTAACTGAAAACACAGCGCTGTTCGTTGATAAGGTTCGTTTTAATCAAATATTTTTCAACATATTAAGCAACGCTATAAAATACACCCCAAACGGCGGAGAAGTTAAATATGAAATGAAAAATATCTTAGTTAATAATAAAAATTTATCTGCTGATTATATAATTTCCGATAACGGTATTGGGATGAGTGAAGAATTCCAAAAAGAAATGTTTAATCCGTTTGCCAGGGAACATGATGATACTAACACCACAGAAGGAACCGGTCTCGGTTTAGCCATTACAAAAAATATTCTTGATCTCATGGGCGGGAATATTAATGTAAGCAGTAAAGAAGGAAAGGGTACAACAGTAATTATTCATCTTGAAATTCCATTGGCTGCAAAAGAGCAGATTGTTACTAATAAAATAGCTGATAATTTAATAGGTGATTTAAATGGAAAAAAGGTGCTTTTGGTGGAAGACCATCCCTTAAACACCGAAATAGCAGAAAAAATTTTGGAAAATAAGGGAGTCACAGTAGTAAGCGCCAAGAACGGCCTTGACGGTTTAAATAAGTTTAGGTCATCAGACCAATATGAATTTGACGCAATTCTTATGGACATAAGAATGCCGGTAATGGACGGACTTGAGACTACAAAAAAAATAAGAAAACTTAACCGCCCTGACGCTAAAAATATACCTATAATCGCCATGTCCGCAAACGCTTATCAGGAGGATATCGAAAAATCTTTATCAGCAGGTATAAACGAGCATCTTGCAAAACCTATTAATCCGGAACTTCTGTATGCAACTTTAGAAAAATTTATTGGAAAGAATAAATAAAAATCATGCACAGCTTAAGTATATCTAAGCTGTGCATTTTTTATATTTTATTTAGTTTTTTATATGTTTATCAGGTTAATATTTCAAGCTTCAAAAATTACATAATAATAAAGTTTTAATTATTTTTATATATAGCGAAAGAAATATTTACAATTGAATTAAATTGCTGTAGAATAGCTGACAATTTACAATAAATCAGGCAAAAATGTTAAGGTTATATATCAAAAAATAAATATTAAAACTATATAAAAATGTGGTTTTGCAGGCATTGGAGGCGTAACCGAACTTGTAATGCGGAATCAAACCGACCCAATTTCACTATAAACACCTTTAATTTTTCTCTACAATTTATTGTAGTTTACCAAGAGGTGAGTTTTACAGAACTTCCTTTGTTTCACATACTGTGATTACAAAAACTTTAAACATAATTCATTATCTCAAATATTATTCAGTCCAAAAAATTATATTTATGAAAAGAATTTTAATATGATATATCAAGACATTTAACCAGAGCTTACTTTTATTTACTATACTCATATATTATCATTATATTTACCCGCTTATAAGCTGCACTGTCAGACTTACAGGCAGAAAAATACTTCAATTTAATATTATTTATCTGATATTCTCTAACGTATTTAATCATATTTATAAAATCATACTTTTGTTGACAAAAAACAAGCGTATTACTGCCGCCAGCAATACGCTTATTATGATTGAATTTATTTTTTAATGAAATAATTACTTATTATTTACTGCTGCATGAGCTGCCGCAAGCCTTGCTATTGGAACACGGAACGGTGAACATGATACATAGTTCAGACCAACTCTATGACAGAAATCAATAGTAGAAGGATCACCGCCATGTTCTCCGCATATACCTAATTTAATCTCAGGACGAGCTTCTCTGCCTGCCTCAGCCGCCATGCGAACCAGCTTACCAACACCTATTTGGTCGAGCTTAGCAAACGGATCGGATTCAAATATCTTCTTTTCATAATAGTCATTAAGGAATGCACCTGCGTCATCACGCGAGAATCCAAAAGTCATCTGCGTCAAGTCATTGGTTCCGAATGAGAAGAACTCAGCTTCTTTTGCAATTTCTCCAGCTGTTAAAGCTGCACGGGGAACTTCTATCATGGTTCCAACCTCAAAATCAAAGTCCATATTATTTTCTTCAAGAACCTTCTTTGCAGTTTCAACAACAAAACTCTTTACATATTTAAGTTCCTTAACTTCTCCAACCAACGGTATCATAATTTCAGGAACAACGTTTAATCCGTCTTTGTTGCAGGCTACAGCGGCTTCCATTATGGCACGTGCCTGCATCTCAGCGATTTCAGGATATGTTACGGCCAAACGGCATCCTCTGTGACCCAGCATTGGGTTGAATTCTTTAAGACCCTCAACAGTTGCCTTAAGGTCAGCAAATTCGAGTCCCATTTCCTTTGCCAAATCCTTTATTTCTTCATCTGTATGCGGAACAAACTCATGAAGCGGCGGGTCAAGCAGACGAACCGTCACAGGTCTGTCACCCATTACTCTGTACAGCTCTTCAAAATCTCCGCGCTGCATAGGTAAAAGTTTATCAAGAGCTGCCTTTCTTTGCTCAACAGTCTTTGACACTATCATTTCACGTATAGCGGCAATTCTGTCTTCAGCAAAGAACATATGTTCAGTACGGCAAAGGCCTATACCCTGAGCTCCGAACTCAACCGCATGTTTAGCGTCACGCGGAGTGTCAGCGTTTGTATAAACTTTAAGAGTTCTGATTTCATCAGCCCAGCCCATAAACGTTTCAAAATCACCTGCCAGCTTTGCTTCCTCTGTAGGGATTTGTCCAAGATAAACGTTACCTGTTGAGCCGTCAAGAGAAATATAGTCTCCTTCTGAAACTTTCGTATCATTCACATAGAAACAGCTGTTATCATAATCAACTTTAACATCACCGCAGCCGGCTACACAGCATGTACCCATTCCGCGGGCAACAACAGCAGCGTGACTTGTCATGCCGCCTCTTGAGGTCAAAATACCTTCAGCAGCGTCCATACCCTCAATATCCTCAGGCGACGTTTCCAAACGCACAAGAACAACCTTTTCGCCTCTTTGAACCGCTTCAACACAATCTTCAGCAGTAAAATAAACCTTACCGCAAGCAGCACCTGGTGACGCTGCAAGACCTTTTACAAACACATCAGCTTTTTTAAGTTCATCTTGAACAAATGTTGGATGAAGCAGGGAATCAAGCTGCTTTGGCTCAACCTTTAGAATAGCTTCCTCTTTGGTAAGCATACCCTCGTTAACCAAATCAACAGCTATTTTTATTGCAGAAGCTGCAGTTCTTTTACCATTACGGGTTTGAAGCATGTAGAGCTTTCCTTCTTCAATTGTATACTCCATATCCTGCATGTCTCTGTAATGGTTCTCCAATTTTGTTGCAATCTCTGTAAACTCTTTATATACCTCAGGCATATCGTTTTCAAGCTGAGCAATTGGGTTAGGTGTTCTTACACCTGCAACAACGTCTTCTCCCTGAGCGTTTATGAGATACTCTCCATACAGTTTTTTCTCTCCGGTGGATGGATTACGCGTAAACGCAACACCTGTACCGGAAGTCTCGCCCATGTTACCGAATACCATAGCCTGAACATTAACAGCAGTACCCCATGAATAAGGAATATCATTCATTCTTCTGTAAACATTAGCTCTCGGGTTATCCCATGAACGGAACACAGCTTTTATAGACTCTATCATCTGAACTTTTGGGTCCTGAGGGAAGTCTTCACCTTTTTCAGACTTATAGAACGCTTTGAACTTCTCAACCATTTCCTTGAGGTCTTCAGTTGAAAACTCGGTATCAAATGTGATACCTCTCTCCTCTTTCATCTCATCAATAATTTCTTCAAAACGTTTCTTTGAGAGTTCCATAACAACATCTGAGAACATCTGTATAAAACGGCGGTAACTGTCATAAGCGAACCTCTCATTATTTGTCTTCTTAGCAAGACCCTGAACAGCTATATCGTTTAATCCTAAATTTAATATTGTATCCATCATACCGGGCATTGACGCGCGCGCACCGCTTCTAACAGATACCAGGAATGGATTTTCTAAATCTCCAAACTTTTTTCCGACGATTTTTTCTGTCTCGGCCAAAGCCGCATATATTTGCTCTAAAATCTCATCAGATATTTTCTGTCCATCCTCGTAGTATTTTGTACACGCCTCTGTTGAAACCGTGAATCCCTGCGGAACCGGAAATCCCATTCTTGTCATTTCCGCCAAGTTAGCACCTTTGCCTCCGAGAATGTTTCTCATTGACGCGTCGCCTTCGCTGAAAAGGTATACATATTTTTTAGACATTTGTATTTTCTCCTTAAATTTAAGTTTTTTCTAACGTTATATTTTCACTAATTAAATTTTATTATCAAACTATCATTTTATCAGCTTTAAAACATATATATTATTTCCTCAGCTTATCAAAAAACTTTACCAAAGCTGATTTGCATTCTTCTTCCATTATACCGCAATAACATTCAGGCAATTTCAAACCCGGAACAAAATTCGACGCCATATAACCGTTTTCGATATCATAGGCGCCAAAAAACACGCGTCTTATTCTTGACTGAACGACAGCACCGGAACACATAATGCAAGGCTCCAGCGTAACATACATATCGCAGTCGTCAAGCCGCCAGTTATTAAGATAACGGCAAGCACTGTTAATAGCTGAAATCTCCGCATGACACAAAGCGTTCATGTACTTTTCCCTGGTGTTGTGGGCTTTTGCTATCACCACACCATTTTTTACAATCACGGCCCCTACCGGAATATCGCCCGAGGCTTCCGCCAAAGCAGCCTCATTGAGGGCAAGACGCATATATTCGTTTTCCAAACTAACCTCCGCGGCATATTTATACGCCAATATTAAAAATGACAGACACACCACAACCCGATAAAACCGCATACCCCGGAGGCTAATGAATACATCAGCCCCAAAATACGGTATCGGAAAACCTATTACAAATTAAAATTAAACAGTAAACGGCTTTATTTCATCAATAAATGAATCACAATCATCAGTCATAACCTCAACATCAATCGGCTTAGACAAATCAAGACTGAATATACCCATTATTGACTTAGCGTCAACAACGTATCTGCCTGAGATTAAGTCAACATCAAAATCATACTTTGAAACAATGTTTACAAAACTTTTTACATCGTTGATTGAAGCTAATGATACAGTAACCTTTTTCATTTCTCTCTACCTCCAATAAAATTGTTTTAACTTAATTTATTTTTATCCATTAAATTATATAATTTTATCTTGCATTAGTCAATCAAAAATACTATAATTATTGTATAATTTTCTTTAAAGATTTTTATGCAACATTTCCAGCATTTTCAAACAATGTGGCTAAAAATCTGTAAGACTTTCATTTTTCGAGAGGAAGTGACAAAAATTACAGTAAAATTTATTACACTAGGCTGTAAAACAAACATATACGAGAGCGAATCAATGGCTGAGCTGTTCAGAGAATCAGGATATGAAATAATAACCGATGACAACGCTCCTGCTGACGTCTGTGTTGTAAATACCTGTACAGTTACAGGCATGGGCGCAAGAAAATCAAGACAGCAGATACGCAGAGCAAAACGCCAAAACCCGAACGCCTTAATAGCTGTGACAGGGTGTTTTTCACAAACATCACCCGAAGAGGTCAGAGAACTTGGCGCTGATATAATAATCGGCAATAAAGGACGCTCAAAAATCGTTGAATTAGTTAAGGCTGCAGAACAAGGCAAAAAGGCAGATATTGTAGATAATATTCTAACCGAACACGAATATGAAGAACTTCCGGTCACTCATACTCAAAGCAGAGTCCGCGCCAATATCAAGATAGAGGATGGCTGCAATAACTTCTGTACTTACTGCATTATTCCATATGCTAGGGGGCCGGTGCGTTCCCGTAATATAGAAAAAATTGTCAGCGAAGCTGAGACCCTGGCTGAAAATGGGTATAAAGAAGTGGTATTGACCGGTATACATATCGGCTCATACGGCAAAGATTTAAACAATGGACTTAAACTTATAGATGTGATAGAATCTGTTAATAATGTAAAAGGCATAGAAAGAATACGTCTAGGTTCTATTGAGCCTGTAATTATCACACAGGATTTTGTCAGCCGTGCAAAGAACCTAACAAAACTCTGTCCTCAGTTTCATCTGTCCCTTCAAAGCGGTTCAAATGCAACTCTCAAACGTATGAACAGGCATTATACATCAGAAGAATTCAAAAAAGCTGTTGAACTTTTAAGAGAAAATATTCCTGACACATCAATAACAACTGATTTAATGGTAGGATTTTCGGGAGAAACACAAGATGAGTTTCTTGAATCTTATGAGTTCTGCAAATCCATTGGGTTTATGCAGATGCACATTTTTAAGTATTCTATCAGAGAGGGTACTGCCGCTGAAAAACTGCCTGACAGAATACGCGGCGAGATAAAAGAGGACCGCAGCCGGCAAATGATTGAACTGGCAGAGAATATGAAAGAAAAATTTTACAGAAAATATGAGGGAAAGATTGTTTCCATACTGGCAGAGCAGGAAAAAGAAGCTGGTATATATCATGGAACTACCCCGAATCACATGGACGTGTTATTTAATTGTCCTTCCCACAACATAGCAGGAGAGACGTTAAAAGCAAAACTCACAGAATATAAAAACGGGTTTATACATGGAGAATTACTATAAAGAAAGGATGCGTACTGAAGCCACGGCCTCAAGTACCTGGTAAAAACTATGAAAGACGGATTTATAAAAGTTGCCGCAGCCACACCGCGAATAAAAGTCGGAGATACAAACTTTAATGCTAAACAAATTATTGAAAATGTCAAAGAAGCCGCAAGTCACGGAGCAAAACTGATAACTTTCCCGGAACTATGTGTTACCGCATACACATGCGGCGACTTATTTATGCAGGACGCTTTGATTAAAAATGCTCTAAAATCTGTTTTTGAAATTGCTGACGCAACAGTAAATCTAGATATACTGATTGCCGTAGGACTTCCCCTAGCAATAGAAAGCAAACTTTATAATGCCGCGGCTATAATAAAAGACGGTGATATTCTCGGTTTTGTTACCAAAAGTCATCTTCCTAATTACTCAGAGTTTTATGAAGCACGGCACTTTAATACTTTAGATAGCAATACGACAGTCAGAATTGGATGTAAGGATTATTTTGCGGGTCCTAAATTGATATTCTGTGCGGAGTATCCCTCAGATTTTAAAGTAGGAGTTGAAATCTGTGAAGATTTGTGGGTAACAAATCCGCCTTCAGGTTACCTTTCTGAAAACGGGGCTTCTATAATTTTAAACCTCTCAGCCAGCGACGAGGTTATCTCAAAAGCTGAATACAGGAGAAAACTGGTTACTTCTCAGTCCGCCAGAGCGCTTTGCGGCTACGTATACGCGGACGCCGGAGACGGAGAATCGACAACTGATTTGGTCTTTTCCGGACATAATTTAATTGCCGAAAACGGTTCGTTGCTTACTGAATCTACACTGTTTAATAATGGAATCATATACTCAGATATAGACATAAACCGAATAATGCTGGAAAGACGAAAAATGACCACCTATACTGAGAAATTCGACAATGAGTATCAAAAAATTTACTTTTCTACAGCAGTAAACGATGCAGAACTTGAGCGGCGTTTTGACCCTCACCCGTTTGTTCCCAAAAATACTGCGGACCTAAATGAACGCTGTGAACTTATTTTCACAATGCAGGCTGAAGGTCTCAGAAAAAGACTTCAGCATATCGGCTGCAACACTGTTACAATAGGAATTTCGGGGGGGCTTGACAGCACCTTAGCGCTTTTGGTTGCCGCCAAAGCTTTTGAAATGCTCAGAATATCATTTCGCGGAATAAAAGCCGTAACTATGCCATGCTTTGGAACTACAGACAGGACTTACAACAACGCCAAAAAGTTGATTGAATATATCGGCGCTGAACTTGTGGAGATTCCAATAAACGAATCTGTCACTCAGCACTTAAAAGACATAGGCGCAGACATCAATAACCATAATACAACATATGAAAATGCGCAGGCTCGTGAGAGAACACAGGTTTTGATGGATTATTCCAACGAAACCGGCGGTATAGTCGTCGGTACAGGAGACCTCAGCGAGCTTGCATTAGGGTGGGCAACTTATAACGGAGACCACATGTCAATGTATGGAGTTAACGCCTCTATACCGAAAACATTGGTTAAATATCTTGTTAAGCATGTTGCTGATATAAGCGACCATAAACTTAAATTCACTTTGTATGATATATTAGAAACTCCGGTAAGCCCTGAGCTTCTTCCGTCTGAGGACGGCAATATATCACAGCAGACAGAAAGTTTGGTAGGCCCCTATGAACTGCACGACTTTTTCCTATTCTACTTTCTGCGCTTTGGTTTTACCAAATCCAAAATATACAGAATGGCTAAAGCCGCCTTTGACGGAACATATTCAGATAATATAATAAAAAAATGGCTTGATGTGTTCTATAAGCGTTTTTATCAAAACCAATTTAAACGCTCATGTCTGCCTGACGGCCCCAAAGTTGGAACCGTATCGCTGTCTCCTAGAGGTGACTGGAGAATGCCAAGCGACAGTGAAATAATATTTTAAACCGGAGAATAAAAATGAATATAAAAAATACAAGTCATAAGATTATCTCAATAATTACCGCCTTATTGCTGCTATTTTCATTATCAATACCCATATTGTCATTTGCGGAAACAAGTAATATTTCCGTCTATATTGACAATAAACGCGTCTCCTTTCAGGCAAATCCGTATATGGAAAACGACAGGGTAATGGTTCCTATGCGTAAAATTTTTGAGGAACTCGGAGCGGCTGTCACATGGGACGATGACACGCAAAGCGTAAGTGCGGTAAAAGGTCAAACCACGGCTATATTGGCAATCGGCTTAAATATAATGTATATAAACGGTGAACCGAACACTCTTGACAATCCACCCAATCTCGTATATGATACAACATTCGTGCCGCTCCGGGCAATTTCAGAAGCGTTGGGCTGTATTGTGGAATGGGAAAACGATAAAAATAGAGTAAACATTACTTCAGCGCCTTTAGATAATTCGGCAACGGTATTTTATCAAACCTATACAACAGTCCCTGATTTTGGAGCTTGTGTTGGTATCAGTCCAGTCTCGGTTTTGGAAAACGGAACCATATACAATTATTCAAAAACCGGGCTGGAGACAGGAGCTCAGGAAAAATACCGGTTAGTTATGACATCAAACGGATTTACTGTCTTAGAAAAAGAGAACTACTATATATATACCAAAGACAGCCTAACTGTTCTAGCCGGTTACATGGGAGATATATTCAGAATAGTTATACTTCCCCTCTAAATACTTTTATGAATATTTAGTTAACTATTAGATTGCTTTATTGACAAGCCCACAATATATGGTATAATTAGCATAGTATTTTTTGTCGAATAATGAACTCGAATTTTTATTTGATACTTGAATATATTTGAATAAGATATTTTCTGACCATAAAAATATAAAACACAAACATTACGAGGGGAATCTCAATGACAAGAAGATTTAAAGTTGTTGCTATTATAATTACTATAATAACTTTGTCCGTATCCACTTACTGCGGAGTTTTGGCGTCACAAAAACTTTCGGGCTTGTCGCTCGGAACAATTAGAAATTATTCATCTTTGGACGCGCTTGACGGAAATGTGGGTATGGTAAACGTTCTGCTTATAGGCGTAGACGACGGCGGTTACAGGAGCGATACTATAATGCTTGCCTCTCTTGACGGATACTCAAACCGAGTGAGCATATTATCAATCCCCCGTGACACAATGGTTACAATAAACGGCACTACGCAAAAAATAAACGCTACTATGGGTATAGTTCCGACCACGCCTACTGCAAGCCCTTCACCCAAACCGGAAAAGAACAGCGAGCCTACTCCGGAACCTACCCCTAAGCTTTCACAGGCTGAGCTTGACGCTCTTCCTTCAAAACTCAGCACAACAGAAGGTCACGAAGACCTACTGATAAACAAAGTAAAAAGTATAACTGGTCTGCCTGTTCATTATTTTGTAACAGTTGACTTTGACGGATTTATGGATGTTATCGAAGCCGTTGACGGAGTTGAATTCAACGTTCCTTATGACATGGATTATGACGACCCGGTGCAGGGGCTCCATATTCATCTTGAAGCAGGACAGCAGCATCTTACAGGACAGCTGGCTCACGATTTTGTCCGTTTCCGTCACAACAATGACGGTTCCGCTCCCGGTGAGTATGTAATGGGTGACGAGGGCAGAATGTATTGGCAGCAGCAGTTCTTAAAAGAACTTATAAAGCAAAAACTTAACGCACAGTATTTATCGAAAATTGATGATGTTTATGCAGTCTTCCAAAACAACGTCAGAACCAATCTGACTATGACAGAAATTATGAGAAACCTTAACGCTCTGATGAACGTCAATCTTGACGACATCACTTCATACCAGCTGCCCGGGGACTATGAATACACAAACAATCTTTGGTACTATGTACACAGCGAAAGAAAAACCGAAGAATTGGTAAATAATGTGTTCAGACCTCAAAGCCGTGAGGAATGGGAATCTTATCTCGAAAAACAAGCCGCCGAGTCTTCTCCTGAACCAGACAGCAGCAGTTCGCCCTCATCAGACGATAAGTCCGAATAACAAATATAAATTTAATATGGGATGTTGGATAGGTAAAAATCTCAACATCCCATTGTTTTATTTGCGGTAAAAGATTTATTTTAATCAAACCGGAACTAAGATGACGTTAAATCAGTCTAAATAAGAACAATAGAAATACTAAATATTTTATAAGGAGGAATTAAAATGAAAAGCATATCTAAACTAATCTGTCTTTTTTTAACTATGTCAATATTTATTACTATGTCCGGCTATGCGGCACAAAATCACACAGCATACATAAACGAAAATGGTGAGGTTATAGAGACCGGAATAGATATTATTGTTGACGGCGCAGCTCTGGATTTCAGCGGCGTTCACGAGCCTGTGATTATAGACGGACGAACCCTTATACCAATGCGCAAGCTGTTTGAAACACTGAACGCTGAAGTCTCATGGGATGAAAACGAGCATTCAATTACAGCGTCATCAAACGGCACCACAGTAAAATTGTTTATAGATAATTCTGTTATGTATGTTAACGGAGTATCTACTGTCCTGGACACAGCGCCGAGACTGATGAAATACAATGATAATTTTGACACAACAATGGTTCCTGTAAGGGCAGTATCAGAAAGTTTTTCATGCGATGTCAACTGGGATGAAGAAAATTATTCAGTCATAATCACTACTATACCCACAGAAACCACTGCACCGCAAACCGAGCCGCCAACCGCAACCGGCGCGCCAAATATCTCTGATAAAATCCAAACTCAAAACCGGGTTGCCGTTTACGGAGAGAATATTGCATTCATAAAAGATGACGGAAGCGTTTGGGTTAGCAGTAATGGAGAAACACCTGTTAAAATATCAGGAATTGAGAATGCTGCAGCCGTAGAATTGGGCAGAAATTTTGGTTATGCCCTGCTTCAAAACGGAACTGTCTATTCATGGGGAACATCAAACGACTACGGACAGCTTGGAAGAAATGATTCCATGCTTGATAATACGCCCGGTTTAATAGACGGACTGAAAGATATTATAAAAATAGGATCCGGCACATATTTCGGAATAGCGCTCAGCAGTGACGGAACATTATACACTTGGGGCAGAAACGATAAAGGACAGCTTGGAAACGGAACTACAACGGATTCTACAGTTCCTGTTTCCGTTTCAGAGACAAAATTTAAGGATGCAGCTGCCGGTTCAGGCCATGTGGCGGCAGTCAGCACAAACGGCACAGTATATACATGGGGGGAGAACGGCGAAGGGCAGTTAGGACGCGGCAGTGAATCCAGCAAATATTTAACCTCTCCGGGATATATTAAAACTATGTACGACATAGAATCGGTCTATGCGGGACCTAACTCGTCTGCGGCAATACGAAGTGACAAGAGCATATATATGTGGGGGACGACATATTTGGGTCAGCTGGGGAAAGATGAAAAACCAATTATATTAGATAACAACGAGGAAAATTTGGTAATCACTGACAGTGATGGATATTATAAGTATGACAAGCCGCGCAGAATGCGCTATTGTTATTGGGACATTGACGAAAGGGATTATAAAGGCGGAATAATAACAACTGCCGAAACAGTATCATGCGGAGAATATCAGACGGCCGCTTTATGCGGAGACAAATTGTATATGTGGGGAGACAGTCCAAAGCTCAGTCCGAAGCTTGATTCCCAGTTTGAGCATTTCTGTGCTCAGGAATATACAAGTCTTTCAGGAATTATTGGAATATACGCCGGAGACCAAAAGACTATGTACGCTTTAGACAATAACGGAACGCTTTGGAAGCTGACTTACAATGAAAAGCAGGAATTATTCAATTTAAACTAGATACAGGAGAAAAAGATGGGCAAATCTGCACTTAGAGGATTATTAGGCAGTATATCGGTTGTGGTATTTTTATATGCACTGCTAATATCCACTTATTTTAACTATAACTCAAGCAAGCTTATATTTGTCTCGGAATTTATATTTCCGTTAGGCTGTTCAGTCATAGCCGCACTGTTTATAGACAAAGAGAGGATGTCAAAATTCTTTATCTCTGCGGCGGTTTACGTTATAGCTTCTTTGGGGCTGGTTATAGGTTTAGAAAAATATGGGTTGCTTAAATACATATACAGAATATTCTATGGGATTTCAACCGATTCGCCATATGATGAACAAAGGTTTACTATTTTAATTATGGCCGGCGCCGCAGCTCTTTTGGGTATATTTATTGCGTGCGTCATAAGTATAGTGAATACTATTCGTATTAAGAAATTAATAGATAGTTTAGAAGTGAAGTGATTTTTAATGTGGAACAAGGCTGAAAAAAGACGTTATCCTTGATTTGGGAGAACGTCTTTTATATTTTATATTTTATATTTATATTTTGTATATGATCCCATATAAAATAATTTATTAATTTGCTTATTAAAAAACTATCTATATACTTTGTATATAACCCCATATAATATTTATTATTTTACTTATAATAGGTGTTTGAACCATTTCTTTTTATTTGAGTATTCATATTATTGACATTGCAGGTTATGGAAAAATAAGAACATATGTATAATACACACTTTCAAGGAAAGTGTGGTCACACTCGTAAGAAAAAGAAACGCTTCACCTGTGACCACACCTGAAAGGTGTGTGTAATAAAAAGTTACTTGTTTTAAATAACCTACAATGTCATTATTATGAATACTCAAATAAAAGAAAAAGTACTGCTCGCTTAGGTCGCCTAACGGCTCCAAAGGGCGCTCGCACCCCGCTCATTTCATCATGAAGCCATGCTTCATGATGAAAAAAGCCCTGTCTCTTTCCCGTTGACTTTGTAAACTACCGTGAAAATAGATATTTCGAGTTCTTGTTTATTTTCTCTATCAAAAACTGTTGCTTTGGCAAACATCGGTAGGGCGGCTGTGCCGCCGCGTGAGGTGCGCAGTTGCGGAATTGTATATATAATAAAATAAGACTTCCAAATTATATGAAAGTCTTATAAATCGTTACAATTTATTCTGTCATACCAATAACTAATCCCAATGCTTTTACTTTTTTCATAGGGGATAATTTTCTAAAATATTCGATGAGTTCGAGTTCCTCAGATGATAAACTCAAATTAGTCACTTCTTTTGCTGTATAACGTATATCTGTTCTATCAAGCAGATAGTCTGCTGAAACATTTAAAATATCACACAACTTTATAAAGGTTTCAATGGAAGGTGCTGCCTCTCCGTTTTCATAGAGACTTATAGACTTCTGTGTTATTCCTAATTTTGTACTTAAATTTTCTTGTGTTAAATTTTTTTCTTCCCTTATTTTGCGTAAATTATCCATTAGTCGTCACCTTAGCCATTATTTATATTTTTTATTATACAAAAAACAACTGATAAGTCAAGAGGTATAATATATGCAATTGAATTTTAGCTACTATATTCCTATGATTAAAAGTTTTAAGTGAACTAAAACTGTCATTTCCCGAATAAACTTATAGCACTATTTATAGTTGCTTTTGGCAAACATCGGTAGGGCGCATTTATGCGCCGCGTGAGGTACGCAGTCGCGGAAATGTTAATATTTTTTATTATTGTCCTTATAACTTTCTATTAGATTAATTATTAATTCTGTATCCTTTTCATTTAGTTTTTTTATTCCTTTTATTATTTTATGTATTTTTTCAGGATACTTTATATTTTCATTAAAAAATTCATATGGCGTTATTCCAAAATATCTGCATATTTCAAAAAATTCACTCATTGACGGCATCGCTTTTCCTGATGTTATATGATTTATATATCCTTCCGAACGTCCCATATCTAAACTCATACATCTTTCTGATATGTTTTTTCTCATCCTCAGTTCTGTTATTCTTTCCCTTATATATTCTTCATACATCTTTGTTCTCCACTCTCTCTAATTTTTTTTTTATTTTTAAATTTTACCCTTAAATTTAACTTGTACTTATATTAGTATAACTAATATACTTGTCTGTTTCAGATGTACTACTTATACTTACAGAATTAGAACTTGTATTTTGCAAAACGAATATAATAATCTGAATAGAATAGGTGATAGAATTGAAAAAACGTATAGCAGGTGTATTAGCTATAATATCTTTAATAATTTTTATATTTGTAATAAATAATTATACACAGGCACGTTGGGATAAATTGCTTAATAATATAGAAAACACTCCTTCACCAACAGCTAGTGTTATGGAAAACATTCCTTTAGCGACTAATAGCATCATGGAAAATGTAACAGTTCATTTTATTGATGTCGGTCAGGGCGATTGTATATTTATTCAATTGCCTAATAACGAAACTGCTTTAATAGACGCCGGTAGTATTGATGACGGAAAAACAATTGTAGATTATATAAATAGCTGCGGCTATAACTATATAAATTACCTTATCGCTACTCACCCCCACGCCGACCATATCGGAGGTATGCCATATATAATTGAAAATTTGTCTATAGGAAAAATGTATATGCCTGAAAAAGCACATACAACCAAAACGTTTGAGAACATGCTTATTGCTATAGAAAATAAAAATGTTCCGGTTACAAAAGCCGAAAAAGGTGTCATTATTTTAAATGATGAAAAACTTAATATAAATATTCTTTCTCCGGTTAAAGACTACTATTCTGATTTAAATAATTATTCTGCAGTAATCAAAGTGGTATATGGAGACGTATCATTTTTATTTATGGGAGACGGAGAGAAAGAAGTGGAAAACGACATTTTAAATGATAATATAAAAGCAGATATATTAAAAGTTGGTCATCATGGGTCCAATACTTCATCAACTTCTCAATTTCTAAATACAGTAAAACCACGATATGCAATTATCTCATGCGGGTTAAACAATAAATACAATTTGCCGGACGATGATGTGATTTATTCTCTAGTCGACATTGGAACAGACGTCTGCCGAACAGACCGAGACGGCACAATAATTATATTTACAGATGGACAAAATATTTTTGTGTCAAAAGAAAAATAAAAAGTTTTGGTACTACAATCCTATAACTTTTGAAATTAAAGAAGTTTTGGTACTACAATCCCAAAACTTTTGAAATTAAAGAAGTTTTAGTATTATAATTACTAAAACTTCTTGGGTTAAAAACAATTTATTATTGCTTTATTCGGCTGAATGTGGTACAATTACTACCAGCTTATATTTTGTGTCTCAGCCAAAAATCTGAGACATTACGTTGAGGAGATTATTCCGGTATGAGAAAGATTTTAAGCCGTACGCGGCGGGCTGTGGACGACTATCATATGATTGCCGAAGGTGATAAAATAGCCGTCGGCGTATCAGGAGGCAAGGACAGCCTGACGCTTCTCTGCGCTCTTGCTGAACTGCGGCGGTTTTATCCTAATAAGTTTGATATTTTGGCGCTGTCCATTGATATGGGCTTTGACGGCACCGACTTTTCAAAGGTGCAGGAACTCTGTGAAAAAATCGGCGTGGAATACATAATAGAAAAAACCGATATTGCCGAAGTGGTATTTGATATAAGAAAAGAATCCAATCCCTGTTCTCTCTGCGCCAAAATGCGGCGCGGCGGAGTTAATGATTTGGCAGTGAAAAATGGCTGCAATAAAGTTGCGCTCGGGCACCATAACGAGGACGTTCTCGAAACATTTTTTCTGTCTCTGTTTTACGAGGGGCGTTTGGGCTGCTTTTCTCCTGTCACCTATCTTTCAAGAAAAGACATACATGTTATCCGTCCTCTTATCTATGTGGCTGAGGGCGATATAAAGGGATACGCCAACCGCGCGGAGCTTCCTGTGGTTTATAATCCCTGTCCCATGGACGGAAAATCGAAACGTCAGGACATGAAAGAGTTTATCAACAGCGGACAGAAGAATGATAAGTTTTTTAAGAAAAAGATACTTAATGCAATTCAGACAGGACTGCCGGCATGGCAAAAACTCAATAACTAATAATCAAATTGGAATTTGGAAAAACATATAAATTTTTTATTTTTAAAGAGATTAGGAGATGTTTTAACATGGCAAATATAAAAAGAGTTAGAAAAGCGGTTATTCCGGCAGCAGGGTGGGGAACCAGATTTCTTCCGGCTACCAAATCAATGCCGAAAGAGATGCTTCCGATTGTTGATACTCCAACAATACAATATATCGTTGAGGAGGCTGTTAACTCAGGAATTGAGCAGATATGCCTGATTACCAGCCACACCAAAAAGGCAATCGAAGACCATTTTGACAGGACTTTGGAGCTCGAAGCCCTGCTTGAAAAAGGCGGAAAAACCGAGTACCTAAATCAAATCAAATCAATTGCCGATATGGTTGAAGTTGTCGCAGTGCGCCAAAAGGAAGCTAAAGGTCTAGGGCACGCTGTTCTATGCGCTAAATCGTTTGTCGGCGACGAGCCGTTTGCTGTGCTTTTAGGAGACGACGTTGTCTATAACGACGGCACTCCATGCTTGAAACAACTTATTGACGTATATAACGAAAAAGGCGGAAGCGTTTTGGGCGTTCAGACCGTTCCGCATGAAAATATCTGCAAATATGGCTGTGTTGACGGCGAGAAACTGGGTGACAGACTGTACTCTGTCAAAGACATGATAGAGAAGCCGAAGCCTGAGGAAGCGCCGACGGATGTGGGCGTTCTCGGAAGATATGTTATCACTCCTGAGATTTTTGAAAAACTTGAGACAACAAAGCCGGGCGCAGGCGGTGAGATTCAGCTTACCGACGCGCTGAAGGCTTTAGCCAAGGAACAGGCTATGTATGCGTACGATTTTGTCGGTCGAAGATACGATGTTGGCGACCGTTTGGGATTTTTGGAAGCGACGGTTGAATATGCTCTGCGCCGTGAGGATTTAAGCGGTCAGTTTAAGTCTTATCTGAAAGGTTTGGAGCTGTAAAGGTGTCCGTCAAAAAATTTCATTCGTCTATATTTAACCGAGATAAGATTCTTAACATATTTGAACTTGCTAAAAATGATTTCAGGTCAAAGTACGCCGGGAGTGTTCTCGGCGTGCTTTGGGCTTTTATATATCCTTGTTTAACAGTCGTTCTTTACTGGTTTGTATTTCAGGTTGCATTAAAAAGCAAGACCGACGACAATGTTCCATATGTGCTTTGGCTAGTGTCGGCTTTGGTGCCATACCTGTTTTTTTGCGATGGTCTTGGCGGCTGTGCCTCAGCTCTGACTGATTATTCATATCTAGTAAAAAAAGTACGGTTTGACGTCAGTGTTTTGCCGGCTGTCAGACTTATATCAGCATTTTTTATACACGCCGTGTTTATACTGCTTCTGCTTGTTACAGCTTTGGCTTTCGGATATTTTCCAAAGATCGGGAATGTATGGCTGATATATTATGTTCTGTCTGAATCCATATTCCTTTTGGTACTGGGATATTTGCTGTCGGCTTTGACGGTGTTTTTCAAAGATATAAAAAATATTATTTCTGTTTTGACTCAGATTGGTTATTGGCTGACCCCTTTGTTTTGGAGCTCCGACAGTTTAACCCCTTGGATCAGAAATTTAATTTTTATTATAAACCCTGTCTCATATATAAGCGAGGGTTTCAGAAACGCAGTCCTATATGGAGGAACTCCGGTTGTATGGTACACCATTTACTTTTGGGGATTAGTCATTGTTCTAGACTGTTCTGCAAAATTTATATTCGGTCGGTGCCGCAGCAGTTTCTCAGATTATATATGATACAGATGCCGTATGTCATGGACTGACGTATCTTTTCGATATGCAGAATATTAAGAAGAAAAATAAAATTTTGTAAAAATACTTGACAAATATAAAATTTGGTAGTAAAATGTAGTCAATAAAGGGGAGTAGCGGTCTGTGCTTTCAGCATAGGCGTGCGGTGTCGTCAATACGACTGTAAATCGGTCCGTGCCGCACTTGGGCTAATGAATATTTCGCCAACAGCAAGACTTTTATTACACTAATGTTGTGTAATAGAGGTCTTTTTTTATTTGCACAACATAAAATTTTATATGGAGGAATGTTATATGAGGTTTTTTGAGATGACATCCGGCGCCGTCCTTGAAAACTTGCGGACAAGTGAAAAGGGTCTGACGCAGGAAAAAGCCAGGGAGAGGCTTTTGAAAAACGGTCCGAATGAAATTAAAGAAGAAAAGAAAAAAAATGTATTAGAGGTCTTCTTCTCCCAGTTTGAAGACTTGCTGGTAATTATTCTGCTTGTATGCTCAGCCGTTTCTATACTCACCGGCAACGGCGACAGCGCCGCTGTTATTCTTCTTGTTATAGTGATGAACAGTATAATAGGAACGGTGGAGCACTTTAAAGCTGAAAAGTCCCTGGCTGCGCTGAAAAATATGTCTGCTCCCCACGCAAAAGTAATAAGGGACGGAAATGTCTGTGAAATCCCTGCCCGAGAGGTCGTAAAAGGGGACATACTTATTCTGGAAGCCGGCGCTGTCGCGTCTGCCGATGGAAGAGTTATAAAAGCCGCCGGTTTGCTTGTTAACGAAAGTTCTCTGACCGGAGAGAGCGACAGCGTTCTCAAATCAGACAAGGTTTTGGACTCTGATGGTAAAGAAATAGTTTTGGGAGACCGTGTGAACATGGTTTATTCAGGTTCTCTTGTCACAGGAGGACGCGGTGTTGTGGTGGTAACCGCTACCGGTATGGAAACTGAAATAGGCAATATAGCGACCATGATAAACAAGGCGGAGTCAAAGAAGACGCCGCTCCAGAAGAGCTTAGAAAACTTTTCTAAAAAACTTACAATTGCAATTGTTATCATATGTCTGGCGGTTATGGCACTGTCAATTCTGCGCGGCGAAGAAATTCTCGACGCTATGATGTTTGCCGTGGCTCTTGCTGTTGCCGCAATACCTGAGGCGTTAAGTTCAATAGTAACAATCTCGCTTGCTATAGGAACTCAAAAAATGGCTAAGCAGAATGCCATTATCAGAGACTTGAAGGCAGTTGAGGGACTGGGATGCGTCAGCGTTATATGCTCTGACAAAACGGGAACTTTAACTCAAAATAAAATGAAGGTCAGAGAAATTTACAGAGATGGAGTCAGCCACCCGGCTGAGCGTTTTGACAGTAATGACAATCTTATTCTCCCGATGCTTTTGTGTAATGACGCAGCTTTCTCTGCCGACGGTGAATCTATCGGTGATCCGACAGAAACAGCTTTGATCGAGTTTTTCGGTAAGGAACGATGCGACAAAGTACGTTCCGCATATCCGAGGCTGGCAGAAATCCCATTTGACAGTGACAGGAAGCTGATGAGCACCCTACACAAAATAAATGGAAAGCCCACTATGCTGACAAAAGGCGCGATTGATAATTTTCTTGACCGGCTGACATCAATTGAAGTAAACGGACGCGTACGCGATATAACCAACGAGGACAAAAAAGAAATAGTACATATGAACGTCTTCTACTCTGAGCGCGGAATGCGCGTATTATGTTTTGCAAAACGTGAGTTTAGCAATAAAACAGATATTAATGAAAATGATGAAAATAAATACACATTTATTGGATTATGTGCAATGACCGACCCGCCCAGAGAGGAAAGCAAAGCGGCTGTAGCCGATTGTATCAGCGCCGGAATAAAGCCGGTCATGATTACCGGAGACCATAAGATGACAGCTATTGCAGTTGCGCGTGAGGTTGGGATTTTTAAAGACGGTGATTTGGCTCTGGACGGGGCAGAACTTGAAATGATAAGTGACAGCGAACTTTCGGAAATGCTGCCTAAGGTCAGTGTATATGCAAGGGTCAGCCCGGCACACAAGATAAGAATAGTAACACTGTGGCAGGAATTGGGACACATAGTTGCGATGACCGGCGACGGGGTAAACGACGCACCTGCATTAAAGAAGGCTGACGTTGGCGTAGCTATGGGAATAACCGGAACAGAGGTAAGCAAGGACGCTGCTTCAATGGTTTTGGCGGACGACAATTTTGCTACTATTGTCAGGTCGGTTGCCAGCGGCAGAAGCATATACACTAATATAAAAAACAGTATCATGTTTCTTTTAACAGGTAACCTTGCAGGAATAATAGCCGTATTGTACTGCGTAATAATGGGGCTGTCCGCTCCGTTTACGGCCGTTCAGCTATTATTTATAAACCTTTTAACAGATTCACTTCCGGCAATAGCTATAAGTATGGAAAAACCAGACAGAAACCTGCTTAATGAAAAACCCAGAGGAATAAACGACAGCATACTAGACAAAAAGATGATTATAAACACAAGTTTTATAGGGATTCTTATATCTATTTCAACAATAGCGGCGTATTATATAGGGCTGGAACATGGAGCAGAAACAGCCGGAACAATGGCTTTCAGCGCTCTGTGTCTGGGTAGGCTCTTCCACTGCTTTAACTGCCGCGGAAGCAAGCCCATAAACGTTCTTGGATTCGGTTCGAACCCATTTAGTATAGTGGCGTTTGCCGCCGGAGTATGTTTCCTCAGCGCCGTATTGTTTTTTACACCTATCCATGATTTGTTCTCTATTTCACTGCTAGGACCGTCAATGATAGTCGAAATAATATTTTTCGCAGTATTGCCAACTGTGATAATTCAAATATATAAAAACATAAGATACTTTTTAGGCAACAGATAATGATTGCAAAATATAGAGAATTATGATATAATCTCTATAAGCTGGAAGCCGGACAGATATTTAACCGCTGTCCGGCTTTTATTCTTTGATATGAAAAACAAAAATCTGCAGACAGCTTATATAAACCATTTATTTGGGAGAGTAAAATGATATCAGAAATCATAATTTGGGGCAAAACAATTCCTATGTATGGCGTTTTGGGAGTAACCGGAGCGCTGCTCGGCATGCTGTATATACTGCTCATGGCTCCGAAATTCGGAGCAGACAGGGAAAACTCCGTTTATATCTATGTTCTTGGCGCCGTTGGGGCAATGGCCGGCGCAAAATTGCTTTTTATTTTAGTTGAAATCCCGGATATACTGCGCGCATTAGAATCAGGAATTTCGAATCCATCTGAAATTATTTGGTCGCTGGCAAACGGTGGTATGGTGTTTTACGGCGGATTACTCGGAGGAATATCAGCGGCTTGGTGGTGTTCCAAAATTATTAAAACTAAGTTAACAGACTATTTGGTTTTATTGGTTCCCGCTCTTGCGCTGGCACACTCGATAGCAAGAATCGGCTGTTTTTCGGCCGGCTGCTGTTATGGTATTGAGACAACATCATGGATTGGCTATACATATACTAACTCGCTTGTGGCTCCAAACGGTATTCCTCTTCTGCCTATACAGCTGATAGAAGCATTTTGCGTATTTTTGATTTTTATTTTTTTAGTTTGGTACACTTCATCACCTAAACGAGAACCTTATACTTTGGCAATGTATATTATATTATATGCGCCGATAAGGTTTATCCTGGAATTTTTTAGAGGTGACAGTCACAGAGGTTTTATGCTCGGTCTTTCTACTTCTCAATGGATAAGCGCAGCTCTGTTCATCATAACCGTGATGTGGCTTATAAGAAAAACCAATGTTTGTCACTGGTTTTCAAAAAAACATCTAGATTGACATTTTATAGAAAATGTGATAATATGTAACATATTTTGCAAACTGTATCAAAAGTAAGATAAATTAAAATTTAATAAGGGAGAGGATTTTAAATGGCGGACAATTACAATCCTAACAACGGCGCTCCGAATAATTATGGATACCAAAATAATAACTATCAAAACAATGGTTATCAAAACAACGGATATAATAATTATCCCCAGTATGAACCCGGAAAGGGTCAGGCTATTGCAAGTATGGTACTCGGTATTGTGGGTATTGTATTTTGGTGGTTTGGCTATTCTGCATTTGTTTCAGTAGTTTTGGGGATTATTGGTATTATTTTAGCGGCAATGTCAAAGGGAGCCGGATATTACGGAGGTATCAGAACAGCGGGTTTTGTGCTTTCGTTGATTTGTGTTATAGTAGGAGCTATTATTTTCTGTGCCTGCGTTATCGCTTGTGCTGGTATAGGCTGCGCCGCGGCGTTCAGCTAAATATTGTTCAATATATTTTTAAGCCGCCTGTCTTAAAGGATAACACCTATAAGTCAGGCGTTTTTTTACTCTCGATATCGTAAAATCAATTTGTTTTGACTGCTAGTTTATCTTGACTTTTTATGCTGTTTATGATAATATCTTCCTATAAAACAGATTGGACTTCTGCATGAATAATCAGTCGTCCAAAATTAACAGGGGGTTATAAGTTATGAAGTTAAAAAAGCTGGTAGCATTTATTCTTGCCGGTGTAATGGCAGCGGCTCTGTTGTCCGCCTGCGGAAACAGTCCTAGCGGCAATCAGCAAGACGCTGCAAAAACAACGTTTACAGTTGGGTTTGACCAAGATTTTCCGCCTTACGGTTATGTAGGAGATGACGGTCAGTTTACAGGATTTGATATTGAAATGGCAACAGAATGCGCTAAGCGCATGGGTCTTGAAATAAAGCTCCAGCCTGTTGACTGGGATTCTAAGGATTTGGAACTTTCTTCAGGTTCTATAGACTGCATCTGGAACGGATTCACAATGACCGGACGTGAAGATGATTACACATGGACAGAGCCTTATATGGATAATAGCCAGGTGTTTGTTGTTAAGAAGGATTCTGGAATTACAAAGGTAGCCGATTTAAAAGATAAAGTTGTTACTGCGCAAGCTGATTCAGCGGCGCTTAATGCTTTAAACGATGAGGAGCATGCTGATACAAAAGCGCTTTTCTCTAAGCTTTTAACCTGCCAGCAGTATAATTCCGCTTTTATGGATCTTGAAGCCGGAGCGGTAGATTCTGTGGCAATGGATATCGGAGTTGCCAAGTATCAAATTCAGGGCAAGGAAGACCAATATGTTATACTTGACGAGCCTATACTCGAAGAGCAGTATGGCGTTGGGTTCTTTAAAGGCAATACTGAACTGCGTGACAAGGTTCAGAATACTTTAAAAGAAATGGTAAAAGACGGCTTCTTTGCAGAACTTTCAGATAAATACTTTGGATATGATGTATGTATCTTGAAAGCGGATTAAGTATTTTTAAAAATTTAAGATAAAAATAAAGGGCTTTGCTCTATAACAAATTCGGCAATCAATAAATTGGTTGCCGAAAATTTTTGAACGGGGTATAGATATGGATTTAATGACAATGTTAAAGGAACTTTGCGGCGGAATGCTGACGTCCGTTGAAATATTTTGTCTTACTCTAATATTTTCGCTTCCTCTTGGACTGCTTATATCTTTCGGGCGCATGTCTAAGCATAAAATCATCAGTTTTATTTTCAAGATTTACATATCAATCATGCGCGGCACTCCGCTTATGCTTCAGCTTCTTGTAGTATACTTCGGGCCATACTTTATATTTGGAATTCAAATCAGCAACACTTACCGTTTTGTAGCGGTAATTATTGGTTTCGCTTTGAACTATGCCGCATACTTTGCAGAAATATACAGAAGCGGTATTGAAGCCATGCCAAAGGGACAGTATGAAGCTGCTGAAGTTTTGGGGTATTCAAAAGTACAGACGTTTTTTAAGATAATTTTTCCGCAGGTAATAAAGCGTATAATTCCTCCTATAACCAATGAAGTTATAACACTGGTAAAAGATACGTCTCTTGCGTTCGCGCTGGCTGTGACCGAAATGTTTACAGTGGCAAAAGCGATTGCAGCCAACCAAAAGACGATGACAGCATTTATAGCGGCTGCAATTTTCTATTATGTATTCAATCTGCTGGTAGCTTTCATAATGGAAAAGGTAGAGAAAAAACTGGCGTACTACAGATAGGGGTGAGAATATGAATGGTGAAAAGGAAAAGATATTTGAGATAAAAAACGCAAAAAAGTCTTTTGGCAAGACCGAGGTGTTGAAGGATATATCCGTTTCTGTGGAAAATGGGGACGTTTTAGCGATAATTGGGCCGTCAGGCTCAGGAAAATCAACACTGCTCAGGTGCGCAACATTACTTGAAAAGCTGGACGGCGGTGAAATGAGATACCAGGATTTGCAAGTGACAAAAAATGACGAAAACGGGAACGCTGTCTACGCCGATAAAGCGGCTTTAAAAAAGGCCCGTTCATATTTCGGATTGGTGTTTCAGAACTTTAATTTGTTTCCTCACTACTCTGTGTTAAAGAATATTATGGACGCACCTTTACATGTACAAAAGCGGGATAAGGCTGAGGTCCAAGCTGAAGCTGCAGAACTTTTGAGAAAAATGGGGCTTTCAGACAAAGGCGACGCGTATCCGTATCAATTATCAGGAGGGCAGCAGCAGAGAGTTTCTATAGCTCGGGCTTTGGCTACAAACCCGAAAGTATTGTTTTTTGACGAGCCCACATCTGCACTTGACCCGGAGCTGACCGGAGACATATTAAAAACGATAAGAAGCCTGGCCGCCGAACGAAAAACAATGGTTATTGTAACCCATGAAATAGAGTTTGCACGAAACGTGGCTGACAAAGTAGTTTTCATGGCTGACGGTGTTATTATTGAGGAAGGTCCGCCGGAGCAGGTAATCGGCAATCCAAAAAATGAGCGTACAAGAATGTTTTTAAATAAACTAAGCAGATAAAATAATTTATCTTGAATCGAATTTGCTGGTTTTGACGATATTCATACAGTCACAAATTCCACTTTTTATATAAGTAATATTTTTTTTAGTTTAGTACGAAAGCAACAATAATGTTGTCTAAAAATTAATGTCCTGTATAAAGAAATAAACATGACCATATAAAAAACAATTCTTATATAGCTAGATATTTGTACCGGCAAATAGAATTTTTTATTACAGAAACTATAAATTTAATATCCCGACTTTGGAGCGATATAATAAATCTTCTATTAGATAATTGGTGGAAACAGTGAAAATATTCAGGTTTGTTTGATAAAAAGAGATAAAATTGAGCTGCGATAATTAGGATATAGTAACACCCATTTTCAATATACTTTAGCGTAGTATATTTGATATATCAAATAAATTTATATAAATTATTTTTTGATATTTTTATATTGATATTATTATTTTCTTATCATTACTCCAATATTATAATAATCTGAAAGTCAGGTAAACCGGCAGCTTACTAATCTAGTATATTGTCCAATACGGACTTAATTCTTAAAACGAACATCGAAGTTTGACGCCGCATCGCTATCTCAGACAGCCGCTTACAAGCGGCTGTCTTTTTAGATTAACTTCTTCCTGCTATCCTTAAACCAATCTGCTTAATCTTTTTCTAATAACCTGAACCAATACGTATCTTTTCTCTAAATTATTCCTAATATCTCGCTATTATCTTCCTTTTCTTTCCTGCTATGTCTACAAAATATCCTCTGCACAAAAAAGTCTGCTACCATATTTACACCTCTTTTGGCAGATTTCTGCTTCTTGCTAAAGCTATTTTCCTTCCGTAATAAAACATGAATATTATTTCTACCGTTAAAGTCCAGCAAAAAAGCCTTCCGGCTGTATTAGCAGAAGACTTCTTTGCAATTTTCTTTTATCCATATGCCAGCGGTTCACTTGAGATTTCCTCAATCTCACCATTTTTGTATACGTTGACTATTTTTCTGAGATTCTCATTTTTCAATTCAATCTGAAGCTGATAATACTCAGTTCCTCCTGAATTTGTCTGAAGCTGAAGCCCATTGGTATCATAGTTAATCGTTATACCATAATGGTCTTCAACAATCTTAACAGCCTCCTGAGGAGTATATCCGCTTGAAGATGAGCCTCCGGAATTCTCGTGGTTTTCTAAACGGCTTTCTATTGACTCGTATTGAGTGAGCTGACTGTCGCTCAATCCACTCTTGTCTATAGAATTCAACATTTCACGGGCGTCTGTATACATTCCTGAATTCAAAAATGACTCCGCGTCATCAAGTTCGGACTGAGACTGTGAAGGCACCGAATTGTTAGAGACGGAAGAACTCCCTGTCTTATTATTAGTGCCTGAATCAGCGCTTCCCGGAGACGAACTTGAATATGGTCTCTGTGTAGTCTGAACTCTTTTTTCTGGCGAAGCAGACTTTTTATCTCCGCTGAACTTGGACGTTGTTGTCTCCCCCTCGGCTTCGTGCTTTGCTGAAGCCGAGCTCTCCGGCTTGCTGTCTTTTGGCTTGTCATTTCCGCAGCCAAACAGCATAGAACATGATAAAACAACAGCAGCAGTCACAAGTCCGGCTTTTAAAAGCTTCTTATTCTTCATTTTATCACAACCTTAAAACATTAAATATTTTCATCAGTCGGCTCCGTGGCTTCGCTCAGTTCTGTATCTTCGACTGATTCCATTGTTTCTGTTGGTTCAGAAGTTTCAACTGTACCTTTGCTCTCTAAGCTGTCTACCTCTTCTTCAAATTCCTGTTCCTTTTCAACTCTGGCTATCGTTGCTACCTTAACGCCTTCAGCCAGTCTCATAAGCCTTACGCCCTTTGTTACCCTGCTGTATGTGCTTATGTCTTCTGAATCAAGCCTGATTATAACGCCTTCTGATGTGATTATTATAATATCATCTTCCGGCGATACAACTTTTATACCGGAAACATTGCCTGTCTCAGGTGAAATTTTATATGTTGAGCAGCCTTTTCCGCCTCTGCTTTGGGTCTTATATTCTTCAAGTTCTGTCTTCTTTCCGAACCCATTTTCTGATACGACAAGCATTTTACCGCCATCGCGGTATACACTCATGCCGACAACATAATCATCGTCTTCAAGCTTAATAGCCCTAACTCCTCTGGAAACACGCCCCAGTTCTCTGACATCCTTTTCATTGAACCTAATCATCTTTCCTTTATGAGTTCCGATAAACAAATCAGTGTCTCCGTTTGTGAGTTTTACTCTGAGCAATTCGTCATCGTCGTCCAGTTTTATAGCTATCTTTCCGCCCTTCGGAGCGTTTTGATAATCCATTATATCTGTCTTTTTAATAATACCGTTCTTAGTGCACATAGTCAGATACTGCCCTTCAGTATACTCGCGTATCGGAATGAGCGCTGAAATTGTCTCCCCGGGCGCAAGATCCAAAAGATTGACAATAGCCGTCCCCTTTGCCTGGCGGCTTGCCTCGGGTATTCTATATGCCTTTATCCTGAACATTCTTCCTGTGTTGGTAAACAGCATAATATATGAATGTGTAGAAGACACAAACATAGTTGAGACAAAGTCTTCCTCCTTTGTCTGCATTCCCACAATTCCTTTTCCTCCGCGGTGCTGGCTCTTATATGTGTCAACAGGCAGTCTCTTTATATATCCCTGATGTGTCATTGTTATGACATTGTCTTCCTCGGCGATTAAGTCCTCAATATCTATATCGTCCACAACCGGCTCGATAGATGTGCGCCTTTCATCGGAAAATTTATCTCTGATTTCGGTTATTTCTTTCTTTATAATGTCAAGCACCATCTGTTCGCTGCCTAATATTTCTGCAAGGTGCTCAATAAGCTCAGTTATTTCTTTCAGCTCGTTCTCGACCTTTTCACGCTCCATGCCTGCCAAACGTCCAAGACGCATATCAAGAATAGCCTGCGCCTGTATATCAGTGAAACTGAATCTCTCGATAAGGCGTGGTTTTGCGTCATTATAGCTGTTTTTAATTATATCAATAACCTCATCGATATTATCAAGCGCTATTTTGAGACCTTGAAGTATATGAGCCCTGGCCTCTGCCTTTTTCTTATCATATTTGGTCCTGCGTACTATGACCTCTTTTTGGAAGTCAACATACTGCTCCAAAATTTGTTTTAGAGAAAGCACCTGAGGCGAAGTTCTGTCTACCAGCGCCAGCATAATTATACTGAAAGTATCCTCAAGCTGAGTATACTTATACAGCTGATTCAAAACGATAGAAGCGTTCGCATCGCGTTTTAGCTCGATAACTATTCTGAGACCATCCCTATCGGACTCATCACGGAGGTCAGAAATACCATCAATTCTCTTTTCGTGAACAAGATCGGCTATCTTTTCAATCAACCTAGCCTTATTAACCATATATGGAATCTCGGTTACGATTATACGTTCTCTTGTTTCCTTCCACGGTTCAATCTCTGCACGTGCGCGTATTTTAAGCTTCCCTCTGCCCGTAGTATAAGCCGCACGAATTCCGCTTGTGCCCATTATCTGCGCACCTGTAGGAAAATCAGGTCCCGGAATATATTCCATAAGCTCGTCTACAGTAATATCCGGATTGTCAATAAGCGCAATGACGCCGTCTATAACCTCGCCCAAATTATGCGGCGGTATTTTTGTAGCCATTCCGACCGCAATACCGTCTGAGCCGTTGACCAGCAAATGCGGTATACGCGACGGAAGCACTACCGGTTCCTGTCTGCTTTCATCAAAGTTTGGCATAAAGTCAACTGTCTCTTTGTCAATATCGGTCAGCATATTGAGAGAAAGCTTAGACATTCTTGCCTCAGTATATCTGTATGCTGCGGCGCCGTCGCCATCGACTGAGCCGAAATTTCCGTGTCCGTCAACAGTTGGGTAACGCATTGAAAAATCCTGCGCCATACGTACCATTGCGTCATATACCGACGCATCACCGTGCGGATGATATCTTCCCAAAACATTTCCGACAGTGGTCGCACACTTTCTGTACGCCTTGTCCGGAGTTATTCCGTCCTCATACATTGCATAAAGTATTCTTCTGTGAACCGGCTTAAGTCCGTCCCTCACATCCGGCAGTGCACGTCCAACGATAACAGACATAGAATAGTCAATATACGACTTTTTCATCTCATTATCAAGGTCAACCGGTATTATATTAAGCTTGGCCGGGTCGAACATAGGTTCATTTGATTTGTCTCTTGACGCCATATTATGTATTCTCCTTTTCTTTACGGCTGAAAAAGACGATTGCCGTCAGAGTTAAAAATTTAATATTTAAAACGCAAACCGTCTTTTTCGTACCTTTATAAAATTCGACATTAGGAAGTAAATCCCTTCTAAAATCAAAAATTTTATATCTTTTTCATTACGTATATAATATTTTATAATTATGCAATAAAATAAGCTATAAAAGGTTTGCTTGAAATAGATATTCTCAACATTTTTCACCTGTCAAGTCCAAAACATTAAGAATATAAAACATACAAGGAAGCAAAAAATCAGTTATATATACTTTTATAACATTATAACAATACAGTAAAAAATAAAACCACCGCAAAGGAATACCGGTAACAGTATATTAATCAAAATAAAATATTTTTACCAAACCGGTATTTCTTGTGCTGTCTATAAAAATTTGAGCTGTCAACTCTAAATTTTAACTTAGCTTTTATATGATATTTAATTTAATTTACTTCACTTGCAGCCGCAAAACGATTAATATCTTGGAACAAAAAAACTTTAAGTAAACTGATTTAAAAAATTTCTCTGAACTAAAAATACAATAATTAAAATATAACTAATACACATGATTTTTAATTCTATAAACAACTTCTATTTTATAGTATTACCGCCTTATAAAAGCTTTTAATTAATATAAAAAACTGCCTAGCCTCAAAACCTCAGAAAAAAGCAACGCTACATAATATTATAATCAGATAAATTTATATTTTGCCGTCAATGTCTTCTCCTTTTCATTATCATTGTTGTCAGCAAAAATTTCTCTTTCAAATTCTATATTTTCATGATTAAGACACAAATCCATAAAACACAGAAAAATTCCAATATCTATTCTGTTATAATAATTCACTTTATCCGCCGGCATTATCCCGCGCTTACCGGGCTTTTTGTATCTAAAAACCTCTATATACCCATTTGTGTTCTCCGCTATCCATGGCTGTGTATTACAAGCGCTCGGTGCAAACCTAACAACCTCTGTTACGTTTTTAATTTTATCGCCTGTCCATATTTCTTCTTCCGTCTTTCTTTTGCTCTTATACATATTTTTTCTGAATTTTGTTTCCCCGACTTTTGCTATGGCTATCATAATTACAAAATCCATACCGTTATACGATTTTTCTTCTGTCTTTCCTATTCCAAACCATAGAGAGCCTATATTTTTAGAAGCAAGATATAAATCCAGCTGCTCTCCAATATAACCTATGTTTTGCAGATAGTTATCCTTCTTTTCGCTATATAAAAGAATACAGTATTCCTGACCGCGTCTGCATGTTGTTGCTTTGGCAGGAACAATTCTGACAGCTGTTTTTATGTCTTCCGCAAGCGGCAAAAAACTTCTATATTTTTCCTCTATTTCACATAATTCTGCGGCAGAAATGGTTCCTATATCCTTAAAAATATGAAATGATTTTCTCTTAAATATCATGTTGTAGAGCATATCCTGCATAAAATAAAACCTCGCATTCTAATTTGACTAATTCCACGATTTTAAATTATATAAAATATAAATCAATAAAAAATCCGGAGCATAAAATATAACAAGAAGATAATCCCTTTCGTTAAAAAATATGAGCTGCTGTTAGCAGCTCATAGAACAGTTATTAATGAATGGAATACAGCTGCTGAGAATTCCGGTACTTGTGTCCTCGTAAGAGAAACAAAACAATTTCCGCGCCTCTGACTTGATTCATAGTACAATCATTATATCAATCTAATATTATTGTCAAGACTAATTTAAATTCAAAATTAATTATTAAATATTTCTAATATTTAAAATCTTTAATATAAAACCATATTTTACAATCAAATACAAACTCTATTTTTATTTTAAAGTGCTTTAGTTTCTGGCCGGTTCCAGCCTGCTGGTCCAAAGATACGTTTTTATGTTTTTATCGCTTTTTAACGTTACGTTTATATCCTGAGGAATATCAGACTTAGGGATTCTGACAATTTTAACGTCTGTCATTATTTTTCCGCTTTCATCATATGAACATGCCGCAAATACAGCACCGCTCTCATCATTTTCATTCACAATAGAGGCGGTAATATTTGCACCGCTTATCTCAGGGGATTTCGCATAATATATTCCTCTGGCAGGCGCGCTTGTAGGTAATGGTGACGATGTCGGATCCTCAGTAGGTTCAGGCGGATTTTCAAGTATGTCAAATGAATACGCCTCTATATTAAGGTATCCGGTATATTTTCCGTCATACTGGTTTTCATTCGCTATCTTCAACGAGTCCGCCGGATTGTTTTTATTTAGCTCGTGGCTATCCTCCCAATCGTCAGGAATACCGTCGCCGTCACTGTCGAGCTTTCCGGTTCCATAATATTCAGGCTTCTCTAAAAGTATAAACTTGTCATAGTTTAAAATTCCATTTTCTCCGACCGTTGATATTCTTTTTACCGTGTCATTTACCGCCCGTTCATCGACGCTATCTCTCGGGAAATTATGTCCGGCGCTTTGAACAACACTGCCGAAAGCTTCTATAGCACTCTCTGTTGTTATGGGATAATCTTTGATATACTGAGTATGCGACTTTTCAGACGGTTCTGCAGTCTCATCGTATTTCTCTAAATTATAAGTTTCTGTATAATTATCAAACTCTACGCCAAAAACATTATCACTGTTAATCAATGCAACCTTTTCAGATGGTTTTATTGCGTCATAATAGTTTCCGTCTATTGCTAAATCTGTTGCAGCGCCGACTATCGGATAACTGCTCTGATTTTCAGGCTGAGTCCCCATCATTTTATAGAACCTCTTTAAGTCTTTGCTGGCAGGCCCCATTTTATAATAATTGTTTACCAGATTAACCCTAACCATGTTCTGACCGCCATGCGACGAGTTGCTCTGCCAATTATAAAAAACATTATTCCTTATATCCAGCAGACTCATATAGTCAGGTTCATAGTTGTAAGAATGAACAGTTGCGGATGTCCCGACCAGCGGATAACGGCTTATAGACGACGCTACAAGGTTATGATGATACGACATATTCTTGCCGCCCCATATGCCGCCGTAGCCATGAGCCTGGAGCTGCCCTTCCTCATAATGGATTCCTATATTTATAGGCTCAGTTATTATACACCACTGAATAGTGCTGTCCTTAACTGCATACACCGAACAGCACTCGTCGCTGGACCAGCTCATACTGCAATGGTCCACAATCAGGTTTGAAGTATTGTAAGTACCTCCGAAAGAATCAGCGTCGTACTTATGATTTTCATAATCATATACTCCCATTCTGAATCTCATATATCTTATTATAATATTATCAGCGCTTACCGTTGTTGGAGCTCCTGAAACACATATACCGTCACCGGGTGAGGTTTGACCCAATATAGTTATATTAGGGGCTTTCAATGTCAGACCTTTTGTCAGATTTATCGTTCCAGCAACATCGAAAACAATTATCCTGTTGCCGATGGACACAGCGTCACGCAGTGAACCCGGCCCGCTGTCGTTCAGGTTTTCAACATGGTAAATTTCAGGAATCGGAACGGCACGAGCTCCTGTTGTATACATACCTCCGCCTTCGGCTCCCGGGAAGGCCGGCAGCCCCCCCGGCAATATATCAACAGCATACACCGCATTGCTCATAACAAGCAAGCTCAGCAACAAAAACATAACAACAGCCTTTTTCATAGTAAAGCCCCCAAACTATTCTTTTTATAACATGGCCAAAGCCAAATATTTTTTACTGTTTTCTATTTTTAATCTTCAATATATAAAACTGTCTTAAAACCTATCTCTTTTTCAATTCTATTTATATTTGTTATATTAAATTTAATTAGTATTTTTCTATAGCAGTACATACAGCTGTCTCACCTTAATATAAAAACATATATCTAATTCATCTTTAATAAACGGCATACTTTTATATCTTTTATAATAATTTCACTAACCATTTTGATAAATTAATATTTCAATTCTATTGATACTCGTTTCATAGTAGTCTCTGATTTGTTTTTTCCTATCCCTATATATGATTTGCATTTCACGCTATTTCAGAAACACATATAATTCCGCCGTCCTGTAAAGACAAACTTTTTTTATTTATGCAAATTGTTTCGTGCATGGTCTATGTTATATAGTAATAAAAATTTATAAAATCCTACTTTTTCAGAATAGTTAACTTCAATATCTTGATTATTGAAATTTTCTATGCCTGGCCACATAACACACACAATTCCATTATCGCTAGATTTGGATACCTTTGTTAATCCTGCGGAACCATTTCGCTGGACCATAAAAATGTTTTTATATTTCCGCCCTTTTTCAAATCTATTGATACTCGTTTCGGTATATCTGATTTTGGTATTATCTCAATTGCAGCGTCAGTTAAAACATCCCCTGCATCATTATAAGAGCATACTATAAACATAACCCCATTATCATCAGTTTTATTAACTATTTCAGCTGTCACGTTCAATCCGTTTATTACCGGAACTTCTTGATAATAGATTCCGCTCGGCGAACTGCTTGGTTTTGGTGTCTCCGATGATGCCGGCGGATTTGTCGGCTCTGTTTCCGGTGTAGCAGTCGGAACAAATGACGGAACAGCAGTAGGGGATACTGTAGGAGACGAACCCGGATCATCAGTTGGTGAACTTGTGGGCTCTGCCGTTGGCGGTGCAATCGGCTCACTTGTTGGACCTGCAGTGGCACTGGGCTCAGGTACCGGCGTACTTGTAGGGCTTGAGGTCGGAGATGATGTTGGTTCTGCTGTTGGTGCATTCGTCGGCTCCGCTGTCGGAGGAGATGTCGGCACCGGTTCAGCATTAAATACAACATCTAAACCTATATTTTCACTGGGCATAACAAACGTATTGTTATATACTACAGAATTGCCATTTGACGTACGCATAGTAATCTGCGCGTTCTGCCCTGCAATACCCGGCACTGCGTCAACTAAAACCACAGACTTCTCACCGATACTATACTTATTTGAATTATCCGCAGAATAGCTAACTCCATATATCGGTGGTTTTGAACCGTTTAAAAAGAAATAATATGTGCTTCCGGCTTCCAAATCAATATTCAAAACCATATCTTTCTGGCCTCCGCTTGAGGTATACGCCTTATAGTTAACCCCGGTCAGCGCGTCTGTCATATACGCACCCGGAACACCGTTTTCAGTTACTCTGACAAAATTCATCGGTTTTGCAGTGTTCCAGCTTATCGCCAGTTGAAGCCGTCCCGTCTCACTTGGTGAAAACTTCAAAAAAGCTCCTCCGTTCGGCGGATTGTCATACGTTCCGTTTTTGCTTCCTGAACCACTATAATACATTGCATTTTGTGAACCTGTGAGCGTTGCTGTATATGTTACGCCGTCGATTTCAACAGGTTCTACCTGTGCGGTGGTAAACACATTTTTTGTGCCGCCCTTATCGTCTGCTTCTCCGAACACAACACTGAGACCATCACCAGCCTGAACAGTCTTACCGTTTTCATATGAAGCAGCAGTATCTATTTTATATATCTCCCTTGCTTTCGGAAACTCAACGCCAGCTGCATCCGTAAGCTTAACATACCCCTCGCCGGACACGTTTATTTCCGCATCATATGCAGGAGAAGTTGGGGTTGGCGTTTGTGTTGGAGCCGCCGTTGGAGCCGCCGTAGGTTTAGCCGTCGGCTTAGGCGTTGGAGTTGGCTTTGTCGGATCAAGAGTCGGTGCCGGAGTCATCGTAGGAGACGGCTCATCCCCAGCTATATCGAATGAATATACTTCTATATTATAATACCCTGTATACTCCGGATTTGAAGAAAAATACATTGAATCTGCCGGATTGTTCTTATCAAGTCTGTGGCTGTCCTCCCAGTCGTCCGGTATTCCATCGCCATCGCTGTCAGCTTTCGGTGTTCCCTTATACTCATATCTATCCATAGTCTTTAATTCTGACCAGTCAATAATTCCATTTGTCCCAACCGTAGAAGTTCTTTCTGACGCATTTGCTACAGCACGGTTATCAACATCGTCACGCACTATATTTGCCCCGGCTCCAGCCAAAACCTTATCGTATGCCTCTTGTGCTGTATCGGTTGTTATCGGATAATCATTTATATACTGAGTGTGCGAGAACTCTGCCTCCGGGTCATCAGAACCATTATACTCCACTATATTATAAGTCTTAGCTTTTGAATGCGCAACTCCCAAAGTATTGTCAGCATTAATTTCATCAACTGTGGTGCTGCTCTTCTTTGGGTCATAGAAATTTCCCGCAATAGCCAAATCAGTACCGGCTCCAACTATAGGATGCTTGCTGTTGCTTTTGCTTTCAGTAGCATACATTTCATAGAATCTTTTAATACTGCTGCTCGCGGGTCCTTCCTTATAATAATTGTTAACAAGATTGACCCTAACCATATTTTCGCCGCCGTAAGATGTATTAGAACGCCAATTATAAAAGATATTATTTCTTATGTCAACCAAACTGTTTGAATCCGGCTCGCTCTTATACGATTTTACTGTAGCGGAGGTTCCGACACGCGGAAATCTGCTGTTAGCGCTTGATACTAGGTTATGATGATATGTAGAATTAACCCCTCCCCATATTCCGCCATATCCATGCTGCTGGAGTTTTCCCCCCTCGTAGTGTATAGATGTATTTAGAGGTTCTGTTATTATACACCATTGTATGGTGGAATTCTTAATCGCATATACAGAAACGCATTCGTCAGTAGACCAGCTCATACTGCTGTGATCTACAATCAAATCTGAGGTCTGGGATATTCCGCCGAAAGCGTCGTCATCATACTTTTTATTTGCCTCGTCATATACTCCCATTCTGAAACGCATATAACGGATAATTATATTGTCCGCATTTATAGTTGTAGGAGCGCCGGACACACATATGCCGTCTCCCGGCGCAGTCTGTCCTAAAACAGTTATGTTAGGCTGACTGAAACGAAGATAATTCGTCAAATTTATTGTTCCCGCAACATCAAAAACCACTATTCTACCCGGCTCCGATATTGCGTCTCTCAAAGAGCCGCTGCCGCTGTCGTTTAGATTGGTTACATGATAAATCTCGGGAGAGCTGTCCCCTCTCGCTCCTGTAGTATACATTCCGCCGCCCTCTGCTCCAGGGAATGCCACTAATTTTGCTGATTCTAAAACTGCACTTTTTTCAGGCTCCGCATATCCGGTTCCAAAACAACCGAAAAGGGGTATCATAACAAGAGCCATAGCTAAAAACAGTGATGTAAACTTTTTCATACTAACCTCCATAAAGTAAAATTTAATTATGTGGATTTTAAAAAGCAGTACCAAAAAAGACTACAACACAATAAACGCCACTCTTGGCACCCATTGAGTTGTAGTCTCGCAAATCTATAAAAAAGACTGCAGTCTCCGGGTGCTGACCGCACCGTGATGACGAAAACCGCAACAGATATAATCTGTATGCTACTCCCTAAAACCATATCTATTTTATCACAGTTTTACGACAAAATCAATCTTTGTTATACTGAAAGATTGCCACAAAATCATAGTATGTTATGTAAAAAAAACTGTACATAATTATACAATTGAATAAATCGCCGTGATTACGGGCAATTCTCTAAATTACTAACATTCTCAGCACAAAAAATTTACAATAATTACATATTCTTTTCTCACTTAAAACTCAAAATGTTAAAAATAAAACGGCGTTTAATCCGGCATATGCAGAATTAAACGCCATAATTTTATTGTTTACCTAAATAAGTAAAGTGCATATAGTCATATGTACCGCTGACCCATGCGTTTCCTCCCCACAGCCAGCCGTATTTTGCAAAAGTCTGCACAACAACGCCTGTTGGTGAAAATGAAAACACTGAAGTCGACGGGTCATAGAATGTTCCTATCTGCTGTCCGTTTTTGTAAACACAATAATTTTCATTATAGTTAAGGTCTATAACCGTACCAAAATTATGTTCTGATACGCTTCCTCCTGAAAGAGCATTTCTCCATGAATACCCTACCGCATCCTTTATTGGAGGCTTCTCCGGCGAATTATATATCTCGCTGAATATAGCCTGAACATCTTCAGCTAGTACCGAATTCACCTTAAATGAACGCCATCCGGTTTGAAGCTGGTCTCCGTCTCCAAATTCCCATACAGGAACCACGACTTCAACCATATGTGCCTCGGCTTCTTCGTGAGTTGAATACCTAGCGCCGACAGAACCAAATATCCTTATTTCTTTGTCAGTTGCTTCACCTGTGGCTAAAGTTTCTGAATATGTTTTAAGCTGATACAGTCCGTCGCTGTCCGGAACCTGCAGCGGTGTTCCGCTTGGCGCATATCCGCCTGTTCCGTCCGGAACCGGTTCAGGATCTTCCTCAACTATTGGTTCCCCTCCGACAACTTCTCCGCCAGGTGTAACAAGCTGCTTATCAGGAGCGTTACGTAAGGCAATAACTGTTCCATTACTCTGCATTACTGTTTTTTCCAATGTATATACCAAACGTCCGTTTGAGTCAGTTCCTGATTTAAGAGCAGACTGAATACGGCCGTCAACATCCCTGCCGTATTTTACAAAGCAGCGGTATGCAATTATTGCTGCTTCCTCACGTGACACATAATCTTTTGGTTTAAACATTCCATCGTATCCTGCCATCAGATCATTATCCAGCATAAACGCCACATAATCTTTAGCCCAGTCATCTATATCCCATGCGTCCTGAATATCATCAAAAACGCCTGTTGAAGGGAAATATGGACCTAAAACACCGGCAGCAGACAGCATACTTGTTATTACCTTACACATTTCCTGACGGGTTATAAAATCCTTAGGAAAAAAGTGTCCCTCACCGTCGCCGCTGATTATTCCAACATAATAAGCCATATTAGCAAACACATTATCGGTATCCACAAAAGGCGTATATGCGTTTGATGTAACATTTTCTGCTGTAATGGTACAATAAATATTTACAGCAACATTTATAAAGTCAAGCCTGTTTATAGCGTCTGTATACGGCTTGTCTCCATACTCAGTGGAAATAAGACTGTATTCCATCGCCCCTTTAACCGTGTCAACTGCCCACCAATTCGGCTCATACGCAAAGACTGCTATGCTGGATAATGACATACATAATGTCAAAAGTACCGCAGTAATCCTCTTTTTCACAAAATTCACCTCTGATAAAATTTCTGCTCCGCCAATCTAAGTCAACACAAAACTTCAAATTAAATATATATATCAGCGAAAGCATTATATTTGTGTGCGTAAACTGAGAGTAAATTATAACACAAAATTCGACTTTTCTCAAGTTTTGACTTCAATTTTTAATAGAATGTTCACAAACTATGAATATATTTACAAAGCGTTAAACAACCTTTTTCACCTTCCTAATAGTGGAAGTATCTCTTATAAATATACTTTTTACACTAAAAAGCAGGTATAGATAAAACAGCAGATTAAATATTAATTATTTGCTTCCTTTTTATATTCCTCGATTATGTATCTTGGTCTAGCCTTGGATTCTTTATAAATTTTTCCTATATACTCTCCTATTATTCCAATAGACACAAGCTGAACACCGCCCAAAAACCAAATTGAACACATGAGAGACGCCCAGCCGTCTGAGGTATAACCAAAAAATTTGCTGACAAGAGTATATATCGCAGCGATAACAGCTGCAACACACACAATCAACCCCATAGACCACAGAACTTTAATAGGCTTAACGCTGAACGAAGTTATACCGTCAAAGGCAAAAGACAGCATCTTTTTTAACGGATATTTGCTTTCACCGGCAAAACGTTCCGCTCTTTCATAATACACACTATCGCTTTTATAACCGATAAGAGGAACCAATCCTCTTAAAAACAGATTTACTTCTTTAAAACTTTCCAGGTCATTAAGCGCCCGCCGGCTCATCAGACGGTAATCTGCATGATTGTATACAACGTCTACACCCATCATAGCCATAAATTTATAAAAGCCCTGGGCAGTAGTGCGCTTAAAAAACGAATCGGTCTTTCTTTCACTTCTAACGCCGTATACCACGTCGCATCCATTGTCAAACTTCTTCACCATCTCAGGAATAACATTAATATCGTCCTGCAGGTCGGCGTCTATCGAAACCGCACAGTCGCACTCGTCCTTTACAGTCATCAAACCTCCCAAAAGAGCGTTTTGATGTCCGGCATTATGCGCCAGCTTTACACCCCTGTAAATATTGTTTTGCTCGCATAGTCCGCTGATTATTTCCCATGTCCTGTCCCGGCTTCCGTCATCTACAAAAACTATCTTACTCTCAGGACTGACTGTTCCTTCGCTAATCATTTTCCCATATAATTCCAGCAAGCGCTTTGAGGTTTCCCCCAGCACTTCCTCCTCGTTGTAGCACGGCAGAACTACAAATAATTTTGTATCCTTCATATCGTCCTCCTATTAAAACTTTAAAAATAAAAGGGCAGGCGTAAGCCTACCCTAAATCCAATTTACAAATTAATTGTCAGACTGTAACGGGCAGTCATAGTTAAAATTACTGACCTTCACCCTGCTGTGCTGCGTCTTGCTGTGCCGCACCATCAGCGGCTCCGTCCTGAGCAGCACCCTGATCTGCTGCATCGCCTTCAGCTGCACCTTGCTCAGCTGCGCCATCTGCCCCTTCAGCCGCACCGGCTTCAGCTTCCTGCTGCGCCTGAGCTGCCTGCATATCTTCAGCAGTCATGATTATATTACCGTTTGCATCAACCAGATTTCCATTTTCATCAGTAGAAACATTCATAGTTCCTTCGTCTGACGCACTGTCTGAAACTGCATTCTGAGAAGCATACTCCTGTATTGAAACATAAGTAAGCACAACAGATGAAACTATAAATAATATAGCTACAACAGCCGTGAACTTCTTGAGCATCGCATCAACAGTTCTTCCTTTATTCTTTCCAAAAAATGTTTCAGCGCCGCCGGCAATAGCACCAGACAGACCCTGCTGTTTTCCGTGCTGCATCAAAACAATCACTGTAAGCACCACGGCGATAATCACGTGGATAATAACTAAAGCTGTTTGCATTTTTAAACTTCCTCCTCATACGTTCAATAACGTATATTAGTAAAATATAGTATTTTGCTTAGTTTCAAAGCACCAGTGCACTAGATTATATCACAGCACCTGGTAAAAATCAAGTCTTTTTTTAAAAATTTCTATTTTTTCCGCACAAAACCAAACAGCCGCCGGCAAACAAGACAGCGGCTGTTCCCGTTTAATATTTATTTCGCGTACTCTATTGCTCTGAGTTCGCGGATTACATTCACTTTTATCTGACCCGGATATTCCATTGTTTCTTCTATTCTCTTTACTATATCCTTAGCCATCAAAATCGTATCGTCGTCACTAACCTTATCGGCCTTAACCATGATACGAACTTCACGCCCTGCCTGTATAGCAAAAGAGCGTTCAACACCTTCAAATGAATTTGATATTTCCTCAAGCTGTTCAAGTCTCTTGATATAATTTTCCAAATTCTCGCGTCTTGCGCCGGGACGAGCCGCAGAAATACTGTCAGCAGCCTGTACAAGGCATGCCTCTATTGAGTTTGGCTCAATATCTCCGTGATGTGCCAAAATACAATGAACAACCTTATCATTCTCTTTATACTTCTTAGCTATATCGGCACCTATAGTTACATGCGAACCCTCAACCTCATGATCTATCGCCTTGCCAATATCATGCAGAAGTCCTGCACGTTTTGCCAGTGTAACATCCGCACCCAGCTCCGCCGCCATCAAACCTGCTATATGCGATACTTCGATTGAATGCTGGAGAACATTCTGACCGTAACTGGTTCTATATTTCAGTCTGCCTATAAGCTTTACAAGCTCAGGATTAAGTCCGTGAACATTGGTCTCAAATACCGCTCTTTCGCCCTCCTGCTTGATAACATTTTTAACCTCTTTTTGAGACTTCTCAACCATTTCCTCAATTCTGCCCGGATGAATTCTTCCGTCAGTTATCAGCTTTTCAAGCGAACGTCTTGCAATCTCACGTCTTACAGGGTCAAATCCAGAAAGTATAACCGCCTCCGGCGTATCGTCAATTATCAAATCTATTCCTGTAAGCGTTTCTATCGTTCTAATGTTTCTGCCTTCACGGCCGATTATTCTTCCCTTCATTTCATCATTGGGAAGTGGAACGACTGAAACTGTGGTCTCGGTAACATGGTCAGCGGCACAGCGCTGAATAGCTCCGGTAATAATCTTCTTCGCCTTTTCTTCAGCTTCCTCTTTTGCCTGCTCTTCAACACTTTTAATAAGCAGTGCAGACTCATGCTTAACATCATCTTCAACTTCTTTTAAAAGCAAATCTTTTGCCTGAGACGCAGTCATAGTAGCAATTTTCTCAAGCTGAGCTATCTGCAGCTTTTTAACACGTTCTATTTCAGCCTGCAGTTCTTCTGCCTCGTTAAACCTTCTTTGAACCTGTTCTTCCTTCTTTTCAATCATTTGATTTTTCTTATCAATTGTATCTTCTTTTTGCTGTACACGTCTTTCCTGTCTTTGAAGTTCGTTTCTTCTCTCTTTGATTTCTCTTTCAAGTTCACTTCTTGACTTATGTATCTCTTCTTTGGCTTCAAGTAATTTTTCCTTTTTTATGTTTTCTGCATCCTTCTCGGCCGCAGCCGCTGCATCGTTTAAAATACGCTCCGCTTCTTCTTCGGCGCTGCCTATTTTAAGCTCAGCAAAGTTCTTTCTATATGCATAACCGTATCTAAACGACATAAACGCGCTAATAACGCCTATTATGATAACGGCAATTAAAATCAATATCCATATCAAAGTATTTATCTTAAAGCACCCCCTTCTATAATTTTGATTGTAAAACAATTCATTCTTGACTTTTCAATTAACTATCCAGCAAAATCACAATAATAGCGCACTCGCGGCGCAAATTTCTCGGGCTGTTTCAGATCAACTTTCGTAACTGTTATAATAAACACATCATTCAATTGTTCCGCTTAGTCTGCCGGGATAGTTTTGAAATAAAAATCAGCAATTAAAGAAGATGATACATGTGACACTGCATAAAATCTGTGTACGCATAAAACTCACGTATTACATTATACACAAATTTCGTCAAAAAGTCAAGACTAATAAACTTTCGTTTATCCAATATATATATTACATTTTTATAACAAAGAAAAAACGGGATAGGCCTAAGCCTAAATCCCGTTTGCGCTTCGTCCGGCAAAGTGTGCGTAACGCCGGAGCGAAGTCTAATGTTACATTTAAAAAGGTACGTTTCTTTAAACTATGTCTTCTAGTTCGGCAACAACAGAAGTCTCATCAACAGATTTCTCCGAACACTCCTCTTCGGGAGTGTAGATAACAAGTTCAACCGACTTTGTCAGCACATCAGTATAGCTGTAAGAAACCCGCTGCTCCGATGTAAAAAATTCACTCTGGTTATCTAATTTTACAGTAAAGATACTGGGGTATGTGCTCTCGATGACACCCTCGCGTGTAACAATTTGTTTTCTGCCTTTCTTAGCCGTAAGCCGGACCTTATGCCCAACATTGTCAGTAAGATCGGACTTTATCTTGGATAAATCATTCTGACCGTACAATTATCAAACCCCTCTTCACAAATATTTTTTATATTATAACATATTATTACAAATTTGTAAAGAGAAATTACAAAATTCTAACATAAAAGTTACACGACAAATTTTTCATGTCGCTGCAAACGCATTAAACCGCCGTTATTATCAATATATATCATGACACAATTTTATATAATCACGGAAATTTGTTCCCAAAATGTAATTAGTTATTAAGAAATCATCCACCGGAGTTGTGTTAAGTATCTTTGTTATACTTTGGTCAAAAGTTCTCGCGTCAACCACTATTATCTTGCTGTAGGCACATGTCAGCCACGGTATAAGCGCGTTTGAATAAGAATCTTTCAGCATAACAAGAGTTTTCTTATTCGGGCTGTTAGAGTCTATCTCTATATACGGCTGGTCGCCGCCCAAAAACATGTTATATGAAGCCCCGCGGCTCAAATCAAACATTTTTCCTGTGTAGTCAAATTCCTGATCGGGTATATAACTAAAGGTAGTACACTTAAAAGTAATATCATTTAAAGCATTTTTATAATATTCTATAGTATCCTTATGACTGTCTAAATACGGAGCCTGCGCCTGACTGTAAAGATATCCGGTGAAGTCTTTGACCTCACCTTTCTGGAATTCGTCCAGTCTCAGCGTGCCAAAGCCCATATCAGCGCCCATTTTGCAGTAAGCATAGTACGCTCCCAAGCTTGTCCAATGATGGTCTGTTCTGAAATAGACATATTCACCTGCATCAAAATGTTCTTTTAAGGTATCATAAACATTGATATTTTTTACTCTTTTATTAAAGTTACTATATAAATAATCTATATTTTCCTTTTCGTCATCACCCACTGTTTTGTAAAACGGCATAAAATCAATTTGAGTAGGGATAATCATAGAATACAGATTTATACTTGCCGGCAGTTTCTCAGCATAGAAATCCAACATTTTTATATATTCTTCCTGAGCCTGTTCATCGGCACGGTAGACTTCCATAACACGGTCATCGGTCACAAGCAGTTCACTTTTCTTAGTTGAGCCTGTCCCTAAATCGCCGTTCGTTTCCACCAGCTTGCCGAACTCATTTATACCCTTGCTGTTTTTATACGCAGCAGAAACACTCATAAACGTGCTGCGGTAGCCAACATTATCTGAAAGGTATGTCTCAAAATCAGAAGTAAACTTTCCTGATTTAAGCCTTTCAAAAGAAAATGAAGGAAAATCAGCCAGTTTTCTGTTTTCCTGCTGTGCTGACGCCTCGTCTCTGGGCAGAATTACAACAGCAGTAAACCCGGCAATTAAAAATACAATAAATAATATCAAAGTAATGACTCTTCTTGCAGTCTTCACCTTACCTGCCCCCTTAACTCCGCCGCCGCGGATATTCAGCTCATGCTTAATTAAAATCTAAAGTATAAGAACGGATTATATGTTTCGCCGACTAAAAGTATAAAGCAGAACGCCAGCAATGCTACAACAAGCACAGGAGTTACAATCACATTTACAGCGCTGCACTTCTTCGCAAACCACCTGTATCCATATCTTAAAACCGGAGTTGAAATAACGGCGCAGGCAATAAGGAGCCATAGATTCGACATAAGAGTCGTAAAGCCGGCAAAGTCATACAGTTTTCCTGTGCCTCCAAATGCGCATAAGAACCAATCCTTTAAAGCTCCGAAGTCGGTATAGTAGAACAGTGCCCATCCCAAAACAAACACAATGATTGTATATAAATGAGCAAAAAATGACGGGAGCCTCATCAAAGCGCCTCTAAACATTTTCTTTTCAATCACCAATAATATTCCGTAATAAGCGCCCCAAAGCAGGAAGTTCCAGCTGGCGCCGTGCCAAAGACCGGTAAGCGTCCAAACAAGCAAGATATTAAATATCTGATGACGCCGGTTTCCGCCAAGCGGTATATAAACATAGTCTCTAAAAAATGTACTGAGTGATATATGCCATCTCCGCCAAAAGTCTGTAACATTTTTGGCTATGTAAGGATAATTAAAGTTCTCCAGGAAGTTAAAGCCAAACATTCTTCCCATACCTATTGCCATATCCGAATAACCTGAAAAGTCGAAATATATTTGGAAAGTATAAGCAATTATACCAACCCATGCGGACAGAACAGATGATGACGCCATATTGCCGTCGAGCAGCGCGGTTGCTATTGCACCGACGCCGTTAGCAAATACTACCTTTTTAACCATTCCCTGCACAAACCTTAATATTCCATACTCAAATCCTTTAAGAGTGACATGTCTGTCATTGATTTGGTGTTCAATATCGATATATCTGACAATAGGACCAGCAACAAGCTGGGGGAACATCGAAACATAACAAAGGAAACTTAACGGATTTTTCTGAACCTCTATTTCGCCTCTGTACATGTCTATAGTATAAGACAGGGTTTGGAAAGTATAGAAAGAAATACCGAGCGGCAAAGCGAAGTTATAGTATGGGATACTAAGTCCGAAACCGGTATTTATACTGCTGATAATCCAGCTCGAATATTTAAAAGTAGCAAGAATACCCAAGTTGAGCACAAGAGACATGATAAGCGCCAGCTTAGCCTGCCATTTTCCAAAATATTTATGTATTATAAGACCATTGACATAATCTATAGCCGCGCTGAACAGCAAGGCAATAACCCATACAGGTTCACCCCAGGCATAAAAAATCAATGAGGCAATAACCATAACAGTATTTCTGTAGGTAATATTACTGTTCCAAAAGTATAGCAAAAGCACTATTGGCAGAAATATACACAAAAAAAGCAAGCTAGAAAATACCATACCTATCCTGTTCTCCCCTCTGTCAACTAACTGTTAAAAATTAAATTATCCGCAAAATAATCCATTATAATTTATAATTACAAATAATTAGGTTAGATTATAACACCAATAACTTTAAATGTCAATTAAATTTCTTTCATCAGCCGCTGAAACAATCGGCGCGAAATCCGAAATTTATCTAAACAAAATTAACAACTTATCTAAAAAATATACTTATACTTTTTAACAGTATATCTGAAAAATATAGAATGAAGAGGATTTTTTATACTTTTTACAAATTAAAACAAGTTTGAAGATAATATTACAATAATATTAAAAATATAACTTTAAAAGAAAATTTTTTAAATAATAAGATATTGGTATAAGAAAAGCTTCAATAAAACATACAGATACGTTAAGGTCATATATAATCAAAAATAAATAAACGCAATATGACAAGGCCTAGATAAGTGTGCAGGCCTCAATGACTTTTTACATTAAAACCTTAATATCTGTGACTTCTGCCGCAGCTGTAAGGTATATGTTATTCAGACTCGTCCCAATTTGAAATCTACAACGGCATTAGTCTGACTTAATCTGATATATGTTATTGTATATCTCATTAGGTGAACTGCCGGAGTACATGGAGCGTTAACATATTTAAAACAGTTCATCATAATTCTTTTTATATTGAACTATTTCGCAGCTGCACGCCTTACATACCTGATTTCATCCCACTCAAATGTTTGCTATGCCATATTAAAAAAATTCATTATTTTAGAAGTTTTTTATTTACAGTGTTGTTGATAAACATCATCAGGCTTGTTTTGATATACTTGGTGCGTGTAATACGAACCATATTTTGATAACCTGAAACGTCTGTGCCCAACCTGCAAGACAGGTGTGATACAAATTAGCTTATTTTGATTATCCTACAAAGTCAATTGCGGCTACACTTTTGTTTAAAAGTGTATGTAATACAAACTATATTGTATTACATACACTATAAATACCAATAATTAACTTAATTGTAATATATAAATCACTTAGTTGTGATGTATGACAGCAAACAAGTTAGATGTTAGCTCATCTAACACACAGCATTCAATATATAACACAAAGATACTTATTAAATATATACATGAATAATATAGAAATCCTAATTATAAAAGACTGCGCCTTTTACAACCAAAAAGACTAATTGAATCAATATGCATCCACAAATGTTTAGATTTTATGGTGCATGTCAATTCAATTAGTCTTTTTATATTTAACATCAAATCAATGCTTATCTAACTAAAAATTAATCTTCTTATACCGGTACCTCACATTAAGCACAAGTCCCACAGCCAACAAATTCGTCACAAGCGATGAACCTCCGTAACTGAAAAACGGAAGAGTTATTCCGGTTACAGGGAACAACCCTATACACATCCCTATATTTTCAAATGCCTGAAACGCCAGCATAGCCGCCACTCCCGTGCAAATATAAAGTCCCTCGCTGTTCCTCGCATTGAGCCCTATATATAAACACCTGATAATTATCGCTGATAACAGCACTATTACAGCCACACCGCCTATCATACCCAATTCTTCACAAATTACAGAATATATAAAGTCCGTGTGCCGCTCCGGCAAAAGATTATTATAGCGGCTGGAACCGTTGTATAACCCCATGCCCGTAAGCTTGCCGCTGCCTGCGGCAATTTTTGACTGAATAACATGATAGCCGCTGCCTGTCGGGTCATTCTCCGGATTAAACAAGGTGATTATCCTATCCTTTTGATATTGTTTAAGCAGAAATATCCAAATCAGCGGACAGGCCGCCAACAGAGCCCCAAAAGCTCCGGCTAAATACTTCCAGCTGATTTTTGCCATAAACAGCATAGCCAGCGCCATCATCACAAATACTACAACCGTTCCGAAATCCGGCTGAAGCAACATCAAAATACACAGCGCTGCTGGATGCAGAGCTACTTTCCACATGTTTTTCGGTTCATTCAAACCGCTTCCAACCTCACTCAAATGCTTGGAAAACGTTATCACAAATCCTATTTTGACCAGCTCTGCCGGCTGAAAACTGACAGGACCGAAAACAAACCAGCTTCTCGCACCGTTCTGCACTCTGCCCAGTCCGGGTATCAGCACTAAAACCAATAATATGATACATGCCGCATAAATATACTTTGACAATCTCGCCAAATAATCATAATCCAGTATGCTTATTATGACAACCCCTATCAATCCTAAAACTAATGCCGCAGACTGCACTATAACGTATCTAACCGCTCCGTCACCACCGGCACTTGAAATCATAACTATTCCGAAAACAGCCGTCAAAACAGTCAGTGCAATAAGGGTAAAATCAATATTCTTAATCGCGTCCCTAAACTTTCTTGTCTTTTCAAGCATCTATTAAACTCCATTCCAGCGTCATAAAAATAAGCGTAATTCCTATCAGCGTTTAATACTCAGCGCCACCCCGTCTCCCAGCGGCAGAACCGCTGTTTCGAGACTCTCATGTTCACAAAGCATTTTTATATATTCTCTGAGCCTTTTAACTATAGTACGCTTTCTATGCAGAACCAAATCGTCTGTTGCAGTCATTCCCTTGTACAGCACATTATCTGAAACTAACAGCCCCCCGTGTCGCAGCATACTGAAACATGGTTCAAAAAACGAATTATACTGGGCTTTTGCCGCGTCTATAAAAATCATATCGTATTTATTATTTTTATTCTGCGCCAATTCCGGCAATATATCATTTGCGTCACCCTCAAACAACTTTATCCTGTCAGAAAATCCCGCTCTTGCAAAATTCTTTTCAGCAAATACCGCTGCTTGGTGATTGAGTTCTATAGTATCGACCTTCCCGGCTCCTGCGCCTATCATGCGTATGGCCGAATAGCCAATAGCACTGCCGACCTCAAGGACCTTTTCACAGCGCCCAAATTTTATCAAAACTTCTATCAGTTTTATGGTTTCGGGCTGTGAAATTGGCACCTGATTTTCAGCCGCAAATTCCTCCAGCTCTTTTAAAAAACCGGTGCTCTCCGGAATAACACTCCTAATATATCTGATTATATAATCATAATTTACGCTATCGTCTATCATATCTATTCCCTTTTTAAAAAGTCTAAACCATAATCAATTTTTAGCCTTTTCGGTAGGGCTTGGTGTCGGCGTACTCTCGTCAACCGGCTTTCCCTCCTCAAGAAGCTTCATTTTTTCCTGATGTTCATCATAAGTCTGAGAGAAATAATTTTTATTTCCGCTCGGGTCAGCAAGGAAATACATATAATTGGTATCAGCAGGCCTAAGCGCCGCCTTAATCGACGCAAGCCCCGGAGAAGCTATTGGACCTTCCGGCAAACCTTTATATTTATATGTATTATATGGAGAATCTATTTCTGTATCCTCAATACTCAACACAGTTTTTCTTTCATGGAGCAAATACTGCACAGTGGCACACGATTCCAGCTTTTTGCCCTCATACAGCCTATTGTTAAACACGGAGGCAACCAGCTTTTTCTCTCCGTCATTTGCCGCTTCTCTCTCAATCACAGAAGCCATTGTCACAACCTGATCAATCGGGTCTCCGGAACCGCTCTGATTGTATACAGGCAGCACATTTGACTTAAACGCGTCCAGCATCATAATAATTATATCATGAGCCGAGGTGCCCGGATATATTTGATATGTCGCCGGATACAGATACCCCTCAAGGCGATTCTCCGAACGCGGAATCTCATTCACAAAGTCATAATCAAATTCTCCGTTATTTACTTCATCCATAAACTCTTCCTTATCCACCAGTCCGTTCTGAGCCAATATATCAGCTATCTGCCCAAGCTCATAACCCTCCGGGATAACTATCTGAACCTGTTCGCCTACGCCGCCCTCAGCGTAATTTCCAAATGTCTCCAAAAGTTCGTCATAAGTCATAGAAGAATTGACAGAATGTCTTCCTCTTTGAAAAATGTATTTATTTCCGGCATACATTTTAAACAACGCCGGATATTTTATAACGCCGCGGTTTCCAAGCAGGCTAGCAACCTTAGCCGAACCGGCTCCTGCGGGTACATCAATAACATAATTCTTTCCATCGCCGTCTAGACCGTTTATATCACGGTATGCCAAATTACCTGCAGCGCCTATGACAACAGCAACTATGACTGCAGCAATACATAGGGCTATTATTCTTCTGACCCTTTTTCTCTTTTTTTGTTTTAACTGCTTCATTGCCTCTCTTGCCGCTCTTTTTGCTTCAAGCTCTTCAAGAGTTTTATATTCATGCTCCACTTGAATCACCCTCCGTTTATATGTATTTTAAAATCCCGGCTGATTCATAAGCCGCTGTTTAACCGCACATTATATCACTGTCCGTGATAACTGTATCAACTTTTATATCAAACTCGTCACGGTATATTTTATCAAGCAGACACTCTTTAAAACAAAGACCAATAGTATCACCGGCAAAGCCGTTTAAAAACCTGTCGTAATACCCTTTGCCGTATCCTATCCTATATCCGTATTTATCAAAACCCAGTCCCGGAACCACAACTAAATCTATTTCAGAACTTTGAACAGGTTTCAAAACACCGGATTCAATCAGCTCAGAGTCAGGTTCTAAAATTCCATAACTGCCGGATTTCAGCTGACTTAGACTGTCTGCTCCAAAAGCTGTTATTTCACATTTCACACTATCACACAATGGCACAGCCAGCTTCTTACCGTCTGAAATCACTCTGTCCAAAATGTCAAATGTATCAGGTTCACTTCCAAAAGATATGTAAAGCATAACCGTTTCTGCAGATATATATTTATCTGACTTTAAAAATTTTTCTGTTATATCAGAGCTCTTTAAAGTTCTTAATTCCTGTGGAATTTCATCTCTTATTTTTCTCAAAGTTCTTCTCTGCTCTTGCTTATTCATAATCTAAACCTGCATTTTCTGCAAAATGCGCTCACCTTTTGGAGGCTCTGAGAAATAATCCACAATAGCGGCTCCAAATTCCAGCGCTTTCCCTGCGCCTTTAGCTGTGATAAAATTTCCATCTCTCACTACTCCGTCTGATAATATGTTTGATTCTGTCAGACTATCCTCAAACCCCGGGAAGCAAACTGCATCTTTGCCGTCAAGATATCCAAGATCACCTAAAATCATTGGGGCAGCGCAGATAGCGGCAACCAGCTTTTCATTTTTCACACAGTACTCAATTGCATCGGTAACCATTTTATTTTTCTGAAGATTTAGGGTTCCCGGCATTCCTCCAGGCAGAATTACACCTGAAATATCTGAATAATCCGGCTCAGAACAATCTGTTTTTATGGTAATATTATGAGCGCCGCAAACAAGTTCGCCGTCCACTCCAACGAACTTAACCTCCAGCCCTGTTCTTCTGATCACATCAACAGGAGCCACCGCTTCGGTCTCTTCAAATCCATCAGCTAAGAAAATATACAGCATCTTATCAACCTCTTTTTTATATATTTCTCCCTGTTCCCTCTATTTATTTTTCTTTTTATCCTTCCTGACAGTCATAACAAACTTTGGAAGTGTAGCAAATCTACCCAATCTGCTGGGATTCTTGCAAAATCTATACAGCCATTCAAGATTACACTTTATAAATAACTCAGGCGCTCTTTTTGCAACGCCCGCAAATACGTCTAAAGCCCCGCCGACTCCCATACAAAGAGAGACATTAGTAAGCTTTGACTTGTTTTCAAATATCCACTTTTCCTGCTTAGGAGCTCCCAGACAGACTAGAAGCAGCTTAGCGCCTGACTCGTTTATCTGTTTAACAATATCATCGGTTTCATTATCCGAAAAATATCCATGATGAACACCAACTATATTCAAACCAACATATTCATCCAGAAGTTTAACAGCTGCAGCCTCAGCAACGCCCGGCTTAGCTCCGAATAAAAAAACGCCTTCACCTGTCTTTCTGATATTGGACAAAAGACCACAGACCAAATCAAAGCCGGCAACCCGTTCAGGCACAGGAGTTCCAAGCATTTTGGCCGCATAAACAACGCCTATACCGTCAGGGGTACACATATCAGCCGAGTTCAGGACTTCTCTAAATCCGGCGTCTTCATAAGCCGCCATAACTATCTCAGGATTGGGAGTAAAAATAGTTGAAACCCCATCGCTTCTTACCATTTGCTCAGCCTTCTTCAAAGCATAAGCCGATGTAATCCTATCAATTTTAACTCCTAATATATCAATTGTATCTCGCATTCAAAAGCTCCTTACCGATATTTTTACATATTCTAATTTATTATAGCACAAAAACATATTTTATGCAAGATAGTAACGCATTTGTATATATGTTGTAATGATTTGCAAAATAAATTTATCTTTCACCGAGGGTCTATAGATTATATTTCACAAACTATTTGCTATTTGGCTTAATAATAATATTAGATTTAAATATACCTTTTAGACTTCACTGTATACAGGCTCGGTCTTCTATAAACTTTTACTCAACTAAAAATGTTATATAAATTATACCTTTTATATAGTGTTTATGCTATATTTTATTTTCATTAATCATAATACATAATATTAAAATTAATATATAAGAATAATTTTGGTTACAAACTGTATATTGAACAATAAGTGTTTATCTGCTGCTCATCTAACGAGATAAACAATATTTCTCAGGCCGGCTTTCACCGAAAACATATATTTTTATATAAAATTTTATAAATCTATAATTACTAAACACAGAAAGTCATCAAAAAATTATTAAGCTTTTCACGCTCCGTATATTATACAAATATTATATACATATGATTATGAAACAATCAGAAAAAAGATAATCGGATGTATTATTATACAGTTCAGATTATTTAAATAAATATTTTAAGTTCTTATCTATATCCATATATATTTCTTAAAAATTATAAAAATTTTTAAATTAATGTAATATTTCTGTTTTAAAAATTTTTTATTAAATTATATTTAAAAAAGTCCGGCGCTATACAGCGCCGGACTTTTTAGAGAATTATATTAATCTGAAATAACTATAGTTGCTACAAAGTATCCTGTTGAATCTGAACCTGTTGCTGTTATATTAGACCCTGCAACAATATCCTTTGCTGTAATACTCTTTCCGGTGGTTGATTTCAGGAATGTAGTTCCTGACTCATAATATACCGTCTCTGTTCCGCCAGATGAATTGGTTACTGTTATAACCTTAAGCGTTGTGTTTATGCTTACAACTTTACCTGTCACTGTCGTCTTTCCCGTTGATGAAGTCGCGCTGGACTCTATCTTGGAAATATTTGAACCATCTGTAACAACCGTTGCGGCATTTCCCGGACGCAGGTCGTATATAGTTGCGTCCACTCCGTTAACCTTAACAGACGTTGAAGCAGTAAGGTTATATGTCTCACTCTTTCCTTTTACATCAAGAGTAATCTGCGGAGTTTCGCTCAGGATTATCTCCTTTATTGTACCTGATACGTTTTCAGTCTCACTTGTAGCCTTTATTGAAACAACCTTGCCGTATGTCAGTGATAAAACAACGCTGTCGTTCTTAGCCAAATCTCTAACTCCCGCAATATTGCCGTTTCTGGTAACCTCAACACCGTTTATAGAAACGTCAAATGTCTCCTGCTCATTATCACTGTTCTTAATTGTTATTGTTGTACGATTATCGTCTCCGGCATTAACCTTTACGAAAGTTCCGGACACATCTGAGGTTTTGCTCTCTACTGAACATTCAGTTACCTTTGAACCTGACAGTACCAATCTTACAAAGTTGCCTGCCTTAACGTCTCCGTAAGAACCCTGGCTTCCTTTAATAGTATACTTACAGTTTGAAGCGAAAGTATATGTCGCCTTATTGTTCTCGTCCTCGGAATCTTTTATAGTTATCTGCTGTCCGCCGGAATTATCACTTGTCTGAACAACTATTCCATATACAGAAAGATTTTCCTCAGGCGGAACTGTCTCTATCATTCTGACATCGCCGAATGTATAAGTGACCATAACTTCGCTCTGTGATTCTATTCTGCTGAACTTTGAATTTTCGCCATTAATCTTTATACCTGTCATATCTCCGATAGTGCAGGTTGTATTCTTTCCGTCAGCGTTTACTACCATTTTTTTATTGCCAGTATCTATTGAGCTGACTTTTCCCTGAATATAATTTCTGTCCATCTTCTCCATCATACGGTTAAGAAGAGTTGCCATCTGAGCTCTGGTAAGCGTTGTTTCCGGTGAGAAAAATGCTTTGCCGTTCTCGTCGTTTCCCATACCGTTCATGAGCCCTAAATTTGTAGCATAAGCAACATAAGGACGCGCAGCTTCAGGGATAGAAGCATAATCTGAATATTCGTTTTCATCCAAAACAGCTGACTGTGCTTGGTCATCTTTTCCAGCCAGTTTAACCATCAAATACGCTGCCTGCCATCTGAGAAGAGATGTGTTTGCATTTGCCGCTGACGCATAGTCGCGCAAGTCAGTAATATTCAAAACGTCAAAATACATTAAAAAGCTAAGCTCATCAACATATGTCGTATTAATAGCGTTAACCGTAGCCGAGTAACCGGCGTCTGCCCACTTCACCGTCTGCGAATACTCAGAGTCTTCAACTCCCAGAATTCTGGACATCAGAACCAGGGTTTCCACCTTTGAGACTGCACGCTGAGGTTTAAAGGTGCCGTCCTCATAACCTTTTATGTATCCCTTGTCCGTCATCTCGTTTATTGCCTGCTTTGCCCATGCAACTGTCGCGTCGTTTTCCACGTCGGAAAAAGTCGCCGCAAAAACCGAGGTCGAAAGTACCGCTGCCAGCATTGTGCCGCAAAGCAGCGCCGAAATAAATCTTTTAATTTTCATTTTAAACCTCCTATGTATATGATACACATTATATTGTTAATTATCTACTTTAAATATACCATACGTGCCAAAATATTTCAACCGCCAATTATCCAAATGTGAAAGTTTTTTTTAACAATTATGTAACAAAAAACCAAATTTCAAATAAAATGTCTTTAATACCATAAAGTTTTCGGTGTATTTTCAATTCCTGCGCTAATACTAACATTGTAAAAAAATCAAAAATAAAGATGATTTTTGTAATAGGAGGACTGAAAATGAAAAAAACTTTCATTTCCTTTATTGTGGCTATGAGCATCGCAATCTATTCAATGTGCGGATTTGCCGTATTTGCTGATGTAGTGCCCAATGAAGGCGGAACCATTGAAAACTATCCTCAAGGTTCCGTTACTAATAATAATGGAAATAACGAAACAACAACAGGAGAAGGTCAGCAGGATGTCAATCTGCGCACATTTGACGGCACAAACACAGATGGAACAATTGACATAACTAACGGCGTTTCCACAACATTAATCGAAAACGGTTCGAAGTATAACGGTATGGCAACCATGCCGATAAACTCGAATATGGCACAGTCAAGATACAGCACGGCACGCGTTGCGCTGTCTCCGGATATATCAGATACAAAATATGCAGAGGCAGCAGAACTCCTCGGAGCATTGGGAATAATGGTCGGAGACGCCGAGTCAGGCGCATTCAGACCTAACGACCCAATCCTCAGAAGTGAGATGGCAAAAGTAGCTGTATACTCTATTGGACTTGAAGACGTAGTAAAAAGTTCCAACGGAATTACAAAATTTCCTGACGTACCTGCAGATCACTGGGCAACAGGCGCAATAAACACTGCCGACCAGCAAGGTTTAGTAGTCGGTGATACAGAAGGAACTTTTAGACCTGATGACAACGTAACATTTGAAGAAGCGGTAGCAATTATAGTTCGTGCTCTAGGATATGAGCCGGCCGCTGAGGACAAGGGCGGATTTCCAACCGGATATATGTATATCGCGTCATCTAACCAGCTGCTGAGAGGCATTGACGCTACAGCTGCTGAGCCTGCAATGAGAGGCGACATAGCACAGTTGGTATTTAATGCAATGACCGTTAACCTTATGGAGCAGGTTGGATATGGTTCAAGCATATCTTATGAAGTTGTAGACAAGACTTTGCTTTATGACAAATTAAATGTTGAAAAAGCATACGGTCAGATAACAGCAACCGGTGAAACTTCACTGTCTGGCGGTTCAACAACAGCTGAAGACAGAATCCAAATCAACGACAAACTTTATCTGATGGGTGATACAAACGCAACACAAATGCTTGGTTACAATGTATTGTATTACGCAAGAATAGATAAAACCACAGACGAAAAGACACTTATATTAGTAACAGAACAGCCGAACAAAAACAACACATTAACACTTAACTCAACAGACATCGTAGACGTAACAGGCGACACAACAGACAAGAGAACAGTTGAATACTGGGCAGACAGAAATACAGACAGAAGAACAAAAACAGTATCTATAGATCCGAACGCCGTCTATATTTATAACGGTAAGTATAAAACAGGACTCACAAACGAAGACCTTAAACCGGCAAGCGGTAACCTCGTTCTTCTAGACACTAACCTCAACAGTATGTACAATGTTGTATTCGTAAACCACTTTACTAATCTGGTAGTTGACACAGTATCAGAAATAACCGGAAGAGTTACAGACAAATATCTCAACGGTTCACTGGTATTTGACAAAGATAATGCCGACGTTAAATACAGTATCATCAAGGACGGAGCCAAGATTGACATTTCAGACCTCAAAGAATGGAATGTAATTTCTTACACCATAAGTGATGATAAGAACTTGATAAAAGCATATGTTTCAGACGCGTCAATAACCGGTACAGTAAATGAAATTTCTGAAGACGGATACAGAATAGGTGACAGTGAAACACTTTATGAAAAAGCTACAAGTTATCCAAACGAAATTAAACTCCGTGACAGGGGAACATTCTATTTAGATATTGAGGATAAGATTGCTGCTGTAAACACAAAAGCAACAAACGAATCCGCTATAACAACCAACTACGCATACTTGGTTGACGCTGCTCTCAAAGACAGCTTTGACAAAGTAGGTCAGTTTAAACTGTTCACAAAGACCGGTGAAACTGTTGTTATGGAGAGTGCAACAAAACTCAGATTTAACGAAGAATACGCTCAGACTCCTACAACCGTAGTAAATGCCTTGACAGCCGGAGGAAAAGCAACACCGCAGCTCATAATCTATGAAGCTAACAGCGACGGCAAGATAACAGCAATCGAAACAGCAAAAGATGAGACAGCAACAGGCGCTCCGAACACAAGCACATTTACTAAAAACATTCAGAAGGAAGATATGGTTTACAAACGTGCTTCCGGTAAATTAGGAAATGTAGGTATCAACGAGGACACAATCATATTTGATATTCCTGCAAGCGCTGGAACAGACACAGACAAGTATTCAATGCGTAACAGTTCCACATTGTCAAATGATTCTTCATACGACGCAATAATCTATGACCTTCAGGAAAACTATATGGCTAACGTAGTAATAATCACAAGCTCAACAAGCATCACAAGCGCTGAGTCGCCGATAACAGTTGTAAATTATCTCGCAGAGACACAGAATGCTGACTATGAGTATACCGATAAGCTTTATGGATACCAGTCAGGAGAGACAGTTGAAATAATGGCAGCAGACAAGAGCGTTCTTAGAAAGAGTGACGGAACAGCCCTTAAGTCAGGTGATATCATCCAGTATAAGACAAACGCTAAGGGTGAGATTGACGGTATAACAGTTCTGTTCGACAGCGACAACAAGACAGAAGAATTCCTGAGAAATGTAACGACCGACCTGACAACCGTTTACGGAAGAGCTATTAAGAAGTTCAGCGGAAGCGTAAACGTAGCTGTTGGTGACGCAACTTACAACTACTCTACAGGGGACGCAATAGTATATCTCTATGATTCATCAAAGAAGAAGAATAGTATATCTGTTGTATCGCCGGCTGATATAGAGCTTTACGAGAAAGACAACGAAGCAAGACTGTTCGTAAAACTTTATCAGGACGCTGTTCAGGAAATGGTTATCGTAAAATAATCAAATATTTCTAAACAGTAACAAAAGAGCACCTGACAAATATTTGTCAGGTGCTCTTGCCTATTATTATATTTATGTTTATATTTATATTTATATTTATAAAATATTTTATTGCTTTGTATACTCAGCAATATATAAAAAACATACCCGTATCGTAAAATAGGGAAAACATCACAATGTTGTAAAATTTCATGATGGAAAAAATTGTGAGAGTAATCTATCATTTACAGAAAATGGGACAGCTCTGCCAAACCGTTTAAGTTTATATAATATTGTATTTTAAGCAGCTTGCTGTTGCTCTATTTGTCCTTTGAATTTTTATCTTTTTCATCCTTATTAAAATAGGAAGACGGCAAATTAAGATTTAGCAAATCACCGGGTTTTACTCCCAAAATGTCGGCTATATTAAAGAAAACCTCAAGAGAAAAGGAAGCGGTTATATTAGGGGCTTCAATAGAACTTAGATGCGACCGGCTAATATGGGCTTTCTCTGCAAGTTCATATTGGGTATATCCCTTAGCCTTTCTTAAAGCTGAAATCATCAACCCCAATTCAACGAATCGGTCTCTGTTTTCAAAACCTGCTTCTTTACGCATTTTATATCCTCATAAAATAATAAATTAATATAGTTTGTATATTGAACACTGCGTGTTCAGATGATAGCTCACCTAACGCGGCGCATAAATGCGCCCTACCGATGTTCACTGAAAACCCTGCTTTTTTGTATTAATTTAGACTGGAAACTTAGTTTTTTAATTAGTAAATTAATATGAACTCGAAGTATCTTTATTCCGGTAGTACACAAAGTCAACGGGAAGTTACAGGGCTTTTTTCATCATGAAGCCATGCTTCATGGTGAAATGAGCGGGGGGCGAGCGCCCCTTGGAGCCGCAGGCGACCTAAGCGAGCAGTACTTTTTCTTTGGTGAAGCGTTTCTTTTTCTTACGAGAAAAAGAAATGGTTCAAACACCTTATTATGTAATAATAAAATTTTTTATATGGGGTCATATATAAAGAAAATATATACTTACCATAAATATATAATAATACAAAAAATAAGTTTTGAAAACTCTCTATTCAGATAGTATCTATATAAAGAGTATTACAAAATTAAATTAACATTTTAAACTACATTCAAAGAATTAAAACTATATACAATTACAGTCATAAAAAACACCTCAAAATAATTGTAAATAAAAAATATATCCCTACCATTTTATAAATTTTATATATTAGATAAGTATATACAACAAGCAAGTCTTTATGAAAACAAAAAAATTAATTCACCATAAACATTATCAATTATATTTATATCAATAAGATGTTTTTTCCAATATCATAATAGAATTCATTTCTCGCCTAACACAATATAAAAACCGATTGACAACACAAAATAATCACAGTTTTTTAAAAGTTAATCAACTTATTTTTATTACTAACTTTACTCCCAGTTAACTTTTATGCAAAATATTTATGTTTTATATTTCAAGAAACGAGTTGTGTAGAATGACTGGAATGGGATATAGTCAAGTCCAGCGGTATTGTGATAACAAAGTTACAAGAATTGATTTAAGCGTTTTAGAAAGAATTTGTACAGTATTGCCCAATTGCAATTTAAACGATTTAATAAAATTAACAAGATAGAAATTTCTCATTTTGAATCAGCAAAATGATATATTCTATACGGTTATATACAATATTATTTTTAATTAATATTAGATATTGAACACTACGTGTTCAGATGATAGCTCACCTCACGCGGCGCATAAATGCGCCCTACCGTTGTTCACCTAAAACCTGCTTTTTTGATAAGTTAAATCTATAGGAAATCGGTATATTTTTTCACGGTAGTTCACAAAGTCAACGGGAAAGTTACAAAGCTTTTTCTTTTGTGCGTGGAGCGCAAAAGAAATTAGCGGGGGCGAGCGCCCCTTGGAGCCGCAGGCGACCTAAACGAGCAGCACTTTTTCTTTTTTGAGTATACATAATAATGACATTGTAGGTTATTACAAAACAAGTTACTTTGTATCACACGCACCATATAGGTGCGGTCACAGGTGAAGCGTTTCTTTTTCTTGCGAGTGCGACCACACTTTTCTTGAAAGTGTGTGTTATACATATGATTTTATTTTGCCATAACCTACAATGTCATTATTATGTATACTCAAATAAAAGAAATGGTTCAAACACCATTATTATGTAATAATAAATTTTTTTATATGGGGTCATATAAAAAGAAAATATATACTTACTATAAATATATAATAATACAAAAAATAAGTCTTAAAAGCTCTCTGTTCAGATAGTATCTCTATAAAGAGCATTACAAAATTAAACTAACATTTTAAACTACATTCAAGAAATTAAAACTATATACAATTACAGTCACAATTATAAAATTATAATTAAAATTGTATTATCCCTAGCGATTTGACAATTTAACTATATTTTAATATAATTTTACTTAATAAATAAAATAAAAAACCGGAGGCAATAAATGATAATAGAATCTTTTAATTATCTTCCTTTGGAAGCTAAAAATATCAGAGAAACAGTTTTTGTAAACGAACAAGGATTTAATTATGAATTTGATGATATAGATGACATTGCAACTCATTTGGTATTATATACTGATGATAAAGCCGCCGCAACATGCCGCTTTTTTATTGATAAGGTAAAGGATACATACTTAATCGGCAGGATAGCAGTATTAAAAAACTACGGAGGTCTTGGTCTTGGTTCACAGCTGCTGCAAAAAGCTGAAAATCTCATTGCCAAAAAAGGCGGTAAACTAATACGTTTATCAGCACAGCTGCAAGCGGTGGAATTTTACCGCAAAAACGGATATATAGATGAAGGCGAACCTCACTATGACGAATCATATCCTCATGTCTGGATGTATAAAAAATTAACTGACAGTTTAGATAAATAAAAAAATCCCCCTGCCGCACAGGCAAGGGGAAAATAAACTAAATTAAACCAGCTCAAGTACAGAAACCTCAGCAGCGTCGCCGCGTCTCGGTCCAACCTTTATAATTCTTGTATAACCGCCGTTTCTTTCAGCGTACTTAGGAGCGATTTCGTCAAACAACTTCGAAACGACCTCTCTTTTTGTTATATAAGAAAGTGCCTGTCTCTTTGTGTGAAGTGTGTTTCTTTTGCCGAGCGTAATCATTTTCTCAGCCATTCTTTTAACCTCTTTCGCTCTTGTTGTGGTAGTCTCAATTCTACCATTCTCTAAAAACGAAGTAGTGAGGTTTCTGAGCATAGCACGTCTCTGGTCTGTGGGTCTACCCAGCTTTCTTTGTTGTGCCACTTAAATCACCTCTTCCTATAATTCTTAATACAAATTAGTCGTCATTTGCGAGACCAAGTTCCATAGCCTCCAGTTTCGCAATAACTTCCTCCAGCGACTTGCGGCCTAAGTTTCTAACCTTCATCATGTCGCTCTCGCTGCGGGTTGTCAAATCCTGAACGGTATTGATACCTGCGCGTTTCAGACAGTTATAAGAACGTACTGACAAATCAAGTTCTTCAATTGTTGTCTCAAGTACTTTTTCTTTCTGTCCTTCTTCTTTTTCTATCATAATCTCAACGTTTTTAGCGTCGTCAGATAAATCGATAAACAGACTGAGATGCTCACTGATTATCTTAGCTGCAAGGCTCACAGCTTCAGCCGGCGTAATAGTGCCGTTTGTCCACACCTCAAGCGTCAGCTTGTCATAATCGGTAACATTACCCACACGGGTACTGTCGGTATAATAATTCACTTTCTCAACAGGTGTGAAAATCGAATCCGTTGCAATAACACCGATTTGACCTTGAATAAGCTCCTTGTTCTGATCTGATGAGACGTAACCGCGGCCTTTATCAATTGTGATTTCCATAAACAGTTTTCCATCTTCATCGAGAGTTGCAATATGCATATCCCCATTTAGGATTTCCACATCAGCGTCATGCTTTATGTCACGGGCACAAATTTCACCCGCGCCTTCCTGATTGATGTAAACAGTCTTAGGACCATCAGAGTGAAGCTTTATAACAAGATTTTTTATGTTCAAAATAATTTCTGTAACATCCTCTTTAACGCCCGGAACGGTAGAAAACTCATGAAGCACACCGTCAATTTTAACAGACGTTGAAGCGACTCCGGGAAGAGATGACAAAAGCATTCTTCTCAGTGAATTACCCAAAGTAGTTCCGTATCCTCTTTCTAAAGGCTCTATAACAAACTTTGCGTATCTGTCGTCTTCGGATATTTCAACACATTCTATACGTGGCTTTTCAATTTCAATCATTGTTAAACCTCCTATAAATTAGGATAGTAGCGAAACCCTACTATTTGCTGTAATACTCGACTATCAAATGCTCCTCAACAGGGAAGTCGATATCCTCTCTGTCAGCAAGTGCAATGATTTTGCCTTCCAATGTGTCCTTATTCATATCTATCCACTTAGGTACCAGTCTGTTTGAGTTTCTTTCAACGATGTCTTTCATTCTGTCAGCATTTCTGCTGCTCTCTCTAAGACTGATAACTTCGCCCGGCTTTACAAGATAAGAAGGGATGTCTACTCTCTTACCGTTAACGGTAACATGTCCGTGATTAACAATTTGTCTTGCTTCACGTCTTGTGTTAGCCAATCCCATACGGTATATTACATTATCAAGTCTTGACTCCAAAATTTGAAGCAGACATTCACCTGTAACACCGTTCATCTTTGTGGCCATAACATAATATTTTGCGAACTGTTTTTCCAGAACGCCATATATAAATCTGACTTTTTGCTTTTCATTAAGCTGCATACCATATTCGCTCTGCTTTTTGCGTCTCTGGTTAAAAGTTCTGTTAGAACTCTTGTCTATACCCATAACAGACGGCTCAATACCGAGGGTACGGCATCTTTTAAGCACAGGCTGCATATTTTTAGCCATTCTTTTATCCTCCTTACAAATCTATTAACATTCTTAGTTTAGACTACACACGTCTTCTCTTCGGCGGTCTGCAACCGTTATGCGGAATAGGTGTAACGTCCTTAATCATATTAACCTCAAGACCAGCTACCTGAAGAGCTCTGATTGCTGCTTCACGTCCGGCTCCCGGGCCTTTTACGTAAACTTCAACTGTCTTCAAACCATGTTCCATTGCAGCTCTTGCAGCGGTTTCAGCAGCCATTTGTGCTGCGAAAGGTGTGCTCTTTTTAGAACCTCTAAATCCCAATCCGCCTGCGCTTGCCCAAGAAATTGCATTCCCGGCAACGTCTGTAATAGTAACAATGGTATTATTGAATGTAGATTTGATATGTGCAGCGCCGCGCTCGATATGCTTTTTCTCCTTACGGCGTCTTGACTTTCTAGCTACTTTTGCCATTGTATCTTTCACCTCCTATAAGATTACGGAATCTTGCAATATATAAAAATATTGAAGAAAATTCAAAATCATAAAACTATTAAAATAAAAATCTAAACATTAACTGTATTAAAGCTTTTAGCAATTAACTAGTTAATTATTTCTTCTTATTTGCAATAGTTCTCTTAGGACCCTTGCGGGTTCTGGCGTTTGTCTTGCTGCGTTGTCCGCGGACAGGCAAACCTTTTCTGTGACGGATTCCTCTGTAGCAGTTGATTTCCATCAAACGCTTGATATCAAGTGCGATATCACGTCTCAGATCACCTTCAACGTTGTAGTTGTCGATTTCATTTCTGAGCTTCTGAATCTCATCTTCTGTCAAATCACGAACTCTTGTGTCCGGATTAACTCCTGTTGCTGCCAAAATCTTTTTTGAAGTAGAAAGACCAATTCCAAAAATGTAAGTTAAGCCAATCTCAACTCTCTTCTCGTTTGGTAAATCCACACCTGCGATACGTGCCATAATTAATTCACCTCCATAAAAATTTCAAATGAAAAAGGAGCAGAATTTCACCCATATTTTCTATGGCATCGGCAAAAATTTAGTGGTCTTAATGCCTAACCCTGCTCACATTATGTTAAAGCTTAACCCTGCTTCTGTTTATGACGCGGGTTTTCGCATATAACCATAACTTTACCTTTTCTCTTAATTATTTTGCACTTTTCACAAATAGGTTTAACTGAAGGTCTGACTTTCATTTCCTTCACCTCCTAAATTTGTATTATATCCGAAAATATGTATTTCCATACTAACGAACCGTATTATTTTACCACAATTACTGCTTAAAGTCAATCTTTATTAAAAATATTCATCTATTTATCTTTAACAAAGTTTAAATATCTGTTACTCAAATTTTAAGTCAAGATTACCATCGCCGACTTTCTTTGATCTTTCGGAAATCTTCTGTTCAACTCTATTCCTCTCCTCACCCTCTAAAGGTGTCGGCTGATAATTATTGCTTGTCCTGCTTGAAGATATTGAACAGGGAATTATTGAGTAGTAATCATCTTTTGCTGCCATACCTTCTCTAAAAGTAAAGGTCTGTCGGAAAATCATTGTATCTGTGTCGCTGGGATTTGGATTTCCGCCAAAGCAAAAGTTTCCTAAACTGTAACATATGTATTTTCCCTTATATTTCTCAATTCCCTGCAGAACATGAGGGTGATGACCTATTACCAAATCGGCGCCCATATCTATAGCACGGTGCGCAAGACTTACTTGCTCGTCTGAAGGCGTATCTGATTTTTCTTCGCCCCAATGAACCTGAACAATTTTCAAATCATCATTCTCAATCTTAGACATAGCCGACGGTAATACCTCACCGGCAGACCCGTCTAACTGATAAAGACCGATAATCCCAACTTTTGCTCCCCGAATGTTAAAATGAGCCGTTTCGGTATTTAAAGCATATTTTATATCCGAATCATAAAGCGTCTTTTTAGTATCTTTTAAACTTTCCGGTCCATAGTCCTCACTATGATTGTTTGCCAAAGTGACAGCCTCAACACTGCCCTTTTTGAGAATGTTTACATAATCGGGTTTTCCTCTGAACGCATATTCCTTATCCTGTCTCTCCCCATTATTGGACAATGTACCTTCAAAATTGACAATGGTAATATCGTCATCTTCAAAAATATGTCTAACGTTTTTAAAAAAATAAGAATAATCATTCTTGTTATTTTTAAGTACATCCTCAAATGTATTGTCAGAAAAACTCTCATCTGACGCCAAAGTACAATCTCCGGCACAGCTAATTGTAACTGTGCTTACAACATTAGCAACTGACTGCGCTTCATTATCAGAATTTCCGCATGATGACAGTGAAAATGCAGAAATGACCATACATATAAGAATCAGACAGATTTTTTTCATAAAACAGGCCTCCCCAACTACTTATAAGCCCTATACAAATAGGACTTATTTTGCTCTCCATGTAATTCTGCCCTTTGATAAATCATAAGGTGAAATTTCAACTGTAACCTTATCACCCGGCAGTATTTTTATAAAGTGCATTCTTAGTTTTCCTGAAATATGAGCTAAAATTTTGTGTCCATTTTCGAGTTCTACCTTAAACATTGCGTTTGGCAGCGCCTCCAAAACCTTGCCTTCAACTTCCAAAACATCTTCTTTTGACATACTCGCTACACCTCCTTTAAAATTTTTCTGATTTCAGCATCCGCAGTTCCTCCGGGAGCATCCAAAAAATCTAAGTCATTAATATTTCCCAGTTTAACTAAGTGCTTATTCTTTTTTAATTTTGCATTATTAATTTTTCTAGTCTTTCCGTCAGAAATATAAACGTATCCGTTTTCTAAAGACTTTACTACCAAATATATTCTTCCGCTTCCGCGGCCGGCGGTAGATTTGACTATATCTCCGACTGTAAGCTTCGATTCAATAAGATCTGTCATTGGTTCACCTAAATATTATGCTGATTTTTGACTTTTATTCAACTTCCGGAAAACCATCCGGCAAAGTTAAAAGAACAGGGTCGCCTGCTGTAATTAAAATAGTATTTTCATAATGAGCTGTGTTTTTTCCGTCTCTAGTGATTACTGCCCATTCATTATCAGCAACATACACGTCTTCGCTTCCGCCGCATATCATGGGCTCAACAGCTATAACCATTCCCGGTCTAAGCCTTATCCCCCTGCTTTTGGTAACATAATTCGGCACTTCAGGGTCTTCGTGGAGGTCAGCGCCAACACCATGACCGCAGTATCCACGCAGCACAGAAAATCCGTTTGCCTCAACGTACGTCTGTACAGCTCTGGAAATATCAGATATTCTGTATCCGTCACGAGCAAATTTTAATGCTTCAAAAAAGCTCTGTCTTGTAACCTGAATCAAGCGCTCTGTTTCTGAATCCACTTTTCCAACCTTAAATGTCCTGCAAGCATCTCCATGATATCCCTCAAAACATGCTCCTACGTCAATACTGACTATATCTCCATCTTTTAATGGAACATTATCAGGAAATCCATGTATTATAGTATCATTAACACTGGCGCAAACTGTGCCGGGAAATCCGCCGTAACCCTTAAAAGAACCAGTACATCCACGAGAACGGATATAATCCTCGGCAATCTTATCGAGTTCCATTGTGGTAACGCCGGGTTTTACTGCCTTAGACACTTCCTTTAAAGTTTCATATGTTATCCTGCCGGCTTCTTTCATCTTTTCTATTTCTGACTTAGATTTTATAATAACCACTTTTATTCCCCCAGAGCCTTTATGACTTCAGCTGTCGTGTCCTCAATCTTCTCTTTGCCTGCAGCTATTCTCAGCAAACCTTTTTCTTTATAATAATTTATAAGAGGCTCTGTCTGAGTATGATAAGTCTCAAGACGTGCCTTTACAGTTTCCGGCTTGTCGTCGTCACGTACTGTCAGATGACCTCCGCATTTGTCGCATATGCCTGCCTCTGCAGGAGGCCTAAACTCCTTATGATAAGTAGTAGCACAGCTTTCACACTCCAAACGTCCTGAAAGCCTGCTTATTATTGTTTCATCAGCTACGTTAAGCATCAGAACCTTATCAATTTCTATAGTTGATTTTTCAAGAGCTTCAGCCTGGGCTAAGGTTCTAGGAAATCCATCTAAAATAAATCCGTTTTTACAGTCCTCATGACTCAATCTGTCGGACATAACCTGAATCATAACATCATCGGGTATAAGCTTTCCATCATTTATATACTGTGCTGCTACTTTCCCCAGCTCAGTTTCTTCTTTTATGTTTTTTCTGAGAATCGCTCCTGTAGAAATAGTGGGTATACCATAATGCTCACTTAATTTCTCCGCTTGCGTACCTTTTCCCGCACCTGGTGCAGCCAGTAAAATCAATCTCATAAAACATACCTCCTATTCATTTTTGACAAAACTTGAAATATTAAATCAAATTTTATCCTAAAAAACGGATAGAGCAGGCATTTAACCTCACAAAACAGTGAGGTAACACCTACTCATGCCGTAAATAATCGCTTAAATTGTTAAAACTCAGATTATTCCAAGAAACCCTTGTAGTGTCTCATTAACATTTGTGACTCCATATCCTTAACGGTTTCAAGAGCAACTCCTACAACGATAAGCAGTGATGTACCACCTATTGCGAAATTATTTATACCAAGTCCCAAATTAATGAAAATAGGCAGGATGGCGATTAATCCTAAGAAAATAGCGCCAACCAATGTAATTCTCGAAAGTGTCTTTGAAATGTATTCTGATGTAGGACGGCCGGGTCTTATACCCGGAATAAATCCGCCGTTCTTCTTCATATTATTAGACATTTCAATTGGGTTGAACTGTATTGCTGTATAGAAATATGTGAAGAAGATAATCAGCAAGAAATACAGTATTGCATAAACCCAAGAAGTTGAAGAGAATATCTTTAAGAATCCTCCCCAGAATCCGCCTGTCTGTGATGTCACACCGAAAAATCCGGCGATTGTGCTCGGGAATGACATAATTGACATAGCGAAAATAATAGGAATAACGCCTGCTGACGCAACCTTAATCGGGATATGCGTACTCTGACCGCCGTACATTTTTCTCCCTACAACACGCTTTGCATATTGCACCGGGATTCGTCTCTCGGCCTCATTCATCATTACAACAAGACCAACTACTACGACTATCATAATAAGCAGAGCAACTACTCCAATCAAGCCGATTCCGCCGCCTTTTGCATATGCGTAAAGCGACTGTGCCATAGATGGCAGACGTGAAACGATACCTGCGAAAATGATAAGTGAAATACCATTACCTACACCCTTTTCGGTTATCTGCTCACCAAGCCACATCAGGAACGCTGTGCCGGCTGTGAATGTAAATATAACAACAACAGCGGTAAGAAGTCCCGGATTAGTTACTGCATTATAGCTCTTCAGCATGAAATAAAGACCGATTGCCTGAATAAATGCCAAAACTACTGTGCCGTATCTTGTAATCTGTGCTATCTTCTTTCTTCCGTCCTCACCCTGCTTCTGAAGTCTTTCAAGAGCAGGAATAGCAACGGTTAAAAGCTGCATAATAATCGATGAATTGATGTATGGTGTGATACTCATAGCGAATATGGTCGCGTTCTGGAACGCACCACCGGAAATAACGTCAATGAATCCAAAAAGTGAATTATCAGATGTAAATATTTCCTTCATTGCCGCCGGATCCAAAAGAGGAACCGGGATACATGAACCAAGACGGAAGATTATTATCATTAAAATCGTGTATAAAATCTTTTTTCTGAGGTCGATAATCTTCCATGCATTACGTATGGTATCTATCATGATTAAATCACCTCAGCCTTTCCGCCTGCTGCACTAATCTTTTCTTCAGCGCTCTTGCTGAATCTCTTAGCCTTAATAGTTACTTTCTTGTTTAAGTCTCCACGACCCAAAACAACTATGCCATCATTAATCTTTTTGATAACGCCGTTCTCTTTAAGAACTTCCGCTGTAATCTCAGTACCGTTATCAAACTTGTTGAGATCTTCAACATTGATTGATGTGTACTTCTTTGCAAAAATATTTGTAAAGCCACGTTTTGGAAGTCTTCTGTAGATAGGCATCTGTCCGCCTTCAAAGCCGGGACGAACACCGCCGCCGCTACGAGCTTTTTGACCTTTTTGACCTTTGCCGGATGTCTTACCGTTTCCGCTTCCGTGACCTCTGCCGACTCTGAACGCCTTCTTCTTTGAGCCCTCGCTTGGAGATAATTCGTGAAGTTTCATTGAGTCCACCTCCTCCTTTTTTATCGAAAATTGTCTAGTTAAAATCTTTTGAAATTATTCAGCTACAGTAACAAGATGCTTAACCTTGAAAATCATTCCTCTGATTTGAGGATTGTCAGGCTGCTCAACTGTCTGGTGCAGCTTTCTAAGACCCAGCGCCTTGACTGTGGCTACCTGGTCCGGCTTAGCACCGATGGTGCTTTTTGTTAAAGTTACTTTAATTGTATTAGCCAAGGATCTTTCCTCCTGTCTCAATCGCCTTTATTAGCCCAGTATTTCTTCAGGCTTTTTACCTCTGAGCCTTGCAACTTCTTCTAAGCTCTTCAGTGAAGCCAATCCCTCGATTGTTGCTGAAACAACGTTCTTCGGGTTATTACTGCGCAAACATTTTGTTCTTATATCTTTTATACCTGCAAGCTCAAGCACTGCACGAGCAGGTCCGCCTGCGATAACTCCGGTACCTTCTGCAGCCGGTTTAAGCAGTACTCTTCCGGCTCCGAATTCACCGATAATTTCGTGTGGAATAGTAGTTTCTACCATTGGAACTGTAATCATATTCTTTTTAGCGTCGTCGATACCCTTACGGATAGCGTCCGGGATTTCAGCAGCCTTACCCATACCGCAGCCAACATGGCCGTTATGGTCGCCCACTACTACCAGTGCGCTGAATCTGAAGTTTCTACCACCCTTTACAACCTTTGCAACACGGTTTAAGAAAACAACTTTTTCTTCCAACTCAAGAACTTCTGCGTCTATACGCTCCTGCTTCTTTGTTCTTTCGCCCTTTTCTGCCATTTATCGTTTCACCTCTTTCTTGTTATCTAAACTAGAATTTCAGGCCGCCTTCACGTGCGCCTGCGGCGAGTTCTGCAACTCTGCCGTGATATACATATCCGCCTCTGTCAAATACAACGTTCTCTATACCGGCAGCCAAAGCTTTCTTTGCTACAGCCTGACCTACAGCTTTTGCTGCATCTTTATTGCCGCCATAGTTTGCCTTTAAATCCGCATCAAGCGAAGATGCTGATACTAAAGTTGTTCCAGTTGTATCATCAATAATTTGAGCATAGATATTTTTAAGACTTCTGAACACGCAAAGTCTCGGACGCTCAGCAGTGCCCGATATCTTCTTGCGGACTCTGGCATGTCTTGCGAGTCTTGATACATTGCTGTTTTGCTTCTTAATCATTAAATTTGCACCTCCAAGCGTCTAATTACTTCTTAGAACCGGTCTTACCTTCCTTACGTATGATATACTCATCAACGTATTTAATTCCCTTGCCCTTATACGGCTCAGGCGGTCTCTTCTCTCTTACCTCTGCTGCAAACTGTCCAACCTTCTGTTTGTCAGCTCCTGAGATAATAATTTGGTTTGGCTGCGGAACATCAATAGAAATTCCATCCTTTTCTTCCATCTCAACCTGGTGAGAATAACCCAAATTCATAACAAGCTTATTGCCTTGCTTTGCTGCTCTGTAACCAACACCGTTGATTTGCAGCTCCTTCTTGAATCCCTCGTTTGTACCGACAATCATATTGTTCAGCAGAGTACGAGTAAGACCGTGAAGTGACTTATGCTTTTTAATTTCTGACGGACGCTTTACGTTAATCGTATCTCCGTTTTGTTCTAAAATAATATCTTCGGGGAGTGACTGTTTGAGTTCTCCCTTAGGACCCTTTACGGTAACTTCATTGTTTGCACCGATTGTAACAGTAACGCCTGCCGGCACTGTAATCGGCATATTTCCTATACGTGACAATGAATTCTCCTCCTTTCTACCAAATAAATGCCAGTACTTCGCCGCCAACATTCTGCTTGCGGGCTTCTTTATCTGTCATAACTCCCTTGGATGTTGAAATTATAGCTATACCCAAGCCTTTTAGAACTCTGGGCAGCTCATCCTTTGAAGCATAAGATCTAAGACCGGGCTTTGAAACCCTCTTAAGACCTGTCAATACCTTTTGCTTGTTCTCTGCGTACTTAAGTGTAACGCGGATAACTCCCTGTATGCCGTCGTCAATAACCTCGGCACTCTTAACATATCCTTCACGAACCAAAATGTCAGCTATTGCCTTCTTCATTTTTGAAGCGGGAATATCAACGGATTCGTGTCTTGCATTGTTAGCATTTCTGATTCTAGTGAGCATATCTGCTATAGGATCTGTAATATGCATTTAGACTTACCTCCTTTTTATCGGAATCAGAGATTGGTTTGGTTTTCCGTCTCTATATCAAAGACCACCTTATCTCCTTCTATGTTTGTATTCTGTTAACTTTTATATCGGCTTACCACGAAGCTTTCTTAACGCCTGGAATCTGGCCTTTATAAGCAAGCTCACGGAAGCAAATTCTGCAAATACCGAACTTGCGAAGATAAGCATGCGGTCTGCCGCAAATCTTGCATCTGTTGTATTCGCGTGTAGAATACTTCTGCTTTTTTTGTTGCTTAATAACCATTGACTTTCTAGCCATAAGCTTTTATCCTCCTTATTCGGTACTATTTTGTGAACGGCGCACCCATAAGGGTGAGAAGCTCTTTTGCTTCCTCGTCAGTTTCCGCTGTTGTAACAAATGTTATATCCATTCCTCTGAGTTTGTCTATCTTATCATACTCAATCTCAGGGAAGATAAGCTGCTCTTTGATACCTAAATTATAGTTTCCTCTGCCGTCGAATGAATTCGGGTTAATTCCCCTAAAGTCACGTACACGAGGCAAAGCTGCATTGAACAATCTGTCAACAAACTCATACATCTTTGAGCTTCTCAATGTAACCTTACATCCGAGATTCATTCCTTCTCTTACTTTAAATGTTGCGACAGACTTTCTTGCTTTTGTGATAATCGGCTTTTGACCGGTAATCAGCGCCAAATCGGCAGCTGCGCTGTCACAAGCCTTAGAGTTTTCTCTAGCGTCGCTTACGCCCATGTTTACAACAACTTTAACGAGCTTTGGTATCTGCATTACGCTCTTGTAATTAAACTTGGACATCATAGCGTCTTTAATCTCTTTAGTATATTTCTCTTCAAGTCTCATTTAGACTCTTACCTCCTTCCATAAGTTTTAAGGTTAAAATGTTTCTCCGCACTTTTTGCAGTAACGAACATGTTCGCCGTCCTCAAGCACTCTGCGTCCTACTCTTGTAGGAGCTCCGCACTTGTCGCAAATATGCATAACCTTACAAGCATAAATCGGTGTTTCCTGCTTTATGATACCACCGGTTTCGCCCATCTTGCGCGGCTTCTTATGCTTTGTGGCAATAGAAACGCCCTCGACAATGACAGTGCGCTTTTCAGCGTTTACAGACAAAACCTTGCCTTTTTTGCCCTTGTCTTTTCCGCTGATAACGATTACCTCGTCGCCGGACTTGACGTGCATCTTAGTAGACATCGTATTCCTCCTATTCTAGTTCATAACGCTGCATAGCAGCCGTTTGATATCTTAAAATATCTGTATATATCCAATAATTTATCCGCTGCAAGCACAGAAATTAAAGAACTTCCGGAGCCAAAGACAATATCTTCATATAATCTTTATCTCTCAATTCTCTTGCAACCGGACCAAATATACGGGTTCCTCTTGGTGTCTTATCGTCTCTGATTAAAACAGCGGCGTTCTCATCAAATCTAATTTTTGAGCCGTCGTTTCTCTTAATACCGTTCTTTGTGCGGACAATTACAGCCTTTACGACTTCACCCTTCTTAACACCGCCGCCGGGCGTTGCTTTTTTAACAGAAGCAATGATTACGTCGCCTATATTTCCATAACGTCTGAAAGAACCGCCCATAACACGGATACAAAGGATTTCCTTAGCTCCGCTGTTATCAGCAACCTTTAAAACAGTTTGCTGTTGTACCATAACGGAATTCCTCCTATTCTTCCTATCTTATTTAGCTTTCTCAACTACTTCAACCAGTCTCCATCTCTTATCTTTAGAGAGAGGTCTTGTTTCCATGACTTTAACTTTATCGCCTATGCCGCATGTGTTGTTTTCATCATGAGCCTTAAGCTTATAGGTTCTCTTCATTACCTTGCCGTAAAGCGGGTGCTTCTCATTTTCCTTGATTGCAACTACAATCGTCTTATCCATCTTATCGCTCACAACTTCGCCGATACGAGTCTTACGGTAATTACGCTCTTCCATTTATCTGCACCTCCTACGCATTTATGTTTGAATTCAAACCGAGTTCTTTTTCTTTTAATACTGTCTTGCACCTAGCGATTTCCTTTTTAACGCTAACCATTCTCATCGGATTATCGAGCTGGTTGGTAGCGTTTTGAAAACGTAGGTTGAAAAGTTCTTCTTTTAAGTCTTGAACCTTATCTTCAAGCTCTTGCGTTGAAAGGTCTCTTATCTCATTTATTTTCATTAACTATCACCTTCCGTTTCTTGGTCAGCTTTTCTGACAAACTTACACTTCATCGGAAGCTTGTGCATTGCAAGACGCAGCGCCTCACGTGCTACTTCCTCACTAACACCGCCAATTTCAAACATTACACGGCCCGGCTTAACAACGGCTACCCAGTACTCAGGTGCGCCCTTACCTTTACCCATACGGGTTTCAGCCGGCTTCTTTGTAACGCTCTTGTCAGGGAATATCTTAATCCAAACCTGACCGCCTCTCTTTGTATAACGCGTCATAGCAACACGGGCAGCCTCAATCTGATTGCTTGTAACCCAAGCAGGACTAAGCGCCTGGATACCGAATTCACCGTAGGAAACCTTGTTTCCGCGATGAGCAGTACCCTTCATACGTCCGCGGTGTACTCTTCTATATTTAACTCTCTTTGGGGATAACATTATCTTCTGCCTCCTCTCTGACTTGCACCTCTCTGCTGTCTTCTAGGAGCGTCTGACCTATTATTGCTTCTGTTTTGAGTACGTCCGCCTTTGTCAGCGAGAACCTCACCGTTGTAGATCCATGTCTTAACACCAATCTTACCATAGGTTGTGTTCGCCTCAGCAAATCCGTAATCAATATCCGCTCTTAATGTCTGGAGAGGGATTGTACCTTCATGATAGTGCTCGGTTCTGGCAATTTCTGCGCCGCCAACACGACCGGCAACCTGCGTCTTTATACCTTTAGCGCCAAGCTTCATAGCTCTGCCCATACACTGTTTCATAGCTTTTCTGAAAGATATACGTCTCTCAAGCTGTGACGCGATATTTTCAGCAACAAGCTGAGCGTCCAAATCAGGATTTCTTACTTCGATAACATTCAGGATTATTGTCTTTCCTGTCATCTTTTCAAGTTCCTTCTTCAGCTTTTCAATCTCGCTGCCGCCCTTACCGATAACAATACCCGGCTTGCCGGCATGGATTGAGATACGAACCTTGTTCGCGAACTTTTCTATTTCTATCTTTGAAACCCCGGCCTGGAATAATTTCTTTTTCAAGAATACCCGGAGGTTATAATCCTCAACGAGGCTGTCGCCGAAGTCCTTTTTACCTGCAAACCAACGTGAATCCCAGTCCTTGATAACGCCGACTCTGAGACCATGTGGATTAACTTTTTGACCCATGCTTTTATTCCTCCTATCTTATTCCTTCTCCTGAAGTTTTATTGTAATATGACTTGTTTTCTTATTAATTCTAAACGCACGTCCCTGCGCTCTTGCCTGAATTCTCTTCAGCGTCGGTCCCTGATCTGCATAAACTTCCGAAACGTAAAGCTTTTCAACATCCATCTGGTGGTTGTTTTCTGCATTTGCGATTGCGGAGTTCAAAAGCTTCTCAACAACAGGACTTGCTGCTTTTGGAGTATTCTTAAGAATACCGATTGCTTCGCCCACTGACTTATTTCTTATCAAGTCGATAACTACACGAACTTTTCTCGGCGCAATACGTACATGAGTAACTTTTGCTACTGCTTCCATATCTGTATGGCTCCTTTCAATACTGTTTCCGCCGCCGGGCAAATTATATTAAACCAGCGGCTGATGATTTCTGCTTAAATAATCCAGCTAAAACCGATTTTCTTAGCCTGTTGTTTTAGCGCCGGCATGACCTCTGTAGGTTCTTGTAGGAGCAAATTCTCCAAGCTTGTGGCCTACCATGTCTTCACTTACATATACCGGAACATGCTTTCTTCCATCATACACTGCAATGGTATGTCCTACCATCTCAGGGAATATTGTGGAAGCTCTTGACCATGTTTTTAATACGTTCTTTTCATTCTTTTCGTTCATAGCAACTATTCTTGCGAGAAGTTTCTGATCAACGAAAGGTCCTTTTTTAACACTTCTACCCATATATATATTCCCTCCTTATCTAGAGTTACGTCTCTTAACAATAAACTTGTCAGACGCTTTCTTCTTGTTTCTGGTCTTGTAACCTAAGGTTGGCTTACCCCATGGTGTAACAGGGCTCGGCATACCGATAGGGGACTTACCTTCACCACCACCGTGTGGATGGTCATTCGGGTTCATAACAACACCACGAACAGTAGGTCTCCAGCCCATATGACGCTTTCTGCCGGCTTTACCCAGGTTGATGTTCTCATAATCAGGATTTCCTACCTGACCGATTGTCGCACGGCAGTTAAGTCTAACCATTCTAACCTCGCCGCTTGGCAGTCTAACCTGTGCATAGCCGTTTTCCTTAGCCATGAGCTGTGCAGTGTTACCTGCGCTGCGGACCATCTGTCCGCCTTTTCCCGGGTTAAGCTCTATGTTGTATATCATAGTACCAACCGGAATATCTTTAATCTCCATAGCGTTGCCCGGCTTAATATCCACGCCTTCGCCTGAGATAACCTTATCACCCTTCTTTAATCCGAGAGGAGCGATAATGTAAGTCTTTACACCATCCTCATACTGGAGCAGAGCGATGTTTGCTGATCTGTTCGGATCATATTCAATTGACAAAACGGTAGCTTCCATTCCGTCCTTGTTTCTCTTAAAGTCAATAACTCTGTATTTTCTTTTAGTACCACCGCCACGGTGTCTAACAGTAATTCTACCGTACGAGTTACGTCCCGCTTTACTATGAAGCGGACGAAGCAGCGATTTTTCAGGAGCGACCTTGTCAAGCTCCTCAAATGTAGAACATGTCATCTGACGCAGTGAAGGTGTAGTAGGATTATATTTCTTAATTCCCATTTTCTATATCTCCTTATCTGCAAAATTTTAAGGTATCGATTAAGCCTCAAACAGTTCGATAGTTTTGCTTGACTCAGTCAGCTTTACAACAGCTTTCTTCCAGTCAGCTCTTTTTCCAACGAACACGCCCTGTCTTTTAGGCTTTCCGCTGTAGTTAATTGTAGTAACCTTAGCGACTTCAACCTTAAAGATTTCCTCAACGGCTTTCTTTATCTGAATCTTATTCGCATTTTTTGCAACTTCAAAAGTGTACTTTCTATCTGCGACCTGGTCCATGCTTTTTTCAGTTATGATAGGTCTTCTAATAATATCGTGTGCTACCATTATGCGTACACCTCCTCAAGTTTCTCAACTGCATCTTTTAAGATAATGCACTTTGTGTGGTTAAGCACTTCATAAGTGTTAATAGCGCCAACAAATGTTGCGTCAACACCTCTGATGTTTCTTGCTGAGTTAACAATTTTCTTGTCGTTCTCAGGAAGAACTATAAGCGCCTTTTCTGTAACATTTAACTTAGCGAGCATATCAGCAACCTGCTTTGTCTTGAACTCCTTGCAATCAAGAGCGTCAAGAACGATAATCTCGCTTTCCTCAACCTTTGAAGATAAAGCCGACTTAAGAGCAAGTCTTTTTACCTTCTTGTTTAATCTATAGCTATAGTCTCTTGGCTTAGGACCGATAGCGACGCCGCCGCCGACCCACTGCGGAGCACGGATACTACCCTGTCTTGCACGGCCTGTACCCTTCTGTCTCCACGGCTTGATTCCGCCGCCTCTGACTTCTGTACGTGTCAGTGTTGACTGTGTACCCTGTCTCTGATTTGCCAAGTAGTTAACAACTACTTCGTGCATAACGTCTTTGTTTACTTTAACACCAAAAACGCTGTCATTTAACTCCATTGTGCTGACAACCTTACCGTCAGCATTATAAACGTCTACTGTAGGCATATCTATATCCTCCTCTCTCTGTGGTTTTAAGCGTTAGCTTTAACTGCGTTACGAACAACAACCAAGCCGCCTTTAGGTCCCGGAATAGAACCCTTAACCAACAGAAGATTGCGCTCTTTATCTATTTTAACTAAATCAAGATTCTGAATTGTAACCTTTACAACACCATAGTGTCCCGGCATCTTCTTGCCTTTGAAAACTCTTGACGGGTCAGAACATGCGCCCAATGAACCAGGGCCTCTGTGATAATGTGAACCGTGAGTCATAGGACCTCTGTGTGTTCCCCATCTCTTGATTGTACCTGCGAAACCATGACCTTTGCTTGTTCCGGTAACGTCCAAAACGTCTCCGTCTGCAAACTGTTCAACTGTAAGCTCGTCGCCGACGTTAAGCTCTGCGGCATTGTCAAGCTTGAACTCTTTAAGATACTTCTTAACAGGCACGTTTGCCTTTTGGAAGTGTCCCTTTTCAGGTTTGTTCGCGCGTCTTTCCTTCTTGTCCTCATAACCGACCTGAACAGCTGTATAGCCGTCAACTTCTTCGGTCTTTTTCTGTACTACCTGACATGGTCCTGCCTGGATAACGGAAACAGGGATTAACTGTCCGTCCTCAGTGAAGACTTGTGTCATGCCAATCTTTTTACCTAAGATTGCTTTCTTCATTATTATTTCCTCCTATATTACACAAGCATTGGTTTAATAAAAAACATACCTGCGGGCCAGCGGTTGGGATTCCAACATAACCAAATTTTTGGTAAACTAAATAAATTTGTTATCAATCCTATATTATGGAAAGCAATAAACTAAATTTTAAGTTCTATATCAACACCAGCCGGCAAATCCAAGTGCTTAAGCGCGTCGATTGTCTTGCCGTTCGGGTTAAGAACGTCGATAAGTCTCTTGTGAGTTCTAAGTTCAAACTGCTCACGAGAGTCCTTATACTTATGAACAGCTCTCAGGATAGTAACAACTTCCTTTCTAGTAGGAAGCGGGATAGGACCCGATACCTTTGCACCTGTTCTCTTAGCTGTCTCAACAATCTTAGCGGCGCTTTGGTCGATAAGATTTGAATCATAAGCTTTAAGTCTGATTCTGATTCTCTCTGTTGCCATAAAAAATACCCTCCTTATTAAAATAAGTTTACACTGTGCCGGGCGTTTCGCACAGTTTCATAATTAATCCCGAATAACGCATCCTAACGGATACGCATTCGGGTGGAATAGACACAGTAATACATACTCCCGCACCAGCATAATGCGAGCCATGTTACTTCTGTATTTCGATTAAGTGTGACCTTCCGCCCTGTTTTTAAAACCGGACAATCTCCCCCGAAATTTCCAAACCAACGTATAAACGTTGTTTGCCACCTCCGAGTTCATCGTATGTCTCTGTCACGCTTGATTATTATACTATCTGTGGCGGAAAATGTCAAGAAAATTTTCAGTAAAATTTACACAAAATTCGGCTTTTACCACAAGTTTCAATTCACAAATTTGTGCATTCCTACAAAAATTTTTATTTTGCAGAGATATGGCGGAAGATGAGGCATAATTATATTATTTATTTTTCAATTGCTACCAGTTTGGAGAATGGTTTTTGAAAAATTCACACCAAAACTATCCTTATATATAACTCCATATAATTTTTTTATTATTTTACTTTACGAAAAAAATATTTATATACTTTGTATATGACCCCATATAAAAAAGTTTATTATTACATAATAAGGTGTTTGAACCATTTCTTTTTCTCGTAAGAAAAAGAAACGCTTCACCAAAGAAAAAGTACTGCTCGCTTAGGTCGCCTGCGGCTCCAAGGGGCGCTCGCCCCAGCTAATTTCTTTTGCGCTCCACGCACAAAAGAAAAAGCCTTGTAACTTTCCCGTTGACTTTGTGAACTGCCGTGAATAAAGATATTCCGAGTTCCTAATTTATTTACCTATAAAAAACTGAGTTTTTAGTTTAAATTATTACACAAAAAAGCAGGGTTTTCAGTGAACTTCGGTAGGGCGGCTAATGCCGCCGCGTTAGGTGAGCCCTCATCTGAACACGCAGTGTTCATTATATAAATTTAATATATATTATTTTGTTTAATAAAAATACTATCCATTTACTTTGTATATGACCCCATATAATATCTATTATTTTACTTATAATAGGTGTTTGAACCATTTCTTTTTCTCGCAAGAAAAAGAAACGCTTCACCAAAGAAAAAGTGCTTGCTCGCTTAGGTCGCCTATCGGCTCCAATGGGCGCTCGCCCCCGCTAATTTCATCTTGAATCTGCGCTTCAAGATGAAAAAGCCTTGTTACTTCCCCGTTGACTATGTGTACTGCCGTGAATAAAGATATTCCGATATATTATTTATTTTCTCATCAAAAAAGCGGGGTTTAGCGAACATCGGCAGGGCGCATTTATGCGCCGCGTTAGGTGAGCCATCATCTGAACACGCAGTGTTCATTATATATGTTGCTTTTATATTATTTTATTTAACCTTTAGGATAAGGCTTAATTTCATTTGTGCGTCCAACTAAATAATCTATGCTTGTATTATATATATCAGCTAATTTATCAAGTACATCAACCGGAGTTTGTATGTTTTCCAATTCATAGTCAGAATACGTTGTTTGATGAACATTTATTTCCTTTGCAATCTGTTTTTGTGTCAAATCATTATCTTCACGCAAATCTTTGATTCGATATTTCAATTTAATCACCTCATACAAAGATTAATATAAGGGAAAATATCTTATTGACTTTTAAGGGAATTTCCCTTATAATAATAATGAAAATAAAAACTGAAAATTATTTTTTTGATTTACCTCTAGGATATGGTTTTTTTTCATCAGTACGTCCGACTAGATAATCTATACTTGTTTTATAGAAATCAGCTAACTTATTAAGTACTGAAACCGGAATATTCAAATCTCCCAATTCATATGATGAATATGTTGTCTGATGAATATTCAAAAGATTTGCTATATCTGTTTGAGTTAAGTCTTTATCTTCACGTAAATCTCTAATACGATAATTCAATTTAATCACCCTTCGCAAAGCTTAACATAAGGCAAATTCCCTTATTAACTTTTAAGGTAAATTCCCTTAAAAGCTATCTTTTGTAAATAGAAAAACTTTATTTATGAAAAAATAAAATGCCTATGAGATTAAATGAATCTGAAGATTAAATAATTTTTATCTATAAAATTATTAAAAGTCTATGGAGGAAAAAAATGTTTTGTGAGGAATGGGCAAAAAATAAATTTAATGATGATTTAAAAGAGTGGTTTCCAAAATATAAAGAATATGAGAAAAAGGGATTTAAAATAGAAGCGGACACAACAATATTTAAGGTATATTATAAAAAATATACTTTTTATATTTCTCTATTTAAAAAAGAAGAAGATAATTTGTTAAAGAATTATTGGAGAATAAGAAATAGTACATTAGGTGAATTTTGCTGTGAGGTAAAAGTCAATGAAGACCCGGATGATATGGAGGCGGTTATATATAATGAAATAATAAATATAGTAGATAAAAAATAAAATAACTGAAAAAAGCTAAATGTGTGGAAATTAATCAAATATGTATTCAGCGGATTCATCTAAAATTTTAAAAAATAATATGAATAATATGAGTCAAGATTAAACAATCTATTTTGAATCCGCTGAATACATATTTGAAACTCAAAACTTCTGTAATATAAAATTGAATTAAAAGAACTTCGGTTGATAGACTTAATAAATAAAAAAGCTCCCTGTAAATGAACCTTTCCGGCTTGTACTGCACGCACAAACCTGTTTGTTCAAAGACCGGGAGCTTTTATATTTCATGTCAATATACTATTTGTTTGACCATGAATTTTTGTCCAATTATTCGCTGATAACTTTTTTAATATAATCAGCTATTTCAGGAACCTGACAGTTTGCAAAGAACAATTCTTTGAACTTCTCACCGCTTACGGTTGTTTTCAGAAAGTCCTGGTCAATGTTCTCAAGAACATACATAATATCGTGATGGGTTATCTTTTTAACCTCGTCAAGAATCTTTTTGTTTCTCTGCTCAGGCACAACCCTCTCTTTAGGATATCCGCCGCCCATCTCTGTTGAGAAAAGCTTTTCAAAAGTATAGTCAAGGTTAAGCTCAGCACCCCATCCAAAGCCCTGGGCAAACGGCATAGCTATAGCGTTTCCGTCATTAACCTGTCCAAAAAGATATGCGTCAAGCGGGCTTGTAACGTGTCCGCACAAAACGCCCGGGAATGAGTTGAGAGCCAGCATAGCGCCCTCGCCTGTGCCGCAGCCTGTAACGACAAAATCTACAGCCTTTGAGTTGAGCAGTATAGCAGCCAAAAGCCCGTTCATAACATATGTAAGCTGAGTTTCATCGTCTGCCGAATACATACCGAAATTTAACACTTCGTGTCCCATTGGTTCAACTGTATTTTTTAGTGAATTGTAAATTATCTCATTCTTTGCAGCCTGAGAATTCTCATTAATCAAAGCAATCTTCATTTTTTTCATACTCCTTTAAATAATTCTTTCTTTTTTTATTCTTTTATAGTATAATGATAAATAATTAATTTGTCAACCAAAATCAAAGGAGAAATGAATCATGGAGCGTCCGGTTAAATTTCTGGCGTCGCTGTCTGCTGACAGTGTAACCGATATGGAACTTATAAAGTCCAGAATATCAGATTTTAAAGGATATGGGCTTGATGGTTTTGTTTTTGCTCTCGAAGATTACTCAGACGATATTGAATATATGAGCGATGAGTTTATTAAAAAAGTTAGTGAAATAATCTTGTATGCTAAATCTGAAGGTTTGGAAATATGGCTGGAAGCGAAACCGACTGAGCCTCCGGAAGTCGGGATGCTGTCCTCATGGCTGGAATATGACGGCGGCACTGTTAAGCAGTGCTGCTCGCCTGAAAGAAGTCCTTTTGATTACACGAATTCCGCTGTCTTAATTGACAGCGTATTGGAACGTTATAAATCAGGGCTTTCAAAAGAAGCTTATGGATATTTGGCAGGATTCACAAGTGAAGTTCCTGATTTTTCCGGTCAGGACAGTGAATATCCGGCAGTTCCGTGGTATGATGAGCTGGAAACCGAGTATACTGAAGAATTTAACGGCGATATATTTTCAAATCTTAAATCTCTTTTTGAAGACAATGAAGATGCGTCAGAGTTTAAAGCGTGGTATTGGCAAAAAATAACAGACCGCATGGGAGAAACCGCATTAATATCAGAGTGGTGCAAAGAGAATGAAAAGGGATATTTTCCGCAGATAAAAACGAATGCAAACCCGTATTCCCAAGTCTTACAGACCGGATCAGCACTGCAATATCTGCGCCGGTTTAATTTGCCTTCTGTCAGTTTTTCGGGCAAGACAGCTGTGAGTCATTTTCTGCCTGTCTCGGTTTCAAGCCTTGCGAAACAGTTTGGCAGCGGTACGGCGGGCGCCTCTGTTTTAGGAGGTTTAGGCTGGGGAATACGCCCCGGTGAATTTGAAGAGTATATGACCAGGCTTATAGAATGCGGTATAAATATGTTTGTATTTCATACCAGCTTTCTGCACCTGAATTATAAAAGCCTGAGCCGGAATCAAATTTCATTTCCTACTCATATAACCTGGAAAAAGGTTGTTCCGCAAATATTGGAGCGATTGAGAGAGAAAGCCGAAGATGAGACAAAAAGACCGCATAAGATTTTAGTCGTCTGCCCTACGAGAGCTATTTGGGAACACTTTGTTCCAACATCGGACAAAACAATATCATATGATTACAGTCAAAACGTTGCGGACATATGCGGACGGCTTTATGAAATGAACAGGCGCTTTGACCTGACAGATGAAATTATATTTGAGGAAAATGCAGATTTTTCAGGCGGCGGTATGAAACTCGGAGAAGCTGAATATGGGACTTTGCTGACGGTTCCTGGGGCGTCGTTTTCAAAAAAGGGTATGGTCGCGATAGAAAGGGCAAAAGCCAACGGAGTTCGCATCTTAAACGACATACCTAAATCTGATACAGAAATCATTCCTCTTGACCAAATCAGACAGCTGACCAAAGAAGTAGTGCCAATCAGCACTGTTCAGGACAGCTGGACCATAACGCTTCCGAAAGAAAACCGTTTTCTGCTCGAATCATCATATAAAGACGGTTCATTTATATGCGAGTTTAATGTTGATGATGAATTTGATTCCGATTTAACTTTGCTGGTAACTGACAACAATAATGAGGTCAGCATAAACAATATTTTAGTCCGCCCGATAATGAACGACTGCCTTGGGAATTATTATAATATAACGAGTAATGTTTTAGGCGGAAAAAATACTGTGATGGCAAGCGGCGGCGACAGACCGGTTTTCTGTTTGGTGGGCGACTTTAAGGTGACGGCCAATCAAGGATACCGAGGATTTGACGACAGACAGGTGCAGACAAGGTATGACTTTACGGTCAAAAACACAGGCATGGACAGCGAGAACAATATGATTCGCTGCGGCTATCCTTTCTGCCGTGATTATGTTTCAGCAAAAAAGGTTATATATATTGAGGAGAATATTAACAAACCTCAGATTAAACTGGACTGCAGCTGCTCCGCGGTAATTGAAGTGTTTTTTGACAATGAGTCTCTGGGGTTTGTTTATGAGGGCAGCGAGACACTGCCTTTGCCGTCAATTGCGGCGGAGGAACGTCATCTGATAGAGATACACTGTTACCCGTCGGCCTTTAACGCCTTCGGCAGACATCGCTCACTGTTCGGAGACTCTGAAAATAGCAGCGGTTTAAATTTGACCTATGGGGATTCACAGGACTTAAAATTTACACTTTGGAAAATACCCAGAGATATAGAGCTGATTCAAGAGTTTTGAGCATAATATTGCTTATAAGTAAACATTTTGTAAACTCATCAGTTTTGTAGAAAAATAAGGTTTACAAAAATTTAGGTGTGTGTTATTATTACTACATAAACATGGGTTTTAATATATAATAATCAAACATTGAATTTTAATAATAATGTTTTAAAATTCACTTTTCAGCCAATATAATTATTTTTCAAACATTTGGTATATATACCCAATTATTATTCGGGAGGCGCAAAATATGGACGCATTTAACATAAATGGCGTACAGCCGGCAATGAATGAGCACGCACAGCTCCAAACTCTCGAGCATAAAAACGAGACTAACGAGAGAGAAAAATTTATCCGGAAACTATTAATGGGCAACAGCGATTTTAATCCAAAGACCGCCGCGGAACTGGGCATTAAGTTTGGAGAAAATAATTTTTCTGTGATACTCGTAAGAATAAATAAGACCGAAGACCTGACAATTTCAGACTTACCAAGCATAATTTTCGCTATTAGAAATATTGGCGAGGAATTGTATGGCGAGAGTTCTGAATGCTATGGCGTTGAGACAGACGGCGTAACAGTTGCCTTTTTGCTCAATCACGGTTCTGACACAAAATTTATATCAGACCAGTCAGCTGATTTAAAGAGGCATATCGTTGAGTTGTTCGGTGTCAACACAACCCTTTCTTTGTGCACTCAAAAGGATTGTCCGGTGAGCGATTGCCAAATATTATATAATAAAGCCAAGTATGCTATGCTTTATAGATTATCGTTTAAGCCCTATTCAATTATTGATTATGACAAGACTTTATCAATGTCCAGGCTGAGCTGCGAATACCCGAGTCTGCTTGAGCGGGAGATTTTTGAATGTATACACGCGCGTAACGAAGAAGTTTTAGACCGTGCAATTTCGGCGTTTATAGGAACAGTGGATAAGATGTCGTATGATACCATAGTTCTTCATACTGCGAGGCTGCTGATAGCGGTAGATAATTTGACTATTGACAGTTCCGGGAATAACAGCGTTGTTCACAACAGCGTTATAGAGGACTTAAGCACGCTTGAGTCAATTGATGATCTGACAAGATTTATAAAGTCGCGGTGTATGGAGATAATGGATATTATATCCGCCCAAAAGCCCGATACAAAGAAAGATATGATAGTCACTAATATAATCAACTATATAAATGACAATTACAAAGACCCTGAACTGTCGGTTGAGGCGATAGCCGCAAATGTTAACAGAAGTTCGAATTATATTAGGAGCATATTCAAAAAGAGCCAGGGCGTTTCTATTTCGGAATATTTGGCACAGAAGCGTTTTGACCAGGTATGCAAAATGCTGATAGAAACCAATCTGACCGCCAGGGATATAGGAAGAGCCGTAGGTCTGAACTCGGGAAGTTATTTTTACACCTCGTTTAAAAAGTATACCGGCTGTACGCCCGACAGTTACAGAAAGGCGCACCAAGCTAAAATTTTTGATAATAAGTAATATCTTTGTATAGTAATTATATTTTATCTAAACTTTAAATCGTATCACAAAGATTAGACGTTAATAAATTAAATATTTAAGAATGAGTTCGGTTAAGTACCGAACTCATTTTTTAACTTCACCGGTATTCAGTGTATCTGAAATCATCAATATAAAGCTATATCTCTTTAATTAAATTTTCCGCATTAAAAATATATTCTCCATAGTAAATCTTTTAAGCGGTTAAGTCCTTTAATCCGCTAAAAAGTTTTCTATTGTCCCCTGGCTCATGCAGTCTATTTTTCTTGACACACTTTAAGTAATATCAGGCCTTTATCATATCTTAGTTTGACTTTTCTTGTGAAACCGCATTACAAGATCTTATCTTAGTTCTACTATAAAATTTTTCGTTTTTTCTTCTATAAATATTCATTACCGCTTTTTAAGCCAATTTTGCAAATTCCAACTAAAACTCCCTTTCTCCGGCATTATATTATTGGTTCTTCGTAATTAAAACCTTTTATCCTCATATCCATTATTAACAAATATTATATATTTAGTTTTCTCATAAAAATATGCACCTCCAAAAGTGTTTAACTTTCGAGGTGCATATCATTTGTCTTAAAATTTTATAAAACTATATAAAACCTAACTATAAAAATAATATATTATTTAATCTAATAACGACTAATAAAAGATAACATGCTTTTAAACAATTTCTTAGTAAAATGTTTGCTGCTTTTATGTACTATACTGCTTCTCCTGCCTGCTGTTTATATGAGCTAAGCATATTTTCTATATCCTCTTTGGTTTTTAAACTAAGAAAAGAAAACGGCTTTGTCAGAGACTTCTCAATCATGTCTATTCCCTCATGTGTTTTCCCAAGATTTATTAAAACCTCTCCATATCCGTAATATGCTTCCGGGAATCTCGGCTCGGGTTCCCTGTTTATTAAATCTTCATATATCTTTTCCGCCTCTTTATACTCACCCATTAAACTGTAAGTATCGGCTAGATTATCAACAATTATATTGTCATCGCTGTTATAGTCATACGCTTCTTTGTTAAAAGCCAAGGCTTTTTCATAATCACCGCTGAGATTATACATTATTCCTAAATTTTGATAAATATTAGTGTTCTTAAAGCCCTGGTTATATACGTCCTCCAGCTTTCCTACCGCCAGTTCAATATCCCCTTCTTTCCAGGCAACCAGCGCCTGAAGAGACATTATCCTGAACCTATCGGCAGACGCAGGCTTAGACAGCATATAAGCCATGCTGAATACATTCTTAGCCGCTGCCAATTCCCCGCATCTGAGACAATTGTAACCAAACAGAATCTTATCCCCTATACCTAAATTTCCTACCTTGTCGGCAATTCTGAAAATCTTAAGCGCTCCGTTATAGTCACCCTTGCTATATTTATATTTGGCAAACAGCGCAACAATACCGGCACGCTTTACTATTATAAATACAAGAGCCACCAAAAGCAGCAGCTTCCAAACCAAATCAAACATAAAAATGCTCCTTAAACCAAATTATTCACTATTCTGGGATATGGTATAACATCCCTAATATTCTGCATACCTGTCACATACATAACCAAACGTTCAAATCCAAGACCAAATCCGGCATGTTTGCATGTTCCATAACGTCTCAGATCCAGATAACGCTTATAGTCCTCCTGAGATAGTCCCAGTTCCTCCATACGCTCCTCAAGAACGCTCAGCCGCTCTTCACGCTGACTGCCGCCTATTATTTCGCCTACTCCGGGAACTAAACAGTCCACAGCCGCAACAGTCTTTCCGTCATCATTCAGTCTCATATAAAACGCTTTGATATCCTTAGGATAATCGGTTACAAACACCGGGCGCTTATAAACCTCTTCTGTCAAATACCTCTCATGCTCTGTTTGTAAGTCAATCCCCCATTCAACCGGGAAGTTAAACTCTTTTTTTGCGGCTTTTAGTTTTTCCACCGCCTCAGTATAGGTTATTCTTACAAAACTGTTATCCGCAACATTATTCAGCCGCTCCAGCAGACACTTGTCCACAAAACTATTGAAGAAGTTAAGCTCATCGCATGCCTCAGACAGAACAAACTTTATCAGATACTTTAAGAGGTCCTCCGCCAAATCCATATCCTCTTTCAGTCCGGCAAACGCCATTTCGGGCTCAACCATCCAAAACTCCGCCGCATGACGGGCTGTGTTGCTGTTTTCAGCTCTGAACGTCGGTCCGAAAGTATATATATTCCCAAAAGCCATGGCAAAGTCCTCGCCCTCAAGCTGTCCGCTCACTGTAAGAGACGCCGGCTTTCCGAAAAATTCTCGCTTTTCAGCACTGTTTGGGTCTCCCGCTGTCAGTCTGAACATCTCCCCGGCTCCTTCGCAGTCGCTTCCGGTTATGATAGGAGTATTGACATATATAAACCCATGTTCCGAAAAATATCTGTGAATAGCCTGAGCCAGCATAGAACGAACTCTGAAAACGGCTGACAGCGAATTCGTCCTTGGTCTCAGATGAGGAATAGTTCTCAAAAACTCAAACGAATGCCTTTTCTTCTGCAAAGGATAATCCGGCGCGCTGACGCCTTGTATTTCTACTTCAGACGCTTTCAGCTCAAATGGCTGTTTGGCTTCCGGCGTGAATTCCAGATTTCCTTTAACCGAGACAGAAGAACCGACGCTCAGTTTTGAAACCTCTGAATAGTTCTCCAGCTTATCTTCTTCAATAACGATTTGAAGGTTTTTAAACGAAGACCCGTCATTTAATTCTATAAACCCAAAACTCTTAGAACATCTAAGTGTTCTTATCCAGCCGCTTACGCTGACTGAATCTCCTTCAAATCTATTTTTATATAACTCGCTTATTCTCATAGGAATCTACCTCCGGTTATTTACAAAAACGCTCCTGAGGATTCTTTGTATAATCCTTTATAAGTTCAGCTCTGGGATATCCGCGGCTGTTCTCTACTGAAGCTATGTAAAAACCTCTGCCGTAGTAAAACCTTATCAGAGGGGTCACGTGGGAACCTGTATGCAGACGCAGATATTTTACTCCGTTCTCACGCATAACGCTGTCAACAACATTCATCAGCGTCTTTCCTATACCGTTATTCCTCTCGCTGGACTTAACCGCGAATCTGCTCAGATACGCCTCGTTATTGTCCTGGAGCTCGATACGAACCGCACCTATAGGCTCGTTGTCTATAAAAACTACATAGACCTCTTTGGTCTCTATATCATGCTTAACATCATCGTATGTTTCGTTAAGAGCCTCTATATCGTAACTCAGACCGGCCATTTCACAATATTTCAAAAACGCGTCCTTTGTTATCTTGATGATTGCAGGAATATCCTCCTCGCTGGCTCTTTTTACCTCAAACGCATAAAGCTTATCCATTACTTATTGTCACCTACCATCAACATAGCCATAACCGCCTTTTGGGCATGAAGTCTGTTCTCTGCCTCGTCAAATATGATACTTCTTCCGCTGTCAATAACATCCTCTGTCACTTCATAACCTCTGTACGCCGGCAAGCAGTGCATAAACACACTGTCAGGCTTTGAGTACCCGAATAATTTCGAATTCACCTGATAATCTTTAAATATTTCAGCTCTCTCTGCCTTTTCCGCTTCTTGACCCATACTTGCCCATGTATCAGTATAGACAACGTCCGCGTCTTTTATAGCCTCCACAGGGTCGTTTGTCAAAACAACCTTGCTTCCCATACTTTTCGCGTCCTCAACAGCGTTTGCCACAATCTCCTTATCGCATTCATAGCCTGCCGGAGTTCCGATACTTATATCCATTCCCGCTTTAGCGCAGGCATACATCAGCGAATGTGCAACGTTATTGCCGTCGCCTATATACGCCAATTTAAGGCCTCGGAGCTGACCTTTATGCTCTTGAATAGTCATCAAATCTGCAAGCGCCTGACACGGATGAAGCAAATCAGTAAGACCGTTAATAATTGGAATAGTGCCGTACTTTGCTAAATCCAGAACGTCCTGATGGTCAAATGTTCTAATCATAATTCCGTCTAAAAATCTGCTCAGAACATTAGCCGTATCGTAAATAGTCTCGCCTCTGCCCAGCTGAATATCATTTGAGCTTAAAAACAGCGCCTGACCGCCGAGCTGATACATTCCAACCTCGAAAGACACACGGGTTCTGGTTGACGACTTCGTAAATATCATACCCAAAGTTTTACCTTTTAATATATGGTGTTCTTTCCCAGATTTTTGTTCTTTCTTGAGCTTATCAGCCAAAGATAAAAGCTGGGAAAACTCCTCATGTGTAATGTCATGCAAACTAATAAAATGTTTCATATTTATATTGCCTCCTTTAAAGCGTTAATTAAATAATCAATATCGGATTTTGTCACTATAAGCGGCGGTACTATACGCAGAACCCTATCGCCCACAACGCCTACCAAAACTTTATTCTCCCTAAGCTTTTCACCTATCTCTTTGGCTATAGGTTCTGAAAACTCCAGTCCGCACATCAGTCCGCGGCCGCGCACATTTGCAATTTTTGAATTTGCATCCGCCAGCTGTCTTAATTTATCAAATAAGTATGAACCTGTCTCTCCGATATTTTCCAATACTCCGCCGTGTATAAGTTCATCCAAAACTACCAATCCGGCCCTGGTTGACAGAGGGTTTCCTCCGAAAGTGGTTCCATGGTCACCGGGTTTAAACGCTGAAGCAAATTTCTCGCTAGCGCAGAAGGCTCCTATTGGAACTCCTCCGCCCAACCCCTTTGCCATTGTAACAATGTCAGGTTTTAAATCATAAAGTTCATATGCAAAAAGTTTTCCGGTTCTGCCAATTCCTGTCTGAACCTCATCCACAATAAGTGCAATGTCATTTTTTCTGCAAAGTTCAGCTGCCTTTTCCGCAAACTCCCGGCTCACAGGATTCACTCCGCTCTCGCCCTGTATCAGTTCAATCATGATTCCGGCGGTATTTTCATTGACAGCATTCTCCAGCCCTGATATATCGTCTCTGTCTATATGAACAAACTTTTCTATCAAAGGCTGATACGGCGCTTGATATTTGGGCTGACCTGTAGCTGCCACAGTGGCCAGGGTTCGTCCGTGAAACGAGTTTTTAAGGGTAACAAATTCAATCTTATTTTTATTTCCTTTCTCTACCTGATATTTTTTCGCAAGTTTTATCGCGCCTTCATTTGCCTCGGCGCCTGTGCTGCAAAAAAACACTCTGTCGCCGCAGCTGTGCTTAACCAGCATTTCTGCAAGTCTCGCTTGATTTTCAACGTAATATACGCTGGATGTATGTATAAGCTGTTTTACTTGTTCGGTCAGTTCACGGGTCAGTCTTTCATGGTTATATCCCAGTGAGCAGACAGCTATGCCCGCAAAAAAATCCTTATACACGTCTCCGTCCGTTGACGTAAGTTCTATTCCGTTTCCCTCAGTAAAACATAAAGGTATTCTGTCGCCAAAGGTATTCATATAATACTTTTTATCCAAATCGATTACCTGTTCCAAACTCATATGCTCTTCCATCTTTTTATCTCCTTTTCCTGCAAGACGCCCTGTCACATACTCATATCCGCCATCTGTATGCGGAATTATACAATTGGAGCAATCCTTAATCAGTTTGCCATTCCTGTCATATATCCATTTGAAGTTTCCGCCGCAGTCTGTACTATATAAAGGACAAAAGCAGAACAGACAATTTATCCGCTCCGCTTTATGACAAGGGTAATATTCACAATCCTTATTTTCAAAAAAATTATATCCCATAACTAGTCCTGAAGCGCTACAACCACCTTACGGTTTGGCTCCTCGCCAACACTGTAGGTCTTTATCCGGTCATTATCCTGAAGAGCAGAATGAATTATTCTTCTCTCGTTCGGAGACATAGGTTCAAGGGTGACGGGCTTTCTCTCTCTGAGAACGCGTCTCTCTAAGCTATGCGCCAGCTTTATCAGGGTCTCCTCACGCTTTGCACGATATCCTTCAGTATCAATATTTACCTTTATATAGGAATTTTTCTCCCTATTTACATACAGGCTGGTAAGATACTGAACAGCGTCAAGCGTATCACCGCGCTTTCCTATAAGCAAGCCCATTCTCTCGCCTGAAACTTCAACATCCACTGCGCTTCCGCCGTTTGAAGCTTCAACCTTAGCCTCCGGAAGCCCCATCATGTGTATAACATTCTCAGCAAAATACTGTGCGTCGCTCACTGACTTTTCTGTGACCTCACGGTTTCTTTCCTTTTTAGGAGCCTGTTCCTGCTGTTTTGACGTCTCCTGCTGTTTTTCAGTCTCACCGTCAGAAGTCTGAACGGCAGCCTGTTTCTTAACCGGCTGTTCCTTCTTAGCCGCCGGCTGTTCTTTTTTTATCAGCGGTTTTTCTATTTCAGTGTTCTTATTATTTTGTTTTGAAGCATCGGTTTTTTTCGCCGATTCAGCGGCTTTTCTCTCACGAACCTGTCTTCGCTGCTCTCTCGCGTTGCGGAGCTGTTCTTCCTCCTGCGCTTCCTTCGTTATCCAAGCCGAAATAATAACCTCTCTGCCAAGCAGCCGTCCAAGAATTCCTTTGCCGATTTCTCTCTCAACCGTATAAGAAAGTTCCTCAATGGAAACTCCGAATTCTTCAGCGGCAAGCCTTAACGCTTCCTCTTTACTTTTTGCGTTTTTTTCTATTTTTCTTGGCATTTTCCATTTCCTCCTTAACGATATCATCCGTTAAATCCACATTAGCAACTTTATTAATCGCAATCTGCTGTACCAACTGGAGAATACTGCTCAAAATCCAGTAGAAACCTATAGCCGCCGGCATTGTAAAAGCAATCCACGCCGAGAAAAGCGGCATCATTATCATCATTGTCTTCATTGGATTCGGCTTTTCCAAACCGTTCTCATCTTTCTGAACCGGTTGCGGCGGCTGCATTGCCTGAGTGAGCTTAGATGTCAGATATGAGCTTCCGCCGGCTATAATCGGTATCAGCCACAATCCTATCGTATTCCAAGTGATTCCGCCTTCCGGAAGCTTTCCGGTAATCAGTCCTATCAAGCCCCAAAGATCCGGGGTTGCCGAAAGATCGATCCCGAAAAAGTTAAAGTCTATAAGCGTATATGTTATACCTGTATCCGTTATCCAATGACTGTTCATGATAGCCGGATACTCGTGCAGAAATCTGGCAATCTGAATTTCATACTGTCCGAAATTCTTAAACTGCTGTTCTACAAATACATTGAGCGAGTCTATTTTCATAGACGAAAGCAGCTGATTAACAGCGTCAGGGTTTCCTGCTCCCCAATCCTCAATTGCGCTTACAATTCTCCACACATCAGAACCGCCGACGCCCATTATGTATATAATAGGCTTTTTCACAACCCAATACAGTGCCAAAAGTATAGGCAGCTGTATCAGCATTGGAAGACATCCGCTCATGGGGTTTATCTTATACTTCTGATAAAGCTTCATCGTTTCCTGATTAAGCTTGTCTTTATCATTGCCGTACTTCTTCTGGATTTCCATTAAAAGCGGCTGAAGCTTCTGAGTTTTCAGCATTGATTTTTGCTGCTTAACCGTAAGCGGCATTAAAATCAGTTTAATAATAATTGTAAACAAAATAATTGCTATACCATAGTTACTGGTTATAGTATACATGAGTTTGAGGACCCAGCCAAGGCCCAGCATTATATAGGACAATTCGATGCCCTCCTAACTTCTATTTTTACTTTTTTATGGATAATCTATTCCGCCCTTATTCATAGGATTGCAGCGCAGAACTCTCCACACCGCCATAAACAATCCCTTTATCAGCCCGTACTTTTCAACTGCCATAATAGCATATTGAGAACACGTAGGATAAAATCTGCATGTCGGTCTGCCCTTTATAGGCGAAATATATTTTTGATACCCTTTTATACATTTAATAAATAACTTTTTCATTTGATATTCATCCGTTCTGTTGCCATTGGCAAAGTCCCGAAATTAAGCTATTTTAATAATAACACGAAAAGGAAAAATTTGCAACAGTTTTTAATTGTTTTTTTATGTCAAAAAAACTCATACTCCCGCCGCTTTAATCACCTTAGAAACAGCGGTTTCAAAATCCGCTCTCAGACGGGCAGGACTTGCGTCAACAGCGGCGGCGCGCGCTACAATAACAAAATCACAGCTTTTCTTAACCGAACCGCTCAATCTTTTGATGGAATAATCTGCAAACAGTGCTCTGAGACGCCGTTTAGCACGGTTTCTCTTCACTGCGCATCCCACCTTTTTGCCGGCGGTCAGGCCAAGACGGTCTGTTCCCTGCCGATTTGGCATAGCATACACAACCAAAGTGGAAGTAACGGCCGATTTGCCCTGTCTGTACAGGCGCCTGAAATCTGTATTTCGCTTTAATACGGCTATTCCTTTCATAAACTCTCCCGTCTCATAAAAATAATATAAAAATCCCTCTGCCGTTATCAATTTTCACCTGCTTCTTCAACAGCAAATTTGAGAACAGCTGAATAATAATTTTACTTAATAAACAAAAAGACGCCATGACCGGCGTCTATTTTTTCATTAAGCAGACAGGCTCTTTCTGCCCTTGAGCCTTCTTCTCGCCAATACTTTGCGGCCATTTTTAGTGCTCATTCTCTTTCTAAAGCCATGAACCTTAGATCTGTGTCTCTTTTTAGGCTGATATGTTCTAAGCATTCTATATCCCTCCTTAAAACTTCTATATTATTACTGCAATTTTTAACGTAATATAATACTAATACGGCAGTTATTACCTGCCTACGAAAAATCTATAATATTCTATCACGACTTACATGAATTGTCAAGAATTATTTTTTTGCATATTAGTAAAAATAAATTTTTTAAAAAATTTTTTTCTGTTTAATTTTATGATTTTCGCATATATTGTTACTTCAAAATTTTCAATCAACAATATTTGGTATCAACCATTTTTGCGTGGTTTTTGGAAAAATTTTTTAGCTATTTTGGTGTTGAAAAATGAGTTTCTTTCTGTTAAAATATATTACAACAATGTAACAGCATAGGGAATAGGGATTAGAGATTAGGAATTTAGAGCGCTTCACTTTGCATGGCGGCCTTAACGCCGGCGCCGTAATTCCGTATTACAGACCTAAGCCACGACAATAGGTATAAGAGGAGAAGAGAGACGTTGGAAAATATTAATGACATTTGGGGAAACGTTACTAAACAGCTCCGTGACGAAATGTCCACGGTAGCTTTTGATACTTGGATAAAGCCAATCAAGCCGGTTGAGGTAGCAGGGGATTCTATTACGCTCTGCGTACCCGGAGGACTGCAAAAAGGAAGCCTGAACAAAAGTATGATAATGACAAAATACCGCTCGCTTATAGAGAGCAGTATAAAAAATGTGACCGGTAAATCCCTTGATTTGGATGTATGCTTTGAGACAAACAGCGGCGTTCAGGCAGACGACCCTATTAAACAGGAAAGCGCGCTGAATCCTAAATACACATTTGATAATTTTATAGTAGGAAATAACAACAACCTTGCTCAAGCAGCGTCGTTAGCAGTGGCCGAAACTCCGGCGCATAAGTATAACCCGCTTTTTATATACGGAGGAAGCGGTCTCGGCAAGACTCATCTTATCCAGGCCATAGGGAATTTTTATCTTACCAATAATCCCGGAAAACGCGTCCTATATACCACAAGTGAAAAATTTACATATGAATTGGTAAACGCTATACGTGAAAAGACAAATCAGGATTTTAGAAATAAGCACAGAACTGTAGACCTTTTGCTTATGGACGATGTCCAGTTTCTTGCAACTAAAGAATTGGCGCAGGAAGAATTTTTCCATACTTTCAACGCTTTATACGAGGCAGGGAAGCAGATAGTTCTGACGTCTGACCGCCTGCCGTCCGAAACGCCTCATCTAGCGGACAGGCTCAAAACCAGATTCCAAATGGGTTTGCTGGCTGACATCCAGCCTCCTGACTACGAGACCCGTCTCGCAATTCTTAAGAGCAAGATTGAGGACGAATATTTCACCTTTGACGAGGAAATCGTCGAGTATGTTGCAAACAATATTACTTCTAATGTTAGAGACCTTGAGGGGGCTTTAAAGAGGATTCTGGCCTATGCTGGAATTGAGAGAACCAACACCATATCCATGGAGCTGGCACAGAAAGCGCTTAAAGAAATATTATCTACTCTTCCGCAGCGCAATATAACCATCAGCGTTATTATTGACGAAGTAGAAAAATACTACCGCCTTCCCAAAGGCTCGCTTATCACAAAGAAACGTTCAAATGATATAGCATATCCCCGTCATATTGCCATGTATATTTCAAGAGTAATACTTGACGAGTCATATGCCAGTATTGGCGACGCATTCAAACGAGACCATTCCACGGTTATGAACGCAGTTAAAAAGATTAAAAAGATGGTAACCGAAGACACTGAGCTTCAGGAAATAATAAATGAACTTGTTACTAATATTAAAAAGGACTAAAGCATAATGAAAATGTTTGATACTATAGCCGCTATTGCCACCCCTCTCGGATCGGGTGGCGTTGCCATTATTAGAGTAAGCGGGGCTGATTCTGAAAAAGTTTCCCAAAACGTTGTGAAAACAAAATCCGGTAAAAAACTGACGGAGCTTGAAAGTCATAAACTGACGCTGTCGGACATTCACAAAGCCGGTGATGAATCAGCTTCTGTCGACCAGGCGCTCGTCTCTGTAATGCGCGCTCCGCATTCTTATACCGGAGAAACCGTTGTGGAAATAAACTGCCACGGCGGATACTTTGCCGCCGGTCTGATTTTAAACGAGCTGCTTTCCTGCGGCGCCAGGCTGGCTGAACCGGGAGAGTTTACACGCAGGGCTTTTATAAACGGTAAAACCGATATGACAGGCGCAGAGGCTGCTATGGATATTATCGATTCAACCTCCGGTTTGGGTCTCGGCAATGCCGCCAACGTGCTGAACGGCGCTCTTGCTGAAAAAATCAATGATATACGGCAGGATATTATGGAAATCACATCTCATATATCCGCAGCTGTCGACTATCCTGACGAGGTTGATCCACTTACAGATGAAGAAGTATTGGAGAAGTTGAATCTTATAAGTTCTAAAATTTCTGAACTTATAGACAGCTTTGAAACCGGCAAAATATTGCGTGATGGAATCCACACCGTTATTGTCGGAAAGCCAAACGTAGGCAAATCTTCGCTTCTTAATGCACTTTCACGCTCCGACCGGGCAATTGTGACAGATATCCCCGGAACCACACGGGATACGATTGAGGAATATATAAATATAAAAGGAGCGTCGCTTCGTCTTCTCGACACAGCCGGGATACGGGCTGAGGTTTCTGACGAGGTTGAACAAATCGGAATTGACCGCGCAATGGAGAATATTAAGATTGCAGACCTTTGCCTATTTGTTATAGACAGCAATTCAAAACTTGAACCGGAAGACGAAAAGATAGCAAAAGCACTGAAAGGCAAAACCACTATTGTTATACTTAATAAGACCGATAAAAGTGCGGAAATAACTCCTATAGAACTAAAAAACAGGTTTGGTTTTGAAACAGATGATATAGTCGAAACTTCCACTCCGAAAGACAAAACTCCGGCAGGTATAGAAAAACTTGAAGAACGAATAGCCGAAAAGTTTGCTCTGGGCACAATAAAAAGCGGCGAAGTATACGTATCAAACACAAGACAAAGAGATTCTCTGGTAAAAGCGAGAGAGTCTGTAGATCTAGCTTTAAACGGTGTTGGTATGCCTTTTGATCTTCTATATGTAGACTTAGAAGACGCACTTTCTGCATTAGGAGAAATAACAGGCGCTACAGTACAGGAAGAAATTATAGACCAAGTATTTTCAAGATTTTGCGTCGGAAAATAAAATTCATCAGAGGTAATCATATGGACAAAATTGAATTAAGCTTTGAATTTGTTGAAAAGTATGTTCGCTTTGCAAATCCGCAGTATATACAAGTCTATCTATATACAAAATATCTTTTAAATCATAATGATGAGATGCCAAACGCCGAAACTGTGGCCGGCGGGCTTTGTCTACCGGCGGACAGGATAAAATTTATATTCGGATATTGGGTAAGTCTCGGAGAGATGAGACAGATAGATGAAGATACCTATGAATTCACAGAAAAAGACAAAAGCGACAAGAATCCTTCAGCTAGACCGACTAAGAGAAAGAGATCCAATGCCAAGATGCGGCCGTCCTATAAAAGCTCTGAGATAGATTCAGCGGCAGACAAGAATCAAGTTCTGTCCGGAATGTTTTATCAGGCGGAAAGTATACTCGGACACATGCTCTCAGGAAATGAGATAGAGTTGCTATACTCATTCTATGACTGGCTCGGGCTTCCATGCGAAGTTATTGTAATGCTGCTCAGCTATGCCGCTAAGCAGGGCAAAGTCGGAAAGCGTTACTTAGAGACTGTAGCTATTGACTGGGCGGACAAAGGAATAGATACTTTTGACAAAGCGGAGGAATACATAACGCAGCTCGAGGAAATAGGAAGCAATGAGCACAAAATCCGCACAATACTGGGGATTTATGACCGTGCGCTCACACAAACCGAAAAGAAATATATAAGCGCATGGACAGAGGAACTCAATATTTCTCCCGAACTTGTTTCGCTGGCATATGATAAAACGGTTGAAAATACAGGAAAGCTTTCATTTGCATATATGAATAAAATTCTTGTATCATGGCACGGAGAAGGTATTAAAGATGCTGACGGTGTGAAACGGAGCGAGGAAATATACGGAAAAACAAAAGGGCAAAAAAGCAAAAAAGCAGAACAAAATTCCAATGTCCAAAAGAGCAAATTTAATAATTATAACGATACAAACAAAACAGACTATGACGCCTTAGAGGAAAAACTTCTTGATATGATGCTTGACAACTAGCTACATATTCTTATATAATCGTTTAAAAAACTACGAATTAAAAATAATGCCATAGCGGCAGAACACAGGGTGGTAATATGCAGTCGGCACACGCGCTTGCCATGAATGAACTGAATAAGATAAGAGAAAATAATATAACCGAGCTTGAAAGAAAAAAAGCTGAAATACGCACTGCTGCTCCTGAATATTCAAAAATTGAATCCGACCTTATGAAGGGCGGCAACGCCTTACTGCGTTCGGTTCTTCACGGCGGAAAAGATTTTGAAAAAATTAAAAATTTTATTCAAGAGAAACAAAAGAAAAAAATTTCTATTTTAAAAAGCTTAAATCTGCCTGACGATTATCTTGATGAACATTTTAATTGTGATATATGCCATGATACCGGATTTGACGAGAACGGTAAAAAGTGTGTATGTCTGAAAGCGCTGACTATGAAATATATTGATATAAACTCAAATATGACAGCGCTCATGAAAAAACAAACTTTTGAAAATTTTGACTTTTCATTGTTTTCACCTGTGCCTGACAACAGTGGTAAATCATCGCTGGATATTGCAAAGACAGTATATAATTCAGCTAAAGACTTTTCCGATAATTTTGAAAACGGGCTTAATCTTATGTTAAAAGGGAACGCCGGCACCGGGAAAACTTATATTTCAAGCTGTATTGCAAACCGGGCCCTCGCCCGCGGAAAGACTGTATATTATCAGACGTCGTACAAGTTATGCGAGACGCTTGAAAATGTAAAGTTCGGCAAATATGAAAATCCTGACGAGCTGAGCAGCGCAGTCAGCGTTATAAAGTACATAAACTCAGTTGACTTGCTTATAATAGACGACTTAGGAACAGAGTTCATAACTCAGTTTACCGCGGCCGCTTTATTCGACCTTATAAACACAAGACTGATAAATAATAAGTCCACAGTTATATCAACTAATCTTGATTTTGACAGCATGGAAAAACTATACAGCTCCCGTTTTACTTCAAGAATTTTAGGAGATTTTAAAATAATGATAATTACAGGCGGAGATTTAAGGAAACAAATGTTTGAGAAAAGATAAATTGCTAGTATAATGGTCTCTGCATATATACAACCTGAATTAGCTTTTTCTGTTTTTGTTTTTATTATGTATAAGTTGTTAAAAATCCCTCTATGATAAAAACATAGAGGGATTTTTCTTACCTGCAAATCAATAAAACTTTATAGGACAGCAAAAACTCATATCTATTCCGTTCTCTATATCATATAGACTATGGACAGCTATGAAAATTATAAAACTACTATTCTCCAAAATATAGCGGTGAATGCAAAAGCATTAACAACAATGATAATTAAGTTAGTTCAAATCTCCATTTAATTTCTGCAATAACAAAAAACTTTAATTTTAGAAAGAGTTTTAATCTCTTTGTCATACTTAAAGTCATTAAAAAGAACATTCATACAAAAATTTTTCCGTCTGATTATTTTCGGCGATTACTTTTTCATAAGATGAATACACACTTAATTTAGTAAAACCTATATCATACAAGCATGAATTAATTTCGTCCAGCTCATAAAGACGCGTTTGAAAATCCATCAATTCCTTATATCTGTCTAAATTATTTTATATCTCCTCGGAAACACAAATTTCAGTGTGTTTAAATCTTTATTAAAACTTACTCAAACCTAATACAGCTTCCTACATCCAAAAAGCTATTAAATGCTGAACTGTAAAGTATAATGTTGGATTCGCTTTCATTATTGAATCCTCGGTATGCGCAAAGATGGACAAAAAGCAGAGTACTAAAGTGATTACTGAAAACGTTAAGATTATTCCTGCAAACTTTCTCCTGCTGTGTTCGTTATCCCTCAGCATTTCATAATAAGCAAATGCCGTTATGATAGTTCCGATAAAGGCTATCCACACAAAATCTGTGAAGTACCTGGTAAGAAGACCGGCCATCTGCGCGTCTAGTATTGCCAAAATTACCGCAAAAATCACCGAGAAGTATACAAATCTATAAGAACGCCTGTCGGAAAAACTATTTTTCTTAAAAGCGCCGTATAGTCCAATAACCAAAATTGGATACAGCCATAACACTCCGCCCATTAACATCTCAGTTAATGTAAGTCCCTGATAGACAGTTGCCGCATTAAAGTCATGAATAAATGGAAATACTGCGTCCATGTTAAACGGCTGGAGTAAATAAGTAAATATTCCAAGCCCGGTTCTGCCCCAAACAAACCCACGCTTAGTCATATCATTTGTGGTTAAATTATAATTTGCTCCAAAATCAAACGGGGAACCAAATCTTGCGTAATTATACCACATTACCGCCGCGCCGACTATCACAAACGGCAGGCAGACAGCAACAGTCTGTTTCAAACTCTTTTTTGAGAAAAGCGTGCGTTCCTTAAATACTGAGTTCCAGAATAAAATTATTCCAAACACAGTCACTATAAGAAGCTGAGGCCGGCACCCTGCAATTATTGCTACGCAAGCGGAACCTACCGCCAATCTCCAGGATATAAGTGAGGTTGTTCCGTCCTCGTTTTTTCTTTCCGCTGACAGCCAAAACGCTAATCCAAACAGGCCAAACATTATAGCCCCCAAACTTGGAACCAAATAGAAGTCAGGTTTCTGCACAGCATACGCAAGACATGCCGCCGCTCCAAACACAACCGACAATAACAAATATAAGGCAAACGGCGTGTTCCTAAACCACTTTTTAATAATCTCCCAAAGCAGCAGCAGTATGCCTATCATAATCATAATTCCAAAAATAAATACTGCAATGTAATTTGGCAAATCATTTCCGGTAATTAAGTTATACGGCAAATAAAGCAGAATCGCAGGCGCCGCTCCAAAGTATACATAATACTTTCCATCATAGTACGCATGGTCCCATTTGAAAGCTACATTCTGAGCATACCTCTCCCTGAAATCATATGGATTGTCCATATTCTTCAATGCTGAAGACGGTTCAAAATCAAGATACAAGTGAGCTTCCTTAATCGCATCGATTAAAGAATAGTACTGCCTATGGTGCTCATAACTTTTATGCCATTCCAATACACCTGTATTCCAGTGTATCATGTTCCAAAAAGTAATAATTTGGATAGCAACCAATGCAAGAGTAACAATTCTCTGCCAGTTTTTACTTAAATCAGTTTTATAATTATACACAAAAGATTTTGGTCTTAAAACATATAGCAACATAAGCGTTAAGGATAATAGTAAAAATCTAATCCAGGAAAACATAAGCGGAACGCGGACATTAAGACCTATATTATCTTTGCTTATAGTTTTTCCGTTCATACCGTTTACAGTGATTTTGAAATCCTTTACCTCTCCGCTAAAACGAAGTCTTATATACTCACTGGACTTTACATCTGTTAAAACGGTGCGCGACGGAGCAGAAAAATAACTGGAATTCGCCTCATCAACTGCTGATAAGGTTATATCAGCCACTCCCCCCTTATTGCTTCCGGGTTTAAAATACAAATACTTCAGTTCCTCATTTAAATTTTTATATTCAATTGTCGCGCTGTCACTTGTGAACTTCAAGTCAGTTCCGGATTCATTTATCCCTGATAAAGTCATTTCTGCGTCTACTTTTTTATCAAAAGCCGAATTTACCCATTTAAAGTTAAATATAAATAACTCGCAAATAAGCATGACCGCTAGGATTATTATAAAAACTACACTATATTTCTTTAGAGTTTCCTCCGCAAAAAAATGTTTTAAATTATCTTCCTTTAGTCTTTTCATATCAGATTTCTCCTTTTATGATAAAACCAAAGCGCCGACATTCCCAATAATGTTAAAATGGTGACCGCGTCAGCTAGTTTAAAACTCCATAACCCAGAATACTTTATTTTAACAGTATCAGTTCCGTTTTGCAGATTTATTCTCAGAACGTGGTTTGTCCCGTCCTCGGTTTCCAGCTTGTTTCCATTGTTATCTTTAGCAGAATATCCTGGATAGTATAGAAGCGGAACTTCAATATAAGAACCGTTTTTAGCACCCGAAATCTCAGCTTCGATATTAGTCCCTGACTTATAATAACTGTCCACCTTAACTCCGTCGCTGGTCTCATACTTTTCAGCCGTCAGCCTGTCAGCATTTGTTCCAACCACATAATATTCATTATCAAGCCCAACAGCTCCGCTTGTGGATACCGCATAACCCTTTTTAAGCGCCGGGTCCAGCTGTGTTGTGTATGCAGTTCCCCATGAAACAAATGTTATTGCGCATACAAAACATGTCACCATTATAACGATTCGTTTTGACATATCACTTTTTGAAACTGCACCGATTATTATTGCCGCCGCAATACAGAATATTGGAGACGCTAAACTCAAAAATCTCCACGGCATTCTCACTGTTCCGGCAAACATATTAATCAGCTTATTTTGCTGCAGGAGCTCCCACGGAAACAAAGTTGTTGCCATAAACAGAAGCAGCACACCAAAAGCAAGAATACCAAATACAAAAGACTCATTCTTTATTTCCTTTTTCTTTCTGAATATAAAGTAAGCAATCCCTATAACCAGGCAGATTGTAACCCCTACGCCCAGCGACAGTGACATATCGCTTCTCATGCCTTTGTCGAGAAGCTGTGAATAACCAAAATTCGTGTTAAATATATTAAATAACTGAGTCGGAAAAATAGCATTTGAGAAAAATTCCGTATTCTCCTTTGTATGCCGTATTGCCATATCCAAACCAAAATAATATGTTATAAATGACACCAAATACCATAAGTTGAGCAAAACCGTAAGAACTCCAGCCTTAAAAAATCCTAACCAGCGTCTGTCACTTATAAAATTCTTGATAAACATCAGCACAGCGGCAATAATAGTTATCACCACAAACACCGTGCTTATAACATGCGACTGATATACTCCGGTGCATCCCAAAGCCAGAACCCACCACTTTTTCTTATCGCCTTTAAGCAAACAATACAACCCATAAATTACGAGCGGGAAAAACACCATGGCTAAAGCTTCACCTATAGCAGCCCTGTAATATAAATTCATAACGCGCCAAGTTGACAGCGTATATATGATCGACGCTATAAGCCCGACATACTTAGACTTTGACATTCCCTTTGCGGAATAATACATTATAAGCGCCGTGGCAACATTAACACCAAACAAAAATGTGTTATATGCCATGACGGGTGAAAGTCCAAAGATTCTCAAAACAGCAGGAAAATACAAAAACAGTTCCGGATAAACGCTCGCGGTTATATATCCATATCCATTATTATGCGTAGGATGAATTCTGACCGGGAACTGACCTGACAAAATTCCGTCCTTAATTCCTTCTATTCTGTATAAATGAAAGTTTAAATCATGTCCGAATCCAATAGTTCCGCTAAACAGCGGATAACTAGCAAACACCGCTCCCAAAAGCACCAGCATAATCACCGCATTATCATCACGGCTGCCCTTCTTCAAAAACCTTACATACAAAATATACAGCATTGCCAAAATCAAAAGAAGCGTCAAGAATCCCAGGTCATTATATAACATGCCGTTTTTTGAGACGGTTACTCCTGAAAGATTGCCCGACTGCGAACTATAAATGATTATATCACTCTCATCCTTGTCAAGCTCTATATTAAAAGAAGCTCCTGCTTTTCCGCTTCCAAGCGTATTTCCTTCAGCAGATTTAACCGTAACCTCTCCGCTTCCTTTAACCTCAAGCTCATATTCGCCTTTGGGATAAGTGAGGTGCGGCTCATAAGATACCTGTTCAGAATCGCTTGCTGCACCGGCTTTTTTTAGTTCAAAATTCATGCTGCGGTAACCATAGAAATTAAGCATCAACAAAATGCCTATAACCAAAACGGCTGCCGCCGACACTAACCATTTTGTATTAATTTTATGTTCCATTATAATTCACCGCCCTTTACCTTTTTATCGCTGTTCTCTGACTTAAATTCCTTAAGTTTATCCTCCGTCTGCACCAGCTTATACTCAAAATCCTGTTTGCTTTTCTGAGCTATAGTAGACAAAATAAGTCCTGAAAAATAAGACTGTATAGCAGCTAACACAACAAATCCGCACATGACCAGGGTTGGCATTTGCGGAACCAGCCCAGTCTTTATATAAGTTATAAACACCGGTACAAAAAATATCAGCGCTATTATACCAAGCAAGAAGGAAAACAGTGTAAAAAACTGCCTGGGTTTATAGTTTTTATATAATCTGATAATTGTTTTCAGAACCTTAAAACCATCCGAATACGTATTTAGCTTTGACTCACTTCCGTCAGGCCTGTCTCTGTAATCAATAATAACATTTTCTACTGCCATATTTTTATCTACAGCATGAATAGTCATCTCAGTTTCAATCTCAAACCCTTGCGAAAGAACCGGAAACGTCTTTACAAAGTTATAGCTAAAAGCCCTATAACCAGTCATAACATCTTTTATATTATTCTTAAATAGCCTGTTAATACTTCCTCTCACCAGAGTGTTTCCAAGATTATGAAACGGTCTTTTGTTTTCAGTGAAGTAGGTTGAAGATAATCTGTCCCCCACAACCATATCCGCCTTTTTAAATATAACTTTGTCAGCCATTTCCCTGGCGTATTCTGCCGGATATGTATCATCGCCGTCAGCCATTATATAAACTTCCGCGTCTATCTCACGAAACATACGGCGTATGACATTTCCCTTTCCCTGCATATATTCATGCCTGACAACTGCCCCAGCTTTCTCAGCTTTTTCAGCCGTATTATCACTTGAGTTATTGTCATAAACATATATAACTGCCTCAGGAAGAACAGATTTAAAATCTTTTACAACTTTTTCAATTGTTTTGCTCTCATTATAACATGGAATAAGAACTGCGATTTTATCCATTTATTTGCTCCTTACAATTATTGTTTTTTTGTTACTGCATAATAATCGGTCTGATAACCGCGGAACGGCTTAAAATCATATTTAGTTTCATCAAAATACTTCTTCTCTGCGGTAGTAATTATGTACGCCGCATTTTCATTTTCTTTAACGTCGGACGGCTGAATATTGCTATATTTATATCTTTCTTTATACGGCAAATATGTTTTTCCATGATTTTCATTCGTCAAGCCCTGGTAGTAACGAGCGTCTATATCATGGAAAAATATAGTATACGCCTCGCTCTCCTTCTTAGTATCCTGCAGTCTGGTTGTTGATGTAATATAATACTTGTCAACATCAAAGGTCTCGACATACTCAAGAGCGGCACAAAAATCACCGAAGAAATTCCGGTACATATCAGTTGCCCATGTTGTAAAGTAAACTGAAACAAACATTATAAATATCATTGCATAGCTAGCCAATACTGCCCACTCAGAAAATCTTATCTTATCAATAATAAATTTTATTCCGAGCGCTGTTAAAATCATTAGCGGATACAACAAAATGGCAATTCTCCATGTGCCCGGAAGCGTTACTAGACATCCTGCGGCACAGCTGATTAATGATACCAATATAACTCCGCGGGCCAGCTTGTTCTTTTGTATAAACAAATAAATCAGACCAACCACAGCCAGCGGTATTGAAAAATAGTACATAGTACTAAATCCTTGAATAGAATGAGTTGAAAAATCACTCTTCTGCAAAACAACGAGGTTAAATAATTCCTTTGCGTTTGCCCACAACTGTTTGAGAGGTTCAGCTGTAAAGAACAGCAAATCTGTTTGTCTTTGTGTTTCGTAGAATCTCGGTATCGTAAACAACGGAGTAGATATAGTATCCCATTTAAAAAAGTTAACCATTATACACAAAATATTCGGCCATGCAATAAACAGATAGACAGCTATAGATATAAGCAATTCTTTAATATTGATATATTTTTTAATGAGTGCATATATTGCAAATGCCACAAGAAACGTCGGAACGATATATATTGAAATACCATAACAATACATAGTAAGTCCGAAAAACACCATTGAGACATACAGCCACTTTTTATTCTTCATACCCTTGTTTAAGAAATACAGAGAAATAATAAAAAAGTGAGGGAACATATAACAATCCAATGCCCAGCGGCTCTGCATAAAGTGCCAGGGGTTCATAGCGACTATAAGCGCTGTGATTGCCGCCGCTTTCATGCCAAACATGTCCTTTGCTAAAAGAACCAAAAAAACTGCCCCCGCTATGCTTGTCAATAACAGTGGCAAGCGTATAGTCAGCTTTGAAAAACCAAAAAGCTTAATAATCGGAGCCATTATATAACCCATCATTATAGACTGATGTCCATTTTTCCATGCTTCAAAATAAACCGGAAACCTCATTCCATAATGATCGGTTCCATAATCCGCAATTGCTTTTCCGTCTATAGCAGCCATCGCCTCATCAAAAAATAAACCTCCGGGAGCCTGCCCAAATGTATATATCCTGGTTCCGACTCCAACAACAAAAGCAGCAGCAAAAACTATAAAGTAAATCTTGCTGTTAATATTTCGTTCTCTTTTTATTGTATTCTGAGAAAATTTACAATCATACAGCCATTTACACATACTGACAATACATAGCAGGAGTATAATAATCATAGCTATATTATTAATCATTTTAATATTCTCAGCCTTCGTTAAAAATTCCAATTATAATCCCCTTTCCTACTATGGTCCATAATACTTACGCACATAATTGCGCAAATAAAAGATATTCAATACTATCGGTCTTGACCGCATAAAATACCATAAATCTATACGATAATAGACTGTTATCTATCTTTCAATTTTCCTTGAGATAATTTTTTATTATTTACCGAATTCCCGTCCGAACATTTCTTCACTTTTTCACAGAACAAATTCATATATTTTGAAAGCCAATCACTTATCAAATCCAAAAATTTATTAATATGTAAAAGTCTAAACAGCTGAATTCTCACAAGGTCTGCCGCTAAGCATAGGACAAATACAATCAGAGAATTCAGCAGAACTCCCAGTACCATAAGGTAGAGCGGCTTCTGTGACAACTGCATAAGCTTACCCCAAAACGGAAGCTGAAACATAAGAGGATTTACATGTATAATATATACTCCAAATGCTGCCGGAGCCAAAAATCTTATCACCTTTTTAAATTTATCATTATTTATATTTAAATTAGCAAAAAACAAAACCAAAAACATACCGGAAAGAAGAATGAATATAGAATTATACTGTAAAAATACCTCATCATTCTTAAAACCACCGTTTAATTTTGTATGATATTCAGAAATAAATTTTCCGCCCCATGCCATCACAGCGGTTAAAACATATAAAATCAAATACCAATACTTATTTCTGATTAGTTTTTCTATTTTTATCTTTTTTAACGCTGCTCCTATAACATACAGAAATATTATCCATGTGGCGCTGTATCCCTTTTCTAATTTAAATAGATCCACTTTTGCAAAATACGGCAATGCTATATAAACAAATATGACAGATATAATTACCGCATAGGCCTGTTTTATCGTTATATCCCTCATTCCTTTATTAATAAAAGGAATAAAGAAAAACAGTGCAAAGTAAGCAGTGAAGTACCAATAAGTGTTATGTATAACAGGCGTTAAAGCTGTATAATATGGATTGCTTCCCAACAAGGCTTTGTTTGTCAGCAAATCCGGCTTAAGATACATAAAAAACATGGTAAATATCAAACAATAAAACACAACTTGAAGCCAAATAGGTACAATTCTTCTGTATTTAAATTTTGAATCCACACCGACGTATCCCGATATTAACGCAAAGCAATTTACCGCGCAGTAAGTCAGAGCCTCAATTAAAAAACCCGCCTCATAATGTATATTAAAAGGTGCAACCCCCACTAGAGCCCCTCTGCTAAGCGAATGAAGAACTACTATAAGAAACATAGAAACCAATCTAAGTAAATCAATACCATAGTTCCTTTTATCTAATCTAATATTATCCGACGCATTGTCAAACATAAGACGCCTCCAACTTTTATTTTACCCCTGTTATTTTTTCTATTCCATAATATTTCTCCATCCAGGCATTTACCCAAAGCGTTGGGCTGTCGCCTGCATATAAAGCCCCGTTATATGGGTCATACTTACTATCCGATGGAGTCACAAGCGGTATCTCCACCTCATTCTCGCCATTCTCAACCGCCTGTTCAATTGCTTCCAGTCCGGGTTTTATTTGGTCATATGTAGATTTAACTGCAGAAAGTTCCTTATTAAAAGAAATTAAGAATACTATAGTAAATACTGCGGTTAACCCCAATTTTGAAGCAGTGATAATATATGGCTTTACATCTGAAAATTTAATTTCTGAATACAGCCAGCCTGCAATAACAATAAGAAGAACAATAGCTGTAAACCATGTTCTTTCTGGTCTCATTGCCGCAAACGCCAAAACAGATATCATAGCGACCGATCCCACAAAGTATATCAGCGGGACAAGCCAGTTTATCCCCAGTTTTGTATGTCTCGACTTATCAAGCAAGGCTAAAATTAAAACCACTGCAATAATAACAAACAGCCAAAAAGCGAGTGTTTCCGTTTTTGCAATAACGTCTTTAAACCTTATCAGTATTTCTGCAAAGGACGCTTTTGAGTCAATGCGGTAATTCCCCGGAGCCGCCAAAAGAAGCACAACACCGCATACAGCTGTTATTACTCCAATCCAAGACCATTTTGGTATTTTAAACCCTTTTATCTTATAGAACAAGATAAACAAGGTGCAGATAAGCACTACACCTCCGCCGGTATTTTCATTTGTACAACCGGCAAATAAACCGAACAATCCCATTAATACAGCGCTCTTCCAACTGTCTTTAACAGAATCAGCACCATTTGCCGCATACATTCTATACGGCAGCATAAATGAAAGCATTATAGCTGCGCACCAAAGATAATTTGCCGCGCCTGAAGCCCACATCACAGATAAGCCGAATTGCGGCAAGAAAAACCACATCCCAATATATACAAGTACCAGTAAAGATAAGTTTGACTTTTTCCCATAAACCGAATGTTTATAAATGAGAAAACCTAAACTCACATAGACCAATGAATTAAAAATCCTAAAAAACAGTTTCCCAAACGGCATTACCATCTGCAAAAGACCATGCGCTACAACACGTCCGTTACAAAGCTTCCAATGATTAATCATTGAAATAATTACATCCCAAAAACTTGAAATCTTTTTTGTCGTTGGCAGAGGATTCCCGGGGGTATCGTATATAAATCTATATCTAAAGTCATCGGATGTATAATCCACATGCAAATTGATTATAAGCAGAATAACAAATGCGGCTATCATAATAAGTGCACCTGCAACCTTAACTTTGTTCTTCTTTATAAACTCAACAACTTTATCCATAATATTTCTCCCCGTTCAAAATATTTGCTATCTGGGCACCACAGCACAGAAATTCCCAAACTGAATAATGTTATATTTTGTGCTGTCAAAATAATTTACATCACTTTTTAATATGACATATGCCGCATCCTCATTTTGTGAACGGGCAACCACATCCGAACTCATGCTAACATAAGTGAATCTCTGTCTATATGGCAGAAGTTCTTTTCCGTGATCATCGTTTTTCTTACCCTGAAAATATTCGGCGTCCGTCTCATCATAGAATAGGGTTAATATTTCACTCACCTGTGAATATCCTTTGCCTTGAGCGTCGGCGGTTACATAAATCTTTTCAGTATCCGCTTGTTCCGCCGCTGACAAAGCATCCCCAAACCCATAATAAAACTGATATTTTATAGAATCAGCATAGGTTGTAAAATATGTGCTTACCAGCATTATTCCAAGGATAGCATATACACACAGAGTGCTCCACTTTGTATACTTTATTTCTTTTATCGTGAAATATACGCCCAAAACAACAAACATCATTAACCCATAATATACTATATTAATTCTGTTAACATTTACGCCATTGGTAAGCAGTCCTGCCCAAACACCTGTTAAGAGTGCAAAAAGTACCAAACCTTTGGCACCGTCAGTCTTATTCCGGAAAAGTTCAACAAATCCAGCAAATACAAATGGCATACTGCACAGAAACATTGTTCCAAAACCTACAATATCATTCCACGGCAAATCCTTTTTCTGATATAATGTAGTATTCAGCAGGGATTTAACATTTAGAATCAGCTGTTTAAAAGGTTCATCCGAAAACAGCAGAATGTCATTTGAACGCACGCTCCCGGAAAAATACTGCATGGTAACAAACGGAAGCTTTATAGTGTCCCACTTCATAAAGTTTATAAACATGGTAAGCAAAAACGGCCAGGCAATAATAAGATACACGCCGGCAGAAATTAAAGCGTCTTTCCAGTTTATACGTTTCTTTATAAGATAATAAATACATACGGCAAGCAAAAATACGGGAATAGTGTAAATAGTTATTCCATAACAGTACATACAAAGACCGAAAAATATCATTGATATAAAAGTATATCTGCGCCTTTTTGTCAGACCCTTGTTTAAAAAATACAATCCTCCCATAAAAAAATGGGGTAAAAGGTTACAATCAAGCGCCCAACGGCTCTGAATAAAATGCCAAGGATTTATAGCAACAAAAACAGCCGCAATCAGTCCGGCCCCCTTGCCGAAAATATCACGAATAAAAAGATAAAAGAACACGCCGCCGGCAATACTCATAATGAGCTGAGGCAAACGGGCTGTTATAGGAGTCAGTCCAAAAAACTTAACGAAAATTGCTATCAAATATGAAAGCAATGAACTCATTTGACCATATCCCCAAGCATACAAGTGAGCTGGAAGCCATGTGCCAAACCTATCAGTTCCATAATCAGCAATAGCCTTGCCGTCAACTGCGGCCATAGCGCCGTCCTGATTAAAACCGCCGGGCACGCTGCCAAACTGCCAAACTCTTATACCAATTCCTATTATTACAACAGCCGCTATAATTAAATAGTATATCTTGTCGTTCATAGAGAATTCAGAAAGACTAAAACACTTCAATCCTCCACCTTTATTGGGTAGTATCCTCGCATTATATTTGCGAACTGCATAGTTTATAAGTGCCAGCGCAACAGTGGCAAATATGACCCAAAAAAATATATTATTTAATATAGACAACGTATTTTCCATCGTTTTACTCCCCGTAAATTATTTGTTTATATCCTTTTTGCCAATGACCCGGCTTATAATATACCTGGGTCTGCCTTTAACCTCTTCATAAATCTTTTTAATATATATTCCGATTACACCTAGACCCAGCAGTATTACCGCGCCAATAAACAAAAGAAGCAGTATTACAGTTGTAAATCCACTCTGAGCTTTCCCGAGCACATACATATATAATGTTTGTATTCCCATTACAACCGCAAAAACAAAGAAAATGATTCCGAAAATAGAAGCTGCATACAGCGGAGCCGCCGTATAAGAAGTCACCGCGTCTACAGCAAGTCCTATCAGACGTTTAAACGACCATTTTGACTCACCCTCTATCCTGTCAGCCACTTCAAATTCGTATTGATAACGCTTAAAGCCTACCCAAGAAGACATTCCTCGGAAAAACGTTTGTTTCTCCGGCATCTCTTTCCATGCGTCTATAGCCGCGCGGTCCAGCAGACGAAAATCCGAGCTGTTTCTGAGGTCAATATTAGATGATTTTTTCAGAAAAGAATAAAAGGTTCCGGCACATAATTTGTACATAAGGCTTTCTTTCTGACGCTTCTTTTTAACACCTTCTACGACCTCATACCCTTCCTCCCACAATTTATACATATCCGGTATAACCTCAGGAGGAAACTGCATATCGGAGTCAAGGCAAATGGCACAATCGCCTGTTGCCGCGTCCAGTCCGGCGCATAATGCACTTTCTTTTCCAAAATTTCTTGAAAACGCTATACCGATAATACCTTCATATTTATCTACTATATCCGAAATTTCTCCCCAAGCGTTATTCCGGGAACCATCATCAACAAGTATTATTTCATATTTGATTTTAGCATTTGACAAAACCTCCATAACTCTGGTGATGTTTGGCTCTATATTTACCTCATTATAAATCGGTATTACTACAGACAAAACCTTACCGCCTGAATTCATCCGATGCACCCCTCAATATGTAAAAATTTGTAATACATTTTAGTGAAGCTGGCGCTTATCTATAACCCTTACAGATTTGCCTTCACTTCTTGCAATAGTCTTTGGCTCTACCAGCTTTATATTAGCCTTTATTCCGAGAACAGAAAGTATTTCTGCACTAACTTTTTTGGAAAGCGCCTCTAAACTTTTAATCTCATCAGTTAAATCTTTATTTGAAACCTCAACCAAAACGTCCAGCATATCTTTATTATTTATTCTATCAACAATAATCTGATAATGAGGAGCTACACCCTCGGTTTTCATCAACACTTCCTCAATTTGGGATGGAAACACATTTACACCTCTAATGATTAACATGTCGTCGCTTCTGCCCATGGGCTTCGACATACGAGCAAAAGTTCTGCCGCATCTGCACATTCCTTTATTAATAGTGGCAATATCCCTAGTACGGTATCTAATTAAAGGCAAAGCCTCTTTTGTAATACACGTAAACACTATCTCACCCATACTGCCGTCAGGCACAACCTCGCCCGTCTCAGGGTCTATAACCTCTACAATAAAGTGATCCTCATTTATGTGCATTCCGGACTGATCTGCACATTCATAGCCGACGCCGGGCCCCATTATCTCACTTAAACCATAAATATCATAAGCATTTATTCCCAGCTTTTCTTGTATTTCCTGACGAATTTCTTCAGTCCATGGTTCGGCTCCGAACGCGCCGCCTTGAAGCTTAATGTCATCTTTAGTAAATCCCATATCCACTAAAGTCTCACTCAGCGAGAGAGCATATGAAGGTGTACAGCATAAAAATGTCGAACCAAAATCTTTCATTATATTTATTTGACGCTTAGAATTTCCGCTTGAAGTTGGAATAGCAACTGCTCCTATCTTTCTAGCTCCATAGTGCGCCCCAAATCCACCGGTAAACAGTCCAAAACCGTACGATGTCTGAACAACCGAGTTCTTATCGACACCCATAGCAGAAAGAGCTCTGGCGGCTATTTCCGCCCATATATCTACATCCTTCTCAGTTAGTCCAACGACAGTCTGCTTTCCAGTGGTTCCCGAAGAAGCATGGATTTCTGTAACCTGCTCCATCGGCACAGCGAACATACCATATGGATAATTATCACGAAGGTCCTGCTTAACTGTAAAAGGCAATTTTGATAAATCATCCAAAGTCTTAATATCATCAGGCTTAATTCCGGCCTTATCCATTTTTTCTCTATAAGGCTTAACATTTTCATATACACGATTGACTGTTTCCTGAAGTCTCTTAAGCTGCAATTCCTCTAGCTTCTCTCTCGGCATTGTTTCAATATCTTTATTCCATATTGCCATTTCTATATCTCCTTAAAATTGTAATCAAACTTGACATACGTCTCCTATCTTATCTATTTTACATATTTTAAAGCAATTTGTCAATAATTATATACTATAAGCACTCCTTTGTTTGCAAAAAGTAATATAATTTTATATAAAAATAAATATATATGTTATTTATTTTCACAATTCCATATTAATATAAGAAAACTAAAGTTAATTACTGAAAGCAATTATTTAAATATTTTCGGCTCCGTGATTCCGTAATCATTTAATATATACAACTATCTATAAACTGTTATTTTGATATAAATTCTATTATAAATAAAATCTTCATTTTATTTTAATGTTAGTTATCTATTTTTTAATTATTGGGGTCATGCACACTACTAATTGAATATTAATAAATTAGTATATGTACTTTTAGACACTATTTTAGACAATATAATTGTAAAAAACTTAATATATAAAAAATTTAATTATTTTATTATGTGACGTAATATCAAAGTTTTACATGTGTTGTTAAAACAATAAAAATAGTTTAAATATAAAAAAGTAAAAAAATCAAATTACAACTTGTTAAAATAATTCTTAATTCATATTTTCTATTATTTTCTCTATATTTCAATTGCTTTATTTTAAAATACTTAATATTTCTATATTATATTACATCTGTATTTGCAAAGGTTATGCTTTAGCTTTCATTATCATCTTTCATTATTTTTTGCCGAACCTCTCTGTATTATAATAATCACAGCTGCCAAACCTTTATATTTTACCACATAGTTTTTTACCTTTATTTTATAAATTACTAGTCCTGATATGAGATTATTTTTATACTATAAAACGCCATAAAAAAAGAGGTTTCCAATATGGAAACCTCTTTGAAATTCTTCTTGAATAATCAGTTATAATGAATTATTTTGAAAAGTTGTAATCATACTCCCATGTTGTGTAATCAACAACATCAGCTGTTCTTTCGTAAGTTCTAACATATACGAAGTCAAGCATACCAAATGCAGGAGCATCTTCAACTACACCGCCGAAATCGATTGTATAAGAACCGTTACCGCCATCGTTAGCAAGTACTTTATCTACTGTGATATCACCAAGTGAAGCAGTCTGGAACTTAGCCTTACCGTTTCTTGTTGGGTCATAGAGATAATAGTTAGCTGTGTAGTTTGAAAGTGATACTGACTCCCAATCATTAGGATCAAGTGAGATAATACCATCTGCATCTGCCTGAGCAATTGTAAGTCTGTTACCGCTCTTCTGAACTACTGCACCATAGTAAACTTCTTCATCACTGTTTGAACCAGTTGTCTTTACATAGTTAGCATTAGGAATACCAGCTGTTGTAAAGTCATCGCCTTCATATACTTTATCTCTTACTGTACCATCAAATGTCAAGTAAGGAACTGCTGAAGTAATTGTTCCGTTTGAAATACCAAACTTAAATAATGAACCAGCTACTGTGTTCTGATCGAGGTAATCGCCTACTGACATATCATCTGTGTTAGCTTCCTTAAGTTCTCCATCCTGATAGTAAGTAATTGATAATACTTTGCTTCCATCAACTGTTGTTTGACCAATACTTGTGATGTAAGCAACTCCTGTAGAAGCTCCAACACCAGGATCTGTGTTATACATAACAATTACACTTGCTGTACCTGATTCATCACCATTACGGTATACTGCTGAACTAAAGTTATCATTTGTTCTAAGTTCTGAACCCTGACCAACTATGCAGTTCTCAGAAGGTTCACCAGCTGCTGGCTTGTTATAAACAAAGCTATCACCAGGTTTACCAATGTAGAATATTAATGTATCATCAGCTACATCATATTTCTTAGTTCCGCCAACTCTAATCTGTTTTGTATCCTCATCGAAAGAAGAAACGTTTGCAGTATCAGCTTTTTCAAGTACTAATGTAGAATCGTCAGTTGTTGAATTAAGAGCTGCCATTGTGATTGACTTAATATAACCATTTGTAGCATTATAAGTGATTACTGTACCAGCCATTGTATTAATAGCTTCAGTCATAGCATCTACACTATAATCTTTATACTTAAATGATACGCTGTCAGAATTGTCACCTACGAGTTTTTGAATCTCTTCTGTAGGATTGTCAATTGTTACAGTACCCTGGAAATCATATGTTCCGATTGTACCATCCTTATAGATGATCTGAAGTGAAGGAACGTTGTCACTGAAACCGCTAGATGTGATCTGAGCGTCAATTACATAGCCATAGTTATCAGATGTCTTAGAGTTTGAATCCTTGTTGTAAGCAACAATCTTACCATACTCATCAATATAGAAAGTTCCTTCTGAACCAGCCTTTAATGTTCCATTGTTGTAATATCCTTCAGCCAAATCATAATCAACACCGCTTATTGTATAAGCTGTACCGTCAGCAGATGTGTCAGAAGAAGATGTACGTGAAACAGAACCTGTAATTGCTGTATTTGTGTTATCTAAAACTTTAATGTCATAGTAATCGCTCTGTGCATCGCCGTTATTAGCAACGATTGAAAGAACGTCCCAAGCCTTCAAAGCTGTGTAATCATAAGGCTTACCATCTTTTGTAAGGTTGATGTACATATCTGTGTTAGATGAATCAAATTCAACCTTAGATACAGAATTCATGTGATTTCTGTCACCAACACTGTTCTTGAATGTAAGAACGCCTCTTGATGAAAGTTCATCAACAACTGCACCAACTGCTACGTCAACAAAGATTACATCATAACCTGATGTGTCATCATTGTCAAGAACTGTAACTTTACCGCTGTAAGCGCTGTCTTTGTAGATTAATCCTGATTCGTCGCCTTCGTAGCTTCCGAATAAGCTTTCAAGTGTGCCGCTGTAAGCTATACCATTATAAATGATAGCCGGTGAATCAGAATAGTTAACTCTGTTAGAAGTTGTTTGAAGCTTTAACTTTGTAGCACTCTTGTCTGTGTCATTCTTCATGTAGCTCAGGTTATTTGTGTCAGCATCATAGCTGTTGAACTTGTCAAGTGTAAACTCAACTTTTGAATTCTTACCTGTAGCTTCTGTGATAGAAAGAATTGTATCTGTCTCATTCTTGTTGTCCTGAGCATAAAGCACTACGTCATAACCGAGGTAATCAGCAGCGTTTGTGTCACCGGTGTAGAATGGGTATACAGAATCAACTTCGTAATCACTGTTTGTGTCATTTGAACCGAGGTAGTTATCCTCAACATAAAGCTTAATCTGCTGTGTAGCATCTGTGTCGATCTGAACAGCAGCGTCAAGAGCTGTAACTTCGTTCTCTGTTACTACACCCTTAAGCTTGTTGATACCGAGAGCCTGATTCATGAGAGTCTTTCTTGGGCTCCATGACTCGCCATCCCAGATAACGTATTGAGCTTCTCCGCCGTATACGTATCTCTCCATCAAAGGAGTATCAATAGCGTTGTAAGTCATCTGAGCAACCTGACCTCTTGTAGCTTCTGTACCTTCAGCTCCGCCAACAACGTTCTTAAGAACGCTCTGTCTCTGAGCAGCGAGGATATAACCTGTAGGATATCCGCCGTTGTTCTGAGCATATGGCTTATAACCAAGTGTTTCCATTAACATTTTGATAACGTCTTCGTAAAGAACCTTATCGTCAGGACCAAAAGTTCCATCACCGTAACCATTGATGATACCCTGGTTTGTAGCGCTAGCGATATAACCTGATGCCCAATATGTAGAAGGAACATCAGTAAATACTGTGTCTGCCTGAGCTACAGCGCCTGTCTGTCCCTGAATTCTAGCAACAATAACTGTGATTTCAGCTCTTGTGATAGAATCGTTAGGACGGTATTCCATAACGCCATCATTGTTTTCGTCGTCGCCTGTCAAAATGCCAAGCTTGTTTAATGTTTCGATCGCTTCATAGTAATTATCGCCTTCTTTAACGTCACCAAATGTGGCAGCGAAAGCAACTGTGCTTACCATCATAGCAAAAACTGCTATCAAAGCAATCACTTTTTTGAGATTTCTCATGTCTCAAATCCTCCTTAAAATATTAAAATTTTAATTTTTTTTACAAAATTAATATATAAACTTCGGGAAGAGACGACAGAACGTGTTTATCCTATCATACTTTTCCTTTAGCTTATTACAGATTATAACACCAAATAGGGCAAATTGTCAATAAGTATTTTCCCTTTTCATAGTTTTGTAACAAATTCACCAAAATTAAAGTTCTATTTTTGTGAACAAAGTAGCGAATTATATATAAACTGCTTAAACAGCGGATGCGGTCTGTTCGGTCTTGACTTAAACTCCGGATGGAATTGAACCCCCACAAACCAGGGATGGTCATTAACCTCCACAATCTCAACCAGTCTTCCGTCAGGAGATGTTCCTGCGATAGTGAGACCCGCGTTTTTCAGTTTATCCCTATAGTCATTATTCATTTCATATCTATGTCTGTGTCTCTCACTGATAAGCTCAGCTCCGCCATATGCTTCCTTAGCATACACACTTTCATCCTGAATCTTGCATGGATAAGCGCCAAGCCTCATTGTACCGCCCATATTTGATATTTCCTTCTGTTCCGGCATTAAATCTATAACCGGATACTCAGTGTTCTCATCAAGTTCTGAGCTGTGGGCGCCTTTCAGACCCGCCATGTTTCTAGCATACTCTACTACTGCCAATTGCATTCCCAGGCAAATGCCCAAAAATGGGACTTTGTTTTCACGGGCATATCTGATAGCGGAAATTTTCCCTTCAATACCTCTGTCTCCAAAACCGCCGGGAACCAAAATCCCATCGGCTTTGCCCAAAAGTTCTTCAGCATTGCTGTCCGTTACATCTTCAGCGTCAACCCAGTCAATATCTATTTCAGCCCCCAAATCAAATCCGCCGTGCCTTAACGCTTCGGCTACGCTTAGATAAGCGTCATGGAGACCAACGTATTTACCTACTAAAGCTATTTTGACTTTTTTGTCAAGTCCTTTAACCTTTTCGATTATACTGTTCCACTCTGTCAAATCAGGCTCACTTGCCTCAATACCGAGACGTTCGCAAACCTTCCCAGACAGGTTTTGATTTTCAAGCATAATCGGGACATCATATATTGTGTCACAGTTAAGATTCTCAAAAACACAATCCTTTGAAACATTACAGAACAGCGCAATTTTATCTTTCTGTGATTCCTCAAGCGGAACTTCGCTCCTGCAAATAAGCATATCCGGCTGGATCCCTATACTGAGAAGCTCCTTAACACTGTGCTGTGTAGGCTTTGACTTAAGTTCGCCCGACGTTTTAAGATACGGCACCAACGTAACATGTATATACATAACGTTGTTTCTGCCGACATCACCGGCAACCTGCCTAATAGCCTCCAAAAACGGCTGACTTTCAATATCGCCTACCGTGCCGCCTATCTCAGTGATAACCACATCAGAATTTCCCTCATTGCCAACATCATAAATCTTTTGCTTTATTTCATCGGTAATATGCGGAATAACCTGAACTGTTCCTCCAAGATACGCGCCCTGTCTTTCCTTTGTTATCACGGAATGATAGACCTTGCCGGTAGTTATATTGCTGTTTTTAGTAAGGCTCTCATCGATAAATCTCTCATAGTGCCCCAAATCAAGGTCTGTTTCAGCGCCGTCGTCTGTGACAAACACTTCTCCGTGCTGATATGGGCTCATGGTTCCAGGGTCTATGTTGATGTAAGGATCAAATTTCTGTATGGTAACCCTAAGCCCTCTTGTCTTTAGTAGACGACCAAGTGAGGCCGCTGTGATACCCTTACCTATTCCCGATACCACTCCGCCTGTAACAAAAATATACTTAACAGCCACCACATTTCCCCCTTATCAATTCTATAATAAATAAAAAATGCGCCGTGACACTTAATGCAAAAAGCTTTGGATGTACAAAAATCACATCTCTATCACAGCACACACCAATGAATAATATTTTAATACCAGATGACAAATATGTCAAGTATAAAATCGAATTTGTTTTTAAAATGTAACCTTTGTAACTTTGTGTAACAAAAAAGTGTTTGCTTTTTTACATAATGTGTGCTATACTCATTGCATCGGGATATAAATGCGGCGATTCTGCCGCTTACATTATATATGACGACGCTAGCTTTGATTGGGTTCCCAACAGAGACTGGAAATTTTATCTAAAAAGTAAATTTATTTAATAATTTTAATGGATTTATTTTTATGTATGAAGTTTATGGATAAATTTTTACATTTTTTCTCTGTTATGGATACCGCATATTGGGTATCCTATTTTTTTACATACAATGGTATGTGCAATATAAAATAATAAGTGCATATATATAATGAAGAAACTCATGCCAAATTATAAAGGAGAATTAAAATGTCTAAGCAAACAACTAACAAACCTATAACAACTAAAATAATAAAAAATATGAAGGGCGCTGAAAAAATATCTATGCTTACCGCCTATGATTATTCTATGGCAAAACTTGTAGACAGAGCCGGGATAGATATGATACTCGTCGGCGATTCCCTCGGCAACGTAATGCTCGGATTTGATAACACCACCCATGTTACAATGTCGGATATGCTTCACCACACAAAATCTGTAGCGCGCGGCGCTGAACACTGTATGGTAGTAGCTGATATGCCGTTTCTTTCATGCCACTTAGGAGTTTATGAGGCGGTGAAAAACGCCGGCGCATTAATTTCAGAAGGTAACGCCGGCGCCGTTAAGCTTGAGGGCGGAACCGAAGTATGCGAAATAATAAAGGCGATAACAGATGCCGGAATCCCCGTAGTAGGACACCTTGGACTGACTCCGCAGAGCGTAAATCAACTGGGCGGATTCGGTGTTCAGGCAAAAACACAGGACGCAGCTGACAAACTGCTTGAGGACGCCAAAGCAGTGGAAGCCGCAGGAGCTTTCTGCCTGGTGCTTGAATGTATACCAGCCGAACTGGCGAAAAAAGTTACTGACTCTTTGTCTATACCCACTATAGGTATTGGAGCCGGATCTGACTGCGACGGACAAGTTCTTGTTCTCCACGATATGCTTGGAATGTTTGACGACTATATTCCATCATTTGTTAAACAATTTGCTCAAGTAGGAAAAGAGATTACGGCGGGAGTTACGTCCTATATATCAGAAGTTAAAAACGGAAGTTTTCCTGTTTTAAAAAAATAACAAATTTAATTAATGCTTGATTTACAGAAAGGATGTTTAGACTTGCAGATTATTAAAACCCCAAAAGAACTGAACGATTGGGCTAAAAAAAATAAAGTGAATGGTAAAACGATAGGTCTTGTTCCGACAATGGGCTATCTTCATGAAGGTCATAAATCACTTATTCAAAAAAGCTCGTCTCAAAATGACTTAACCGTTGTAAGCGTTTTTGTAAACCCTGCTCAATTTGGTGAAAATGAAGATTTAGACTCCTATCCGCGTGACTTAGAACGCGACAAAACAGCGGCAGAGGAAGCTGGAGCTGATATTATATTTCATCCAAGTGCGGCGGATATGTATCCTGAAAGTTATGGAACATATGTGAGTGTTGACAGTGATATTACAAAAATACTCTGCGGCAAAAGCCGCCCTATACACTTTAGAGGAGTAACAACTGTAGTTGCCAAACTCTTTAATATAACTATGGCTGACCGTGCATATTTTGGTCAAAAAGACGCACAGCAGCTTGCGGTTATACTCAGAATGGTCAGTGACCTTAATATGAACATAGAAATTGTTCCGTGCCCCATAGTCCGTGAAAGCGACGGTTTGGCTATGAGCTCAAGAAACACATATCTTTCGTCCGAAGAACGTAAACAAGCTCTGGTACTCAGCAAATCACTTAAGAAAGCCGAGGAAGCAATAAATAATGGCGAAAAAGATTTGAAAACCATAAAGGACGGTATTCGCAAAATTATTTCCGAGGCGCCGCTGGCTGATATCGAATATATAGAGGCCTACACTTTTCCGGGCTTGTCCGAATGCGGTTCTATTATTTCAGAAAAGACATTAATCGCACTGGCAGTCAGATTCGGCAGCACAAGACTGATTGACAATATTATCGCAGACCCAAAATAAAAATAACTTTTAGGAGGTGACAATATGTTTATAGAAGTTATGAATTCAAAAATTCACAGGGCAAAAGTTACGGATGCAAACCTTAACTACATAGGTTCTGTTACTATAGACGAAGACTGGATGGATGAGGTGGGCATTCTTACCAACCAACAAGTTCATATCGTTAATGTTACAAACGGCGAACGGCTTGTGACATATGCTATTCCGGGAGAAAGAGGAAGCGGAACCGTCTGTCTGAACGGGGCTGCCGCACACAAAGCTTCTGTTGGCGACACAGTAATCATTATAGCTTATGCTTCTATGGATTATGAAGAAGCAAAACACCATAAACCGAACGTAAAATTTATTCCGGGAAGCATACCTGAATAAACTTTTACCAGCTATAAAAATAATTTTAAATGTGCCGATAATTTGCTTAAAAATTGACTATATCTATATTACAAATAACTAGCCCGTTATAACACAAATGCCGCCGGCTCCAATCAGAGCTCGGCGGCATTTATTATGTTATTCTATACACTACCGGCAGTTAAAATAATACTAAATTTTTATTCTGCACTATTATTTGTGGGCAGCTTCTGCCAACACTTTCGTTAATGCTCCCACTTTTTCTACTTTTTCATCATTTGTACTGCCTTCGGCAATCTGATTTACAATTGCGCTTCCTACTATAAGACCGTCACAATAATGTTTTAAGCCTTCAATATGCTTAGGCTTAGATATTCCGAATCCTAAACATTTAGGCATATCCGTAAACTTATTAAGCATAGAGAAAACTCCGTCAAAATCAGTACCAAATCCATCTCTCATACCCGTAACACCCATTGATGATACGCAGTATAAAAAGCCTTTGGCTCTTTGACAGATTTTTTTCGCTCTCTCCTCAGATGAAGTCGGCGTAATCATTGAAATCTGGTAAACATTATATTTTACAGTATAGTCATATATCTCTCCGCTCTCTTCAAACGGGAGGTCAGGGATTATAACCGCGTCTACGCCGCTTTCAGCGCAATTTTTGAAAAAATCTTCTATTCCATAACTCAGCAGAGAATTAAAATACATCAAAAATACCAGCGGTATTTCAGTTTCTTGTCTTAGTTCTGAGACCGCTTTAAATATTTTGTCTAAATTTATCTCGTTTTTAAGGGCTCTGACATTCGCCGCCTGAATAACCGGACCCTCCGCCATTGGGTCTGAAAACGGAACCCCTATCTCAATAAGGTCGGCTCCTTCTTTTTCCATTTCGAGCACCAGCTTTTTTGACGTCTCAATATCAGGGTCTCCAAAAGTAATAAAAGTGATTAACGCCTTTTTATTTTCATCTCTCAGCAGACTGAATTTTTTATCTATTCTATTTTCATTAGTCATTTATATCAACCCCCATAAATCTGGCAACGGATTTTACATCCTTATCGCCGCGTCCTGATATAGTAATTACAACAATATCATCCTTACTCATGCCCGGAATCAGCTTCATCGCCTGTGCCACCGCATGAGAGCTTTCAATAGCCGGAATTATCCCCTCTGTCCTTGTCAGATAACAGAACGCATCGACAGCTTCTTTATCGGTTATCGGATAATATTCAGCTCTGCCAAGTTCTTTTAGATATGCGTGTTCAGGTCCTATCCCAGGATAATCCAATCCGGCTGATATAGAATATACTTCCATAATTCCTCCGCTGTTATCCTGTAAAAACAACGACTTCATTCCATGCAGAACCCCAACGTCACCTTTGGCAATTGTCGCCGCGTGGCGTTCTGTATCCACTCCGTCACCGGCCGCTTCTGCGCCTATCAGACGAACCTCGTTGTCTTCGATAAAATCAAAAAATGTTCCGATTGCGTTGCTTCCGCCTCCGACACATGCCACTACCGCACTGGGAAGCCGGCCTTCTTTTTCCAAAATCTGCTCTTTTATCTCTCTGCCTATAACGCTCTGAAAATCTCTGACTATCATAGGATACGGATGAGGTCCTACCGCAGAACCAAGCACATAAAAAGTATCAGCCGCCTCTGCCGCCCACGCTCTCATAGCCTCGTTGCAGGCGTCTTTCAGCGTCATGGTTCCTGAGGTAACCGAACGCACTGTCGCCCCAAGCAGTCTCATTCTGAAAACGTTAAGTTCCTGGCGCTTCATGTCTTCCTCGCCCATATAGACCGTGCATTCCATACCGAACAATGCCGCGGCAGTGGCAGCGGCCACTCCGTGCTGTCCGGCGCCTGTCTCAGCGATAATCTTTTTCTTTCCCATACGCTTGGCAAGCAGAGTCTGCCCTAAAACATTATTGATTTTATGCGCCCCAGTATGGTTCAAATCCTCGCGCTTTAAGTAAACCTTAGCACCGCCCAAATCCTTTGTCATTCTTTCGGCATAATAAAGCCCGGACGGACGATTGGCATACTCTCTAAAGTAAAACTCCAGTTCCTTAATAAATTCAGGGTCATTTTTCGCCTTGTTATACTCTGCTTCCAGCTCGTTTAAGGCGAACATAAGAGTTTCAGGAGCATATTGACCGCCGAATTCTCCAAACCTGCCGTTTTCAACTACATTATTCATTATAAATCCCTCATATCTAATTATATATTTTCAGTTCCGCACGGAACTTTATCATCTGTTCATTTTACTGCAAGACCTGACCCTATTTACCAAGTCAATTATTTTATCTCTGTCTTTCAGCCCGTCAGTTTCCGCTCCGCTGCTGAGGTCAACCGCATAAGGCGCATAATCTGTAACGGCGCTCCCAATATTTTCAGAAGTTAATCCTCCGGCCAATATGGTTCTTTCACTATCTATATTTCCAAGAAGTCTAAAATCAAAACTCTTTCCAAAACCTCCGTAGCCTTCAACATATGCGTCAAACACAAATCTGTCTGCCGAAGCTGACTTGTTTACATCTGCAAGGTTAAGGTTCTCATTAACTCTTACGGCTTTCCATATCTCCGATATTTCAGCGCACTTGTCTCTCAGGGCAGTTATATACTCACTGTCCTCATCCCCGTGCAGCTGAACAATATCAAGTTGGACAATCCGAACAATATCACAAACCTGTTCAACTGGCAGATTAACAAACACACCTACGTTTTTTATTGCCGGTTTTAGATTCCGTCTCAGTTCAGCCGCTTTTTCAGGTGAAACATACCGCCTGCTTTTTGGATAAAAAACAAATCCCACAAAATCAGGCTCCGCTTCATTAACCGCTTCAATATCCTCGGGCCTGAAAAGACCGCAGATTTTAATCTTTGTTTCCATATATCCCACCTCAGAATTTTATAATCCGCGCATTGAGCTGACTGCTCCTGCAATATCCTGCCGCCGCATAAAGCTCTCGCCAATCAGAACCGCATCGATACCCAAAGTCTCAAGATAGCGCAAATCCGTGTTATTTTTTATACCACTCTCAGAAACCACTGCCTTTTCAGAACGGTTTTCCAAACCTGCTGTTAATCTTTCTGTAGTATGCAAATCTTCTTCAAAGGTTTTAAGGTTACGATTATTTATACCAACTATTTTTGCGCCCAAATTGTTAACCCTTTTCATTTCTTCTATATCGTGTACTTCTGTAAGGCAGTCAAGCCCCAAGCTTTCAGCTATACTCATAAATTCTTTAAGAGTAGTATCGTCCAATATTGCGGCTATCAGTAAAACAGCGTCAGCTCCGAGCATATATGCCTCATATATTTGATACTCGTCAATAATAAAATCTTTTCTTAGAAGCGGTATATTAGAAATCTTTCTTATATCAGAGATAAACTCAGGTCTGCCGAGAAAGAAATCAGTCTCAGTGAGCACGGACATAGCCTGAACATCAGAGTTCAGATATGCCTCAGCTACGGCAATATGATTCAGGTCAGGCCTTATCAGTCCCTTTGAAGGAGACGCCTTTTTTACCTCGGCAATTATTGATATCTTTTCATAATCCTTGAGCGCATTATAAAAACTAATAACCTTTCTGTTTCCGAAAGAGTGTTCAACATTACTTCTCAAAGTCTTATAGCTTACCTTCTGCTTTGTATTTTCAAGATATATTTTCTTTTTAGTTACAATCTTTTCAAGTATATCCATGATAATCTCCAAATTAATTAAAGCTGTTTGTCATATCCCTAAGCTGGTTCAATTTCTCCAGCGCCTTTCCGCTGTCTATTGCCTCTTCTGCCAGCCTGACGCCCTCTTCGATCGTATCAGCGATTCCGGTTGTATAAATAGCGGCTCCCGCATTGAGAACAACTATGTCCCTTCTCGCACTCTTTTCGCCATTTAATATATCAAGAGTTATTTTAACATTTTCTTCAACCGTACCGCCTTTTATCTCATTTTCAGGCGCGACACTGAGCCCCGCGTCCTCAGGCGAAAGATAATAATCAATCACCTTTCCGTCTTTGACCTCGGATATTTTCGTTTTACCTATAATAGACAACTCATCCATGCCGTTATCAATCCCGCAAACAGCCATACCTGCCGTAACCCCAAGATTTTTCATAGCGTTTGCTATCGGGTGCGTCAAATCTTCGCTAAAAACACCGATTACCTGGTGTTTTGCATTAGAAGGATTTGAAAGCGGACCGAGAATGTTAAATATTGTTCTGATCTTCAACTCGCTTCTTACCCCCGAAACCATCTTCATACAAGGGTGCATAGTTCTCGCAAACATAAATCCAATACCGATTTTCTCAACGCATTCTTTAACCTGCTCCGGCTGAATCATGATATTCACCCCAAGCCCTTCCAGAACATCTGCGCTCCCGCACTTGCTCGATACTGCGCGGTTGCCGTGCTTCGCTGTCTTAGCCCCTGCTCCGGCTATAACAAACGCGGCGGTTGTTGATATATTAAACGTGTTTGTTCCGTCGCCGCCCGTTCCGACACAGTCCACATAGTCGTCAACGTCAGGCGTTATGCCGACAGCTTTGCTGTTCATCATTGCCGCGCTTCCGCTAATCTCGTCTATTGTCTCGCCTTTCATTCGGAGAGCCATAAGATAACCGCTTATCTGCGTCGGTGTAGCTCCGCCGTCCAGGACAGCGTCCATAGCGTCTTTTGCTTCTTCATAACTGAGGTTCTCGCCCTCGCTCAGCTTTTTTATATATCTTGAAATCATAAATTTCACCCCTTAAAACGAATCCTACAAATTTCATTTTCAACTATATCAAATTTATATCCTTAAAAAGTTCTCAATCATTTTTGGTCCGTCAGGAGTCAGAACTGATTCAGGATGAAACTGCATTCCAAACAGCGGATACTCCTTGTGTTCCATTGCCATAACCGCTCCGTCTCCGCTTACCGCCGTGACTTTCATACACTCCGGCAGACAGTCCTTATCAGTCACCAATGAATGATATCTGCCTACCTCAGCCGTATCTCCAACAAATCCGGAAAATACCCGGGACGACTTATCAACAATTTTTATTCTGTCCGTCTTGCCATGCATCAGACGCGGCGCATGTATTGTCTTTCCGCCCATAGCTTCGCCAATTGACTGATGTCCCAGGCAAACCCCCAGAATCGGCAGTTCCTTATAAAACTCTCTGATTAGCTCAATACAAATTCCGGCGTCATCGGGATATCCCGGACCGGGAGAGATTATAATCCGCTCCGGTTTCATTTTTCTTATTTCCTGAACTGTTATCTTATCGTTTCTGTATACCAATATATCAGGTACCAGGGTTCCCACACACTGAAAAAGATTATAGGTGAACGAATCATAATTATCTATTATCAAAATCATTAAAGTTCACCCGCCTTTTCAATCGCGTCAATCATTGCCATAGCCTTGTTCAGCGTTTCTGTATACTCTGTCTCGGGCACTGAATCATATACTATTCCGGCCCCGGCCTGAACATAAGCCTTGTTGTCTTTAAACAATGCGGTTCTTATGGTTATACAGGAATCAAGGCTTCCTCCGAATCCGATATATCCTATCGCTCCTCCATAAAATCCTCGCTTCCTGTTTTCCAGCTCGTCAATTATCTCCATTGCTCTGACTTTTGGCGCCCCTGACAGTGTGCCTGCCGGAAGAACACTTTTTAATGCGTCAAACCGATTCTTATCCTGCCTCAGAACACCCTCAACGTCAGATGTCATATGCATGATATGTGAAAACCTCTGTATATATTTTAGACGTTTAACATTAACGCTCCCAAACTCACAAACCTTACCCAAATCATTTCTGCCCAAGTCAACCAGCATTATATGTTCAGCATTCTCTTTTGGGTCAGCTATCAGTTCAAACTCATTGTGTCTGTCAAGTTCTTCAGTCTCACCGCGCGGTCTGGAACCTGCTATCGGACTGTTCTGAACAATCCCGTTCTCAACTCTCACAAGCATCTCGGGAGACGCGCCGGCTATTTGACAGTTGTCAAACTTTAAGTAATACATATACGGCGACGGGTTTATCACCCTTATGGCTCTATAGGCATTAAAAGGGTCGCTGTAATTTTCAATTTCAAACCTCTGTGACAGCACCACCTGAAAAATATCGCCGTTCTTTATATACTCTTTCGCTTTTTCAACGCTATTGCAAAACTCTGATTTAGTAACGTTGCTTTTAGGCTTAGAGCTCCCCCTAAACCCATTTTTAGGTTCATTCAGCTCAGGAAGCGGAGAGTTCAATTCATTTCTTATTTCCATGAGCCTCTCTACGGCTCTGTCATATCTAAACTTTAAGTTGTCGCCGGGATGAATATTTACCATGAGCACCAGCTTCTTTTTTTTATTATCAAAAGCTATAATCTCATCCGTAAACATAAAGTGCATATCAGGCTGCTCCAAATCGTCCTCAGGAACATTCGGCAAATTTTCCGAAAGTCTCACCAAATCGTAGGAGAAACATCCTACAGCGCCGCCGCTGAATTCCGGCAGCCCCTCAATTATTGGGGATTTATACTTCTCAGAGTATTCACTTAAAATATCAAGCGGATTTCCTCTCTTTACGGTCTGAACCCCGTTAAAATCGGTCAAAACAACTTTATCACCATAACTCTTAAAGGTTAAAAACGGATTTCTCCCAATAAAAGAATATCTATTGGTCATTTCATTTCCTTCCACCGACTCCAGCAAAAAGCAGTATTTATCAGTTTCAAGTTTTCTGAAAGCCGATATGGGCGTATCCATATCAGCGAAAATTGACAATGATACAGGTATCAGGTCATAGCCCTTATCAGCATACTCCTGAACCTGTTCAAAAGTGGGATAAAACATAAAAAAAGCCTCCTCATAATTTTTTGGATTAAGAGCAGACAATAATCAAGTATTCAAATTAAATAAACTCCGCGCATGGAAGCTGAACCACATCAATCAACCGAGCGCTTTCGGGCACTATTTCAGCCCACTCATCTAATCTCATCTAATATAATACCTAATCTCGTCTAATCCGAACTAAATCTGTATGCTACATTATATACGCCTAAATAAAATTTGTCAATACTTTTCTTGAAAATTTATTATTTGATTTATAAAAAGACATTCCCCGGCATATAATGTGCCGGGGAAATAAAAATTGTTAAGCTTCCTCTTCAGGAGTTTCTTCTAAAATTTCCTGATACTTCTGAAGAATTTTATCATTTAATTCGGATCTTGTCTCCGAGTTAATCGGATGTGCAATGTCCTTATACTCACCGTCAGGGGTCTTTCTGCTCGGCATAGCTGTGAACAGTCTGCCTTCCTGGCCCTCAATGACTTTAATGTCATGCACTACAAACGCATCGTCAAATGTAACGGATACGACCGCCTTCATCCTTCCTTCTGTATTTATCTTTCTGATTCTGATGTCGGTAATTTGCATTACTTCTCCCATCCTTTCCCGGAGCTTGCCCCGAATATATAAAAATTTTTAATTTTGTACTAAAATTGTTTATATTCTTGAAATAATCCCAAAAATATAGTATACTAATCCCATAACCAATTCACGATGAAAGAGGTAATATAAAAAATGAATAATTTTTCTATATCCGATTTGCCTAAAGGCGCTTATATACACATGATAGGAATCGGCGGAATCAGCATGAGCGGTATTGCTGAAATGCTGCTGAACTTTGGTTACAAGGTCTCAGGCAGCGACGCTAAACCATCAGGTCTTACAGACCGCCTTAAACAAAACGGCGCTGAAATATTTATCGGTCAATCCGCTGATAATATAAAAAATCCTGACGCCGTGTGCTATACCGCGGCTATATCTCCGGATAATCCGGAACTTGTCAAAGCCAAAACTTTAGGTATTCCGGTTGTTGAGAGAGCGGTTTTCCTAGGTGCTCTGCTCGAAAAATATAAATATCCTATTGCGGTAGCCGGAACTCACGGCAAGACTACTACCTCGTCTATGCTCTCCCTCGTGCTGCTTGCCGCACACAAAGACCCTACAATATTAATCGGCGGTGAACTCAGTCAAATCGGCGGTAATTATCATATAGGCGGAAACGAATATCTTCCGTTTGAAGCGTGCGAATACGTTGAAAGCTTCCTGCATTTTAAACCGTTTGTCTCCATTATCACAAATATAGAAGAAGACCACCTGGACTATTTTAAAGACCTTAATCATATTATAACATCTTTCGTGAAATTTGCAAGTCTTACAAGTGATAACGGCTGCAATATTGTATGTATTGACGAAAATACTACCCAATCTATTGTGCAAAATGTCAAAAAAAAGGCTGTTACTTACGCCTTAAATAACAAAAACGCTGATTATACTGCTGAAAATATAACTTTAGAAAAGAATGGTTGTCCTACCTTTGATATATTCAATAAGGACAGAAAAGTGTTAAGCGTCAGCCTTAATGTTGCCGGAGACCACAATATATGCAACGCCTTAGGCGTAACGGCGGCATGTGAATTTTTAGGCATAGAACCCGAATATATAAAGAGCGGTCTCGAAGAGTTCAGGGGCGCGAAACGGAGATTTGACCGTTTGGGAAAAACCGAAACGGGAGTTGATGTTGTGGATGATTATGCACACCATCCGACAGAAATAAAAACAACTCTTGAAACAGCTAAAAAAATGGGATACAACAATGTTTGGGTGGCTTTTCAGCCCCACACTTATACCCGTACAGCTGCGTTTTTGGAACAATTCGCCTCTGCACTTAAAACGGCTGACAGAGTAATGATAACAGATATATATCCGGCCAGAGAAAAGTATGACGGAACAATGCACGCATGCGATTTGGCACGGCTTATACCGGGTGTGGTCTATATGAACGATATGGACGCAATGAAACGGTATATACTTTCAAACGCCAAGCCCGGAGATTTAGTTATAACAATGGGGGCCGGAAACATCTGCGACCTCGGATACTCGCTTACACAAAAATAGGAGGACATTATATGGGCAGGAAAAAATATATATCGCTGAATCAGACAAAAGACATTGTTGTCTATCGTGAAGCAAAATATTCCGATATTCCCGAACTGTGCGGAATCGTAAGCGAAGCATTTGATTTCGGTTCGTTTCTGGACAACGAAAAAGACCTGTACAGCATGACAAAATGTTTTTTGGGGCAATATTTTGTTATTTCTTCTTTCTGTCAGGTTGCTGTTTTAAACGGGAAAATTGTTGGGGTTATTTTTGGTCTTGCCAAAACTCAAAATTGGCCTCTTCTGCACTTTGGCGCAAAGATTAAACTTGCGCCGTGCAACCTGGGATTTGTTTTAAAATCAATTCTAAAACCTAAATACTACCGCTCATTTATAGGACAGAAGGAGCTTTACGATTCACTGGAGCCTCAAATCAGCGGACTGGACGGTGACATAACCCTGTTCGCAGTCAGCAGTGAAGCGCGCGGTCACGGTATAGGAAAAAATTTAATCGAACAGCTCTACAGCCATTTCAGAAGGCACAAAGTTAAGAGGATTTATGTTCTTACCGACAATATGTGCACCTATGAGTTTTATGAAAAACAAGGTTTTGAAAGGACAAGAACCGGGAGTATTGAAATAATACGAAACAATAAGCCTTTTGTATTGGAGGCATACCGTTATGAAAAGGACTTGGAATATTGATAAAAAACTATAAAAATAACCGGGACGGGATATACTATGAATAAGGAATTGTTAATCGAAGGAATCAAAAAACTCGGTATGGAAACAACGGAGGAACAGATTGAACGCTTTTCAAAATACTCAGAACTTCTGAAGGAATGGAATAACAAAATTAATCTTACTGCCATCACAGACGACGACGGTATATCGGTCAAGCACTTTCTTGATTCTATTCTGCCTCTTGCACATATTGAAATAAAAACCGGGGCAAATATTGCAGACGTCGGCACAGGCGCCGGCTTTCCAGGGCTGCCTATAAAAATTATACGCGACGATATTAATCTGACCTTGATTGATTCCTTAAATAAAAGAATTAATTTTCTCACTCTTGTCTCAAACGAACTCAATTTGTCAAATACTGTATGCGTTCACGGACGAGCTGAGGACTTATCGAGAAAACCCGAGTACAGGGAAAAATTTGATTATGTAATTTCAAGAGCCGTGGCTAATATGACAGCCCTATCAGAATACTGTCTGCCCTATATCAAACCCGGCGGAATGTTTATCGCACTGAAAGCTGAAGGCGCAGAACAGGAAGTTGATTCAGCCAGAGCCATGATATGCAATTTAGGCGGCAGGATTGACAAAATAATAAAAGCGCCTTTGCCCAATTCTGATATAGTCAGAAGTCTGATAGTTATAAAAAAAGTTAAACCAACCCCCAAATCTTTCCCCAGAACATCAAAGAAAATAAAACAGCAAAGTAAACCTGTTCTATAATTTTTATTTAAACAATATTTTTATAAAAAAACTATTGACAATAAACAGCTGGTTATGCTATTATAATATAGCTGTTTACGTGGTCCGGTAGTTCAGTTGGTTAGAATGCCAGCCTGTCACGCTGGAGGTCGTGGGTTCGAACCCCATCCGGATCGCCAATGCTGCCTTAGCTCAGTTGGCAGAGCACTTCCTTGGTAAGGAAGAGGTCGGCGGTTCGACTCCGCTAGGTAGCTCCAAGAGACTATACAGATGTATAGTCTTTTTTTCATTTATTTTCCACTCTTTAATATACAGAATCTAACCGAAACTTTTATTTAAATTTTTTTATCATAATAAGATATAAATAAGACAATCCATGTTTTAAATTCTAAAAACATTGCATAAAAATTTATATTCTTAGTTTTTATAGAGTTCTCCGGTCATATAAAATTTATTGCTTTTTTCAACCCAATATGTTATAATATATAAATTAAATCTTGTAAAGTTTATGTGATAGATTTACATTTTTTATAAAAATTTTAAAGATAAAAATGTAAAATATAAATAATTATTTGAGAATCGTCTTGAAGGGAAGAGTCGAATGTTGCAAAAAAATATAATTCACGAAAATTTAAACAATTTTTGCGTTACTTGGTTTAAAAATCGTGATGCGAAAAGCGCGGCAGAATATTTATCTGATGACATCACCTTTGTCGGCACGGGACAAAGTGAATATGAAAATGGAAAAACCGACATGCTAAATTATATTGAGCGTGATATCGAGGAAATATCTGAACCTTTTGATTATGAACTTGTCTTTATCCATGATCAAAAGATTTCTGATGACGTATATAAATCATCAGCCGAAATGATACTAAAAAACTCTCTATATGAATGGCATCTCAGAGCCTTTTTTTTGGTAGTTAAGGAAAACGGCCGCTGGCTGATTAACAATCTGCATTTCGCCGAGCCAAGCAGCAGCCAACGGGAGCAAGAGCATTATCCTCAAACGCTGGTTATGAAAAATACAGCCCAAATTAGGAATAAACTTTTGAACGACTCTCTGGCGGGCGGTATGATGGGCGGATATTTAGAAGAAGGGCTGCCCTTTTATTTTGTAAACCGTCAAATGCTGGACTATTTGGGATATGATAATGAAGGAGATTTTATAGCAGATATAAACGGATTGATAACCAACTGCATGCATCCTGACGACAGGAAATCTATAAAAATAGAGATTGATAAACAACTTAAAGAAAATAATGAATATGAAGTTGAATATCGCATGAAGAAAAAAGACGGCTCATATATATGGGTTCACGATTTAAGCCGCACTATTATTACCGAGAGCGGAAAGCCCGGCATAATATCAGTATGTATAGACATAACCGCTCAAAAGAAAACACAAGATGAAATTCTGCACATATATAACAATATTCCGGGCGCCGTCTTCCGCTGCCGGTTTGACTCGAAACTCTCCATTATAGATGCAAATGACGGATTATATGACTTTTTAGGATATACCAGGGAAGAGTTTTTAGAAATGGGCAATTGTATGGCTTCAATTCTGCACCCTGACGACATGAAAAAAATTATTGATGAACTCAGTATACAACTTAGAAACGGGAACACCATAGACAAAGAAAACCGAGTTATATGTAAGGGCGGAACAGTAAAATGGATATCTGTTAAGGCTCAGTTATTTAAAGAAGAAAATGAAGATAGTTGTTTCTATTGCGTTTTTGTAGATATAACCGAAAAGAAACGTCTTCAGGAGCGTGTTAAGGAGTTATATGAGAACGAGTTAAAACACTTTGCGGAACAATCTCCCTCTGACCGTATAATTCAAGGGCGTCTGAATGTTACCCAAAATATCTTGGAAAGCTATACATCAACACTCAACTTAGTTCATGCCAAAGTCGGAGATACCTACGATAAAATTATAGAGAATTTGTCAAAGTCCGCTGTTGACTCCGAGTATGGAGAAAAAATTCTTACTTCGTTAAACAGAGAAACTGTTCTTCAAAATTTTGCGTTAGGTAAAAGCAACTATCATTTTGACTTTCTCAGTCAAGGAAATGATAACTCAGTTTTTTGGTCAACTACAAGCTTTCGCTTCTGCGTTAATCCCGAAAATGATAATATAATTGCATTTTTTTATACTTTGGACGTTACTGAGCAAAAGCTTCAGGAACAACTGCTCAGGATGATAGCAGAAATAGATTATGATATTATAACAGAAATAGACATAAATAAAAACCAATACAAACTCCTTTCATTCAATAAAGAAGATGGAAACACTTTGCCTCCCAGCGGTAAGTTTCAAGAGGAAATCAGAAACATAGCAGATAAATTTATGGATGAGAAATCTACGAATGAATACCTTACAAAACTTGATTTCGATTATATAAAAGAACAACTTAAAACAAATAAAACATATTCATTTATAATAGAAATGAAAAACATTTATGGCAAGCTCCAAACCAAAAGGCTGGAAGTGTTTTATATCAATAAGGAACTGGGCCGGGTTTGTATGGCGCGCACCGATGTAACAGATATTGTGGAGAAAGAAAAACATCAAAAGGAGGAACTCGCCTCAGCTCTGGTTGCTGCAGAACAGGCGAACGCCGCCAAAACTGATTTTCTATCCAGGATGAGTCATGAAATCCGTACACCCATGAATGCAATAATAGGTATGAGCACTATTGCGGCACAGGCTATCGGAAACGATGAACAGGTGGCAGACTGTATTTCTAAAATTGGTATCTCGTCACGTTTTCTGCTCTCGCTTATAAACGATATTCTTGACATGAGCAGAATCGAAAGCGGTAAAATGCTTTTAAAATCTGAGAAGATACCTATAGAAGAATTCTTAAACGGCATCAATTCGATATGCTACTCTCAAGCAGCGGCCAAAAATGTTGAATACGAGTGTATAGTTGATCCAATACTGGACGACTATTACATCGGCGACGCTATGAAACTTCAACAGGTATTAATAAATATTCTCAGCAACGCTATAAAGTTTACAAGCGAGAACGGTAAGGTTTCTTTTTCTGCTTCAGTTCACAGAAAATTAAAAAACGACGCAGTTCTGAGATTTATTGTAAATGACACCGGTATAGGAATGAGCGATAAGTTTATTCCTCATATATTCGAACCGTTTTCACAGGAATATACCGGAACAACCTCACTTTACGGCGGAACCGGTTTGGGATTGGCAATTTCTAAAAATATTGTTGATATGATGGACGGAAACATAACCGTTCGCTCTATAAAAGATATAGGAACAGAATTTACAATTGACGTAAAATTGGGTATCAGCGATGAGGAATTGCTTCATCATAAACATAAGAAAATAACATATAACTTTTCGCATCTAAAGACGCTGGTTGTAGATGATGATGTGACGGTGTGTGAAAGCGCTGTCGTTACCCTCAAAGAAATGGGAGTTAAAGCCGAATGGGTGGACAGCGGCATAAAGGCTATTGAACGAGTGAAAGAGCTTTACAATAACAAAAAATATTTCGACATGATACTGATAGATTGGAAAATGCCGGAATTGAACGGTATCGAAACTGCACGGCAGATAAGAGAAATTGTCGGCCCTGACGTTACAATTATTATTATGACCGCCTATGACTGGGCTTCAATAGAGCATGAAGCAAAGTTAGCCGGAGTAAATATGCTTATGAGCAAGCCTATGTTTAAATCGTCTCTTATTTCTGCTTTTTCTAAAGCTATGGGTGAAAAGGAAGAGAAATCACAGCAGGCGAAAACCTTGGAATACGATTTTTCAGGAAAACATATTTTACTGGTTGAAGATAATATGATAAACACTGAAGTAGCTGTTATGCTGCTTAAATCCAAAGGATTTTCTGTCGACACCGCCGAAAACGGTCTGCGCGCTATAGAAATATTTAATAAATCTCAAAACGGATATTATGACGCAATCTTAATGGATATACGCATGCCAATAATGGACGGTCTCACCGCCGCCAGCAATATACGCCACTTAAGCAACGGCGACGCCAAAACTATTCCGATAATAGCCATGACCGCCAATGCTTTTGACGATGATATCGAAAAAAGCAAAGCTGCCGGTATGAATGCACATTTAGCAAAACCAATTGAACCCGACAAATTATATCAAACGCTTTATGATTTTATTTTTGAACAGGATAAATAATATTAACGTACTATAAACTGGATCTGTAATAATTTTAAAATATGAAATATAAAACTGTTTTACAATTTTTACGACATTAAATACAAGGAGGTGAATATTGTGTCCGATAAAAATTCTCCGGCTATAGAACAAATAATTACAATACTTAATAACTCTCCGACAGCAATATATGTGTCGGCCATTGATAATTATGAACTGCTGTACATAAACGAAAAGGCCAGAGACATTCTCGCGAGCAACTCAACCGGTCAGGAACGAACCTGCTATGAGGCTGCCGGTTTCACTCAGCCCTGCTCATTCTGTCAGACGTCCAAAATGAGCCGGGATAAATTTTTGGTTCGTGAATTCCAACTACCTATTGATTCGAGCATATATCAGCTTAGCGGTAAAATTATTGATTGGGACGGCAGAGAAGCCCATATCGAATACATAACAGATATTACTGAGAGAAAAAAGGAAGAGAACAAATCTAAGGCTGTCAAAGAAGAACTACAGACTACTTTCAGCTGTATTCCATGCGGATTATGCGTATATAAATTTGAAAACGGCAAAATATCGCCGCTGTTTCATAATCCCGCTTTCTATGGAATCATGGGTTACTCGAAGGAACATATAAAAGAAATTGAGAATGATACCAGCTTTCTTGGTGTTCACCCCGACGACCTTCCTGTATTACAATCTAAAATTCAAGACGCTATTTTAAAGGGCGGACTCGTACAATATATATACCGCGTCTGGAATGATAATAAAAATGAATATCGCTGGATACGCCTTGATGGATCAGTTGAAACACAAGCCGACAATACTAAATTTTTGTACGGCGTTTATTCTGACGTTAATAAACGGGTACTTCTTGAACAAGAATTGACTGCAGCCAAAGATAAAATGCAGGATATTATTAATGCAATCCCCGGTGGAGTGGCAATTTATAAAGTATCCGATATTTTTGAAACTATCTATTTCTCAGACGGCGTACCGGAACTTTCAGGCTACACAGTCGAAGAATACCACGAACTCATCAAAGAAGACGCTGCCAAAATGACTTATTATGAAGACACCGAAATGGTGGTATCAAATATACAGGAAGCTATAAAGAATCACACCGTTACCGAATTCGACTTTCGAAAACAGCACCGTGACGGACATATAGTTTGGGTACATGTTCAGGCGAAACAAATTGGTGAAGAGGACGGCTGTCCGCTGATACACTGCGTATTTCATAATATATCAAATCTGAAAGAAACGCAGCTTGAGCTAGACCATCTCGTTAACTCTATCCCCGGCGGAATTGCCAGTTACCGTATTGAAGACGGACAATTTATTCCAATATTTTTTTCTGACGGCATAGTGGCTTTATCCGGGCATACCCGTAAAGAACTAGAAGAAATAACTAAAAACAACGCATTAGAAGTAATATATGAAGCCGATAAAAAACGTGTTTCGGATGAAGCTGTATCAGCGTTAAAAAGCGGAAGGGTTTTAGATATATCGTATAGGGTACACCACAAAGACGGTTCCCTGGTATGGATTCACCTAAACGGGCGCCGTATGGGACCGCTTTCCGACTCTTCAAGATTTTATGCGGTTATTACCGGCATGTCTTCTGAAACCAGACTGTTCCAAAGTATTGCAAATGAAACCGCCGACGGTATATATGTTATCAGCAAAGATACCTATGAATTATTTTACACAAATGAATCGAAAAATCTTTTTCTCAAAGATAATATTACTATAGGGGAAAAATGTTATAAGGCGCTTTTCGGCAAAAGCGCTCCATGTGAATTTTGCACTCTGAAAAGTCACAAACCTGACAACTCGGAACATGATATGTTAGTTGACGGAACAGACAAGTTTTACAGCACTCGGTTTCATGAAACCGACTGGAACGGTATATCCGCATATGTAAAATATGTGCGTGACGTTACGGAAGAAACTAAAATCAAATTTGAAAAAGAACGGCTGTCTATGTATTTTCAAAGCGTTGTAGAAAATCTGCCGGGCGGAATAACCGTAATACGGTATGAATCTGACAACAGCTTAATCCCTGAATATATATCCGAAGGATTTGCCTCCATGTGTCATATGACAGTCGAGGAAGTGGAGAACGTATATAAAAACGATATATTTGCAAGCTTTCATTCCGATGATTCAGACAATATAAAAAATAAAGTTCTGGATTCAATAAACAGCGGAAACAGTCACTGTGAACTGACAGGCCGGCTAAAACTAAAAGACGGCGGTTATATTTGGGTAAAGAGCACTATTTCATTAATACATTCTTCGGATGGAGTCAAAAGATTATATACGGTTCATACTGATATAAGCAAATCCGTGGAAGAAAAGGATCAGCTCAGACAACAGTACGAAAATATACTGCTGCAGCACTATCAGGCACCCGGGCCTGACACCCTGATTTTGGGACACTGCAACATAACGAAAAATAAAATACTTGAAATTATTGATTATACGGATTCAGATCTCTTAAAGACTTTCGGCTATGTACGCAATGAATTCTTTTCCGGCATAGCCGGTTTGGTAACAGATGAAAACGAACATCAGCAGTTTCTTGATACTTATTTAAACAAACCGTCTTTAGAGGCTTATTTAAACCATGATACTGAAAAGATATTAAAATGCTTTGTGAAGCTGCCGAAAGAAGAAAAAGGACGTTACGTACAGTTTAAAGTAAATATGATTGAGGCGCCGGACAGCGGAGATATTACCGGAATACTGACAGTGACTGACATTACTGAACAGACAATATCCGACCGCATACTTCATCAGCTTTCAATCACCAGCTATGACTATGTCATTGATTTAAATCTTTCAAACGATTCTTTCACTGTCCTTTCATGCAATAAGAACGCCCATTGTGCGCCGCCAAAGTATGGCCGTCATTCACAAAGGGTTCTTGATATGGTCAGCACAGCTATAGTACCCAAAGACAAAGCTCAGTATTCAAAATTACTTGAACCGGATGAGATACGCCAAAGATTAAAAAAAGAAGGTTCATATACATTTGCCTATGCTATTTCAGACGAAAAAGGAGACATCCGGAGTAAAAACATGACTGTTTCAGCTATAGATTTAAGGCTTGACCGTGTCAGCCTGGTGTGTTCAGATATTACTGACTCTGTCAGGGAACAGCAAGGCCTTCTCAATATGATAGCATATACCTTTGACCTGGCGTGTCTTTTTAACATTGATGATTCACGCTTAACGCTGTATACACGTCAAATCGTGCTTGAAAATCTGACTCCGTACATTATAGATGATTACGATAAAAAATTAAATATTTTTGCAAACCAACAGGATACTGAAAAAGAAAAAGCCGAATTAAAAATGCGGTTTACAATCTCATCGATGATTAAAAATCTTTCAAAAAAGCCGTCCGGTTATGACTTTGTGTATCCGCAGAAGACAGAAGACGGTCTCAGATACAAACAAATCAACGTGCTTTGGGGCGATGAAAACCACCGAACAATCTGTATGGTAAGGGCGGATGTGACAGATATGCTCGCCGCCGAAAGGCACACTAAAGAAACCTTAGAAAGAGCTCTCGAGCTTGCTGAAGAAGCAAATAAAGCAAAAAGTGACTTTCTATCCACAATGAGCCATGATATACGCACCCCTATGAATGCAATTATCGGAATGACCACTTTAGCTGAAGTTCATCTTGACAACCGTGAAAAAGTATTAGACTGTCTTAAAAAAATATCTGTTTCCTCAAAACATCTATTAAGTTTGGTAAATGATATCTTAGATATGAGTAAAATTGAACGTTCAAAGATAGCCATGAACATAGTTCCGGTATATCTTCCTGATTTAATAAACCAAATAGCCGTCATTATCGAACCTCAGGCGAAGGAAGCCGGGCTTAAATTTAATTACAAGCTAAAAGAAATCAAACATAATTATTTTTTGGGCGATTCTCTGCGTATTAACCAAATACTTATTAACATTTTAAACAACGCCGTAAAGTTTAACCCGTTCGGAGGAAAAATTGATTTTACAGTTGAAGAAATCCCGGCATTAAAGACAAATAATGTTCGTTTTTGTTTTACGGTCTCTGATACCGGCGTCGGAATGTCTGAGGAGTTTTTAAAGCATATTTTTGATCCGTTTGCGCGTGACAGTTCAGCCGCCAAGATTGAAGGCACCGGTCTCGGTCTTAGTATTACTAAAGGGCTTGTTGAACTAATGAACGGAAAAATCTCTGTAGACAGCAAACCTGATATCGGCAGCACCTTCAAAGTTGAACTCGAATATAAAATAAACAATAACATAGAAAAAACAATCTCCAAAAACAATACTGAAGATTCGATACCAAAAGACAAAAACCTATTTTTAGGACGGCGTTTCTTAATCGCCGAAGATAATGACATAAACGCAGAAATACTCTGCGGCCTGCTAGATTTATACGGCGCTGAATATACCGTTGAAGAGAACGGAGAAAAGGCGGTTTCTGCATTTTCCTCCGCGGCTCCCGGAACTTATGACGCCATCATAATGGATATCCAAATGCCAAAAATGAATGGATATGAGGCAACCCGCGCCATAAGGAACATCGGAAACCCAGAGTCTAAAACTATACCGATTATCGCAATGACCGCAAACGCCTTTGCTGAGGACATACAGTCTGCATTAGACTCCGGAATGAACGCCCATATATCTAAACCTGTTGACGTAAGCATACTGCTGAACACTTTAAATAGATTATTAAAAAACAACAAGGACGGCTAAAAAAATAATTGGAGGATATTCTATATGTTTAGAAAAATAGTGTTTTTTCAGCTCATTATAATTTTGACATCTATTTTTCTTCTCTCAGGGTGCACAGAAAAAAGTAAGGTTGTGAGTTATCAAAATAATCCCGATACAACAACAATAACTTTTTTCGGCAATAAATACGAGACAGAGAATGTTAGAGTTATAGAAGAAATAATATCAAACTTTATGAAAGAAAATCCTGAAATCAGAGTTTCTTATGAAAGTCTTAAAGGAAACGAATACTATGAAGCATTGGAAAAGCGTATTCAAACAGGAAAAGCTGACGATGTTTTTATGGTGAATCATGACATTCTTCTTGAGCTTAAATCCCGGGGCAAAGTGACTGACTTATCCGGTCTCAGCACAATCCCAAACTATACTGACAGTATGCTCAGTCAGATGAACGACAACGGCAGTATATACTGGGTTCCTACTACTGTTTCTGTTTTTGGATTATATTGCAACACCGACTTGCTGAAAAAACATAAACAAAAAGTCCCCGAAAATTTAGGAGAATGGAGAACAGTATGCGATTACTTTTTAGAGCAAGGAACAACGCCGATAATAGCCAACAATGATATTTCATTAAAGACCCTAGCTATAGGAAAAGGGTTCTACTCAGCTTATCAAAACAAAAACCAGCAAGAAATCTTTGAGAGTTTAAGTTCCGGTGATAAAGTTCTAAGTGATTACTTAGGATCCGGGTTCTCTCTTGTCAATGAATTCATTGACAAGGGCTATATTGACGCCGCTAAAACCCTTAACACTAAAAAAACTTCAGATGATTTGACGGAGTTTGTAAAAGGAAACACGCCGTTTATGCTGACAGGAGCTTGGGCAGCAGGACGCGTTGCTGAAATGTCTCCCGACTTTGAATTTCAGGTTGTTCCCTATCCCGCATTGGACGACGGTTCCTTAGAAGTCATTAATGCTGATACTAGGCTTAGTATAAACTCAGAAACCGCAAATCTTGACGAGGCAATAAAATTTGTTGAATATTTTACCCGAGATGAGAACATACAAAAGTTCGCTGACCAGCAATCATCGTTCAGTCCGCTTAAAAACGGTTCTCCATCTGCTGTTAAAGAAATTCAACCGCTTGTTTCTTGTTATCAATCATCAAGAACAGTAATAGGAACAGACTCTATGCTTGATTTGCCGATTTGGGATTTAACAGCCGACGCAACTAAAAAATTGCTTTCAGGCGAGTCTTTTGAATCCACAATGCAATGGATAGACGAACAAGCCGGTTCGGAAAGGGGTGCTCCTAATGAAACGTAACATTTCAGGCAATATTAAAAAGAAAATTGCTTTCGCCGCAATTCTTATAGGTATTGTTTTAGTTTCCCTTACACTTCTTTTTATACGGGGAGTTCAAGATCAATTATGGGAAGAATCTATTACAGCTATTATGGAAAACACTCAGCAAGGCTGCAACACTCTTCGGATCCAACTCAAAAACGATTATGAGTCAATGAGTGTACTCTCTAAAGATATAAAAAAATATTCCCTAAGCCAAACAAATGAAATAGAAACAATTATTAATAACTACGGCCATGTAGAAGAAAATATAAGTATGTATACTGAAGACGGCAGTTATTTCCCAAAAGGAAACCAAATTGACAAAACAGTGCAGGAGACGGTTCTGAACTCTGATATTACAAACGGAATTATTGACCCGCACATCAGCAGCATAACCGGGGTAAACGTTTTTAATATATTTATAAGAACCACTATGAATGATGGAACAAAAGCCTATTTGGTCAAAGAATATGAGATAGAAAATATAGTTGAAAGTTTTAGTCTCTCTTTTTATAACGACGCCGGCTTTTCTTATGTCATCAACACCAAAGGAGACGTTTTAATCCGTCCTCCGCATCCAAACAGCAACAAAACAGTTAAAAATCTTTTTGACATGCTTCCTACTGGCAAAAATGACGCAAACAATATTAAACAATTTGCACAGTCATTAGAAAACAACGACACCGGCTGGGCTATATTTACATACCAAAATGAAAAAACTGTATTCTGTTTCACACCGTTACAGCTGGAGTCTGACTGGTTTTTAATTTCGATAATACCTAAAGATGTTGTGGACGCTCAAACAAATGATATATTGATTCGTTCCATGCTTCTTATAGGCTGTATACTTTTAGGAATAATTCTCTTGGCATTATTTTATTTCCATCATGCTAATAAGACAAATAAAAAAATAACCAACCAAACAAATTATATTGGTCACCTGTATAACGCCCTCCCGGAAGGGGTTGCACTCATAACCGTAAACCAGCCGTTTAAGCTGATACAGCTCAATCAAGAGGGACTTCGGCTTCTGCATTATCCCGATGGCTCGCTGAATGATGCGCCAAAGGGGAAAGAGTTAAAAGATTTCATTTATCATGAAGACGCTGACAGAATTATCAAAGATTTTACAAATGTATCTCTAAACAGTCAGAGAAACACTTTTGAACACAGAATTGTCAGAACTGACGGAAGCTTTTTCTGGGCCTCAGTTATTGTCGAGAAGACAATCAGTGAAAATGGAGAACCGGTGTTAATCGCTGCGTTTCATGATATAACAAAAGAAAAATTAGCCGAGGAAGCCGCAGAGAGGGAAAAACTCCAGGAAAGAATTACTCTTGTTAAAGCGATCTCCAACGCCTACCCTGTTATTATCAGTATAAACCTTTCCAAAGACACACTCAATTTCATTTATATGAAAGAGGGACTCATGATTGGGCTCGGAAAACAAAAGACATATACCGAACTGTATAATCAAATTGTTTCTACCATTCACACTGACAGTATTGAAGAATTTAAAGAAAGGTTTGCACCCGAAACGCTGACGGCCGCTTTAGGGAAAGAAAAAAATGAAATATTTATCGAATGCAAACAAATCCTTTCGGACAAAAAATACCATTGGATTTCTACACAAATAATATATGTAGACAATCCATATTCCAAAGATAAACTAGCTATACTTATTTCACGGCGTATAGATGAACAGCGGTATGAAGAAGAACAGAGGCGGCAAGCGCTTCAAAGCGCGCTAGACAGCGCTAAATCAGCAAGCGAGGCAAAAAGCCAGTTCCTGTCAAATATGAGCCATGATATAAGGACGCCTATGAACGCTATTTTAGGAATGACCGCCATTGCCACCACGCATATAGACGACCGTGAACGCGTATTAGACTGCCTGAAAAAAATTGGGCTTTCCAGCAACCACTTGCTCAGTCTTATTAACGATGTGCTTGATATGTCTAAAATTGAAAGCGGCAAACTTTCTCTTAGAAACGAGCCTTTTAACTTTGCTGAACTTGTTGCCGATTCTATTGAATTGGTACGTTCACAAGCCATTGCTAATCAACTCAAACTCAATGTGCGTTTTGATGTAATGAAAAACGAAAACGTTATCGGCGATCCTCTCAGAATACGCCAAGTATATATTAATATTTTAAGCAACGCGGTTAAGTATACCAAACCCGGAGGCACAGTAAGTATTGAAGTAAAACAAAGGAAGAGTATACATAAAGGATATCAGAACTATATATTTGTTTGCTCTGATACAGGAATAGGAATGAGTCCTGATTTTATTGAAAAATTATTTCAGCCGTTTGAAAGGTCAAACGATTCATCTGCTGACAAAATAAACGGAACCGGCCTTGGTATGGCAATAACTAAAAATATAATTGATTTGATGAACGGAGATATTCAGGTTGAAAGCACTCTCGGAAAAGGTTCCGTCTTCACAGTCACATTTCCGCTGCAGCTTCAAGACGCCCCAAAAGATGAAATTCCTCATGAATGGAAGGGAATACGCTGTTTGATAATTGACGATGACATACAGTCATGCAAAGACGCGGCGGAACTTTTAGAGGAAATAGGGTTGAGAGCAGAATATACAACAGAGGGAAAGACTGCGGTGGAAACCGTAATCCGAGAAAAAGATACATCAGACCCATTCCGCCTTGTAATCGTTGACTGGAAAATGCCTGATATGGACGGTATTGAAACCACCAGGCAGTTAAGACAGAAAATAGGTTCTGAAATTCCTGTAATCATTCTCACCGCATATGACTGGTCGGAAATAGAACATGAGGCAAAAAAGTCAGGCGTAACGTCTTTCATCTCCAAACCGTTCTATCGCTCAAAGTTATGTTACTTGTTGAATGAGCTAAGCGGAGATAACACTTCAGAAGAGTCAAATAACATATTAGACATTACAAATTTGTCCGACAAACATGTGCTGCTGGTTGAGGATAACGAAATTAACCGCGAGATTGCACGCACAATAATTAATGAAATGGGTATACAAACAGATGAGGCAAAAGACGGAGAAGAAGCTGTTAAAATAGTATCTGAATCAGAAATTGGATACTATGATTTAATTTTAATGGATATACAAATGCCAAAGATGGATGGTTACAGCGCAACAAAAGCTATCCGACTGTTAGACAGGGCTGACGCTTCCGGGATTCCCATAATCGCCATGACGGCAAATGCCTTTGAAGAGGATATATGGGCGGCGCGGAGAGCAGGCATGAACGGGCACCTTTCTAAACCAGTAAATATAGAAAAATTAAAGTCCACTCTGATAAATGTATTAAACGGTAACAGCGCGGATTAAAATTCTCTTGTTTTAGTTTTATCGGCTTGTAACTAATTTTGACAGAACCGGTGAAGATGTATTTTATTTGCATTACAGTCATATCATACAGAAAGCACCAAAAAATTATATCAAACTATTTATAAAATAAGTATTTGGTATATAGTGACTTTTAGATAGAATGTGCAGATAAGATAAAAGTAATACTATTGCGGCAGCAGTATATGAATGTATATACTCATACGCTTTACTCAATTTGTATTATTTAAATTGAGTAAATTCGCTTATTGGAAAACCCAACCCCAAAGCCCCCGGCGGGTTGAGTTGGAATTTTAGAAAACCTTATTCCATGCGGGTTTACAGAGTTACGCCGCAAAAAGATATAACTTGCATAGCATATTTTATTAATTTATAAACAAAAATGACGCTGTTTCATAAATGTATACAGCGTCATTTTTGTTATATAATTTTGGATTTAATTCCATTTCATTTGACTTTATTACAACTCTGCTTAATATTATCCGTTTGCGCTCTCAAGTTTAAAAAACACTTTTTTAGAATATAGAGATATTCCTATAGATACAACAGCCGCTCCCAGCATAATCGCCCACGGAACCATAGAACATACGTCAAATAATAATCCATACATCGCCTGACCTGCAGGAGCAGCGCAATTAGCAACCGCCATAATAAGCGCCATTATTTTTCCAATCAAATGGGACGGCGTCTGCTGCTGAACCATAGAGCACATTTGAATAGTAAACATTGTCGACAGCGCCATTGCCGCAAAACTCATACCGGTGATAAGCCAGTATCCGACCAATGGCGGAACAAATGAAAACAGTCCGATTCCCATAACAAGAGCCGAAACAGAACACCCGGCAAGCAACAGATAACCATTTTTAAGTTTTAGTCTTCCTCCGATAATTCCTCCGAGCAGCCCTCCTGCCAAACCTCCAAGACCAAGCGCCCCCTGAGTTATACCCAAACTTATATCGCTCATTTGAAGTATATTTACAACCATAATAGGTATTCCTACAATCATAACGGAAGAGAAAATTAAATTAAAAAGCGCCAGAATAACAATAACCGGTACAAACTCAGGTTTTTCATTTTTGATATATCTGCCGCTTTCTTTTAAGTCATCCAAAACTATTGACGCCATACTTTTTTCTGACTTTCTCTTTTTAAACGGAATATGTATAAAAATCTCCATTACTGCCGAACTAAGGAAACACGCTGTACTTACCAGCAATATTGGAACAAGCCCCCAGGCGCCGAACAAGATACCTCCGATTATAGGACCCAAAAGACTTGCCAGAGTATTTACCATGTTTATAACAGCATTTCCCCTCATAATCTGCTCATTTTCAAGCAGTGCCGGAATACTTGCCTGAACGGCAGGCTGATATGCGCCGGATATACTGTAGAGCAGCATAAGGCATACAATCATAATAGGCACAATCGGCAGTATACCGTGTATCAAATAGAATACTGCAATGATAGCCGCCGTTCCAAAGTCTAGAATCACCATTATATTTCTCTTGTTGACCCGATCCGCCAGCACTCCTCCAAACAATGAGAAAATTATCATTGGTATAAATGAACACGCCGTGACCGCGCCAAACAAAGACGGCGATCCGGTTTCTCTCAGCAAATACAGCGGCAGCGCAAAACGCAGTATAGCGTTCCCAAACAGTGATATAATTTGCCCTATAACCACCAATGTAAAATCCTTTTGAAACAAAATCTGTTTTTTCATATTTCTCTCCTTTTACAAACAGACCAACAGTCTGTATAAATTTTATATAAAACTGCTCTATATTGGGCAGCTTATTTTATTCTTTTTCTTTTTTATTTATTGATTTACTATATTCAACTAAAGTGTCAATTAACTCTTCATCAAGAATCTCAAAACCATATCCTGACGTTATTTCATTGTATACAGCGCATCTTGCCTTAACCTCCTCAGGAGTTGTGGGCTTTATAAGAGGATGAAGCCAAACGTTTGCCAATATTAAAAGAGCCTCTGCGAGTTCGTTTGGATGCTCTGTCTTAATTGAACCGTCTTTTATTCCCTGCTCTAAGATTGGTTTTATATATAATGGAGCAACCTCGTTAAACACACTTTGTATTTCAATTGATAAAAACTTGGGATTATCAAGCAAGTATGGCACAATATCCATTATCCGCTTCTGACTAGGACAAAGCAAAGAGACTCTAAAAATCTCCTTAAGCTTTTCGACCCCTGAAAGGTCTTCTCTAGAGACTATTTTCCGCAGCACTCTCTCACTTTCCTGACCGACTCTGTCACACACTCTCAAAAATATTTCTTCTTTAGAGGAAAAATGATGGTATATAGCGCCCTTGGACAGATTTGTTCTATCTATTATATCCTGAAGCGATGTTTCATCATATCCCTTTTCAGCAAAAAGCTTTGCCGCTGTATCTAATATTAATTTTACGGTCTCCTCCGGATATTTATTTCTTGACATTTTTTCACCCCACTTACAGACTAACGGTCTGTATATTATATCAGAGAGGAAATTATTTGTCAATATAAATTTATTTTAAAAACTTTATTGGAAACTGCCGCTAAAGCGGCAGTTTCCAAACACTTACATACTAACGCACTTTTTCCTTCTTGCAGCAGCACTTGCAGCAACAGCATGATGATGAATTCGGCTGCCAAATTGCATATAGAACCACATCCATTGTCAAAGGTCCTAAATACTGTCCGGGCTGGTACATAACGCCGCTGCCGTCAGCATAAATATTCCAGCCGACGAAGGTATATCCTGTTCGAACAGGCATATCATCAGGAATCCAAACCTCACTGGCGTCAGGAATCTGTATCGGTGACGGTATATTTTCTGCAGGCGGACCACCCGCGTCGTTTGGTTCAAATATTAAAACACGCCAAGGAATAATAATTGCCCAATGAGCATACAGCGTTATATCCTCAGAAGTTCCTGACGGTATTACGGTTACCTGAGTTCCGCCCGACTCCTCAGTAAACCATCCGACAAATTGGTATCCCGGAGGCCCGTCAAGCGGCTGCAAAATTATATCAGGAGAAGTCCCCGTAAAGGTTGCAGGATTTGGGTTATATGCGCCAAGAGTGTTTAAATAGGTTATCGTGTGAACAGCCTGATCAAGAATTATTTGAGTTTTATCACTGCTCAGCCGAACTTTCCAGTCATCGAAACTATCAGGCGGCTTTATAAACGCGTCAGCGTCTTGCTGTGACAAAACCGGGTATGAATCTTCTGACGCCACCGCCGCCGCTATAGAATTCCCCTCATCGTTTGGCGTAAGATAAGGCGAGTTGTTTAACTGTATCTTGGAGTCGGGCAGAATCGTGCTGTTCAGAATTGGAACTGATGAAACATCAGATCCAATATACACTCCGTTTTCAATATTTCTTGTTCCCATAATGTTGAGTTCTGCGGAATTGTAAATACCCGGAGCTGTTGCGGCAGAATTTGGATCTTCATCACCTAAAGAGACGCTCTCGCTTAAATATACAACAGAATTGCTTTCATTGTATATACCTCCTCCTGCATTTGCCTTATTTCCATTTATACTGCCGTTTTTGAAATTAAATACCGAAGAGTTTTTTAAATATACTCCCCCTCCGAATTGACCCGAAACATTACCGTCTATGGTTCCTCCCTGCATATTTATAACGGCGCCGTCCCTAGCATTTATTCCTCCGCCGTTTCTGTGAGCTTTATTATCTCTGACCTCAACAGAGTCTGATAGATTCATTGTACCATATGCGAGATACACACCACCGCCACCGTTATTTATTAATCCATTTCCGCCAACAGCAGAATTCCGATTCACTTTTGCACTCTCACACAAATTTAGCGTTCCTGCCGGAATATTAAAGTATATTCCTCCTCCATTGCCATTGATTGTCTCGTTGCCATATATGCTTGTTGTTCCATTGACCGTCAAACTGCTGTTGGTTCCTGCGGCCCAAACGCCGCCCCCGACATTATCAGCAATATTGCCAGATATATCCGCGTCCTGAATAACAGCGTTTAGCTCTCCTGAACCGCCGGATAAACGCAGTCCTCCGCCTTCACTGCCTGATTTATTATCAATCACCGTATCTCCAATAAAGTTTAGAACCATGGGCGTTGTGCCGCTATTAGTGCAGATTGCTCCGCCTCCGCTGACGGCCGCACTGTTATTGCTGATAGTATTATTATTAAAGCTTATTTTCCCGCCGTCTCCGGCAATGCTTATTCCTCCGCCTGCGGAACCTGCTGTATTCTCATTTATTGTATTTTCACTGAAAGTTAAATCCGACTTTGCTTTGTCATTAATATATATAGCTCCGCCCTGATATGCGGAGGAATTATTTTCAAAATTTACATTGTTTATTTTTTCAGTCAGAATTTTGTCGGTACTGTTATTTATAATATAAACTCCTCCGCCGTGTCCGTTTGACATATTGGTGGAAGTATTAAAATCAATTTGCGTCCCTGTTAAATTTATATTTCCTCCGTTCTGAGTCTGTAAATAAAGACCGCCGCCGCTTCCGGCACTGTTGTCCTTTAGCGTAATATCTAAAATCTCCGCATCAGCCGAGCTTTCGTCCTGGAATATCATATATACTCCTCCCCCAGCCTTAACAGCCGAATTCTGCGCGAATTCTGCTCCGCCTGACAAACTGACCGAGTCGCCATTAAAGGTGCCCATATAATAAAATCCGCCGCCATACCCGCCGGCCGTATTATTTGTAAATTTCACCTCGTTATTTATTGTCAGAGTTAATGGCACTGTATTTCCATTTATAAAATTAGAACAGTAAACCCCTCCGCCATCTCCTTCCGCTTGATTTCCGATGAACTGAACGTTATCACCCAAAGTAAGGTTTCCATTTACCCCCTCCAAATATGAGCGGAAATATAATCCTGCCCCTGAAGAAGCTCCGTTATTGCTTATGACCGACCGTCCTGTAATAAAAACGCTGTCGCTGTTATTTCTCAGCGCCGCCATAATCCCGCCGCCAGTGGTTTTGGAATAACATCCGGTCACCTTGGCATTATCCCGCATCACCAAAGCGTTGGCGTAGTTTGCGTTTCCTGACATATATACAGCTCCGCCCTCAGTATAAGCGTTATTATTTTGAATAACCGCGCCTGTCTCCAGGGTCAGTGTTCCGCCGGCTAATAATACGGCAGACCTGTTTGTGCTGTTATCGTTTGGATGTTTCCCTGCATTTCCATCAAGTATAATATTTCGGAGAGTTAAAGCACCGCAGTTTGTAATACTGAACATATTTCCAAAGAAAGATTCACCCTTGAAAATAGTACGAACATTGGCTGAATCAATACTGCTTATAACAACAGCATATCTGATTACCAGCCGTGCTGTCAGAGTTATATCAGTATCCACTTGTATGAAACTGTCATGTGCAGCTATTGCAGCCTGCAGTTCACTCTGATTATTAACAATTGCCAATATAATCACCTACTTTTTAAATTATCGGGCGCATTTAATAATATGCTGTAAAACTTTGTAAAGTGCAGACATTATGACAAATTTCGTAAACTCACATATAATATTTTTTACAGCAAAATTTTCGCTATTGAATAAAACATGCGGCTGTGTTAAAATACTGTTTAATATCATCAGCTTTGGAGGTGAAAATCATGCACTTTGTTAAAGCTAAATCCATTCTGTCTTCCAAAAACGGGATTAATATCTATAGGGGCTGCAGCCACGGCTGTATATACTGCGATTCCCGCAGTATATGCTATAACATGAGCCACAGTTTTGAAGATATTGAAGTTAAGGAAAACGCCCCTGAGCTTTTAAGAAACGCTCTAATAAAAAAGCGGCAAAAATGTATGATTGGAACCGGGTCTATGACAGACCCATATATTCCTATAGAGAAAGAGCTGCGCTATACCAGAAAGTGTATTGAAATTATAGATGAAATGAATTTCGGACTCACAATACTTACAAAATCTTCTTTAATTTTAAGAGATTTAGATATTTTGAAGAATATAAATAAAAACTCTAAATGCGTCGTTCAAATGACCCTGACAACCTTTGATGAGAAACTGTGTAAAATACTCGAACCAAATACATCATCAACATATGAGAGGTTTAAGACACTAGAAGCAATGCACGACGCAAATATACCCACCATTGTGTGGCTTTGCCCTATTCTTCCATATATAAACGACAGTGAAGAAAATCTGATCTGCATTTTGGATTACTGTGTACGAGCCGGGGTAAAAGGTATAATCTGCTACGGTTTTGGTATGACCCTGCGTGACGGCAGCAGAGAATATTTTTATCAAAAATTGGACAAACATTTCCCGGGATTAAAAGAGCGATATATAAGAGACTTTGGTGACTCGTACATAGTCACTAGCCCCAACAACCAAAAACTCACCGACATATTTTTAAATGTTTGCCGTAAACATGATATAATGACCGACGTAAAAAGCATTTTTAAATATTTGAGCGCCTACGAAGATAAGAATTTTGAACAGCTGAGATTTTAAATATCTAGCTGAACGGAGTGTTGACTATGCAGTTTAAAGACAAAAATATTGAACAAATAAAAATTACCGTCTTGGTTGAAGACACTAAAAACGAAAACCTTCCTTCAGCCCATGGATTGAGTTTATATATTGAGACGCCTGAAAATAAAATTCTGTTTGACATGGGACCGAATGAACTATTTTGGGAAAATGCTGAATTCCTTGGAATAGATTTAAATACTGTGGACACTGCTGTTATATCCCACGGGCACTATGACCACGGTGGAGGGCTTTCAACATTTTTAGACAAGAACAAAAATGGAAAAATATATATTAGGGAAAACGCTTTCGGAGATTATTATTCTACCTCACAGGGGAAAGCGCGATATATAGGGCTTGACAAAAAACTAAAAACAAATGACAGACTTATATTAACAGCACCGGGAATAACCCAAATCAGCAGCAATCTAACTTTATTTTCAAGCGTGAAAAGTAAAGAACTATGCCCCAATTCAAACAATGTACTTTGGAAAATGACAGAGCACGGGCTTGTCAACGACAACTTTGAGCACGAACAGAATCTGATAATAAAATCAGACAATAGGTATATACTTGTCGGAGGCTGCGCACATAACGGAATAATTAATATTGAAAAAAAAGCACAGGAAATCATGGGTACCGCTCCGGATTTCACTATATCAGGCTTTCATATGTCCATACCGGGAAGCGGTCAGAGCGAGCCGCCCGACTTTGTACAAAAAGCGGCTAACCATCTCAGAGAAAGCGAAACTATACGTTATACATGTCATTGCACGGGAAGCGCTTCATATAAACTACTAAAACAAACCCTCGGAGAAAACTTAAGGCGCTTGACGCCGGGCTGTCAGATTATACTTTAACTTTTTTATATCGTATTATAATTCAATATATTATTTTTAGATTCAATAGAATTCATAGTATCTATTTGCCGCCGTCTTTCACTCTCAGCGGCATATAAATTACTAAGAAATTTTATATTGATAGGCCACAATAAATTGAACGGAAATGTTAAGGTTATATATCGTAAAAAAAATATTAAAATATAATAAAAAATGTGGTTAGCAAGCTTCGGAAGGGCTGTGACCACACTTTTTTTAGTGTGTAATAAAAATCACTTTGTATCGCCACCACCCTACAGGTGTGATAATACCTATCAATGTTCACTAAAAGACACTGTATTGTGAATATTAATCTAAAAATAATATAAAGATATGGTTTTGCAAGCATCGGAGGGCAAACGCAGTTTGCCGCGTAAGGCGCGCAGTTGCGGAAAATTTATTATTAAAAATGATTATTACAAAATTTTTTAGTATGTTCACACTTTGCGTGATTTGACAACTCACCTAACGAGACACGCAAGCGCGCAATATATCACAACTAAGGTAGTTGTTGACATCTATAGTTTATATAATATACACTTTTATTTAAAAGTATAGCCACAATTGACATTATAGGTTAATCAAAACAAGGCACTTTGTATCGCCCCACCCTACAGGTATGATGATACCTACCGATGTTCACTAAAAGACACTGTATTGTGAACATTAATCTAAAATATTATAAAGATATGGCTTTGCAAGCATCGGAGGGCAAACGCAGTTTGCCGCGTAAGGCGCGCAGTTGCGGAAAATTTATTATTAAAAATGATTATTACAAAAATTTTTTAGTATGTTCACACTTTGCGTGATTTGACAATTCACCTAACGAGACACGCAAACGCGCGATACATCACAACTGAGTAATTTATTATATGACAACTAAGTTAATTATTGGCATCTATAGTTTATATCACATTATTTAGTTTATATAATATACACTTTTATTTAAAAGTGTAGCCACAATTGACCTTGCAGGTTAATCAAAACAAGTTATTTTGTATCACACCCACCAGAGGTGGGGGCACACCACTAAAGAACACTGTATTGATGATATTAATCTAAAATATTATAAAATAATATGATTCTGCAAACTTCGGAAGGTGTGCCCACCTGTATCATACCTTCCGGCGGCACTATTAACATTCTTATTTTTTTGTTCAGTCTATTGTGTCCTATATTTTATTCGCAAGGAAGCTATATTGAAAAACTATTAGCAATTTATAAAAATAATATTTATAATTTATTATTATTTCTGACTTACTATAAGAATATTGTAACTTACACAGATATATTTTATACCGGCATAATCAGCTTATTAAACAAGAATCAAAATAAAACAAACCCCATAAAAACATATGTTTTATGGGGTTTATACTATATATGCTCCAAATCTTGAATTATATTATACTATCTTAACCGCATACAAATCCGGCAGCCATGTTGATAGATTTGTAAATGTCAATGTTCCGTTTGTCAAGTCCTGTGACAGCGTAAATGTTATCTTGCTCAGCTGCAGCTCCTTCTCTGCTCCTGCCGGAGTCAATGTTACAGGGCTTTCTGTTCTCTCCGCTGTTGCCACCACTCCTGAACCGTCTGACAGGCTCATTGTTATTCCTCTGTTATACGCTCCGATAAAGTATACCGTATGGGTTCCGGCTGACAGGTTTATTCCGTCCACATATGGGTCTCCCAAAGTATTTGAAGCATTTGGATTTCCTATAAAATTTTTATATCCTTTTACATATTCATTATCAATCGTCGTTCCATTTGAGCAGAACATATACTGAACCTCTGTTCCGATAAAATCATCACTTATTACAAACGTTCCCGCCTGCTCATTCTGTCTGCCTTTCGAAAAATCTTCAGCTATATAACTCAGCTGTTTCACAAACTTAACCGCATATAAATCCGGCAGCCATGTTGAACTGTTTGTAAATGTTAAAGATCCTTCTGTCAAATCCTGCGGCAGTGTAAATGTTATCGCGCTCAGCCATAGTTCCCTGGCGCTTCCGTCCTCCGTTATTACAACAGGTGTCTGAGTTCTTGTCTCTGACGCCACTGTTCCAGAACCGCTTGCCAGATTCATTGTTATTCCCCTGTTGTTGCTTCCCAGGTAATACATTGTATATGTTCCGGCTGACAGATTTACTCCGCTCACATACGGGTCTCCTTTTGTGCTGCTTGAGCTTGAGTTTCCAATAAAGTCCTTATAACCCTTAACGTACTCATTATCAATTGTTGTCCCGTCAGAACTGAACAAATCCTGTATGCCCGTTCCTGCATAAGAAGGTTTTAATGTAAACGTTCCGCTCTGCTCGTTTTGTCTTCCATTGGCAAAGTCCTCTGCAATATATGTCACATCACCGGTTACAGGAGCCGGTTCCGGCGTTGGAGTTACAGCCTGCTTAACAAACGCCGTATACATAACCACTCCTGACGGCGGTCCGTTTGTTCCCAGAGTTACCTTATCGCCTTGATTAAAGTTTTTCTGATATATTTTATAGGTCACATCATTTGACGCCTGCAGTATATAGTCGTTAGCTGTCCATCCACTCAGCCACGACGGCAGATTGGATACTCGGGTATCCAACCCTATATACACTGTGATTGCACTGCCAGCAGTGAACTCGGCAACATCAGACTGAAGATTCTTTGAATCGCACGCCATTCTTATCCATTCAGCACCTTTGAGATAATTAGATACATTTGTAAAAGTATTGGCTCTGTCGCCGTAGATTACATCGCCTGTCTGCAGATTATTCTGTATTGACCAGTCCGCAGCATTTGCAGCGTCTTTTATTGTCAATGACTTAATCAAATTTCCATTAAGAATTGGCGCTGCGGTTGGTTTCGGTGTTGCTGTTGGTGTCAGTTCGGGCGACAATGTAACGGTTCCTTTCGGGAACGAATCAATTGTTAAATCATGGCTGTAATACTCAATATTGTTATATCCTTTACCCTGGTAATCACCGGTTGCATCGCTGGCGCTGTTAGGATTAAGACCGCGGGCAGTCTCCCAGCTGTCGGGCATACCGTCGTTATCAGAATCAACGATCTGTTTTGATGACGACGATGGATAATAAGAATTATAATCCATATGTTTAATGCCATATTTAGTTATAGCGTCCAAAACAGCACTGTCTGTCACTGTTGAAAAATCACGTCCGCCTGTAAGTGATCCGGTGCCTGTTCTTGTCTCTTCAATAACCTGCTTGTCAATCTTAGGACGTGACGCCGCATTTATTCCCGAACCTGCATAAGCAAGCACATTTGAATAAGCCGCGTCAGCGCTTTCGGGATTTTGGGCAACTGATACGTTAACCCCATTTACATTAATCGGATAATGGGAATTAGAACGATAGTATGCTTCGTCATATCCGGCGCTTCCAAAATTGAATCCGCTCCAGTTATTGTTTGTTTGTTTACTCATAACTGAATTATCCGGATTAACCATTTTATTGCCTGTTAAGTAAAACTTATAATTCTCAGGCGCGGTCCCGCTTGAAATGTTAATAAAGTTATACCCGCCCTTTGTGGATGGGCCGGCTTTTAAGTAATTGTTTACATAGTTCTCATGTCCGAATGTTCCATACGCGGTCTGACTGCCCCAGTCATAGATTACGTTATTAACAAAATCCATTGCATAAGTTCCGACAACCTTGCCTCTGAAGTTTCTTGACAAGCTATGACAAATCAAGTTATGATGCCAGGAATTTTCGCCCTTTCCAAACATAACCCCAAATCCATGAGCACCCTTGGAATGATATGATACACAGTCAGAAGGCCCGATAATGGTATATTGAACCGTTTGGTTCATATTATTGGAATACAATCCAAACTGCTCGTCATTTGCCCAGCCTATCGAACAGTGGTCAATAATAGAATTAGAGCCATTTGAACCGCCCCAGGCGTCATAATCACCGCTGCCTTTTTCACCAGGTCTAGATGAAATATAGCGAACGATAATATTATCTCCGCCCATACCAATCTTGCCGTTTTTCAGGGTTATGCCTGCTCCTCCGGGAGCAGTTTGTCCCAAAATAGTGACGTTGCCTTTTACAACAACATCGCTCTTAAGCGTTATTGTTCCGCCAACGTCAAATACAACGATTCTGTTTGATGTACCGACAGCATCCCTAAAAGAGCCTGAGCCGCTGTCATTTAAATTTGTTACATGAACCACCTGTCCGCCACGACCGCCGGTTGCATACATACCGCCTCCCTCTGCACCAGGGAAAGCCGGAAGAGTATTAGCCGCGCTAACCTCGCTTGTATCAAATACTGTTATTAAAGAGACTAACATAAACGCCGATATTACCATACACACAATCTTTTTTAACATTATTGTTTTCTCCTTTAACTTTATATTTTATTTAATACCACAAACACAACTTATACCACAAATACAATAATACTATTTTGTACTCCTCCTTTACTATTATATTTTTTCTGCCCTCCTTTCTAATTAATAATTTTTTATTTTGTTTCTTTTTCTTTGTTAAAAATTAAAGATGTGCATTCAAAATAAACGCACAGCCCGACTATGAATAAATTAGGTAAGAAACAAATTTTTGTTTCAAGCTATCAATAAAAAATTTAAACAGCTATATAATAGGAAAATAAAATAAAATTATAGAGTACTGACTAAAATTTTTAATGCAGCCCTAGGGGGATAGATATCTATCCCCCTAATTGTTTCCGTTTAACGATTATATAGACTGTAAAAAACTTTTTAACGTCTTTTATACTATCTTAACCGCATATAAATCCGGCAGCCATGTTGATAAATTTGTAAATGTTAAGGTACCGTTTGTCAGGTCCTGCGGCAGCGTAAATGTTATCTTGCTCAGCTGCAGCTCTTTTTCTGCTCCTGCCGGAGTCAATGTTACAGGGCTTTCTGTTCTCTCTGCTGTTGCCACCACTCCTGAACCGTCTGACAGGCTCATTGTTATTCCTCTGTTATACGCTCCGATAAAGTATACCGTATGGGTTCCGGCTGACAGGTTTATTCCGTCCACATATGGGTCTCCCAAAGTATTTGAAGCATTTGGATTTCCTATAAAATTTTTATATCCTTTTACATATTCATTATCAATCGTCGTTCCATTTGAGCAGAACATATACTGAACCTCTGTTCCGATAAAATCATCACTTATTACAAACGTTCCCGCCTGCTCATTCTGTCTGCCTTTCGAAAAATCTTCAGCTATATAACTCAGCTGTTTCACAAACTTAACCGCATATAAATCCGGCAGCCATGTTGAACTGTTTGTAAATGTTAAAGATCCTTCTGTCAAATCCTGCGGCAGTGTAAATGTTATTGCGCTCAGCCATAATTCCCTGACGCTTCCGTCCTCCGTTATTACAACAGGTGTCTGAGTTCTTGCCTCTGACACCACTGTTCCCGAACCGCTTGCTAGATTCATTGTTATTCCCCTGTTGTTGCTTCCCAGGTAATACATTGTATATGTTCCGGCTGACAGATTCACTCCGCTCACATACGGGTCCCCTTTTGTGCTGCTTGAGCCTGAGTTTCCAATAAAGTCCTTATAACCCTTAACGTACTCATTATCAATTGTTGTCCCGTCAGAACTGAACAAAGCCTGTATGCCCGTTCCTGCATAAGAAGGTTTTAATGTAAACGTTCCGCTCTGCTCGTTTTGTCTTCCATTGGCAAAGTCCTCTGCAATATATGTCACATCACCGGTTACAGGAGCCGGTTCCGGCGTTGGAGTTACAGCCTGCTTAACAAACGCCGTATACATAACCACTCCTGACGGCGGTCCGTTTGTTCCCAGAGTTACCTTATCGCCTTGATTAAAGTTTTTCTGATATATTTTATAGGTCACATCATTTGACGCCTGCAGTATATAGTCGTTAGCTGTCCATCCACTCAGCCACGACGGCAAATTGGATACTCGGGTATCCAACCCTACATACACTGTGACTGCGCTTCCAGCAGTGAACTCGGCTACATCAGACTGAAGATTCTTTGAATCGCACGCTATTCTTATCCATTCAGCGCCTTTGAGATAATTAGATACATTGGTAAAAGTATTGGCTCTGTCGCCGTAGATTACATCACCTGTCTGCAGATTGTACTGGATTGACCAGTCTGCAGCATTTGCGGTATCCTTTACAACCAGTGATTTAATCATATTGCCCTCAAGAGGTTCGCCGCCCCCACCGTTAAAGACTACTGGGTCGCCGGCAAGTTCATTTAGATACATTTCAACATTTGTATAACCGTCAGCTGACAGACTTACCGCACTTCCGTCTCCGGAATCGTTAGGATTGAGCCCATGACTGTTTTCCCAATTGTCAGGCATGCCGTCATGGTCTGAATCTACAGGCGCCGTTCCGCCTTTAAAGTTAGATGAATTTGGATAGCCGCCTGCGTCATTCTGACTGTCTATAATACCTTTCAACCCTTGTTTGCTGCCTTTATAAGTATAGGTTCCTGTTGTAACTTCTTTTATATAGCGTGAATCTATATAATCCCAGCCCTGAGCGTTTGCGCCTACACCGTTTACAACACTGTTATAGGCCTCGTCTGCCGATTGGGTGTTAACATAAGATTCAAAGAAAGGCGAGTTGCTTCTTACATCGGAAACAGAAACCTTATTTCCTGATGAATTATTGCCCTTGCCTGCCGTTACCGCTTTTCCTTTGCTCCAGGCGTCGTCGCTTGGATTCAGCAACACGGAGCCGCCGAGAGCAACCATTTTATTACCTGAAACATATGCCTTCTGCATATCATAAGTATTCAGCTCGTTGCCGTCGATTGAGACTATGTGCATATTAGTGTTGCTTTCCGCTCCTGCTTTGTAATAGTTGTTTACGAAGTTAAGTCGTCTTACGCCGCCATCTGTTGTTCTGTCTCTCCAGTTATAAACAACGTTGTTTCTAATATCCACATTGCCGCCGTATGTGAGAGCGTCTTGTTCCATACCTCCTGCCAATGACCAGTTTCTGCCGGTGCAGTTTATAAGCAGATTATGGTGAAAGCTTCCAACATAACCGCTGATTGAAGCCGCAAAAGCATGAGGTTCTGTGTCTGTACGGTCATCACCGTTATAATGCACAGAATCATGCAGTGACTCGCCGATTATATTCCACTGAAAAGTGATATTTTTAGCTGACCTTGAGCTGAATCCCTCGTCTGTTGCCCATGATACTGAAGAATGGTCAATAATACTATAATCGCAGCTGCCTAAACCCATACCGCCTGTTGATTTGCCGTCCATATCCCCGACTCTTACACGGATATTACGAATAATAACGTCTGATGAGCCCATAGCACCAAAATCATAATTTATCAAAGTTATACCGTCTCCCGGCGCTGTCTGACCTGCCACATATACTTCGCCGCCGTCATTCGGAATAACCAGTGCGCTTTTCAGCTGAATAACGCCTCCGACACGGAAGACAACAATACGAGGACCCTTTTCCACCTCAAGAGCCTGACGCAAACTGCCCGAGCCGGAGTCATTGAGATTTGTCACCTCAACAATACGTCCGCCCTGTCCGCCTCTGGCGAAACGGCCGTAACCCTCAGCTGTAGGAAACGCAAGACGGGCTACCTGAAAACTGTACACAGCACCCTTGGTAACTCCGCTGCTTCCGACCTCATCAACTCTCCAATAGTAAGTGTTGAGCGAAGAATAGCTGTCGTCCAAAGCATAATTCGGAGATGTTCTGTTTCCTTTATACTCCGCCGAATTTTTAGTCGCGTTATACACGCTGTTATAATCTGTTCCAATATAAACATCATGACTCTTTGCGCCGGAGCCCGCAGTCCAAGAAAGACCCTTATCTATTTCTAAATGTCTTTCTCCGTCTTTAGGATTCATTCCTGAAATAGACTTAAACGGGTCAGCGCCGTCAATTTCAAACGCATTCAGCACGGCTCCGTTTTTGCTTGTGTCTGTTGGCTGAATTAAAACCGTAACCGTGCCGCCTGAAGCATTAAAGGTCGTAAATGACTTACCCGCATTCTCGTCGTTTGTTACACGAGTGGGGACTGTAACCGTACTTGATTTTGAACCATTCACAGTAACAGTCACCGGACTGCCGTTCGGCCAATTGTCAAAATAACTGTGCCAGGTCGTAAGAGTGTGCGTTCCTGAGGAAAGACCGGAAATTTCAAGCTTAATAGCTCCGCCCTTATCCGCGTCCTTAATCGTCACGCCATCCATTGTAAGAGTTGGGGTCGTACCGTCAGACTTTGTCAAACTCTTATAACTGGCTGACCTAATGCCTGAACCTGTGTTCCCGCCGTTGCTGAGTTTAAATGTAACACCGTTAAAAGCAGCTGTTGGTGCGGTTCCCGATACAATCCAATTGTAAGCATTATTCGTGTAAGAATTCTGCCTGCCGTCATTTGCGTTTAGGTCCACACGAATCCTGCTGCCCGTGCTGAACATCGGTTCCGGAGCGGCGGTATACCCGGTCAGCGTACATAATACCATTGCTGCCGAGAGAGCCGCCGCAAACATTTTGCGGAAAAATTGACTTTTTTTCATGATTGTTCCTCCATTTCTATTAGATTATATAAGCCTGAAGACTTGTCCGCTTACTTGTCGCCAAACCAATATAACCCTTATTTCCGTAAATATATAATTATAATTAAATAATGTCAATGATACGTGTATCATAATATTATATCATTTGCACTTAGTTAATTTTTGCCAATATTTCTGTAATGCGCGGCAGAAATAATCTGTTAAATTTAACAATTATAAAAATCAGGCTACGAACAGTATTTCGGACTTTGCAAACGTTTCTACACTATAAAATAAACGAAATATAAGATTCTAAGCTTATATTAAATATACAAAAATTTGCCATGTAAAAAATAAATTTTAATAAAAAAAGAAGCTGCGCCTATGGCGCAGCCCCAATATTTTAAGGAGAGAGTTTTACACATTTATGCCGCACAATCAGCGCGGACTTTTTATTATTATCATCCTCACGCTGTCCTTGAGCGGTTTAACAGCAGAAGCGGATTTTCTTGGTTCCTTTTGAAACAAACTTTGTAAAAACGATTTTACTGCTGCCATATTATTACTCCTTTCTGGTTCTATCCTTACTCTATGCTATTATTATAACAGGTTAGGTGTACAATAAAACGGACAAGCGTACTTATTTTATTTTTTAAGTTTTCATATATAGTATACATTAATTTATTAGAAAATTCTTGTATTATTAGTTAATTATATGTAAATTTTTTTGGATTATGCTGATTCATTAAACGAATTTCGAAAAATAAATATATTTGTTAATACTTTTGTCTTGTGATTAAAATATGCTTATGATATAATCAAGTATATAGAAAATAATGCTGTTAAGGAGGCTTTGTTATGATAGCTATAGGCAGTGACCACGGAGGCGTGGCGCTTAAAGATACTATAAAAGAATATTTTGACGAAAACGGCATAGAGTACAAAGATTATGGAACTCAAAAAGACGTTCCTGCAGATTACCCTGATATAGCGGAAATTGTATGCGGCGGTATTCTAAACGGCGAGTGCTCTTCAGGAGTATTGGTCTGCGGAACCGGTATAGGAATGAGCATTGCCGCAAACAAAATAGACGGGATAAGAGCGGCTCATGTAACTGACGTGTTTTCAGCAAAAATGGCAAAGGAACACAATGACGCCCAGATAATATGTTTAGGCGAGAGGATAACCGGACCCGGTTTAGCATTGGAAATTGTAAAAGCATATTTTGATTCAAAACACTTAGGCGGACGCCACAGCAGACGTGTAGAAAAAATAATGGCTTTAGAGAAGAAACAGTAAAATACTATTTCCTATAATATTGTTCTCAGAATGTTTTCCCTAATTATTACTCTCGGCATACTGTTTCTCAGAATTTTATTCCCTGATTATTATTTCTTGGAATATTACATCAGCCGCCGGCATATTTTTCTGAATATAAAGTAATTCAGAGGTGCGGATATGAATAAAAGCTTAACAGATTTTCTGCGAACCGCAATGGAGCCTGTCGGTTCCACGATGTATATATGGGGCGGCGGCTGGAACAGCGAGGACAGCGGCGCCGGAAAGGACGCCAAAATAATTGGAGTAAACCCAAATTGGAAAAAATTCTTTATGTCACAAGGCAGCGATTACGATTATAAAGAACACAGATATGAGCATAGAAACGGGCTGGATTGCAGCGGATATGTAGGCTGGGTTATGTATAACTTTTTTGAAGATAAAAACGGCGCAGGCTCAGACTATGTTACAAACGCAAAAAACCAGGGGAAATTATTTGCTGAAATGGGTCTCGGTAAACACTCAAAAGAATTTTCAGAGGTCAAACCCGGCGATATAATGACTTCAAACGACCATGTTTACATAGTAATAGGAGAGTGTACCGACGGAAGCATATTATTTGTTCATTCCAGCCCGCCCGGAGTTCAAATATGCGGAACACCGGCAAAATCAGGGCTTTATTGCAGCTGTGCCGTAGAATTGGCTAAAAAGTACACTCAAAAATGCTTTCCGGAGTGGTATAAAAAATTTTCGAACTGCCGTCGCGGTATGAGTTATTTAACTGACTTTTCAAGATTTCGTTGGTATCCTGAAATAATGCCCGACACTGATGAATTATATTTAAAAACTCCCGGAGAGATATTAGAAATAATTTTGCGCAAAGGATGATACAAAATGATTGAGGTAACACAATCAACAGTGCTTGATTTTGAAATAAAAACAGTATGGGATATAGTAACTTCTCTTGAAAACTACAGCTGGCGCAGCGACCTGAGCAAACTCACGGTTATGAAAGAGGGCGAAAGATTTGTCGAATTTGATAAAAGCGGATACGCCACAACCTTTGAAATAACAGAATTTAAACCATATAAAAGATATGAACTAAACATGGAGAACGGCAATCTATCAGGGCACTGGATAGGAATATTCACCGAAAAAGACGGCGGAAAAACAGAGGTATGTTTTACAGAAGCCGTTGAGCCGAAAAAATCTATGATGAAACTTCTTGCCAAACCATATTTAAAGCGGTTCCAAAAAAAGTATATATCCGATTTGCAAAACGCTTTAGAGACTAAATAAATTAGAATTATATCTAGGGATATCCCAAACATATCTTAAGACTGGCAATAAACCCTTTCAGCAAAATTCTGTTTCATTGCCGCCGAACTCAAAAGGCGGAACGATGATTTTTTACAGTAAAATCAAAGCAAAATTTTGCTGAAAGGAATAAAACACCTAATTTTCGTTACACTCAAGGTATGCTAAACATATCATTTAAACTATCAATAAAGTATGAAGCGTTTAACAATATTCACAAATGCCAATGCTTTTGACAATCTATAGGAGTAAATAGCAGCTTTGCAGTCTCAAGAAGAACAAACAGCGTTTCCTAACCATTTCTCAGTTCAGCAATGGTCATTCGTCTGAGTACGCTTACTTTGTTTTATAACCTTTTTTCTCAAAACCGCTTTTCGCTAGACACAGATACTGTAAAAAGTTATTTTTCCAAATTTATTACACAAAAACAGTGCTCTTTTAATGGCTAAAAGTCTGAGGACAGCGCTGTTTTTGCGTAGTCATAGAGTTTCCTTTGTGTGATTTGCTATCACGGCTTTGCTTTTTTACTGCCCTTTTTGATGTTTTTATAATCATTATGGTTTATTCGAATTATTTACAAACTGTTAATATTTTATAGAAACGCCCAAAATACTTACGCTCCCGCACCTATTTCAGCAGACTATTTATACAAAATTTGCTTATTTAGGAACCAATTATCTTGACATATACCGGGATATGTTGTATACTCTTAACTTGTAATGTTACAATTGTGTTACATTAAGATTACAATTTGAGGGGTGCATAAAGTTTTGAATTATAAATCAACCAGTGTAAAGAAAAGTTTTGCCGCAAAAATACTGAGGTGTTTTCTGCCGCTGACAATAGCGTTAACTGTGCTGTTAAGCTCCGTTTCAGCTTATGCGGTAAGTATATCTGCCCGCGGAGCATTTGTATTGGATTCCGAAACAGGTGAAGCATTATTCGTACATAATCCTGACACACCGATACCGCCGGCAAGCATGACTAAGATTTTATCTTTATATGTAATATACAGTCATTTGGCAGACGGAAGCCTTTCAAAAGACACACAAATACCCGTAGGGCGTGCCCTGGCTAATTATTCAAGAGACCCGGGATATTCAAATGTGTACCTGGATGCCGGTGCCACTTACAGCGTAGACGAACTTTTGGGGGCGATATGTGTTGTTTCAGCAAACGCGGCGGTTATGGCAATCGGTGATTATTTATGCGGAAGCGAAGCGAATTTTGTTGATGAGATGAACAATTGGTTATCAGCGTGGGGCGTTAACGGTTATTTTGTTGACTGCACCGGAGTGTCGAGCAGAAACAAAATATCGCCGAGAGGAATGGCAACAGTAGCCAACAGGCTTATAAGCGACTATCCCGATGTATTAAATTATACGAGTTTGACATTTCTTAACTTCCGTGGTTATACATATTATCCGACAAACAAAATGCTTCCGGGCGGAGCATACGAATATGAGGGTGCGGACGGCTTAAAAACAGGAACGACCTCAGCCGCAGGATGCTGTTTTACCGGAACGGCGGTAAGAAACGGAAAGCGTCTTGTATCGGTTGTAATGGGTGAGAGTTCAACAAACATGCGTTATGTTGACACGATAAAGATGATGGACTACAGCTGGGACTTGCTGTCAAGCAGAGCGGCCAACGGTCAGACATATTTTGACAGCACGCCTAAGGATTACATAGTAGCGACCGACCTGAGATGTTTCATCAACGATTGGGAAATACCGACATTTATTCACTATGGAACAGCTGAAACGAATTATCAGGACTGTGCTGTTGTAATGCTCAGGGATTTAAAAGATTATGGATTTGATGTGAGCTATGATTTAGCCACAGACACCGTCACAATAGTAAACAATGTTGACAAGGATTTGACGGCGGGACCGAATTACGGAGAGCAGTCACAGTATGACGATGAGGAGAAACTGGAGCTCAGCGATTGGGAGCCGGCTAACATACTGCTTAAGAACGGCCCTGACGACCCAGGAGTTTATGCAGAAAGAACCTTTGATATAAACGGAAGCGGAGCTATATCAATAGATGAGCTTTGGCATATGGGAACAGTGGTTTGGAACGAGAAGTACAACATAACAGTAGTGGTTACAAGATATTAATAAAAAAGATAGGAAGAGCAATTCTTCCTATCTTTTTACTATTATAATATTTTTTATAATAGTGTCCATAAAAGCAATATAACTGACCTTGGCACGGACGGTTATATCTATTATAACATTTATTATAATAGTCACTATAAAAGCAATATTACTTATTTCTGTGACAACCGTTAAACGGTTACCTTTTATCTTTAATCAGCAAGCTTGCTTGCGGGTTCAAAGCAGACTCTGAGCCTGTCGAAGAGAGCTTCCTTTAAAGTGTTTTTATTATAGTATCTTTTTCTTCATTTGTCAAGGTAGTTATAAAAAATGTGAATTTATGTAAAGAATTTTTAATTTGACTTTATTCGATATTTCCCATATAATGTTTTTAGCAGGTAAAAGGGAATTGTAGGACGGTTGTCATCTCCATATGCTGTTACTTACAGCAGAAAGGAGGTGTCGCTTATGTGGAAATACTTAATTAAAGTATTTGTATCTATTATAATATTTTTTATAATAGTCACTACAAAAGCAATATGACCGCCCTCGGCATAGGACGGTCATATAATTTATAAACCACTATGACAACCGTTTAACGGTTACCTTTTATCTGCTTTTATTATATTCTCTTTTTCTTTGTTTGTCAAGATTGTTTTTTATTTATAAATTGTTAATTATATATTGAACACTGCGTGTTCAGATGTTGGCTCACCTAACGCGGCGCATAAATGCGCCCTACCGATGTTCACTGAAAAACCTGCTTTTTTGTGTAATAATTAAATAAAACTCAGTTTTTTGATAAGTAAATCAATTGGAACTCGGAGCGTCTTTTTTCACGGTAGAACACAAAGTCAACGGGAAAATTACAGGGCTTTTTTCATCATGAAGCCATGCTTCATGGTGAAATGAGCGGGGGCGAGCGCCCCTTGGAGCCGTAGGCGACCTAAGCGAGCAGTACTTTTTCTTTGGTGAAGCGTTTCTTTTTCTTACGAGAAAAAGAAATGGTTCAAACACCTATTATAAGTAAAATTATAAATATTATATGGGGTCATATACAAAAAAACTAATCTAAACTATCATAGAAATCTTTCAATAGCTTCTTTTCGTCAATCTTTAAAATAATACAGAAACACGCTAATTCATAGTCTGTTACTATTCTATCATTATTCTCTATCTTACTAATCATTTGCTGGTCAATATTAACATTCATAATTTGCATTTTAGTGGCTAACTCACTTTGGGTCAAACCTCCTTCAATTTTTGCAATTTATAATTTAATTTATTAATAATATTTTATACTTAATTAATTGGGTATGGTTTAGAATCATCAGTACGATACAAAATGTAATCAACAGATGTATCATAAAAGTCTGCAATATTTAATATTACTTTTACTGGAATTTTATGTACACCATTTTCATAACGAGAATAAGTGACAGTTTTTAAACCGAATGCGTTTGCAACTTCCTTTTGTGTAAGACCTGCGGAAATACGTAAATCTTTCAGACGTGTTTTCATCATTATTTTTCATCTCCTAATACAATTTTTATAATTAACCTTAATAAACAAAATATTTTATATTATATATTGAACACTGCGTGTTCAGATGTTGGCTCACCTTACGCGGCGCATAAATGCGCCCTACCGATGTTCACTTAAAAACCTGCTTTTTTGTGTAATAATTTAAACTAAAACTCAGTTTTTTTGATAAGAAATAAATATGAACTCGGAATATCTTTTTTCACGGTAGCACACAAAGTCAACGGGAAAGTTACAGGGCTTTTTCTTTTGTGCGTAGAGCGCAAAAGAAATTAGCGGGGGCGAGCGCCCCTTGGAGCCGTTAGGCGACCTAAGCGAGCAAGCACTTTTTCTTTGGTGAAGCGTTTCTTTTTCTTGCGAGAAAAAGAAATGGTTCAAACACCCTATTATGTAATAATAAAATTTTTTATATGGGGTCATATACATAGTTAAAAATAACTGAATAAAATTACTATTGTATAAAGAATTAATATTTATCATTATCAAATTCACTATCCTCATTAATATATTGAGGAGACGGAAGTTTAATATTAAGCAAATCCCCTGCGCTTATTTCCAACGCATCCGCAATATTAAACAACGTTTCCAAAGCGAACGAACTAATAATATTAGGTGCTTCTATATTGCTTAAATGCGAACGGCTGATAAGAGCCTTTTCCGCAAGTTCTCTCTGTGTCATTCCTTTTGACTTCCTTATTGCCGATATAATTATACCTAATTCAACAAATTTATCCCGATTCTTAAACTGAACTTCTTTATGCATTATTTAAACTCCCTATAAGTAATCTTTAGCTTTTATAAATAGTAACACAAATTTTTTAAAATCTAACGTTACATAAACGTACGCATAAAATTTTTTTAGCAATAAAGAAAAAAATCAATTTTACTTAAAATTTTTTCAAAAAATTTTGATAAAATACTTGACAAATCCCGATTAAAGATATATAATGTACAAGTTCTGTCGGGGTGTGGCGCAGTTTGGTAGCGCACTTGGTTTGGGACCAAGGGGCCGCAGGTTCGAATCCTGTCACCCCGACCATAAGGAAACGCTGTGGATTACGAGAGGTGCGTGGTCTGCGGCGTTTTTATTTTGCCCAAAATTATCTTACCTTTTCTTTATCCTAATTTTCCATAAATTTTATAAAAATATAGTTGTTAAATCATTGACAATATACCGTGTTTCCTTTATAATCAAGGTATATGAAACAGAGCGGATTTTTGCCGGCTCTATATTTTTGGCGATAATTATTTTCGGAATATTATCCGCCCGAAAGGAGTACATAATGGATATCAAAGTTTGCATAGGAAGCTCCTGCCATCTCCGCGGCTCCTACGATATTATTAACCTTATGAAAGACGCCCTCAAAGAAAACGGACTGGATGAAACGGTCGGTATGTCCGCTGCATTCTGCCTCGGCCACTGCGGCGACGGGGTCAGCATCAAGGTTGACGACCAGGTTATCAGCGGAGTGACCAAAGAAAACTTTAACGAGATTTTTTCCAGATATGTTTTAAACACAGTTAACTAAGGATGTGTAATCATGCAAAAAAATTGTATACAGCTTGAAAAATCAAACTGTAAAAATTGTTATAAATGCGTTAGATTCTGTCCGATGAAGTCAATAAAGGTCGTGGAAGGGCACGCCGAGATTATTCCCAATGAATGTATTCTCTGCGGACGGTGTTATGTTAACTGCCCTCAGAACGCCAAAAGACTTCGAGAAGATACTCCGTCCGCAAAAGGGTTTATCGACAGAGGCGATGAAGTATACGCCTCAGTCGCGCCGTCATATATAGCAAATTATAAGGGCATTAACATAGAGATAATGAGAAGCGCATTAAAAAAACTCGGCTTTAAAGACGCTGGGGAAACCGCTGTAGGTGCAACCATTGTCAAGAGAGAATATGAAAAGCTTATAGAAAACAGAAAGCAGAGCGTTATAATCTCCTCGTGCTGCCACAGCGTTAACACTCTTATACAAAAGCACTATCCCGATGTTCTGCCATACCTAGCTAACGTTATATCACCGATGCAGGCGCACGGACAGCTTATTAAAAATCAGCATCCAGGCGCAAAAGTGGTTTTTATCGGCCCTTGTATTTCTAAAAAGGATGAGGTTGATAAATACCCTGACTATGTGGACTGCGCCCTGACTTTTGACGAGCTTAACGACTGGATGGCTGAAAGCGGAGTTGAGTTCGACTTTTCACAAGAAGACTTGACCGGGGGCGGACGCGCGCGCTGGTTCCCCACCAGGGGCGGAATTATTGAAAGCATGGATATAGACGATGATTTTTCATATTTCAGCGTTGACGGAATAGAAGACTGCATGAACGCGCTTGAGGATATACGCGACGGTAATATTGAGAACTGCTTTGTTGAAATGAGCGCCTGTGACAGCAGCTGTATAGGCGGACCGGTTATGAAACATGACAACATTTTCCATGTCAGCAGTTGTCTCACTATCGGAAAGACTGCCGGCAGAACAGATTTTGATGTTAAGCAGCCCGAGAACGGAATCAAGAAAGTGTTTGACGCGGAATACATAAAAAAAGTAATGCCGGGAAGTTCTGCTATTGAGGAAATTCTGCACCAAATGGGAAAGAAAACAAAAGAGCAGGAACTTAACTGCGGCAGCTGCGGTTACCCCACCTGCCGTGAAAAGGCCGTAGCCGTGCTGAACGGCAAGGCTGACATGAATATGTGTCTGCCATTTTTGAAGGAAAAGGCCGAGTCTTTCTCAGACACCATAATCAACAATACGCCGAACGGCATTGTTGTTTTAAATGACAGTTTAGAGATACAGCAGATAAACAAATCAGCGTTAGAAATAATGAATATAAAAAACGCAAATGATATTATGGGCGAGCCTGTTGTAAGGATACTGAATCCGACAGATTATATGATAGCAATGACTGAAAACAAAAAGGATTCTGAACCCAAACGGAAATATCTGAGCGAGTACAAAAAATACGTTGACGAGACTATAATATATGACCCTGAATATAACATTATAATGAGCATAATGAAGGATGTTACAGAAGAGGAGATTATGAGGGAGAAAAAGGCCGAGCAAAGCATGAGCGCCATTGAAATTACTGATAAGGTTGTTGAAAAACAGATGCGAGTCGCTCAGGAAATAGCCTCTCTCCTCGGCGAGACTACCGCCGAAACCAAAATCGCTTTAACCAAGCTTAAGGAGACTTTGAATAAAGATGAATGATTTATTTGCCGATGTCGGCTATGTCAGCCTTAACCATGTTGGAGAGGAACTTTGCGGCGATATGGTTGAAATCGTGCGCCATGAGGACGAGTTGATTGTGGTGCTCGCAGACGGTTTGGGCAGCGGAGTAAAGGCCAATATTCTCTCAACGCTTACCTCTAAAATAATCTCCACCATGATGGCGGAGAATATGAGTATTGATGAATGTGTTTCGACCGTTGCCGCTACACTGCCTGTCTGCAAAAAACGCGGCGTGGCCTATTCGACCTTTACTATTATGAGGTTCACCGGGAACACTGAAGCCGAGATAATCCAATTTGACAATCCGCTTGTTATACTGCTCAGAAAAGGGAAGAACTGCGAATATCCCATGACTGAAAGGATTATTGAGGGGAAAAAGATTTATGAGACTAAAATACCCGTTGAGCTTGACGACGTTTTTATAATGATGAGCGACGGTGCAATATACGCCGGGGTTGAGCGCGTCTTAAACTATGGCTGGCAGAGGGAAAACATCATAGCCTATGTTGAGGCGAACTACAACTACAAGCAGACCGCAAAGATTATAGCTTCCGAAATAGCGGACGAATGCAACCGTCTTTACGCTTCAGAGCCAGGAGACGACACAACTGTTGCCGCAGTTCAGATTCGGAAGCGCAAGACCTGCAACCTTTTGTTCGGACCTCCGGAGCACCCGGAAGACGACAATAAGGTGATGGCTCTGTTCTTCTCAAAACAGGGGCGTCATGTGGTATGCGGCGGCACGACCTCTAAAATTACGGCCCGATATTTGGGTAAAGAAATAGTGGCCGCTCCTGACTACAGCGATCCTTCTATTCCACCGACAGCCTCAATCGAGGGTGTGGACTTAGTGACTGAAGGGGTTATAACGATAGCCAGGGTTTTGGATTACGCAAAAAATTATCTTGAAGACAATTCCCTATTTGAAAAGTGGGGAAAACAAAAGGACGGAGCGAGTGAAATAGCCCGGCTCCTGTTTAAAGAAGCAACCGACATAAACCTGTTTGTCGGCAAGGCTCAGAACGACGCCCATCAGGACGCGAATTTAAATATTTCTTTCAGCATAAAACTTAAAATAGTCGACGAACTGAGACAATGTTTAGAAGACATGGGAAAAACCGTGACTGTTAATTATTTTTAGATATATAGATTTATTATCCGGCTAAAATCAGTATCAGCCGAGTAAAAACGGGAGGATTATATATGAACAACCAAAACAAACCTATACTCAAAAAATTTGATACTAAGGTTCAATACTTAAAATATAAGGTTCTTCGAGAGGTGGCAAGACATACATATGACGACGACAACCTAGTCACCAGCTTTAACGACATAGCCAAAACTATTGTAAAGGACAAAGCCACAATGCGCTGCTGTATTTACAAGGAAAGAGCTATAGTGGGCGAGAGAATCGGTATGGCCGGAGGCGGACATAAAAATGTTGACAACATAATTGAGGTTCTGGACATTGCCTGCGACGAGTGTCCTGTTGCCGGCTACGAAGTTACACACATGTGCCGCGGCTGTTTGGCTCATAGGTGCGAGGACGTGTGCAAACGCGGAGCTATCACCTTTGACGAAAATCAGAAAGCGCATATCGACAAAGACAAATGTGTGCAGTGCGGAATGTGCGCTAAAGTTTGCCCGTACAGCGCTATTATACACACCGAAAGACCATGCGTTAAAGCCTGCAAGGTTAAGGCAATAAGCATGAACGAAGATCACGCCGCTGTTATTGACGACAGCAAATGTATCAACTGCGGAGCCTGCGTATATCAATGTCCATGGGGCGCGATAACTGACAAATCCTACATAGTTGAAGTTGTGGAGATGCTGAAAAAATACGCCAACGACGACAAGGTAAAGCTTTATGCGGTTGTGGCCCCTTCTATTTCGGGTCAGTTCTCATATGCTAATATTAAGCTTGGTCAAGTGGTTACCGGAATCAAGAGGCTGGGCTTCCATAATGTTGTAGAAGCAGCTTTGGGCGCTGATATGGTAGCTTATGATGAAGCTAAAGAATTAGCGGAGAAGGGATTTTTAACAAGTTCCTGCTGTCCGGCCTTTGTGGAATTTGTGGAGAAAAACTTCCCGATGCTTAAAGAGAACATTTCACACAATCCGTCGCCTATGGCGGCTATAGCCAAGTATATCAAAAAGAACGACCCTGACTGCAAGGTTGTATTTATTGGCCCATGCACTGCAAAGAAAGCGGAAATCAGAAAAGACGGTATAAAAGAGTATGTTGACAGCGCTCTGACATTCGAAGAACTGCAGGCGTTATTTGACGCGCGTGAGATAGACCTGACTGAACTTGAGGAATCAGAGCTCAACAACGCGTCATACTACGGCAGAATATTTGCCCGCTGCGGCGGTCTTGCCGAGGCCGTTCAGGAAGCACTCAAGGAGCAGGGCAACGGAGACTTTGAACTCCACGCCGTTTCATGCGACGGTATTGACGAATGCCGCACAGCGCTGCTTAAAGCGTCAAAGGGAATAGGAAACATCAACTTTATTGAGGGTATGGCCTGCGTGGGGGGCTGTATCGGCGGAGCTGGCTGTCTGACTCACGGACCTAAGAATAAAACAGAAGTTGACAAATATGGAAAGTTAGCAATGGAAAAGAGCATTACAGACGCTATAAAAAACCTGTAAAATAATGTCTTAAATCTTAATTAAATCTTGACAAAAAACCTTTGATGATATATAATGCAAGAGTAAGAATAAATTTGAATTTTACATAGAGAGGTGACTATAATGGCTTATCAAATCAATGATGACTGCATAAAATGCGGTGTATGTGCTAGCGAATGTCCGGTTTCATGTATCTCTGAAGGCGATGCAAAATATGAAATCAATGCTGACGAATGTATTGACTGCGGTAACTGCGCAAACGTATGTCCGGTTGACGCTCCTCAGGCATAATTAAATAAAATATTGCCAGACTGCCGCTTTAAGCGGCGGTCTTTTTTTACATAAAAAATCTGCCGGCCCCGAAATCCGGAATCGGCAGATTAGTATGATTTAAGCTGATTTTATTATCTAAAAGATTGACCTACATATTGCAGGAAACATATTTTCCGATTTTATCAATAGCGGACTTCTCGTCAACGCCGTCTGTCACAAACTTTATAGTATCTCCGCATTTTGTTCCGATACTGAGCAGAATAAATAGCTTTTTAATATCGGTCGCATGGTCGTTCTTTACGACATACGTGCGGCAATCATGCTCTCCGGCAAGCTTTATCAAGTCAAACGCCGGCTTAGCAGCTAAATCATACTCGTTTGTGATAGTGTACGAAAATTCTTTCATAACTGTCTTCCCTCCTGTACTATCCTGACAGGGTTGCCTGTCTTTCAAACTTGATGATTTTATTTTTTGTATCTCTATTAAACAACCTTTTGATTAAAAAGTCAATCCTAATTCTAGCCAATAATCATTTGTCCGCAAAAAATAATTTTAGCAATATTTTTGTAATGTTTACATTAAGCTTCAGTAAAAACGTATGCCGCTACTGAAAATTTGTGAAACATCCCTAAATTTATTACAGGTATATTACACTGAAATTACTCAATTGTTTCCGCAGGGTATACTTGAGCGAAATAAAGTTTGCAAATATTATTCAGCAAAAAGCGAGCAAATTCGGCTCGTAAAGATATGCCAAACCGCCCGCATATTTTAACTATTATTTTTTCCGCATATTCCGCTGTAATCGCAATAGGCACATGGGTCAAACCCTCTTTTTTTGTACGGACTGACCGAAATCTCTCCGGCCAGTATACCTTCGGCTGACTCTACAATTTTTTCTTCGGCTCTTTTGAGCCGTTTTTGCATTTCATCCGGCGGTATTCCGCATTTCGGTGACATATAACATTTCTTGCTGCCATAGTTCTTATCAAACGCTTTATTTACCTCTCCATCGTCCACAACCCAACCGTTTGCGCTGACGTTTCTGTGGACCTCGGTTTCAAAAGCTTCATCCGTCGCTGCTTTGGATTCGTCTATTATAGGATCGTTCATCTGCAGATAAAGCATAGCCGCAGGCTCGGTTTCACTCTGCTCACAGACAGCGTTTGTATACACAAGAGGCTGAAATCTCACACCGGCGTCCGCCAGTTCTTTATCCAGTTTCTTTGCTGATGACTTATAATCCACCACGCTGATATATCGTTTTCCACCGATTACCGCACTGTCCGCTCTGTCGATAAAACCTTCCACATAAGCGGTTCCGTTCCTAGTCTCTATCTTAAGCGGTGGAATATCACCGTTTTCTCCGATTCTTATTTCAAAACCATATGGACGGAATTCGGATTCCCTGAAAAATTTCACCGTTTCCCACGCAGTTGTTGAGGCGATACCGGTCATACGCATAACCAAATACTTATAGTAAGCTGAGTTTTTATACATAACCTCTTCGTTTCCCGTGGCTATTTCACCCACTATGTTCCGCATCTCCGTCTCGCACTGTTCCCGTGTTATTGACTCATAGACAGCGTCATTTTTTGAGGAGAAAAACCGTTCTAATGATTTATGGAGTATATCGCCCATACTCAGCGGATCAAAAACCGCAATGTCTCTTGGTTTAGCCAGCAGACCATATCTCATAAAATAAGAGAAAGCGCAGCTGTTATACTTTTCCATTTTGGAAGCGCTCAGCATTATTTCTCTGCCGTACAGTTTTGCGACCGAATTTTTGGACAGTATTTCATAACCGCTTTCGGCGGCTTTCAGCCTCTCTGCAAAGTCAGCGAGCCGTGCGCCGTACTTTTCATCCTCAGCATAAAAATCATAGACTGCACGCCACTTTGGTGCAAATTTGCCTACATCTCCGCAGCATCTAATAAATTCGGATTCAAGCGCCAAAAATACCGGTTCTTTACCCTCCGGCAGCTCTTCGCTATCGTCATTCACATTTTCTCTTTCCATATCAAAAAGCTCATTCTCAATTTTGGTTATAATTTTAGACGGGAAAAGACTTTCTCCATCGTCAGAGGACTTTGGAGCAAGCAAATATAATTCGTCAGATGGGGATGATAAAACATTATATACCAAAAGCTGCTCGTCATGAGACTTTTCTGACGCTGTCATTGCCAAATCAATGCCGTATTCCCTCAGCGCTTCTCTCTCCGCATCCGTCAGTATACCCTCGTTTCCATAACCTCTAGGGAAAACACCGTCTGTTACCCCAAGGACTATAACCACCTTCGCATCAGTGTTTCTGAACATATCTATTTTGCTGAACACTGCGCCGTCAATCGTCTGAGGAGATATTCCTATTTTTATTCCGCCGCAGGCCGATATAAACAAATCATAAAACTTCTCATACGTTATAAGCTCACCGCCCATAATTTCAGAGATTCTGTCAAGCACCGACACCACGCTGTTCCATGTGCGCCTATATTCTTCAGCAAGATATACCATACCATTATCCGAATACTCTTTGCATATATCACGCATTATCTCTTGATGACGGCATCTTTCCATATACTTAAAAACCGCTTCGGTAATTTCACTGGCCTTTTTACGTCCCCTTATTGAATGTTTCAACTCAAAAATCGGAGCTAACATCACGCTTTTTATTCGGTTTATACTATCAATGTCATAAGCGCGCTTATCTGGATTATACGTCCACTCATTTTCATCATTCCACATCGCGTGGCTGGGGTTGACAGAAAGCAGATAATTTTCAAAAACATCCAGCTCTTCTTCATTGCTGACTCCGGCGAATCCGCTCCGCCCTATTTCCATAACCCTGTCATAAGAAAACCCATAGGCAAGTATTTCAAGCATGCTTGAAATACATCTTAAATATGGATTTTCAAGAATGCTGCGCCGCTTGTCTAAAAACACATTTATACCGAGTTTATCAAATACGAGAGGCATGATTCTGGAATACACATCTGTATCCCTTGCCAATATCAAAAAGTCGCTTTGCTTATAGCCTTTAATCCTGCACAGTCTATGTATAATTGACGCGGTCTGTTCCACCTCGTCAAAATGATTTTCCGGTGAATATATAAAGATATTTTCCGGGCTTCCGTCATATTTTTCAGGGTTTATATTAAAATAGTTGTCCTGCAAAAATATAAGGTCAGATTTTCCGCCGTCTTTGACCGGCAAAATCTCAGGCTTGCTGACCTCAATCCCGCACGCTTCAGCGGTTTCCGCAAGCTGTTTGTATGTCAAAGACGCCGAACTGAAAATACTGTCCGGATGAACAAGGTCATTGCATCTTAAAAACAGAACTGTGTTACTCATCTTCTTCATCAGTTCCTGCAGCACTTGACACTCCAGAGGCGTAAAACTCTTAAATTCGGTTATAAACAGACACGAGTCCGTTTCAATTTCAAAGTCTTTTATTTTAGGGAGTATTATTGACAGATTATCCTCCGCGTCAGAATTATTTTCGTTGATTAATCTGCTGTATGTATCATAAAACAAAGCCAAGTCTTCCAGCTTTCGTTTAAACTCATCTTTCTCTACCTTTTCGGAAACAGTCTGCAGACTTTCAAAACTCAGACCATACCGTTTAAACTCCGACACAAGCCCCGCCATCAGACTTGAAAATCCTCTCTGATGAACATTTGATTTAAAATACTGCAGTTTATCTTCTATAAGCTGCAAAGCTCTGCCAGCAAGAATTTCTCTGCCTGCTCCGTCTATGTATCTCAGTCTGAGAGGCCCCAGGCTGCTGAGCACAAGATTTGAAAGCCTTGAAAAGGTTAGCACTTCTGCCAAAGTCTGAGCCTTAACGCCCAAAGTTTCTATAACTTTGCGTTCGGTAAAAACAGAAAACTGCTCCGGAACGAGAAGATATGACTTTATTCCATTTTTTATATTCGCCCTGACGCTTTCAAACAAATAACCGCCGCTGTCCGCACGAGCCGTTCCATACACTGTTTTAAACACAAAATCACCCTTTTATCCGTTCAGTAAACTTAATATATCTATTATATCTCCAGTCACATAATCCGCTCCGGCTGACTTTAACTTCTCTTCACTAAATGAGGTTGTGACCGCGGCGCACTGCATTCCTGCAGCCTTTGCCGATTTTACTCCGCTTAAAGCGTCCTCGATAACCAAGCACTCAGCTGGGTCAGCGCCCAGCTTATCGGCCGCAAGCAAATAAGGAGCAGGAGACGGTTTCTTCTCTGTCACATCATTGCCTGAAAGTATAACCGTAAAAACCGACGGGTCAATCTCGGCGGCTTTTAGCGAGGCCATAAGCTTTCTTTCCGCTGCGCTGCTCACAAGCGCCAGCGTGTATCCCAAATTTTTCAGTTTTTCGATAAGCGGCTTTGCTGATGGGAAAACCTTCATTTCTTTGATGTTTTGTTCAAAATTTCTAAACATATCATCCATTATTTTTTCTGTCAGTTCCGCTTTATTCGCCCTTTTGCACGGCTCAATTATAAAATGCTCTTCGCCGGCTCCGATATAAGGTATAAAATCTTCTTCAGACGCTTCTATTCCGCCGGTCTTAAGAGCGTCAAGCGCCGCTTTCATAATGACAGGTTCGGAATTCACTATAACCCCGTCCATATCAAATATAATATATTTCATTAAAACCTCCAAATTTTTTCCTTAATTATAGCACATAGTGACAATAGTTTCAATTGTTATATTTTTGTATTTGAATTTTAAAAGAATCTGTTGTATAATACCTGTTTGTGTAGTAACCTATAATATATATAATATATTAAGGAAACAGCATTGTAGAAATTTGGAGGAATATAGTATGCAGCTTTTTCACAACTCACATGATACAGCTTATAGAATGCCATTTGGCGCCGCAGCTACCGGCAGTAAAGTTAAACTTGCTTTAAAGATAATTTCTGATACCCAGCCTGACGCAGTTAAAATTCGGCTTTGGGAAAACGAGGAAGAAATATTTTATGATATGGCGCCTAAGAACAGCAGGGAAAACCAAGAACAGTCCCTTTCGTCATCAGGCAGTGAAAATACTGCAGAAAACGAGTTCTATTATACCGCAACAGTTCCTATGCCTGAAAAAGAAGGTTTGGTATGGTATTATTTTATAGTTGAGACAGGAGGAAAAGCCGTTTACTATATAAATAATAACGATTCTTTGGGAGGAGTCGGACAGACGCAGACCGAGCCGGCAAATAACAGCTTTCAGATAACTGTTTACGATAAGGACTACAAAACACCTGACTGGTTTAAAGGTCAAATAATGTATCAGATTTTCACTGACAGGTTTTTCGGAGACCACAGTGACACAAATGGAGTTATACCCAAAAAGCGAAACGAGTATATAATACACAGCGACTGGTATGAGCCAATCTCATTTAACGCCCATCCTTTCGAAATGGGGCCTGCCTGCAACGATTTTTACGGCGGAAATTTAAACGGTATAATAGACAAACTAAAATACTTAAAAAGTTTGGGCGTTGGCGTTATATATCTAAACCCAATATTTGACGCGTATTCCAACCACAAGTATGATACTGCAGATTATATGAATATAGACCCGATGTTCGGAACAAATGAAAAATTTACAGCTCTGTGCGACGAGGCGGAAAAACTTGGAATTAGAGTTATTCTCGACGGCGTATTCAGCCATACAGGTGCCGACAGCATATATTTTAACAAGTATGGCAATTATGGTAATAATACCGGAGCATACAAAAATCCACAAAGTCAATATAAAGAGTGGTACCAGTTTACTAACTATCCCAATTACGAAAGCTGGTGGGGCTGCAGTAACCTGCCCAACGTAAACGAAATGACTCCTTCATACCTTGATTATATATTAAGAGATGAGGATTCTGTTATAAAAACCTGGCTTAAACGCGGCGCCAGCGGCTGGAGACTTGACGTAGCCGATGAACTGCCGGATGAATTTATTAAAATTCTGCGCCGGGAAGTAAAAAAACAAGACCCTGACGCGGTTATAATAGGCGAGGTTTGGGAAGACGCGTCTAATAAAGTCTCCTACAGTATTCGCCGCGAGTATCTTTTGGGAAAAGAGCTTGACAGTGTAATGAACTATCCGTTTAAGGATAATATGATTGCATTTCTCTTAGGAAACATAGACGCTGAATGCCTGAACGCGCATTTTATGTCTATTTTTGAGAATTATCCAAAAGAGACGCTGTACTCCCTGATGAATATAATCGGAACTCACGACACAATGCGTATAAAAACTCTGCTCGGCGGTCTTTCGCAGGACTGCGGAACACAGAAATTGTCCTCAGGAAACGAAGAACTCGCAACCTATCGGCTAAAAATGCTGTCTTTTGTACAGATGACATTTGTGGGCGTTCCATGTATATATTATGGTGACGAAGTAGGAATGCAGGGAGGCAGCGACCCGTTTAACAGAGGAACTTATCCATGGCGGGCTATTGACCCTGACCTCAGACAGTGGTATACTGACCTTGGCGCACTGCGAAACAATTCCGACTGTTTGACGCTTGGATATTATAAAACAGTTTATGCAAGCGGCGACCTATATATATACGCCCGTTTCACAAAAAACGGAAAGAACGCATTTGGAAACTGCTGTAAAAACAGTTTGGCAATTTGCGCTGTAAACCGGAGCTTTGAATCTAAACATATTGATATTGACATTTCAGAGTTCGGTGATTTTTCATTTTTCTCTCACGGCATATCAAATCCTGAAATTGTGCCTGTCAGAGATAGTATAATAGAAATCGACGTTGCTCCCGTCGGCTGTGAATTTTTTATAAGCGCCGACAAATTTTAACAGCATTTTTATGCTGCATTGGTAATATAGGAGGAAAATATTATGGAAGCTCCTGATTTTGAGCTGTCATCTAACAATAGGACATTACAAAAACATAAGGCAACCTATACCCAAATAATTGCTTTTGGTTTTTTGGTTATCATAGTAGTCGGGGCAGGATTACTTTCACTGCCTATTTCCTCAAAAGATAACACCTGGACGTCTTATTTTGACTCGCTGTTTACGGCTACCAGCGCCACATGCGTCACTGGATTAGTTCTATTTGACACATATACGCACTGGTCTGTTTTCGGTCAGCTGGTTATTCTTTTAATGATACAAATCGGCGGTTTGGGATTTATGTCCGTTATTACAACGGTTTCTATATTTATGGGCCGGAGAATTTCTCTTCACGAGAGAAAATTATTGATGCAGTCCGCCGGAAACACTAAACTCAGCGGAATGATACAGCTTGTCAGACGTATTTTTTTCGGAACATTAATATTTGAGAGCGCAGGAGCGATTTTATTAGCAACAAGATTTTGTCCTGAGATGGGGTTTTTAGAAGGTATATACAACGCTATCTTCCACTCAATCTCGGCATTTTGCAACGCCGGTTTTGACCTTATGGGAAAATTTGAGCCGAACTCTTCACTCATACATTATCAAAGCGATCCGGTTGTTAATCTGACAATCTGCGGTCTTATTGTTATCGGCGGCCTGGGATTTATGGTTTGGAATAATATAATAAAGGCTAAGCTCGACTTTAAACACTATTCGCTGCACACAAAAATTGTGCTCTCAATAACTGCGGTTTTGTTAATCAGTTCTACGGTACTGTTCTTTATTTTGGAAAAGAATAAAAATTTTGCAGGATTATCCACTGCTGATAAATGGCTGCACTCATTTTTTCAGGCGGTTACACCCAGAACTGCCGGATTTAACACTACTGACTTATCCTCGCTCTCAGAGAGCAGTTCTCTGCTTACAACCGTGCTTATGCTGATAGGAGGAAGCCCCGGTTCAACAGCCGGAGGTATCAAGACTACAACTTTTGTTGTTTTATTTCTTATGGCGTTTGCTTCATCAAGGAAAAACAATAACGTTGTAATCTTTAAACGCCGTCTAAGCGACGACACACTGAAAAGAGCCAGCGCTATATCATCAATCTATTTAACGGCTGTTTTGGTATCAACTTTTATTATTTGCTCAATAGAGCCATATACAATAAGACAAATACTGTTCGAAGTCAGTTCCGCAATTGGAACAGTCGGGCTTTCAATGGGACTCACCCCGTCGCTGTCTGTTGTGTCCCAGTCAATACTGATAGTGCTGATGTTTGCCGGCAGGGTAGGCGGACTGTCTCTCATGCTGGTGCTTGCCGAAAACAGAGAGCCTGTGGCTCTTATGCGGCCTGTTGAAGATATATTAATAGGATAATAAGTTTTTATATAAGTTTTGGAGGTCTGATTATGAAATCTATACTGGTAATTGGAATGGGTCGTTTAGGCAGGCATTTTGCAACCAAAATGCTGGCGCTTGGTAATGATGTTATGATAGTTGATAAAGACGATTCGACTATCGAGCAGTTTTCTTCAATATTCACTGATTCACAAATCGGCGACTGCCGGCAGGAAGGCGTTCTTCGGGCTTTGGGAATAAACAATTTTGACCTGTGTTTTGTGGCTATCGGAGAAGATTTTCAGGCTTCACTGGAAATAACATCTATGCTCAAAGACCTGGGGGCAAACTATATAGTTTCAAAGGCACGCGAGGACAGACAGGCTAAGTTCTTAAAATTGGTAGGCGCAAATGAGGTAGTGTACCCTGAGAAGGAAATTGCAGAAAAACTGGCTATGCGCTATAACGCAAATAATATTTTTGACTACATTAAACTGACAAGCGAATACTCAATATACGAAATACCTGTTGTCCCTTCATGGATCGGCAGAAGCATAAATTCGCTTAATATAAGACAAAAGTATGAAGTAAATGTAATAGGAATAAAACAGGAAAACATTCTAAAGCCATTGCCTACCCCTGAATATATATTCCAGCCAAGCGACCATCTTGTTGTAATAGGCAAATCTAAGGATGTTTTCGCACTTACGCAAAAAAAATAGGGGATCTTTATTACCTGCCGGAGTTTCCGGCAGGTTTTTAATTGCAATTTTTTTGTTTAATTTATTTCTTATTATTTTTTTAATGTAAAACTTTTTTAAATAAAAATCGTCTTAATAAAGTAAGCTTTTATAATAAAATAATATTCATAGGTGATTATTTACATTTTATTTAAATATCTAAATTTTACTGTTATGTTTATTTATTTTATTATATAATAAAGTATTGTGTGAAAAAAATATACATGTGTCAAGGAATAAATTTAAAAGAAACACTCAAGTGTTTCCTTTTTGGGGGTGATGTATATACCTGACAAACTTTGTATATAATATAAAAAGAATTTTAATTGAAAAGGGAGATTTTTGTGTCGGAAGAAAACGCATCTAAATTTTTTGAGAATTACTTTGATAGTGACCTTCAGGAGTACATCTATGACATTCTGTACTATCATCAAAAAAACAGTCAAAAATATAATGACTTAATCCACGAGCAGGAGATTTACAAAAGCTCCTCCGAAGCTGTTAGACAGGTATTAGAACGCTTTATTCCTCAAAAACTTAGCGAAGAAGAATGTAAAAACGTCATTAAATTTATAGAAAATAATAACCTTATGATGATTGAAGAATGCAAAGCGTCTTACCGTCAGGGAGTTATAGACGGAATGAATAGAAAAAAGATGCTGTCTGATGAATAAAAAGAGGGGCGGGCATTACGCCCGCTCCTTATTTCACCTAACCTTAAACCCATTCTAAACTCAACAATTTTCTCCATCATCCGTCATTGCGTCATATCCTGATTCTCCAGTTCTGACTTTGACCACATCCCGTACGTCATAAACAAAAATTTTTCCATCTCCGATATGTCCAGTATAAAGTATTTTAACAGCGGCTTTAATAACATCTGATACAGGTACTCTGCACACAACTATATCCACTTTTATTTTAGGCAGAAGAGTAGCCTCAACAGGTACGCCGCGGTAATACTCACTGCTGCCTTTCTGCATTCCGCAGCCGAGCACATGCGTGAGAGTCATTCCTGTTACTCCGATTTCATTTAATGCGTGCTTTAGAGCTTCAAACTTAGATTCTTTACACACCACCGTTATTTTTGTAATAGTATGACCATCCTTATCAACTTTCTTTTCCGTATTATCCGGCACTCTAATTATCGGCACAGCAGATTCGGGAGTTTCCTGTCCCACTGTCTCTGATCTTCCTGTCAAAATAGTCGGCACATTTAGCATAAAGTCCGCATAAGAAGAGGCTAGGCCATGTTCATGTATATCAAGCCCTTCTATTTCTTCTTCAGCACTCGCTCTAAGCCCCATAGTATGCTTAATAATTAGAAATACAATGGTCATCGTTACAGCGACCCACGCTATTACTGTTATAACTCCTAATGTCTGAATACCTAAAAAGCTGAAACCGCCCCCGTAAAATAAACCGCCTTTTGCTGCAAACAAACCCGTCATTATTGTCCCGGCAGCTCCGCAGCACCCATGAACGGCCACAGCTCCAACCGGATCGTCTATCTTAAGTTTCTTGTCAATAAACTCCACAGCAAACACAACCAAAATACCTGCCACAGTACCAATTACGGCCGCTCCGAGCGGCGTAACACTGTCACAGCCAGCCGTAATCGCAACAAGACCGGCTAAAGCGCCATTTAGAGTCATAGAAACATCAGGCTTTTTATATCTAACCCATGTAACAACCATAGTAGCAACTGTAGCACAGGCAGCGGCAAGATTAGTCGTTACAAAAACCGAAGCCGCCAACGACGAACTCTCTGTATCTGACATAGCTACTGTTGAACATCCGTTAAATCCAAACCAGCAGAACCAAAGTATAAATACTCCGAGAGCCCCCAAAGTTAACGAATGCCCGGGTATTGCGACGGATGTCCCGTCCTTTTTATATTTTCCTATACGTGGACCAAGAATTTTTGCGCCTACCAGAGCGGCCACTCCGCCAACCATATGTACTGCTGTGGAACCCGCAAAGTCATGAAAACCTAATTCACTGAGCCATCCGCCGCCCCAAACCCAATGTCCTGAAACAGGATAAATCACTGCGCTTATAACCATACTGTAAACAATATATGCGGAAAATTTGGTTCTCTCTGCCATTGCTCCCGAAACAATGGTCGCCGCGGTGGCGCAAAATACTGTTTGAAATATTAAAGTTGCAAAATTATAATCACCGGGCAAAGCGTTTGCTCCCTGGAAAAATGACGGAACCGACAGCCAGCCGCCAAAGACATTTGCGCCAAACATAATTCCAAAACCTAAAATCCAAAAAATTGGGGTTCCTAAACTAAAATCCATCAGATTTTTCATAATTATATTACCCGCGTTTTTTGCTCTTGTGAAACCGGTTTCGACCATAGCGAACCCTGCCTGCATAAAGAATACCAAAGCTGCTCCCAGCAGCACCCACGCAGTATCTAAACCCGTTGCCAAATCCATAATGTTCATAACTTTTTCCTCCTTATTTTTAATTCCGGCTGTTTCGCCGTATATATATAAAAGAAAATGGGGCCTGAGAAAATTACTCTCAGACCCCATTGTCTATTATCTTATTATTTACTTTTTAAAACCTATAACTTAGAAATATTTTGCCGGAATGCTATATTACTCCTGGATAGAGAACAGCAAATCTCCATAGGTTGGGAACGGCCAGTATTCTTCAGGAGTATAAATCTCCATTTGGTCTGCTACTTCCCGAACCTCAGCCATATCTTTCAACACTTTTTCATTATAAAATACAGCCTGCTCCAAACCTTCTTCCATAGCAAGGGCTTCCTGAACGCTTGAATCAAGAGCTTCAACCGTTTCAAACAGTCTAAGTTCTAACTCAGAAAGCAATCTAATCATCTTTTCTTCAAACACGCAAGAAACCGAACCGCCCATTTGTCTCTTAGAAACAACAGTATCGCTGAGTTCTTTAACATATTTCGCGACAGCAGGCGAAATATCACGTCTTGCCATTTCAAGCATCGTTTTTGCCTCAATATTGATAGCCTTGCTGTAATTCTCAAGATTTATTTCGTATCTTGACAGCATTTCATCACGAGTGAGTATACCGTGCTTAACAAATAAGTCTATACTCTTTTCAGTAACAAAAGCCGGCAATGCTTCAGGCGTGCTTTTTAAATTGCAAAGACCTCTGCGTTCAGCTTCAGCAACCCATTCGTCTGAATAGTTATTACCGTTAAAAATAATCCTTTTATGTTCTTTCATAGTATCTCTTACTATGTTATAAATCTCGCATTTAGGGTTTGACGATTTCTCAAGTCTGACAGCAAACTGGTCAAGTATCTCGGCAACAGCTGTGTTTATAATAAAGTTCGGTCCTGAAATTGAAAGAGCCGAGCCGGGCATTCTAAACTCAAACTTATTCCCTGTGAATGCAAACGGCGACGTTCTGTTTCTGTCGGTTGTATCCTTCGCAAAATCAGGCACAGCATCAATACCGGAGTTCATCACCTCATTACATCTGTTCTCAAAATCACTGTCCTCTTCAATAGAATCCAGCACTTCTTTGAGATCATCTCCAATAAATACAGAGATAATAGCAGGCGGAGCCTCATTTGCACCAAGTCTGTGGTCGTTTCCTGCCGTTGCCACAGACGATCTTAAAAGATCCTGATATTCGTCCACAGCCGCTATCACAGCGGACAGGAACAATAAAAATCTAGGATTGTCATGAGGGGTCTTGCCGGGTTTCAGCAAGTTTTCGCCCTTGTCTGTCGAAATCGACCAGTTGTTATGCTTGCCGCTTCCGTTTATTCCTTCAAAAGGCTTTTCGTAGAGCAGGCATTTCATACCATGTCTTTCAGCAACCTTTTTCATTATCTCCATAGTAAGCTGATTATGGTCAGTGGCTATATTAGCTTGTGTAAAAATAGGAGCGAGTTCATGCTGTGCCGGTGCCACTTCATTATGTTTTGTCTTTGCAAGTATACCCAGCTTCCAGAGTTCCTCGTCCAGATCCTTCATATACTCTGAAACTCTTCTCTTAACCACTCCAAAATAATGGTCGTCAAGCTCCTGTCCTTTTGGAGCCGGAGTTCCGAACAAAGTTCTGCCCGTATATGTAATATCTTTTCTCTTTAAAGCTACCTTTCGGTCTATTAAAAAGTACTCCTGTTCAGGACCGACTGTCGTTATAACTCTGTTTACGTCAGTTTCCCCTATCAGGTGAAGAACCCTGACAGCCGAGTTACTGAGAGCTTCCATTGAACGCATAAGTGGCGTCTTTTTATCAAGCGCTTCGCCTGTATAAGAACAGAATACAGTTGGAATACACAGTATACCGTCTTTAATAAAGGCGTTTGATGTTGGATCCCACGCGGTATATCCTCTTGCCTCAAAAGTTGAACGCAGACCTCCCGATGGAAAACTGGAAGCGTCCGGCTCGCCTTTAATCAATTCTTTTCCGCTGAACTCCATAATCACGCTGTCGATACCGTCAGGCTGTATAAAGCTGTCGTGCTTCTCAGCCGTAACGCCAGTCATAGGCTGGAACCAGTGAGTAAAATGAGTTACACCATTTTCTACCGCCCAGTCCTTCATTGCGTTGGCAACAACATCAGCAACCTCACGCGTAAGAGGCGTGCCCTCCTCTTTGGTCTTCCTAAGCTGTTTGTAAATTCCATCAGGAAGTCTGACCTTTTGCACCGAGTCTTCAAATACGGCACTGCCGAATAACTCGTTCATTTGATCCATAACAAAACATTCCTTTCTTTTTAAAAGTAAATAGAAATGACTAAATAAAAAATAAGGCGCTGCGAGCAAAATACTCACAGCGCCTTTGCTGTCTACGGGATAGATTATACTACGCTGTGAGACCTTTGTCAAGTAATTTTTTGCCTGACGACAATTTTTTCAGCACACTAAACGAAATGCACATTGCAAAGTTTATCAGATTTTAGCAATAATAACGTTTTAATTATCAATATATATGTCTTCTGCTTCGAGCAAAATATTACAGCGCATTTGCTGTATATAAGTAGAAACATCATACCGTAGTATGGACATATTATTTAAAACGATATATAAATTTCCGCCTTAAGTATCTTTTTAAAATTGTATCTTTATATACTGTCCGCTCAGCTCGCCTTACGTGCCGCAAAAGCGGCCTGCCGATGCTCGCTAAATTACTGTCCTATAGTTTTTAAATAAATAAAAAACATAAAATTGTAGGTATTCATCATACTGCGGAAGGTGCACCCAACTTGTATAAGAACGGAAAAAACTCATAAAAACGTCCATTTATATTTCTGCCAACTGCTACTTAGTTTTATAAACAGATGTATCAACTAAACCCATTAGGTTTTTGCTAGATACAGCTTAATCCTATAATCAGCTGTTTTAACTAATAATTTTTGGTCTTTAATGGCGGCCGCTTAGGTATATAAACAGCATGTATTTACTCGACAAGTTGTTTTAATTCGTCAAACCCAATACTGCCCGACAGACACAGACAGAATTATTTTTCGCAATATATTTATTATATGTAAAATTTAAACTATTTCATACAGCTCTCTGGCTTCATCCTTTTTTACATTCTCTTTTACATTTAAAACCCTTATATTCAAAGGCTTTTCACCAAATAATATTTTTATTTCATCTCCGGGCTTCACGTCATATGACGCTTTGACAGTGCGTCCATTTACGGAAACGCGGCCTCCGTCGCAGGCGTCATTAGCCACCGTCCGGCGCTTGATTATCCTGGACACCTTTAAAAATTTATCCAAACGCATTACAATTTTCTCCTTAGTGTTTTTTCAAATAGATTTAATTTTCTCCATTCTCAAACTTCTCAAATTCATCTGTGAAACTCTCAGTATAAGAAGCGAGAGCCAGTTCCGGATCCACACCGGCTCTGCGGCAAAAGTTTACCGCCGCAAACAGGAGCTGACCGCAATCCTTCTCCGGTGCACTATCAGCTTCAGCTACATCATCCGAAATTACAGACAAATTTATCTCATTTTCAAACTTATAACCGGCCTTTTCGGCCTTTTTCTGAATTTTCTCAGCTCGCATAAGCGCCGGCAGATATTTTGATACTCCGCGCAGTTCCTCAGCAATGCTGCTCTGCTCCCTGTCAGCACGTTTTATAGCGTCCCAGTTTTTAAGAACCTCTCCGCTGTCTGCTACTTCGACTTCACCAAACACATGCGGATGTCTGTGAATAAGTTTTCGGCAGATAGCGTCGGTAACGTCATTTATTTCATATTCTCCGCTGTCTTTCCCGATTATTGCATGAAACACTACCTGCAGCAGTAAATCCCCGCTCTCGTCGGCTATTTTTTCAGGATTCCCGCCGTCAATTGCCTCAATCAGTTCATACCCTTCTTCAATAAGATTTTTCTTTATACTCTGATGAGTCTGCTCCCTATCCCAAGGACAGCCGCCCGGCGCACGCAAAAGTGAAACAATTTCAACCAGGTCATCAAACGAATATTTATCTTTCGTATCTTTAAAATTCATCCTCTTCAGCTCCAATTTATTTTATCAGTTTAAACTTTTCTAGTATACCGGCTATTTTTTCGCCCTTAGGCATATTCATAATATCCTCACGTTTTATAGCTCGAACAGCGAAAATCATTATTACATATATTATTCCGCAAATAAGAATTTCTAAAACAGTGAGAACTCTTGAAGTTGGCAGAATACCGGATAAAAAGTATCCGCATACACCCATAACGCCGGCCGCAATCAATGGTTTTATAAGTATATCAAGAGGTTTAAACCTTATGTTTGCAATACGTACTATCTGAACGGTATTAAGCACCGCTATGATTAAATAACAGATAAAAGTTCCTATAGGCGCTCCGTCAATACCTAAGTACGGGATTGCTATATAGTTGAAAATTACCTTGGCGGCTCCGCCTATCAACATATTTACAACCGGATAATAGACTTTTCCGTATGACTGCAGTATTGCATTTGTGACTTGTACTACGGCAACCGGTATTATTGCTATTGACAAAATGCTTAAAACCACATGCGCATTGTCGTCACTAAACAACAGACCTAAAACACCGCTGGACAGCACCGACATTCCTATAGCGCACGGCGCACCGAACAGCATGGCAATTCTTATAGCGCTCTCAGTGATGCTTCCTGCCTCGCCTTTTCTGGCTCTAGCCAAAGCTGATGAAATTGCGGGAACTATACTCATTCCCAGAGCCACAACCAAGGTTAACGGCAGGTTAAACATAGTCAGAGCTTTTCCCGTGTACATTCCATAAAGAGTTGAGGCTTTCTGTGAATCAAGCACCGCACCGGTCCACCCTGCTCCAACGGCCTTATCATAGAATGACGTCCCTTGTTCAAACATAAATGCGTACTCGTTAAACACGTTCGGATTAGTAACCAGCCTACGGCTTATTGTTGTCATATCTATAAGAGTTGTAAGACTTGAAACAGACGCCCCTATAGTTATTGGTATTGCTATCATTATCAGTTCTTTTAAAATGGTTCTTTTCGGTCTCAGCTTTTCCTGGGCCGCTGTCATCGGCGCAATATTTTTAGCATGCCGCTTTGCACCTATAGCCAAGCATATGTATATTACTGACAGTAACAGGAACGATAAAAGAGTTCCGGCAGTCACACCAAAAATGGCTCCGGCAGACGCATAAACTGTACGCATATGGGCGGTGTCTACCTGGCGTGTTACAAAATCTATCACCTTGTCCAAATTCGGAACAATAGTCATCCCCATAAAGAACGACGCCATGAGCAAGCCTATAACCATCTTACCGCTGGACTCTATTACTTCAGAACCTGCGGTTGGGAACATATTTTGTCTGCCTTGAAAATAGCCTCTCATTGACGACGCCAAAGATACAAAGAAAACTGCCGGCGAAATAGCTTTTATACCAAGCTCTGCATCCGGAATTCCAACCAAACCTGCCAGCTGTTTTGCAAAAACAAATAGAATTATACTGCCGACCAATCCTATAACAGCCAAAAATGAAATCGCCGTCTGAAATACTCTTTTGGCATCAGTTTCATCATTTCTAGCCATACTCTCTGCAACCATTTTTGATATAGCTATCGGAAATCCGGCCGTAGCGACTATAAACATAAACGTGTATATTTGATATGCCACATTAAAATAACCGCTTCCGTCATCGCCAATCAAATTAATAAGAGGTATTTTGAATACTGCGCCTATTATTTTTACAATCAGGCTGGCTATACCCAAAACTAAAGCCCCCTGCATAAAATGGCTTCCTTTTGAACCGCCTTTTGTTTCAACTTTAGTTGCTTCTGTTTTTTCCAAAAAATCCTCTCCTCAATCGTAAGTTAAACCGCTTTATCTGTAAATTATAAACTTCAAAAAGTCACTCTTTTTATTATATTATATAAGATTTTAAAAAACAACTCTGTTCTGTCATGATTTTATAAATAATATATAAAAAAATTATTAAGTTTTTATAACCGAAACTTCTAGTCTTCAAACCTCCGAAACATCCGGCTGAATACTGTCCCGTTAACAAATTTTCTAACTGCCCACGCAATGAGAGCGGCTAATGCTATGCCACCCAATACATCAGTAGGGTAATGGACATATAAATACATTCTTGAAAATCCAATTAAGCACGCTAAAACTACAAGCGGTATTCCTATCTTTTTTGAATATCCAAAAATTATAAACGCTGTTGTAAAAACAGCCAGGGTATGTCCTGACGGGAAGGAGTAGTCCCTGGGAATCCTAACAAGCATATCTATACTGTCATTTATCCAGCAGGGTCTCATTCTGCCGATAAGCGGTTTTAAAATGATGTTTCCCAAAACCAAGCACAGCAGCAGTCCGATCAAAACCGAAGCCCCGCATCTTCGATATTTTTCAGTGCATAACATTATGACTCCCACCGCAATCCAAAGCAGTCCTCCGGAACCAAAATCGGTTATGATAGGCATGATGTAATCCATAAAAGAACTGTTTAATGTGTTTCGAATAAATTCCAAAACCGCAAAATCTATTTTTGTAATAAATTCTATCAAATCCCGTCCTCCTGTCATAAATAAATCACGCCTAGATTAGTTTAACGCCAAATTTTTGATATATCTTGCAAAATTATGTTATATAATGTAAAATTAATTATTATATGCGAAAGGTATCATAGTCTATGAATATTTTGAGCCGCCTTGTAAATCTTGTTTATCCATCTAAATGCAGCTTCTGCGGAAAGTTAATAAGTTTTCAAAAATCCGGCATTAATATATGCAGTGAATGTATGGATAAGATAAAATTCTGTGCCAGCCGCAAGCGCTGCAAAGTCTGCGGCACGCCGCTTGGAAACCCTCGTTACCGCTTCTGCCAAAGTTGTTTTAGAAAAGCTAAGTCAAATATATGCACCTATTATAATGGTATTACTGCTGCTGTGGAATATGACCGAAATTCCAAAAGAGGAATACTTAATCTCAAACACGCCCGAAGCCTAAGTTCAGTGAACACATTTTCAAATTTAATAACAGCAATGGTTAAAAATGATTTTGGCGGCGTCAACTTTGACTATATCACAGCTATACCGCCGCGGCGCCAGCGTATGAAAGAAATAGGGTTTGACCAAAGCGGTGCGCTGGCAAAAAAGACTGCCAAACTGCTCAGTGTAAAATATTATCCAAACCTTTTTAAACGAATCAGACAAACCAGTAAACAAACAGATCTTTCTAGCTTTGAAAGACAGCAAAATCTGAACGGAGCTTTCGGTCTCAAAGGAAACAGCGATAATATTCAAGGCAAAACTATCCTGGTTATTGATGATGTTACGACCACAGGCGCAACATTCAATGAATGTGCAAGAGTGTTAAAACTTTCCGGCGCCAAAGCTGTGTATTGCGCGGCAATAGCCACAACTGAGAAAAATAACGGTGACAGAGACAGTTTCACTTAAAAATATATAAGACATTTCTTATTTTTTCTATACAAAAACGGAGCAAAGCGAACTTTGCTCCGTTGTGGTGGAGGGAGATGGATTCGAACCATCGAAGCAAGATGCAACAGATTTACAGTCTGCCCCCTTTGGCCACTCGGGAACCCCTCCATGTTTAATTAGCGCCGTTTATGCTGTCTCGCGTTAACGACCTGACTATGATAACATATTTAGAATAGCTTGTCAATACTTTTTTGAAAAAATTTTTTTAAAAATTAAAAAATTTACATATCTTATAACATTTGACAGATATTTTCTGCAACTATCAACTGTGCATAAAACTCTACATCATATTAAATATAAAAAATATTTTCCAAGGTATTTAATTTATCTACATATAATTTAAGTCACTATTTATATTAAATTTTATAAGGTGATTTAATAGTATTTTCTTATCCTAACACAAAGGCGAGCTTCGGCAGTCCGCTTTGCGGCTCGTAAGGCAAGCTGCGCGGTCGGTATATTAAAATGTTATTTTATTTTTATATTTCTATACCAAAATACTTATTGTAAAATATTTTTTGTTGAGTTATAATATTAGCATAAAAATTTCTGGAGGTATTATTATATGGAACTTAATATTAAAGAAATAATGGATATAATCCCACATAGATATCCATTTTTGCTTATTGACAAAATAGTAGAGTTTGAGGAAGGTTCCCGAGCTGTTGGACTTAAAAATGTTACTATGAACGAGCCGTTCTTTCAGGGACATTTTCCCGGAAATCCAATTATGCCCGGAGTTTTGATTTGCGAGGCTCTCGCCCAGGTTGGCGCTGTTGTTATACTGAGCAAACCGGAATTTAAAAACAAGCTGGCTGTGTTTACCGGAATAAATAATTTTAAATTTAAACATCAAGTGGTGCCAGGCGAGACGTTAAGACTTGAGGTAGAACTCACAAAGTTCCGTTCAGTAATGGGCAAAGCTGACGTCTGCGCTTATGTCGGCGATGAAGTAGCGGCAAAAGGCGAAATTTCCTTTGCTTTAATAGATAAAGATTAATTAGATACAGACCGAAATCGTTTCGGTCTGTTTTTTACTTAAACAATAATTTATATATCTATAAATGTCATGTTTTTCTGTTATACATTTAGTTTAAATAACTTATGAGTTCATAAAACTCTTAATAAAATAATAACTATAAACCTATAAATCAAATTTTGTGTTTTACAGCATAACACATCTATTTGGTTAATGAATTCAATTGATTTGTGTTAATTTAAAATTATTTTTATTTATTTTTTGCATCTCCGCGGCTACGCACCTAACGCGGTGACCTTCGGTCACCCTGCCGATGTTTGTTATATACAGCTCTATTTATTTTTTTTATTTATATATTTTTTATATTTATCTTTCTTTTATTATTTAAAATATTATCCATACCACTTTCGCGAAACTGCTCTTGGCAAATTCCGTCGGTCCGTATTTTTCAGTTTATAAGGCAAACTATACGGACATAGGTTAACGGTGACTTTAATTTGTTAGCTGCTATTCCGCACCTACGCACCTAACGCGGTAACCTTCGGTCGCCCTGCCGATGTTTGTTAAATACAGCTCTATTTACTTTTTAATTTATATGTATTTTATATTTATCTTTCTTTTATTATTTAAAATATTATTCATACCATTCTCGCGAAACCACTCTTGACAAATTCCGTCGGTCCGTATTTTTTAGTTTATAAGGCAAACTATATGGACATAGGTTAACGGTGATTTTAATTTGTTAGCTGCTATTCCGCGGCTACGCACCTAACGCGGTGACCTTCGGTCACCCTGCCGATGTTTGTTATATACAGCTCTATTTATTTTTTAATTTATATGTAAATTGAATTTATCAAAATTGTTATTTCACAAAAAAATATTTAAACAAAGTGTTTATGAAGATAAATTTCATATCATATGATTTCCTACTAAATTTGTAGCATTTTCTTTTAAGCAAAGTTCACAAAATTTTCAGCTATTTTTTTCAAGAACTATCACGACTGTAGATATTGTGAAAGATGTATCAATGGTTGTAAAAATCTATTTGACAGAGCCAAATATTTGAGGTAGAATTGTGATAAAATAAACTAACTAGAAATTTGTTTAAATTTTTAAATTACTAGTATGAATTTTAGGAGGATGAATATGGCTGAATTTACAAAGTGCAGTAATGAAAAAGTAAACAAGTGGCTGGAAGAGCAAATTGCTATGTGCCAGCCTGAAAGTGTTGTATGGATTGACGGAAGCGAAAGCCAGCTTGAGGCTCTCCGCGCTGAGGCAGTATCAACAGGCGAGCTTATTAAGCTTAACGAGGAAAAACTTCCGGGCTGTTACTACCACAGAACAGCTGAAAACGACGTTGCCCGTGTTGAGGACAGAACATTTATCTGTACTCCGACAGAAGAAGAAGCCGGCCCAATCAACAACTGGATGGAACCAAGTCAGATGTATGATAAGCTCAAGGCTCTTTATACAGGCGCAATGAAGGGCAGAACAATGTACATTATCCCTTATTCAATGGGACCTGTCGGCTCACCTTTCTCAAAAATCGGTATAGAGCTTACAGACAGTATCTATGTTGTTCTTAACATGAATATCATGACAAGAATCGGTCAGGAAGTTATGGACGTTCTTGGAACAGACGGAGATTTTGTAAAATGTCTGCACGCTAAAAAGGACGTTAATCCTGAAGAAAGATATATCGTTCACTTCCCGCAGGACAATGCGATTATGTCAGTTAACTCTGCTTACGGCGGAAACGTTCTTCTCGGCAAGAAGTGTTTCGCTCTGAGAATTGCCTCATATCTCGGAAAGCAAGAAGGCTGGATGGCAGAACACATGCTTATCCTTGGTCTTGAAAATCCTCAGGGAGAAGTTAAGTATATTGCTGCCGCATTCCCAAGCGCTTGCGGTAAAACAAATCTCGCTATGCTTATTCCGCCGGAATATCTCCAGGAAAAAGGATATAAGGTTTGGACAGTCGGCGACGATATCGCTTGGCTGAGAATCAATCCTGAAGACGGAAAGCTCTATGCTATTAATCCTGAAGCAGGTTTCTTCGGAGTTGCTCCGGGAACAAGCGAAAAGACAAACTTCAACGCTTTGGAATCTACAAAGAAGAACACCATTTTCACAAATGTTGCTCTTAACAATGACGACCTGACAGTATGGTGGGAAGGTCTTGACAAGAATCCTCCAAAGAACTGCACAAACTGGCTGGGAGAAAAGGTTGACGGAACAACATACGAAGGCAACCTCGCTCATCCTAACTCAAGATTTACAGCTCCGGCTATAAACTGCCCATGTATTTCTTCTGAGTTTGAAAACCCACAGGGCGTTCCGATTTCTGCTATTGTATTCGGCGGACGCCGCGCTAAAACCGCTCCGCTGGTATATCAAGCACGCGACTGGGAACACGGTGTGTTTGTAGGAGCTACTATGGCTTCTGAAACTACCGCTGCCGCTGCCGGCGCTGTAGGCGTTGTAAGACGTGACCCTATGGCTATGAAACCATTCGTTGGATACAACATGGCTGATTATTTTGGACATTGGCTCGAAATGGGCAAAAAGCTCGGTGACAATGCTCCTGCAATATTCCACGTTAACTGGTTTAGAAAAGACGATGAAGGCAACTTTATGTGGCCCGGATTCGGCGATAACATGAGAGTTCTTCTATGGATACTCGACCGTGTTTCAGGCAAAGCTGACGCCCATGACAGTGCTATCGGTCTGCTTCCTACAGCTTCTGACATCGACACAACAGGCCTCGGCATTTCTGCTGAAGAACTTGACGCTCTGCTCAGTGTTGATAAAGAAGTTTGGAAAGAAGACGTTGAGAATATTAAGGAATACTTTGCTCAGTTCGGAGACAGACTTCCGGCTGACATTAAGAAACAGCTTGAAATCCTTGACAAAAATCTTAACGACTAGTTATAAACAAGCCTTAAAATATTATATAAAAACCGCACCGGACTATTCTGCAGTTCCGGTGCGGTTTTGTTATTACTATTTCTGAACTTACTTTTGAGCCAATAATTCGTTTCTGCACTCCTCAAGCTCCTCTTTATCTTCTTTGGAGACTTCAGGATACTTTGGATTCATTTTTTTAAGCGTCTTTAATATTATTTTTGAAACTAAGTATCTTGTAAACCATTTCTGATCAGCCGGGAGCACATACCATTCCGATGTTTTTGTTGCGGTTTCGTTTATCATATCCTCAAAGGCCTTCTGATACTCGTCCCACAACGCTCTTTCAGATAAATCATCAGCAGAGAATTTCCAATTTTTTGCCGGGTTGTCTATTCGCTCTAAGAAACGTTCCTTCTGCTTTTCAGCCGAGACATTAAGAAATATTTTGATTACCCTATATCCGTTGTCACTGAGATATTCCTCATAATTTCTAATATGCTTATAACGGTTTTTAAAGAAATCTGCGGCGGGCATATCTACGCACCGCTTAGGCATTTTATAAGTTTTTTGCAGATTATGCACCTTTACAACCAACACATCCTCATAGTATGAACGGTTCATAATTCCTATATAACCTCTTCTAGGAACAGCTTTTTCCGCCCGCCACAAAAAACCGTGAGCAAGTTCCTCAGATGAGGGCTGTTTAAACGCTGTTACAGACACGCCCTGGGGATTCACTCCGCTCATCACATGTTTTATAGTGCTGTCCTTACCGGCCGCATCTATAGCCTGAATAATAATTATAAGCCCCTCTTTGGCTTCGGCGTAGAGTTTCTCCTGCAAGTCTTCTATCTGAGGTTTCATTTTTTCGGTTTCGTCAATTATCCGTTCTTTCTCCACATCATATGGCTTGCTTGAGGTCGGAACATCTTTTATTTTAATTTTCTTATCACCATAATATGCAAACTTTTCTATATTCATATTATATCATCCCTTCCTGACTAATTCTCTTATCAAAATATTTAACATCATAATAGATAATTATACTCGTATTTTATTTATTCTACACCGTTTTAACTCTATTGTCAATTTAACCGGCTATGTACAAAATATAAATTTTGTGGTATAATTTTATGATACAAAATTTCAATCAATAATTCCCCATAAAGGAGGAAAACATATGTCTAAAACTCTCGTCTTAGCAGAAAAACCATCCGTCGGAAGAGAACTTGCACGGGTCTTAAAGTGCAGCAGAAAATCTGACGGATGCCTTATAGGAGACAAATATATAGTGACATGGGCTCTCGGTCACTTGGTCACTTTGGCCGACCCGGAAGCCTACGGAGATGAATACAAAACCTGGAGCCTGGAAACGCTCCCTATGCTGCCGGGAAAGATGAAACTCGAGGTCATAAAGCAGACTTCAAAACAGTACAGCATTGTAAAACGCCAGCTGCGAAGCTCAGAGGTCAGCTCCGTTATTATTGCAACCGACGCCGGGCGTGAAGGCGAGCTGGTTGCCCGCTGGATAATTGAGAAAAGCGGAGTTAAAAAACCAATAAAAAGACTTTGGATATCGTCACAGACTGATAAAGCAATAAAAGAAGGCTTTCAGAAACTAAGAGACGGCAAGGAGTATTATAATCTCTATATGGCGGCCCAGGCAAGGGCTGAAGCCGACTGGCTTGTCGGATTAAATGTTACGAGAGCCCTTACCTGCAAGTTTAATGCTCAGTTATCCGCCGGACGTGTACAAACTCCTACACTCGCACTATTAGTGCAGAGAGAAAATGAGATAAAGAAATTTGTTCCTAAGGAATATTACACAATAGAAGCCGATATAGGCAAATTATTTGTTTCCTGGCGCAGCAAGGACGGCGGACTATCCACATTTGACCGTGAAAAAGCAGAAAGAATATCCAAAGAGATTAAAGGCAAACCGTTCAAGCTCACATCTTTAAGAAGCTCTGACAAACAGACGTATGCGCCCATGTTATACGATTTGACCGAACTCCAAAGAGACGCAAACAAGCTCTACGGTTACTCTCCGAAACAAACTCTCAACATAATGCAAAAATTATATGAACAGCATAAGGCACTGACGTACCCTAGAACTGATTCACGCTATTTGACTGACGATATAGTTCCGACATTAAATGAACGTCTGCGTGCTGTAACCATCGGCGACACAAAGGCGGCGGCTGAAGATATACTCCGCAGGAAATTAAAAATCAACAAAAGCTGCATAAATAACAGTAAGGTTTCAGACCACCATGCCATAATACCAACTGAACAAAAGGTTCCTATGATTTCGCTCTCAACAGAAGAAAAGCGCATATATAATCTTGTGGTCAAACGGTTTTTGGCCTGTTTTATGGGTCCGTATAAATATAAACAAATCAAAGCTGAATTTGAGTGCGAAAGTGAGAAGTTTACAGCAGGAGGCAAAGAGGAGGTTTCTCTTGGCTGGAAAGCAGTATATTCCTCAGACTACTCGTTTGATGATGAAGATACTGCTGACGCACAGGAAAGGAAACAAATACTCCCCAAAATGAAATACAGCGACGAGTTTATCTGTAAAAACACATTCGTCAAATCAGGCAAAACAAAACCTCCGGCACGATATACGGAGGCAACATTACTTTCGGCTATGGAAAATCCCTCCCGTTTTGTAAACGACAAAAATATGAAAGAATATTTGGGCGGAGGGCTAGGAACCCCTGCCACAAGAGCCGATATAATAGAAAAGCTATACTCCTCATTCTATGTAGAAAAGCAGGGAAACAGCATGGTTCCTACTTCAAAAGGCGTTCAGCTCATAGATTTGGTGCCGCCGGATTTAAAAGAACCCCTGCTCACCGCTAAGTGGGAACAAGAGTTAGAAAAAATTTCAAAAGGCAAAACTCAAAAGCAAAAATTTATTGCTGAAATAGAAAAGTATTCTGCCGACCTTGTTAAGACCGTTAAAAACAGCAGCGCCGAATACAAACATGACAACATGACCAAAAAGACTTGTCCCGACTGCGGAAAATATTTGCTTGAGGTAAATGGTAAAAAGGGAAAAATGCTGGTCTGCCAGGATAGGGACTGCGGTTACCGCCGTTCAGTCAGCATAATAACAAACGCACGCTGTCCTGAATGCCACAAAAAAATGGAGCTTAGAGGCGAGGGTGAAAAAAAGAGTTTCTACTGCTCATGCGGCTACAGGGAAAAATACTCCGCCTTCAAGGAGCGGAGAGGACAAAGCGGCGCTTCCAAAAGAGATGTGCAAAATTATCTTCGCAATCAAAACAAAAAAGAAGACGACTCCAACAATCCATTTGCAGCAGCATTTGATAAGCTAAATCTATAATTATTATAACAGCGCGCATTAAAATAATATGTTTATCATTGATTAATCAGGCGCTCAATAATATTATTTATATACTTTATCAACTAAATCGCGTTATTTTTTGTAAACAGATTAATTTCCTGAACACTTGGGTTTATATATGCAAAATTATTATAATTTTTATTTTCGAGATATATAATCAAAAGGCGGGCTGTAAGTTCCTGACAGCTCGTCTTCATTATTGAATAATAAAAATACACCTAAATAAAAGTTCATCACTTTTGAAATAACTCAAACCTTTTAGGCAGTATAAGGACATATTTGGGATATAGTACAATAATCTAATTACAAAGTATAGAATGATTAAAAAAGTCGGTCCGGTTTATAAAACAAACAGTTTATGACAAACAATATAAAACTGCATCTATAAAAATGGCACGGACAGGCAAAAAAATTATTTATGAAACAGTAAAAAAATTTGGAATCAACAATATCAGTACGTATCGTTGAATTAACAAATATGATAAACATAGTTAAAGTAGCTTTCGAGGCATAAAAAACGCTTTTTTAATGCTGAATACGAATTAAAAAACTACAAAAATATAAAGAATTAATACTACAAAACAAATCTTTTTAAGTGCAAAGTATGTATATAATTTCAGTTTTATAGGAATTTTAGAAAATGTGTGATATCAAAAAAGTATACCGTTTCAAAAAGTATCACGTTTCGGTTATTATGAATATCTGCGCCGCAACAGAAAATAGCAAATTGAAAATATACATAAAAAAGCATTTTAATATTTTCAAAAAACAGGAACAGATATGGTTCACTTCCCATTTACCGTGTTTTGCTGCTGGACAATAATATATAAGAAGCGCGTATCAAGGATTAAGAAAAAATAAGACGTGACTGCCAAAGACGCTTTTTCCAAAAATGTGCTATTTCTATTAAACCTTTGCGGTTATTGTTCGGCTATTCCGGCGTTAAGCATTACTGTTATTTTCTCTTAACAGCAAAAAATATATCTATTTCCGGAGACTTTCCATCACTCTTCTCAGTATGGTATTCATATTCCATATTCAGCGCCGAATATCGGCTTTTAGGCAGCCATTTGGTATAGAAATATCTCTTTGCTTCGCCAATAGCCAATCCCCACAAAAATCCCAGTTTCGGTTTTATAGTTATCCTTGCATATTCACCGTTTGGAATAATTAAAGATTCTAACCCTTTTTTGTCTATTGTGCCTCCCACAAACATTTCAAAATCCTTACTCAGTTCGTTATAATTCCTTGACAGCACGAAATAGGGGAACACTTTACTGCCCGGCGACGACACCTTTATGTGATATTTTTTAGAAAGATTCTTTATATCTTTTGAAACTGTGCTGTCATTTGAATTTTTCCATAGACCATATACTGTTTGCTTTTTTAAATTTACTACACTGACTTTTATTTCTGACATGATCTCATTCCCTTTTCTTTACCATTTAGAAACGTACTGCAACTAATTGCCGCCGCTATTTCGGCACTCACTGCACTCTTTATCATGTATGGAAATTATGCCGCCGCACTTTGCGCAGGTATATTTATTCTTTTGCTGCCGCATAAAGTATTCTATCCCGCATTCTTTAACTAATCTGGTATTTTCCATTAAACTAACCTCATACCTTTTTATATAGCTTTGCTCCAAATAATCAACCTGTTTACAAGGATAATTCGCACATTCAAAACAGTATGTTACGCCCTTATTCTTTGCGCAGTCCTTGATCTTGCATACACGGCAGTGTTTCGGCTTTTCAGAACCAATTTTCAAACATCCGCCGCACGAATTTTTATGAGCCAAGTGCTTATAACAAACTTTACAGTTCATTCCGCATGGAGCAAACATAAATGGTTCAATTTCTTCAGGCATTTTCATTTGGCGATCACCTTTGCGGTCAGTCTATTTGTCTAATATTTTGACCTTGTCATTGTCAATAAATATAGCTTGTTTATCGTTAATAACTTTTAAATCCAAACTTTCTGAGTATTTATCAATTATTATCTGTGCCGCTTTCCCCATCTCCCAATTTTTATAATGGGGCACAACATAAAAATCAACAACATTAAGTCCTGAATAATCTTTCAGATCCGGCGCTTTTCCCACATTATCCATTTCTGCAGAATAACCTATATCCGGCGCCGTAAGTATTGCGCCTGCCGACTCTCCTATGTAAAGCTTGCCTTTGTTTATTTCATCGGCTAACAACTTATCGGTTCCGGTTCTTTTTAATTCCTGCAACAAGTAGAACATATTGCCGCCGGCAACATATATAATATCATTTTTTTCTAGTTTACTTTTGGCAGTCTCATAAGACGCGAAGGATGTATCCAGCTCATCAACAGTCAGCCCCAATCGCCTCAATGTCCACTTGCCGATTTTTACAAAAAAACCTAACTTTTCAGCCTTACTGGCAGTAGGGATATATGTCACAGTTTATTTTTTAATTCAGGTTCCACTTTTTTCAGTATACCTGTAACGTTCTGAAACATTGATACTAATAACATCTTTTTCATACTATCCCTCTATTCAGCTCCCATATACGGCTTGTATTATCGGGTTATCATGGTTCCTATACCGCTGTCGGTAAATATTTCAAGCAGCAGACAGTGCGGTATACGTCCGTCAATTATATGTACGTTATTTACCCCTCCTGCCAATGCTTCAAGTCCGCCTTTAACCTTTGGAATCATACCGCCGGCAATGGTTCCGGCTTCAATCATCTTATATATTTCTTTTTGGTTAATTTCATATATTATATCATCAGCGGTCGGCGAGCTTTTTATTCCCGGGGTGTCTGTCAAAAGCATAAGTTTTTCTGCCTTTAGTGCGGCGGCTATCGCGCCTGCCACAGTATCAGCGTTTATATTATAGCTTCGGCCTTCCTTATCCACTCCCAGCGGCGCAACCACGGGGATATAGTCGTCGTTAGCCAAAAACTCCAGAACTTTTTGGTTTATCTTAATTATCTTTCCAACATAACCGATATCAACAATTTTGCCGTCAACATTGGCATACTGCTTCTCGCATTCAATTAGCTCTCCGTCAATTCCTGAAAGACCCAATGCTTTGCCGCCTTTTTGTGAAATCAGCGAAACAATTTCCTTATTGGTTTTTCCCATAAGCACCATCTGAGCCACGCGCATGGTCTCGTCATCGGTGACTCTTAACCCGTTTACAAACTCGCTTTGAATTCCAAACCTTGTCAAAGTCTCCGAGATATCAGGACCGCCGCCGTGTACAAGCACTGGGTGCAAACCTATAAATTTCAGCAAGGTTATATCTTCCATAACCTTGTTTTTCAGTTCTTCGCTTATCATAGCGTTGCCGCCGTATTTGATAACAACAGTTTTTCCGTTCAATTTTTGTATGTAAGGCAGGGCTTCAACAAGTATACCGGCCTTTTTAATAAGTTCTTCCAATTTCTAATCCCCCAATCTTTATAAATACATTCCGGCTGCTCTAAGTCCTGTTCCCTCATCAATACCGCAAATTAAATTCATGTTCTGGACCGCTTGCCCTGCGGCGCCTTTAATCAGATTATCTATACATGACACTACAACCGCACGGTTCAGACGCGGGTCAACAACCACTCCTATACCAACATAGTTTGAGCCGGCTACATGCTTTATTTCCGGTAGGCTCCCCTCGTCATAGATACGGACAAATTCTTCACTCTTATAAAATTCTTTATATATATCCAAAACTTCACCCGTTGTCATCTTTTTAGTAAGATTGGCATAACAAGTAGCAAAAATACCCCTCTGCATCGGAACGAGATGCGGTGTAAATGAAAGAACTATATCCTCGCCTGATAATATTGAAAGCTCCTGCTCTATTTCAGACGTATGGCGGTGGGTGGCCACCTTGTATGCTTTAAGCGATTCATTTACTTCACAGAATATATTAGGCAGGCTCGCACTTCGCCCGGCTCCTGTCACTCCTGACTTTGCGTCAATTATCAAATTTTTTGTATCAACAATCTTGGCCGCGGCAAGAGGAGCAAGTCCCATAATAGAACAAGTCGTGTAACAGCCCGGATTACCTATCAGTCTATGGGTCTTTATTTCATCTCTATGAATTTCGCACAGACCATAAACCGATTCCTTTAAAACCTCGGGCGCCGAGTGGGGTTCTCCATACCACTTTTCATAGACGACCGGGTCGTTATATCTGAAATCGCCGCTCAAATCCACGATTTTCAAACCCTTTTCATACAATGACGGAATAACGGTCTTAGAAGCGCCGTGAGGCAAAGCTGTGAAGACAAGGTCACAACTGCCGGCTATATCGTCAACATCCAGCGCAGTACAGCATAAATCGCATATCCCCTTCAAATTTTGATAAACATCCGAGATTTTCTGCCCCACAAAACTTTGCGAAACCACTCTCACTATTTCCGCCTCCGGGTGCGCGGTCAAAAGTCTGACAACTTCAATTCCGGCGTATCCGGTAGCGCCTAATATTCCGACTTTTATCATTGAAATCAACTCCGTATAAATTTTTAAAAACAGCTTCTGATAGGCATTGTGAGCAAATCGACAGCATTTTATTTCATGTTTAGCATTATACTATCAAAGACAAAATATATCAAGTGAAACCCAAAAATTTGTATATATTTACCCGAAAGTATTTAAGTCTTAAAAATAGCTATGCAAAATCACTAAAATCTTAATTTCAAATTTGGTGAAATACGCCCTTTTCTTATTCTCACAATTATGTTAGAATAATGAGGTAGTTAAATTCTGTGATACATATTGATTCAGAACAAATATAAAATCAGGAGGTCATTTAAAAATGGCAAGTTTAAGTCTTAGAGGAATTTACAAAACATATACGGGAGGATTCACAGCTGTTAAAGATTTCAATCTTGAAATCGAAGATAAAGAATTTATAATCTTTGTTGGTCCTTCAGGCTGCGGTAAGTCTACAACACTTAGAATGATAGCCGGTCTTGAAGAAATCACCGAGGGTGAACTTTACATAGGCGATAAGTTAATGAACGACGTCGTTCCAAAAGACAGAGATATCGCTATGGTTTTCCAGAACTACGCTCTTTACCCGCATATGACTGTATTTGAAAATATGGCGTTTGGTCTGAAACTCAGAAAAACACCAAAGGATGAAATTAAGAAAAAGGTTATTGAAGCCGCTCAGATTCTTGGTATTGAGCATTTGCTTGACAGAAAGCCAAAGGCTTTATCAGGCGGTCAGAGACAGCGTGTTGCTCTCGGACGTGCTATCGTTCGTAGCCCTAAAGTATTCTTGATGGATGAGCCTCTTTCAAACCTTGACGCAAAGCTCAGAGTTCAGATGAGAACAGAGATTGGTAAAATACATAAGAAGCTTCAAACAACATTTATCTATGTAACGCATGACCAGACAGAAGCTATGACAATGGGTACCAGAATCGTTGTTATGAAAGACGGTATTATTCAGCAGGTTGATTCACCGTCTAACCTATACCAATATCCTTGCAACATGTTTGTTGCCGGCTTCATTGGTTCTCCTCAGATGAACTTCTTGAACGTTACGGTTGACTGCGCTTCTAACGGCACATATCTCAAATGCGGAGATTTCTCAATTAAACTTCCTGAAGGCAAGGGCGGCAGATCAGAAATTAAGCAGTATAACGGCAAAGAAGTTATTATGGGTATCAGACCTGAAGATATTTATGATGACCCTGCATTCATTTCAAGTGTTCCTGACTGCTGTTCAAAGGTAAATATTGAATTGGTTGAAATGATGGGTGCTGAGACTTATCTTTATTTCAAAATTGCCGGAAATGACTTTACTGCAAGAGTTAATCCGCGTTCTACAGCAAGACACGGGGATACCGTTACGGTTGCTCTTGACGCAAATAAAATTCACTTATTTGATAAAGATACTGAGAATATTATTTCTCACTAAAAATATTTAAGTTAAAAGATATGAGCCGCTAAAATTTTAGCGGCTCTTTTATTATGCCAAATTTGTCAATCATAAATTAAACCAATAGTTTTTATAATTACTATATTTAGTGTTAGTTTCTGTACTAAGTAACATCAATATTTTTAAGGCGGCCAAAACCGCTAATCAACTTAATCTAGTGAAAATAATTGACTGCTGTATAATAATTATAATCTAATTGTAACAAAAAAACAAAGTACATACCTGCTTTGTTGGCGTAAAATATATTAAGACCGCCAAATGGCAAGGACTTATTTAATTGTCTTTTTCTATGTATTTTTTATATATTTATAAAGTTATCATTCCACTATTAATATATAACTATCTTAATTGTCTTATTTTCTTATTGTCTTAACTAATTATCACCTTAAAGCCTTATTTCCGCATTGTTTCAGCATCCGAACATATTTGCTGCCTAAACGGCACACTGCTATTTAAACCCAAATTTTATTTTTGTTATACTCAATATTCCACATACCGTTTTATTAGCACAAATTAAAGTTACAGAATAAATTTTAAAAGTATATTTTTATCCCATTATTATAATTACCGCGTCATTTTTAAGTTTAATTATTATCTTTTTCATTGCTTCCTCGTCTACCGCAATACAACCTGAAGTTCCCTTTTCTAAATTATCGGTGCAGTGTAAAAATATTGCTGAGCCTTTGCCCGGAATACCATCAATATTATAGTCTACAGCAACTGCATATTTATATTGCATAGGATAATCTGACAAATGTTCGGCGCTGGCAAAATCAACTTTGCCTTTCCCTATATCTACCAGCTGATTATAGTGTTCAGAATTGAAATCATCGACCCAATACATATCGTCATTTACCTTTAGATAATTATTCTCTGTTCCCGGATTATCCGCGCACCCAAAAATTGTTCCTAATGTGAACATTCCTGACGGAGTTATATTATCACCTTCTCTTTTTATATCAGCTATTCCGCCCGCTCCCACTGAACATGGATACGAAAACAGCCTTATCCACCGGTTATCTTTTTTTTCAAACATACTCAGTCTTCCGTTATGCTCGCCGTTTCCAACAACTGTAATAATCTGCTTCCTATCCTTCACTGAACTTATACTTTCGATTCTGCCTCGCATTATTATCCCCTCCGTTTAATTATATGCAGTTATTACTTTAATGCCCTGCAATGAGCTAAAATTTAATTAAATCAGCGCATTTTATTTACTTGAATATGTACTGCCGTTGTGATAAAATATATAGATAAAAAAACTTATCCGGGGTGGTTATTATGGAAGAAATTTCAATACATACAAAACCTGTTAAAATCGGAAACATTACAATAGGCGGCGGAAATAAGGTCGCTATACAGTCAATGACAAACGTTCCGACTTATGATATAGAAAAAGTAACTAAACAAATTAACGATTTGGCCTCAGCCGGCTGTGATATAGTTAGATTTTCCGTTCCGGACAAAGAAAGCGCTGAAGCCGTTGAAGAAATAAAGAACAGAACAAATGTTCCGCTGGTAGCCGATATTCACTTTGACTACCGCCTGGCCTTAATGTGTATTGAGCGCGGAATAGACAAGGTTCGTATAAATCCCGGCAACATAGGCGGTGAAGAAAATGCCGAAGCGGTAGCCAAGGCCGCGGCCGCCAAAAATATTCCTATCCGTATCGGTGTGAATGCAGGCTCCCTTGAAAAAGGTCTGCTTGATAAGTGCGGCGGAGATTTGCCGAAAGCAATGGTCGAAAGCGCAAAACGGCATGTCGAAATTCTAAACCGTTTTGACTTTGATAACATTGTGCTGTCAATGAAATCCTCCAACGTTGCGGCAACTGTCAGAGCATACAGGCTTGCCAGCCAAACTTTTGATTATCCGCTGCATCTTGGAGTAACTGAGGCCGGAACAATTAAACAGGGGATAGTAAAATCCTCCGTAGGTATTGGCTCGCTCCTTGTTGATGGAATAGGGGATACGATAAGAGTATCTCTGACTGACGACCCAATTTTGGAAGTATCCGCAGCCAAATCAATACTTAGAGCTTTAGACTTAGACGAAAATTATATCGAAGTAGTTTCATGCCCAACATGCGCCAGAACCAAAATTGATCTTATTTCCATAGCCAACGCTGTCAACGACGCAGTGGAAGGAATAAATAAAAATCTGAAAGTCGCCGTTATGGGCTGCGTTGTCAACGGCCCCGGAGAAGCCAAAGACGCGGATATAGGAATAGCCGGCGGCGATGGCTGCGGCGTATTGTTTAAGCACGGAGAAATAATTAAAAAGGTCAGTGAAGATGAGATTATTCCATGTTTGATTGATGAAATTAATAAAATGGTTTAACCGAATAAAATGAAGTTTTAAAAGGAAGATGATAAAATGAGCCCAACCATACTGGATATTTTTGACAGGGTGACCGTGCTTGAAAATTACGCGTCGCTTTTGTCAAGCTATGAAATAGTATCCTGTAATATAGATACAAATTATAATAATATAAAGCTTTACTTAAAAGGGCAGAATCTGCTGCCAATCCCAGAAACAAAAGCGTTTATAAACATGACCAAACAATCATATGGTCTGAACGATTTTGAAATATTTGTTAAGTATCCCGGTCTTGATTTTTCAGACCAATATTTTTCTTACCTGCTGGACGCTTTTCTCGCAAGCCATGATGCTGGAAAGGCATTTTTAATAGGAGCCACAGGGGAGCTTAATGATAATACTCTCATTGTTAAAAATATTAACGGCTGTGAGTCCGCTCTGAATAACATGAATTTTTCAGCCTTTATGCGTGAGCATATTGCGTTTGGAATCGATCTTAACGTTACGGTTAATCTTTGTTTTGCTGAAACCGACCGAGAGGAATATCTCAAGCGGCAATCAGAGTTAGAATCTAAGCTTGTGGCCGCTTCTATCCAGGAAAGAAGACCCGAAAAGGCGGCGGCTCCGTCCGAATCGCCGAAATCATTTGGAAAATACATAGATGAAGACCCGACGCCAATAATCAAACTGACCGAAGAAACAAAATATTGCGTTGTTGAAGGGGAAATTATTGATTTCGAAAGCAGAGACATAGTCCGCGGTAACCGTTCCAACACCTCAATAAAATTTTCTATAGGTGATGACGAATGGGCAACCACCTGCAGCGCTTTCGGAAATTCTGAAAAAATGAAAACCCTGACCGGAATGCTTAAAGAGGGCAACCGTCTCAAAGTTGCGGGAAACTATGAATTTGACGAATACCTTCACAGTTTTGTAATCAAAGTAACCTCTGCACTGCTGATACCGGCTCCGCCTGTCAGACAAGACACTTATCCCAAAAAGCGCGTTGAACTTCATATGCATACTAAAATGAGTGCTATGGACGCTGTTTCATCCGTTGGGTCTTTGGTTGACAGAGCGGCTTACTGGGGGCATCCTGCTGTCGCTATAACCGACCACGGAGTTGCCCAAGGATTCCCTGACGCCAGAAAGGCAGCAAAAGCTCACAAAGGTCTGAAAATGATATATGGAATGGAAGGCTATTTAATCGACGACATAGATTCCAAACGCCTTAACGACATAAGGGAAATGAGGAAAGGAACATACATAGTCTTTGACTTAGAGACTACCGGTCTGAGTTCAGACCGTGACAAAATAACTGAGATAGGCGCTGTAAAAATCAGAGACGGTATTATAGTGGATAAGTTCTCACAGCTTGTTAACCCAGAAATGGAAATATCGGAGCAAATTACAGAACTCACTGGGATTACCAATGAAATGGTTGAGGATAAACCCACGATTGATAAAGTTCTGCCAAAATTCCGAAAATTCTGCGGCGACGGTATAATGGTAGCACATAACGCAAAATTTGATATGGGATTTATATACTCAAATGCACGCCGCCTCAAGTTATATTTTCCTAATAAAACAATGGACACGCTGGAGATGTCCAGAAATATATTCAAAAATGAAAACAATCACAAGTTAAATATTATGTGCCAAAGGCTGGGCGTTGAGCTTAACAACCACCATAGAGCTGTCGCAGACGCCACGGCAACTGCCTACTGCTTCATAAAAATGATGGATATGACCGCATGGAAAGACGCGGCGGCGGCTGAAGCTGAGATTCCCGAACTGGATAAAGACAATCCGGTCGTGAAGACCAGGAAATATCACATTATACTTCTGGCACAAAACTATGTCGGGCTCAAAAACTTATACCAGTTAATATCCAGGTCAAATCTAGACTACTTCTATAGGAAACCCGGAATACCCAAAAGTCTGCTCCACAAATACCGCGAGGGGATTATAGTAGGCTCAGCCTGTGAATCCGGAGAGCTTTACCGGGCTATCATAAATAAGAAATCCGAAGACAAGCTGGCAGAGATAGCAAAATTTTATGACTATCTTGAAATTCAGCCATTAGGAAACAACGCTTTTATGAAGCGTAACGGACAAGTTAGAGACGATAATGAACTAATCGAGATAAACAAAAAGATTGTGAGCATTGGTGACAAGATAGGCAGGAAAACTGTTGCAACCTGCGACGTTCATTTTCTTGACCCCAAAGACGAGATGTACAGGCGCGTGCTGATGGGCGCTCAGGGTTTTGAAGACGCTGATAACCAGGCCCCGCTGTACTTGAGAACCACCGCCGAAATGATGGACGAGTTCAGTTATCTTGGCGACAGGGCAGAAGAGATAGTAATAGATAATACTGTTGAAATAGCTGACATGATAGAAGATATTCAGCCTGTTAAGGACGGCTCATACCCTCCGACCATTGAAAACTGTGAGCAGGATTTGATTGATATGTGTCACAGTAAGGCTCATGAAATCTACGGCGACAACCTGCCTGAAATAGTTGAGGAGCGCATGGAGAGAGAACTGGGCTGTATTGTTAAATACGGATACTCGGTTATGTATATGATTGCGCATAAGCTGGTTAAAAAATCAAACGACGCCGGCTACCTGGTTGGAAGCCGAGGAAGCGTCGGCTCCTCCTTTGTTGCATTCTTGTCCGGTATAACAGAGGTAAACGCACTCTGTCCTCACTATGTGTGCCCGGACTGCAAGTACAGTGAATTTTATGACAACGGAGAATACCCCACCGGTATGGACATGCCGAATAAGACCTGTCCGAAATGCGGCGCGCCGCTCAGAAAAGACGGTCTTACGATACCGTTTGAAACATTTTTAGGCTTTGAAGGCGACAAGGTTCCTGATATTGACCTGAACTTTTCGGGAGAATATCAGGCGACGGCTCACAAATATGTCGGCGAGCTTTTTGGAGACGGGTACGTATTCAAGGCCGGAACAATCGGCACCATTGCCGACAAGACGGCAGTTATGTTTGCAAGAAAATATTATGAGAAAAAGGAAATAGTGGCCCCTGACGCTGAACTAAAGCGTATTTCAAAGGGTATTGTCGATGTGAAGAGAACGACAGGGCAGCATCCTGGCGGAATCATAGTGTGCCCCAAGACCATGGATATACATGACTTTACTCCTGTTCAGCACCCGGCTGACAAAAAGGATTCAGACATTATAACCACACACTTTGATTTCCATTCTATACATGACAACCTGCTAAAGCTGGACATACTCGGACACGATGACCCATCAACAATAAGAATGCTGGAGGATTTGACAGGTATAAACGCCTTGGAGATTCCTCTTGACGATAAAGAAACAATGAGTTTGTTCAGCAGCACTGAGGCTCTTGGCATCAAACCCGAACAGATTGACAGTAAGGTAGGAACCTTTGGCGTTCCTGAATTTGGAACCAACTTTGTCCGCGGAATGCTGGTTGACACTATGCCGACAACCTTTGTGGAACTGCTTATAATATCCGGACTTTCCCACGGTACTGATGTTTGGCTTAACAACGCGCAGGACCTTGTCAAGAATAAAACCGCAACCCTGTCTGAAGTTATAGGACTGCGTGACGATATTATGGTATACCTTCTGCACCATGGGCTTGAACCCAGCATGGCGTTTAAAATCATGGAGTTTGTCAGAAAGGGCAGAGCCGCAAAAGAGGGTATGCCGGAAGACTTTGAAGCCGCTATGCGTGAAAATAACGTGCCTGAATGGTATATTAACTCCTGTAAAAAGATAAAGTATATGTTCCCTAAGGCTCATGCCGCCGCATATGTAATGATGGCGTTCAGGATAGCCTACTTCAAAGTTCACTATCCTGCCGAATTCTATATGGCCTACTTTACAGTTAGAGCCGACCTTTTTGACGCCGCTATAATGGCGCACGGAGAAGAAAAGGTCATTCAGGAAATGAAGAAGATAAAAATTAAAGGCAACTCGGCTACCGCAAACGAGAAAAATCTGCTTACTATATTAGAAATATGTCAGGAAATGTATGAGCGCGGTATTGACTTTGCGCCCGTAGACCTTTACGAAAGCCACCCATATAAATTCGGGAAAAAGGACGGAAAAATACTTCCGCCGCTTAACGCCTTTGCCGGAGTTGGAACAAACGCTGCTGAAGCAATAGCGTCAGCCCGTGAAGACGGAGACTTTATGTCAAAGGAAGATTTGAAAAACAGAGCCGGAATAACTAAAACGGTTATAGAAGTTCTCGGCGAAAACGGGGTCCTTGACAGTCTACCTGACAGTTCGCAGATTTCGTTTTAAAATATAGATATTAAGGAGAAATTGATACATGGATATACTAAAGAAGCTTGCAGAGGAGTTTAAACTTAACGCTTGGCAAGTAGAAAACACTGTAAAGCTAATTGATGAGGGGAATACTATCCCATTTATTTCGCGTTACAGAAAAGAAGCCACCGGTGAGCTTAACGATGAAATACTCCGCGACTTAAACGAAAGGCTCAGTTATCTGAGAAACATGGAGGAACGCAAGGCGGACGTCAAGCGCATTATTGAGGAACAGGGCAAGCTGACTCCGGAACTGGCTGCGGCAATCGATAAGGCAGAAAAGCTCACAGAGATTGAGGATTTATACCGCCCATACAGACCCAAGAGGAAAACCAGGGCTACTATAGCCAAAGCGAAAGGTCTTGAGCCTCTCTCAGTGCTGATATACTCACAAATGCTGAGTGATGAGGAACTCGAAAAAAGAGCGGAAGACTTTGTAAGCGAGGAAAATGAAGTATTATCAATTGAAGACGCTCTGAACGGAGCTATGGACATCATCGCCGAACAAATATCAGATAATGCTGAACATAGGAAAAAAATCCGAGACATAACCTTCCAGACGGGCGTGATTACTTCAAAGGCAACAGACCCCGAGGCTGAAACAGTATATGAGATGTATTATGATTTTTCTGAAGGGGTATCAAAGATAGCTCCGCACAGAGTTCTCGCAATGGATAGGGGCGAAAAAGAAAAAGTCTTAAATGTATCAATCATACCGGACGCAGAGAAAATAATCAATTACTTAAAACGGAAAGAACTTGACGGCGGCGAACACAAATATTTTGGCGCCGCTGTGGACGACTCTTATAAGAGACTGATTGCCCCGTCTATAGAAAGGGAAATACGAAACGAACTGACTGAAAACGCTCAGGAACAAGCGATAAAAATATTTAAAACAAATCTGCACAATCTTCTTATGCAGCCGCTTATCAAGGACAAGGTGGTTATCGGCCTTGACCCGGGTTACAGAACCGGCTGTAAAGTCGGAGTAGTCGACGGAACAGGCAAGGTTTTAGACACAGGGGTTATTTATATTACACATTCGGAAGCGCAGAAAAAATCAGCCGCCGAATTTATTAAAAACCTTATAAAAAAACATGATGTGGACTTGATTTCCATAGGAAACGGCACGGCTTCAAAGGAGACTGAGATATTTACAGCAGAACTTTTAAAGACCATACCCGGTACAAAAGTTAAATATCTTATAACAAATGAGGCAGGCGCCTCAGTGTATTCTGCTTCAAAACTGGCAACCGAGGAATTCCCGGATTTTGACGTCACCCAAAGAAGCGCTATATCTATTGCCAGAAGGATTCAGGACCCGCTGGCTGAGCTTGTAAAAATCGAACCTAAAGCGATAGGCGTAGGACAATATCAGCATGACATGAACCAAAAACGACTGGCTGAAGCGCTCGGCGGCGTGGTCGAGGACGCGGTAAACAACGTCGGTATTGACTTAAACACCGCATCGGCACCTTTGCTCAGTTATGTTTCCGGCATAAGCTCGGCTATAGCCAAAAATATAGTCAGTTACCGTGAGGAAAACGGAAGATTTACTGACAGAAAACAGCTGAAAAAAGTGTCTAAACTTGGTCCTAAAGCCTTCGAACAGTGCGCCGGATTTCTCAGAATAACAGACGGAAAAAATATTTTGGACAACACGTCGGTCCATCCGGAAAGCTATGACGCCGCCAAAATGCTGCTTTCTGAGTGCGGTTTCAAGGATATAAGCAGCGATGGTCTGAAAAACCTAGATGAAGCAGTAAACAAGCACGGCCTTAAAAGTCTTGCGCAAAAGTTAGATATTGGAGTCCCCACATTAAAAGATATAATAAAAGAGCTTCAAAAACCCGGCCGCGACCCGCGTGACGATATTGAACAGCCGTTGCTCAGAAGTGACGTTATGAGTATAGACGACTTAAAACCCGGCATGATAATGACCGGAACTGTGAGAAATGTAATTGATTTCGGCGCTTTTGTGGATATAGGCGTTCATCAGGACGGTCTTGTTCATATATCCCAGCTGTCCGAAAACTATGTTAAGCACCCGACCGACGTTGTTTCTATCGGAGACATTGTTCAGGTAAAAATTATTGATGTTGACACCAAAAAGAACAGAATCAGTCTGTCAATGAATTTTAAAGATTAATATAATTGAACCACAGTTATATATTTTACTATTTATAAACAATATTCGAAAATTACCAATGCACATGGGTATCAAATAAAAACCACGAAATATTTAGGACAAGCCTTAACTAATATCTAAATAAAAAATATATTGGAGGTAAAACAAATGCGGTTTGATAATACTACAATCAGAATTTTGGTTCGGAAGAATTATGGAGAATGTTTTGACTTTTACACGGATAAAATCGGCTTAACTCCGGTATGGGGTGACAGAAACGGTCCTTATACCTCTTTTGCCGTAGAAAAAGACGCTCCGCCTTGCTTTGCAATTTTTAACGGAGAAAATATGAGTATGTTTAAAGGCTATAACCAGCCCGACTGCAATTCACAGCCTGATACCGTTGTAGCCGTTATCCCCTCAGATGACCTTGAAAAAGACTATAAACGTCTGAAAGAGGCAGGAGTGCAGTTTTTAGGAGAACCACAGACTATTGAGGATTGGGGTATGCGCTGCACCTATTTCAGGGACCCTGAAGGCAACCTGTTTGAACTCAATGATGCCAGCGGAATATAAAAAATTATATAAATATAACAGACAATAATAGCAGTTATGGAAATTCAGAAATATAGAAGTAATTATTAAAATTTTTATTCGCAGTCTTGACGCGATAATATTTCTGTTAAATTAACTTGTTCTTAAAATATAAAACAATAGACTAAATACCCTATGCTTTCAATAAATTGTATACCAAAAGTCAGAACTATTTGGAAATACAACATGAACGTATACGGTGTTTTCATATTACAGTATAAATAAATCAGCTTATTAATTATTAATCAACGTATAAATTCAGCGTAAACAATAAAAAAATTTATATAGTTTCTTGCATATAGGCAATAAAAAATAAAACTTCTTTATAATGATGTGACCCACGAAAGTTAGACCAAAAATCTAACTTTTTTGTGGGTCACCATCATTATTTAAAATCCTATTATTATACACCGTCAAAATAAATTAGATGAATCTCCCAAACTTGCGGCAGTCTCCTCTTTATTCTGCTTTTAATATATGGTGTATCCGTTCTTTCCTCTCTGCTTGGTACGGTACAGAGCAGCGTCCGCCTTCTCATACAATGTTTTAAAGTCGTTTCCGTCTTCCGGAGCAATCGACACGCCTATACTTGAGGACAGCTTCCACTCCTTTTCCTCTCTTACGCAGTTGAAGTTTAAAGCTGCTGATAACTCTCTCGCTTTGCTTTCCACCCATCTGGTATCAGGAATCGGTATAAACGCCACAAATTCGTCTCCGCCGATACGTCCCAATATATCGCCGTCCCTGAAATGGTTCCTTATAACCTCAGTAAACTCTTTAAGGCAGTAATCCCCAAATGAGTGACCAAATTGGTCGTTTGCCTGTTTAAAATTATCTATGTCAAAGATAAAGAACGCATATAAGTCCTCCGGCTTTTCAGATAATTCAGACATAATAGAATGCTCAGTCGCCGTTTTAGTAAGGAATCCGGTCATCTCATCTGTCGACGCCCGACGCTCTATTTGTTTTTCCGCGTCTATATTCTTACGATATGTGAACATGTGAATACAGTTATCCTCTTGTGACAGGAATATATATGCGTCAATACGCATCCAAAAATAGTCCATATCATTCTGAGTAATCAAAAAGTCATAACTTAAATGATTATTTCCGCTCTCAAATTCTTTAATGACGTTTTCGGGCGAAAACGTTGAAATATATCCCTCTCTGTATTCTTTTTTAATCTGCTTCTCAGCCACAACTTTAAGCGCCTTGTTATACGGCAGACCCTTTGCGCCCAAACTCTCAAAGTACTGTTTTGTGGGAGCGTTTGCATAACCATTTTTAGTTATATTCAATTCATAAATATTGTCATAAAGTTCCTCAGTAGCCTTTTTAAATATTGCCTGACGTTCCTCCATGAGTTCTGATATTTGCTTTATAAACTTAAATAATACTAAACTTATTATTATCAATACAATAATAATGATTCCGATAATAATAACTGCTGTCAAATAAAGTCTTATTTTCATCTGACCGATTATACTTCCGGTGTCCTGCTCAACTACCAAGTGCCATGACAGCTCCGGAATATAACGTGAAGCCACAAAACTTTTTTCCTGACTGTTATCCTCGTTTTCAGTCCAAAATTCTAAATTACTCTTATCGCTCTTCCAGTCAAGCACCTGACTGCGTATAGATTCCCTGCCGTATTCGCTAAACCAATCGGTTCTGCCATAACCTGTATGTGTAGTGGATATTTCGATTATGCCGTCCTCATTTACCAAACAGGTTCTCAGATGATATTTTTCCTCATAGGTCTTCAAAAAGTCCTTAAGATAGCTTATTCTTATTCCTACTCCGACTACTCCCAAAACCTTGTTATTCTCTCCGTATATCTTGCAGTTTACAAAAACAGTTATGGCGTTGTCTGCGCCGTCAACTTCATCGTTATCAACATTTAACGAATATTCCTGCCCGCTTTTCATCAAATCATAATACCAAACGTTTTCAGGATTATCCTCAGTCAGAACGCGGTCTACGCCGTTAAAGTTATAATACCGTTTAGTCGCTTCGGAGACAAGAAAGACAGAGTCAAAATTATATTTTCCGCGGTATGTCTCAAGGTAATTTTTCAGTGTTGAGATATATTCCTCATTATTCATCTGCTTTGTTTCTTCATTAAGCTGGGTAACCAGGAGAGTGTCTCTCGACATAGTAAGCGAGATGTTAACAGGACGTGTGAACATAGTAGTCAGCTGATAATATATACTTTCGGCCGTCAGAGACGACACCTGCTCCACATTACTGAGAGAGGTTCTGTAATTGGCATTATAACTCAAAAATGAAGTTATAATGAAGCCAAATACCAATATAATACTTACCAGCAGGTTAATTTTTAAAAGTTTTCTCCCTTTCAACATCCTGCGCCCCCAATTCTGATATACTGCACCAATTTTTTAAAACTATTATAATAACAGTATAGCATATATCAGTAAAAAAGTCACTAAAAATAAACAAATAAAAACTTATATTAAATTTATTTTTTGCTGACAGCACAATTTTAATCATCGATATTTTCACGCTCGAACAGCGGAAAGTTAAAAAATTTCTCAAGGCTTATATCAAAACCTTCACAAAGTTCATATATAATACGTATTTTTACACTTAGATATGAACAATTTAATATTGTACTTATAGTAGATTGCGGCACACCGCTTTTCTTAAATAATTGATATTATGTCATACTTCCTATCTTTTTTTAATACTTTTAATTATAGTTAAAAAATATAACCACTATATAACAATGGATATAGTATGTTGTATAAACCATATAATATTATATAAACCATATATTTACTTTGTATATGACCCCATATAAAAAATTTTATTATTACATAATAAGGTGTTTGAACCATTTCTTTTTCTGGCAAGAAAAAGAAACGCTTCACCTGTGACCGCACCTGTATGGTGCGTGTGATACAAAGTTACTTGTTTTAAATAACCTACAATGTCATTATTATGAATACTCAAATAAAAGAAAAAGTGCTTGCTCGCTTAGGTCGCCTAACGGCTCCAAGGGGCGCTCGCTCCCCGCTCATTTCACCATGAAGCATGGCTTCATGATGAAAAAAGCCCTGTTTCTTTCCCGTTGACTTTGTAAACTACCGTGAATAAAGATATTCCAAGTTCCTATTTATTTCATTTGATAAAAATTGTTGTTTTGGAAAATTTCGGTAGCTGTGACCACACTTTTAAAAAAAGTGTGTGTGATACATTCTAACTTATTTTACCATTACCTGCAATATCATTAATATGTATCAATGCAGATGAAATCTGCCGCGTGAGGAGCGCAGTCCCCGATTTGTTAATATTTTTTATTACTATCTTTATAACTTTCTATTAAATTAATTATCAGCTCTGTATCCTTTTCATTTAGTTTTTTTATTCCTTTTATTATTTTATGTATTTTTTCAGGATACTTCATATTTTCATTAAAAAATTCATATGGCGTTATCCCAAAATATCTGCATATTTCAAAAAATTCACTCATTGACGGCATTGCTTTTCCTGATGTTATATGATTTATATATCCTTCCGAATGTCCCATATCTAAACTCATACATCTTTCTGATATGTTTTTTCTCATTCGCAATTCTGTTATTCTTTCCCTTATATATTCCTCATACATTTTCTTCTCTCCTCAAGCTACTTTTAAATTATTTATATTATATTTGATTATCTTTTCATATTTATTCATGGTAGTACACAAAGTCAACGTGAAATAAACAGGGCTTTTTCTTTTGTGTACAAAGCACAAAAGAAATTATCGGGTCGTTTACATCACAATTTCCTAATCTCTACAAAGTCTCCTAATACTGCTTCGATTGATTTCATAATATCTCTCCTATAAATACTTCATTTACGCATTATTATAGAAGAATAATTTGCAAATATACTTCGGGTACTTGATATTATGCAAATTGTAATATAATTGTATTATATCTTTGTATGGTGGGACAATTATGTTGTGTGAGAATTATCTTTGTATTTATTGGCTCAAAAATTATTGCACATTAAAAAATATTTTTTTAGATATTCAAGGAAATTGTTTAGCTTGTATATATAAATATTAAAAAAGATCTTTTAGAAAAACTTAGAAATGATACATAAAAAAACTTGAAGATTACGATAATTATTAACTATTTATATATTAAAAATTTTTTGGGGTTTTTGGGGGGGCAAACCTCGGTAGGGTGGTCTCAGACCACCTCGTTAGGTGCGTAGGCGTGGGATAGTATATTAGTTTACATTTTTAGTTTTATATCCTGTCCACACGGCTCGCCTTACGTGCCGCATGAATGCGGCCTGCCGACGCTCACTATTTCCACTTTCTTTATTAATATTTTTTTAGATATTCAGGGAAATTGTTTGGACTGTATATATAAATATTAAAAAAGATCTTTTAGAAAAACTTAGAGATGATACATTAAAAAAACTTGAAGACTACAATAATCATTAACTTTTATCTTATTAATATTTGAAGGGGTTTTCAAACTTCGGTAGGGTGTGACCCCACTTTCTATGAAAGTGGGTGTGAGCAACAAAAGGTATTTAATTTCAACCTACAATGTCAATAATATGTATACTCTATGTGGTCGCAGACCACCTCGTTAGGTGCGCAGGCATAGAATAGTATATTAGTATAAACTTTTAGTTTTATATCCTGCCCGCGTTGCTCGCCTTACGCTCCGCATAAATGCGGCCTGCCGACGCTCACTATAAACCTCTTTATTTGTTAATATTTCTTTAAATATTCAGGGAAATTGTTTAGATTGTATATATATAAATATTAAAAAAATCTTTTAGAAAAACTTAGAGATAATACATTAAAAAAACTTGAAGACTACGATAATCATTAACTTTTATCTTATTAATATTTGAAGGGGTTTTCAAACTTCGGTAGGGTGGTCGAAGACCACCTCGTTAGGTGCGTAGGCATGGAATAGTATAAACTTTTAGTATTACTTCCTGCCCGCGTTGCTCGCCTTACGCGCCGCATAATTGCGGCCTGCCGATGCTCACTATTTAACCCTTTTTTTGTTAATATTTCTTTAAATATTCAAGGAAATTGTTTAGATTGTATATATATAAATATTAGAAAAATCTTTTAGAAAAACTTTGAAATGATACATTAAAAAAACTTGAAGACTACGATGATCATTAACTTTTATATATTAAACTTTTTTAGGTTTTGGGGACAAACCTCGGTAGGATGGTCGCAGACCACCTCGTTAGGTGCGTAGGCACGGAATAGTATAAACTTTTAGTATTACTTCCTGCCCGCGTTGCTCGCCTTACGCTCCGCATAAATGCGGCCTGCCGACGCTCACTATTCACATACTTTTATTTTATTATTTATATGATTTTCACCTGCTATAATATATTAACATATATGATTTTTCGACATATATTGATATTGAGCGTAATGCTCAAATTATTATAAGGTAGGTTATAGAAATGGGAATAATTAGTTCAAATAAATCTATAGGCGGTGTTAGCTCCATCAATTGTCAGGGTTCTTTAAATGTTACAATTGGAATCACCGCCGCACCGGATATCACCACCAATCCAACAGATATTGTTTTAGTCCTTGACCGTTCCGGAAGTATGGAAGGTCAGCCGCTCGCTGATTTGAAAACTGGCGTTAATACTTTTATAGATATTATCTCCGACGCTACCGACGGAAGTCCCGGTCAAATTGGTTCCGGCAGCCGTATTGGTATAGTTAGTTTTGCAGATACGGCGGTTCAAAATACCGGACTTATCACTTCTGTATCAAATTTGAAATCAGCTGCAGCGTCACTGACTGCCGACGGACTAACAAACCATGGCGACGCTTTCACACAGGCAACGTCGCTTTTGAACTCATCAACCAACAACCGCGTCATTGTTATGTTTACTGACGGTGAAACCACAACCGGTCCAAATCCGTCTCCAATTGCTGCCGCTGCAAAAGCCATGGGAATTACAATTTACGCAATTGGTCTCGTTGGCAATGGCGGAATCGATATTGACGCTCTGAATAATTGGGCGTCAGACCCCGATATAACACATGTTTCTATTGCTCCGGACAGCTCCGAACTGGAACAATTATTTGCAGATTTAGCGGCAAATATATCAGTCCCCGGTGCAACTGATATAGTAATAAATGAGGTAATAAATCCTGATTTTATTATTACCGGCACTCCAACAGCTTCGGTGGGCACTATATCAATGCTGACAGGAACATCATTCCGATGGAACATTAGCCAGCTTGGCTCAACTTCTACCGAAAGCGCAACGGTTAGATTTACTATCAAGCATAACGCCACTACTTCAGGTATTAAAAACATTGACCAATCTATTTCATATACAGATAATGAGGGAAATACTGCCAGCTTTGCTAATCCTTCTGTTTTTGTAGATTGCCAGTCTGTAGTCCCTGTTGACTTATGCTCTACACCGATAGACATACCGCTGACCGGATGCAACGAGTTTATACAGTTTGACGCAGGTAATTTGGAGCTAAATGACACAGGCCGAATTTTACAGCTGGATGTTAATCTGCTAAATGTTTGTCCTGACAGGCGCGTTGCTTTAGCGGTCATTTTGACAGAATTAGATCCAAACAACGAAATTCAGCCCCGTGGTATGAAAACCTTTGTCATTCCGCCGCACGGATTGCCAACTTGTTCAGATGTGCTTGTTTCATGCATACAGTTCATTCTGCCGGACGAGGGCTTTGGACTTTGTTCAGAACGTGTTGTCAGAGCTCAGTTTGTAGCAAATTATATTGACAACAATTATTCGTGCTGTTCCGGTTTTACGACAGCTTCTTAGAAAATAGGATATTATGAAAAGGGAACGGTTATCCCGTTCCCTTTTTTTGAAAGGAGACAAATATGCAATGCCGACAGACCTTTCCTGCAAAGCATTAAATAATTGTAATAATACTGACGCTAAACTGGACTATAAATTATTTTGCACGAATAGCATTCGTATGTATGATATTACTTACGGCGGCTGCAGCGGACTATCGCTTGTCCCCGGTTCTGCAACAGACATCAGCAATCTAATTTGCTGCCGTGACGGTGATGAAATCATTTTACCGGGATGCGAATCATTTGTAACTAAACAAAAGACAGTTCAGATAGATAACCCTTGCCAAACATTATGTGTGAACAACTGTGCATGTGATAGTTGTTTGATTTGGACCAGTACCAATAAAAGAGCCAGCGTATCAACTGCTCAAATAGGAGATACCATAACCTATACAGTAGAGTTTACAAATCACTCGGCTGTATTGCTGGACTCAGTTCAAATTTTTGACACGCTTCCGCCCGGAGTTTCCGTAATCCCCGGTTCTATACAGCCAGCGCCAAAACCGCAGGAAACACTGCAAACCGGAATTTCAATCGGCAGTCTGCCGCCGGGTCAAACAGCCGAACTAAGATACAGCGTGTCTGTAAACTATGCTGTATCCTGTGATATAGTAAACCGAGCTTTCGTCAGGTATTGCTATTTAGACTGCAGCAATTGCTGCAGATATGGATTAGGAAGCTGTAAATGCAGCTCTGTTAGAATTGTTAATGCCGGACTTAAAATCACAAAGCACGCCGACAAGACCTCCGTGTGCTGTCTCTGCGAGGAAATAGTCTACACTCTGAAAATATCCAATCCCTGCAGTACAGCGCTTACTAATGTAGTTGTCTATGATAATATTCCGCAAGGATTATGCTATAAAACAAGCTCAACAATAAAAGACGGATGCGGACCAACAAATGAAAACCCACAAAGTGGTATTTATATTGGAACGTTATGTCCCGGTCAAATTTACACAGTTTCATTTGTATTATATGTTTGCTCAGAGCCATGCTGCAAACAAACTCCTGTCACGTTTGACAACACAGCATACGTATACGGAAACACCTGTGATGACGTCATATGCGCGGAAAGCAATTCCTGGTCGGTTGAGATGAATAGCCGATGCTTGTGTCAATGCATACAAAAAAATATTTCAGTCTGCGATTTAAAACGTTTCATACTATGCTATGTTTATAATACAAATATGGCCTGTTATGACATTGGCCGAACAAAAAGGGTTGTTGCAGGATTTGGAATATGCGTAAAATATATTGACTGTAATGGAAAAATAAAAAAAGAATGCTATGAAGACCACATATCATTTAATAATTTGCCGAATCGTTTTAATCCTCACAGTTACAACGTAAAATTTAAAAATCTAGTTTGCAGCCTTGATTGTGACGGAAAATTAAATACAAAATTTGAAGCGAAACTGCGTTACTGCTTGATATAGAATTATAATTTGAGGAGCAATTTTATCTGGTGTAAAAATTTATATAAAAATTTTCTATTAATTTGCAGCAAATAATAACGGTTTTAAACATTGCAACCTTATAAAGCCAAAATAAAATTATTATAAAATCGAACCCATAAACAACAGAGGTAATCTGCCGTATGCGGTTCGATTTGTTATAGCTTGGCCAGCGTGAATAATTTAAATATATTTTGACTTACCCGATAACTCCTAGGCTCTCAAAATCTGCTGTTTTTCTTAAAAAGAAGAAGTAATAAAGAATATGTAAATTTTTGAATAAAAAACGCAGCAAAGTTCTCTTTGCTACGGTATGGTGCGAGTATACTTACAGAACTTAGCTAAAAATACAGTAAAAACAAATAATTCCGACTTTCAATAATCAGTATTAACATCAAAATTATATAATCCGACACAATAACTCTGTATCTACTTATTCCCAAAATTGATGATATAAAAAGATACATTATGTTAGTACAATGATAAAACATTGTTGTTATAATAATGATATGATATAATAATAAATGGCACGCTATGTCACTTTCGTTTCTGATATAATGATTATGAAAAGAAATAAAATAATTTATTATATCAGAAAGGCGTGGTGTAAATTGATTGTAAAAGAAAATACACATTAAAATGCTGCCGGTAACAACAAGTTAATGTGTAATTCCGGATATGCAGATACCCATTTGCATATTTGTATCTTACAGATCCGTAAGTAAAAATCAAGTGATATTGATAATTTTATTTACGGAGGTAAAAAAATTTATGAATTACAGTAAATTAAAAGCACACGCCCTTTAAAGTGATGTTACCAAAAACGCACTGTGAGCAAAGGGTTTGTCATCTGCGGTTTCGCTGCTGCAGGATATGCCATATACAGAGGGTTAAGAATGCTTCCATCTCTTGCTCCGCCGCTTTGGTGGACGATTCCTGCAAATATTGTTACACCTTAGAAAAAGAAGGTATTTAAATGAACACAAAATTTGAAACAAATATCTTAAATAACGGTCTTACGGTAAAGCATTTAAAAAATGAACACCTGCACAGTGTGAACATTGGAATATATGCGCGAAAGCTGCCGGAAAAAATCTGCGGAATTGCACACATGACAGAGCACATGTTCTTTCGTCGCCTTTGCGACATACCTCAAAGGCAGCTGTATTTTGAAACAGACAAAATAGGCGCAACGCTAAATGGGGCAACATACGCTGATTTTATCTGCCTTGACATTACGGTTTCACCGTCAAAAATCAGAGAGGCATTTTTGCTTATATCAAAGGTGTTCAAAAGCTTTGAGTGGCGGCCGCAGGAGGTTGAGGCAGAGAAGCGTGTTGTCAAGCGGCAGATTGAGGACAGGTATAATTCCTTGTACTCAAAGGCAGACATTAAGTATTACGAGAGTACGCCCAAGGGTTCTTTTATAATGGGGAATATATCCGATATAAACAGAATGAGCGTAAAATCTGTTAATGAATATCGCAGGAGCGTTTTTGTGCCGGAGAACTGCTGTGTGGTTTTAACCGGAAATTTCAGCTGTAATGATTTATCGCACTTTACAAATGAATTAGAGCAACTTCCGATGACTGATACGGGAACAAATCTTATGCTGCCCAAATACACTGTTAAAGAATTTTGTAATCGTAGTTCAGCATCGGACAGAATTTATGGCTCAAGCGACGGGTTTTCGGATGTTAGTATTTCATTTGATGTAGACGGAGCATCCGTAAACCGTTATGCGGCTGAAATTTTGCAGAGTATAATCGGATACGGTGTCACCTCCAAGCTGTCACAGGTTTTAAGGGAGAAATTAGGATTTACAAGTGAAATTGGCGGGAGTATTGAGTTTACGGGATACTCGGGAAGAATGTCGTTTGAATTTGAAGTACATAACGAAAATATTGAAGAGAGCTTGACGGCGGTATTTGATATATTACAACAGTCAAAATACGGCTTGACAGAAAATGATATGCAGTCAAACAAGGTTTTCTATACTGACAATCAATACAGGTTGCTTGACGATGTGCATGAACTGAATTTTTTAATAGGATGGCGTACATTTGTTGAAAATGAGCCGTTTTGCTCCATAGATGAACTAATTAGTAAGTACGATGATGTAACAGTTAGAGATATAAATGAGGCGGCGGAGAAAATTTTTCGTTCACAAAATTTGGTTATATCAGTATCGAATGATAACAAAATCTATCGCAAAATTAAGCTTAATAACTTATTTGATAATTTGAGAAAGGAGTTATGATTATGAAATACTATCCAATAGGAACGGTTGTTGTATTAAAGAATGGAACTTGGCCGTTTATGAGTTACGAAAGACAGCAGATAACAAAAAAATCCTGCTATATTATACGATTATGTTGGATGCCTTTATCTACAAGGTTTCATTGATAAAGATTATATTGCCCTTTTTCAGCATAATGATATTGATAAGATTCTACATAAAGGGATGGCTTCGTCAGCCGAAACAGATATGGAAAAATTGTTACATATTCCCGAAATAGTATAAAAAGAATAAAAATAGGAACGGACCAAAGTCAGTTCCTATATGGTGCGCCTGGAGGGATTCGAACCCCCGACCTAACGGTTCGTAGCCGTTCACTCTATCCAGCTGAGCTACAGGCGCATACTCTTTATTCAAACAACCATATTATTATAACACCTTTTTCTATTAAAATCAAGTTCTTTTAATTAACTTTTATAAATTAATTTTTCACAATTATTTAACTAATATTAACCTATCGTTCATCAATTATTAACAATAAAGTGTTATGATATAGGTGTAAAGAAAAATAATACATTTTATTAATAAGGATAAGCCAACTTGAATATACTACTTGAGAAAGGAGTGAACTATATGTTAGTTGATGTTGAAAGCGGTAATGTAACTCTATTACTTTCGTTGATTACAGGAGCCGAGGAATCTGTTATCGAAGAAATGCTTATGAACGGTATTATGCCGGCGGATGTGGCTAATCAATTTGGTAAGTATGAAGAGTATCGTGCTTTTTTGAAAAGTAATATTGCCGCAAGGCTTCAGGTCTTGATTGATAACGACGAAATAACTGTCAAAGAAGCCAATGAACTATTTAACCGAATCAGTGAAAATTGAAACCTAACCTATGACAATATTTGATAACAACATCACGGATTATATAAAAATATAATATAATGTACCGGTGATTTTACATATATAATGATTTAAACATACTACAGGTGAAAACATGAATAAGATAAATTATCAACTGGAACTTGATAAGATAATTAATAAAATTGAAGGTGAAAATACAACAAAATCGCTGTTATTGCATAGCTGCTGCGCCCCCTGCAGCAGCTATGTTTTGGCGTATTTAAATAAATATTTTAATATAACGGTTTTTTATTATAACCCAAACATAACAAATAAAGAAGAATATCTAAAACGCAAACAGGAACAAATAAGACTGATTTCTGAACTTCCGGCGATAAATAAAATCAATATATTAGACGCTGATTACAAACCGGAAAAGTTTTTTGAAATTTCAAAGGGTTTGGAGGACTGCCGCGAAGGCGGCGAAAGATGTTTTAAATGCTACAAGCTGCGGCTAGAAGCTACAGCTAAGGCAGCAAAAGAAAATAATTTTGATTACTTCTGCACTACCCTCACTATAAGCCCTCTTAAAAATGCACAGAAAATTAATGAAATAGGCCATATGCTCGGTGATGAGTATCAAATTCCATTTTTACCTTCTGACTTTAAGAAGAAAGAGGGATTTAAAAAGTCAATAGAGCTTTCATCCCAATATAATCTTTACAGGCAAAACTACTGCGGCTGTATATATTCAAAACCAAAAGAGTAATTTTGTTTTACGTGAAACATTTTGTCGGAAATTTATAATGACTTAATAAAATCTATAGTCCAATTTTTATATAGAAAGAAAATATAAAAAACCATTGTATTTAAGCTGTGATAAGCCTTTTACAATGGTTTTTTATTAATCTTCCATAACAATGACTTTTTAAGCCCATTTTGCAGCTATACTACTAGTCCGGCTTAATTACTGTCTCGCCGCCCATATACGGACGCAATATTTCAGGTATTGTAACCGTTCCGTCCTCATTCTGATAATTCTCCAGTATTGCGGCTGTTGTTCTTCCTATGGCAACTCCGCTGCCGTTAAGCGTATGAACATACTGAGCCTTCTCTTTAGGTGAGTTTTTAAACTTTATGTTCGCACGGCGCGCCTGAAAATCTTCAAAGTTTGAGCACGAAGATATCTCCACATATCTGCCGTAGCTTGGCATCCAAACTTCTATGTCGTACTTCATTGCCGCTGTAAATCCCAAATCTCCTATACATATTTTAACTACTCTATAAGGAAGTTTAAGTCCCTGAAGAACATACTCCGCCTCGGCTGTCAGCTCCTCCAGTTCCTTATATGAATCCTCGGGTTTTGTGAACTTAACTAACTCCACCTTATTAAACTGATGCTGTCTTATCAGACCTCTTGTATCCCGTCCCGCGCTTCCTGCCTCTGCTCTGAAGCAAGCTGTATATGCGCAGTATTTAAGGGGCAGGTCATCGCCGTTTAATATCTCATCCCTGTGCATATTTGTCACCGGAACCTCGGCTGTCGGTACTAAGAAATAGTCGGTATCAGCAACTTTGAATGCGTCCTCTTCAAACTTTGGAAGCTGACCTGTTCCCAGCATACTGTTTCTGTGAACCATAAAAGGAGGAAATATCTCATCATATCCGCGGCTTGTATGTGTATCAAGATAGTAATTCATAATAGCTCTTTCAAGTCTCGCTCCGCCCTTTTTATAGATATGGAACCTTGCACCGGTAATCTTTGCCGCGCTCTCCGGATCGAGAATACCTAAATCCTTGCCTATATCCCAGTGAGCTTTTGGCTCAAAATCAAACTTCGTCGGCTCCATAAACTTTCTGATTTCAACATTGTCCTCATCGGTGTCTCCGTCAGGAACAGTCTCATTAGGAATATTAGGGATTGTATACATTATTGTCTGAATTTTTTCGTCCAGCTCACGAACTTTTTCATCGTCTGCCTTGATACTATCCGATAATTCTTTCATTTGGGCAAAAATTTCGGTTGTATCCTTTCCCTCTTTTTTGAACTGTGGTATCTGTTTAGATACTACATTCTGCTGAGCCTTTTTTTGTTCCACGTCAAATAATAACTCGCGGCGCTTATTATCAAGCTCCAGCAATCCATCTATGTCCACCTCTTCTTTTCTTCGTGCCAAAGCCTTTTTGATCCTATCGGTTTCTGTTCTTATTAACTTAATATCTAACATTTTTATCCTCCATCTTTACATTATTACTGAGCGTTATTTTCTGTTATAGGCTGCTTTGTAGTGCTGTCAATACTTAAAATTTTACACAAAGCCTCATAGTATCCCCTTTGAATATCATCAAATGATGAAGAATCCAAAGAAATAATATCCTGTTTTGCGCCTTCCGTATCTCCCATATTTATTTTTGTCCAAATATTGCTCATTACCTCAAGCACTGCTTTATACTTTGTCTCTTCCTCCATCTTGGAAACATTTTTTTCCTGCTCTTTTTTCAGCTTATAGTTTTCTTCACGCAAATTTACAAGTTCATTTTCGAAGCTTGCGTTTGTCTGTTCAGTTTCCATAACCCTATTTCCTATTTCTTCTTCGCGGTTATCAGCCATAGCTGCTATTAAAATAATAATAATAACACAAATTATCATAACAACTGCATATGTTGCAATATTACTCTTCTTTTTTGGGTTAGTATTCTTTTCAGACTTTATAACCTTCTCACTTTTAGAACTTTCAGATTTTATAACATCTTCCTTTAATTTATTCTCTTTTTCCAATGTCATTCCTCCTCTCAAAAACCAATTGCTTATATAACAGCTAAAAACATGTCCAGAATCAATTTTGCCTTCTTTTAATATAATTACTTAGGACATTATTCAAATTTACAAATTAGGTATAAATTTTTAAGTCGGTTTTTAAAGTAAATCTACTATATTTCATATATAACTACTTTTTTAGTTCAAATAATATTCTTTCCAAATCGTCCTTAGAATAATACTCTATTTCTATTTTTCCCTTATTTGCACCTTCACTAATTTTAACTTTAGTGCCCAATCTGGAACCCAGGTCATTTTCTACCTCAGAAAAATATTTTTTCATCATTCCGGTTACTTGTTTAGTTTTTGGTTTCTTTTTATTTTCTGAAGTATCAGACACAAGTTTTTCAACCTGTCTTACATTCAAACCCTTTTCTATTATAAATTTGGCTAATTCAAACTGTTCATTATCATCAGTTATAGATAAAAGTGCTCTTGCATGCCCCTGTGATAGTTTCCCATCAATCACCATTTGCTTTACTCTTTCTGATAAATTATTCAGTCTGAGAGAGTTAGCGACCGCACTTCTGCTTCTTCCCACTTTCTCCGCTACCTCTTCCTGCGTAAGTTCACAAGTCTCCATCAAACGTCTGTAGCCCTCCGCTTCCTCAATCGGATTTAAATCCTCACGCTGCAGATTTTCTATCAATGCAATTTCCATTACAGCCGGCTCGTCCAATTGACGTATGACACACGGAACCTCTTTTATTTTTGCTAATTTTGCAGCTCTCCAGCGCCTTTCACCGGCTACTATCATATAAGTTCCGTTTATATTTGGCTTAACTAAAATTGGCTGTACTATACCGTGAGTGGCTATAGAACTGCTCAGTATTTCCAATTTTTCTTTATCAAACGTTTTTCTCGGCTGATTTTTATTTGGCTCTATATCACGAACTTTTATCATTTTTATACTATCGCTGTCTGCGATTTCTGTATCGGATAGATCGGATAAAAAATCAAACCCTTCGCTGCTCTTCTCCGACTTACTGTCATCAAAAAGCGCTCCAAGTCCTCTCCCAAGCCCCTTTTTAGATTTTGAAGCCATCTGCTCACATCCTTATAATATTTTGTTTCACGTTAAACAATTCATTATTTCTTATTTTTTTTAATTACTTCGGCAGCCAATTTTTTGTAGCACTCAGCTCCTTTTGAATTTTTATCATAAGCGATAACAGGCATACCGTAACTGGGCGCCTCAGACAGTCTCACATTCCTGGGTATAACAGTATTGAATACAGTTGAAGAAAAATATTTTTTCACCTCTTCCACTACCTGAACTGACAGATTTGTCCTGCTGTCAAACATAGTTAAAAGAACTCCTTCAATACTTAAATCCTTATTAAGACTTTTCTTAACACGCTTAATTGTCTTAGTAAGCTGTGATAATCCTTCAAGCGCATAATATTCGCACTGAATTGGCATAATCACACTATCACAGGCGGTAAAAGCATTTAAAGTTATCAGACTGAGCGACGGCGGACAGTCAATAATAATAAAATCATATTTTTCCTTTACACTTTCAAGTGCTTTTTTCAACTTATACTCACGATTATCCTGTTCAGCCAAATCAAGGTCTGCACCGGCCAAATTCATATCTCCCGGGCATATCCACATATTTGTATATTCTGTCTCTATTATAACGTCTTCAATAGGTGTATCATTTACTATAAAATCATAGCTCGAATATTCAGCGTCCTCAGGTTTTATACCAACCCCGCTTGTAGCGTTTGCCTGTGGGTCAGTATCAATCAGCAAGACTTTTTTTCTTTTTAATCCTAAACATGCGCTAAGATTTATAGCAGTAGTCGTCTTCCCAACTCCGCCTTTTTGATTTGCTACCGCAATAATTTTTCCCATAATATGTACCATCCTTCTTCACTGTCACTTTATTATAACACACCTGGTTATATTTTCAATAGCGTAAAATTAAAATTTATATAGATATATGGCGAATTTTTATTTATTTTGTTTCATATGAAACATTTTATATCATTTTCATATAGATTCTGCAAATTTTTTCAGAGCTTTGTACCTATGACTAATTTTATTTTTTTCATTTGAACCAAGTTCTGACAATGTGCACTGTTTTTCAGGATAATAAAATATCGGATCGTAACCAAACCCGCTTGTTCCTGCTCTTTTTTTAGTTATATACCCATTGCATTCACCGCGGAAAAACTGTGTATTTTCTGATATATTTTTATCAATTACCGCTATAACGCAGACAAATTTTGCAGTCCTGTTTTCCTCATTAACTTCTGACATTTCAAGCAGCAATTTATCTATATTTTCATCATCTGTCGCATTTTCTCCGGCAAAACGAGCCGTAAAAATTCCTGGTTTCCCTGACAGCGCATCAACACATAACCCGCTGTCATCCGCGATAGTGGGCAAACCTGTGGCTTTAAACACCTCAATAGCCTTCTTTTCAGCATTTTCTTCAAAAGTACTACCGTCCTCAATAATTTCTAAATTTCCTATTCCGGCCTCATCCATAGTCTGAATTTCAAAATTTTCACCTAATATTTCTTTTATTTCATCCGCTTTATGCTTGTTTTTGCTTGCTAAAACATATTTTTTCATTTTATATTACTCCTGTGTTTCATAAATTATATTCGATAGTTCAGTTATTTGTTCTATATTTAGTTTTTCACCGCGTACTTTCTCATTCAATTCCATTTGTTTTAAAACGTCGATTATTTTATCTTTGCTAAGATCTAAATATGGGCTGCCTGATAACGAGTTTACCAGTGTTTTTCTGCGCTGTGAAAAAATAGATTTTACAATTTTAAAAAATTGTTCCTTATTTTTCACATCATATTTCGGCTTATCATATAATTTAAGATTGACAACAGTCGATGTCACCTTTGGCTGAGGTGTAAAACAATGAGGCGAAGCCGAGCAGATTACTCCGGGCTTAGCATAGAACTGAACAGCAACCGAAAGAGCCCCGTAATCCTTTGTTCCGGGCTCGGCAAGAATACGGGCTGCAACTTCTTTTTGTATCATTAGAGTCATTGAATTGACAGGAAGTTCACTTTCAAGAAAATTCATAATAATTGGAGTTGTTATATAATAAGGCAGATTTGCAACTACAGTAAAGCTTTCATTGCCGAATTCATCTTTTATCAACTCATTAATATTCAGCTCCAAAATATCACTGTTAATGAGATTAAAATTATCAAAATCGGACATTACATCATTTAAAATTGGGATAAGAGCTTTATCTATTTCAACCGCTGTAACTTTCTTTGCTTTTAAACAAAGTTCTCTTGTAAGAGTTCCTGCTCCCGGTCCCACTTCCAGTACATTTGTATTCTCATTAATACCTGAACCGCTGACAATTTTGTTTAAAATATTCTGATCAATTAAAAAGTTCTGTCCCAAACTTTTTGAAAAAGAAAAATTATATTTATTGAGAACTGACATCAGTTCAGATTTTCCGGATAGCTTCATATAATACCTCAATATTATTTAAAATTTTTATTTTATTTTAGAAAATAAATTTTCGAGTTTAATTTAATAATTATAACATATATATATTAAATATGCAATTCCAAACTCTGTTTAAGTCATATAAACGAACACGTGAATCAAAGATTTATTACATAAAATAATAAAAATACTTAAATTTTGATTATTATTCAAATTTATTATTGCTATTTTGGGAAAAGTTTGCTATCATAATTAAATATAAGAGTTTAAACAGGGAGGGGGAAGATATAAAATGAACTTTATTACTGAGCTCGGAAATTCTTTGTATTCAACATTTGTATTGGATAACCGGTGGCAATGGTTTTTGAGCGGTCTTGGCTACACGCTTTTAATTTCATTTTTTGCTGTTTTGGTAGGTCTGGTCATTGGTGTTGTAATGGCCTTCGGCAGATTATCAAAAAATAAATTATTCCGCGGTATCTCTGGTTTATATATTGATATTATCCGCGGAACTCCAACAATGGTTCAGCTCCTGATAATTTACTTCATAATTTTTGCTAATGTCAATATTGACAGATGGATGGTCGGTGTTATTGCATTCGGTATTAACAGCGGCGCTTATATTGCTGAAATAGTAAGAGGAGGAATCCTATCTATCGACCAGGGACAGACTGAGGCCGGCAGGTCGCTGGGACTAACGCAGCGCCAAACAATGACTTACATAATAATACCTCAGGCGGTCAAAAATATACTTCCTGCGCTGGGAAATGAATTTATTGTACTTATAAAAGAGACTGCTGTTATCGGTATGATAGCCAATATAGACCTCGTAGGCGCCGCCAGAAAAGTACAGAGTTTAACCTATGATTATGTAGTGCCTATGCTTTCAATTGCACTTATTTACTATGTAGTTATTAAAATAGTGAGCACATTGCTAAAAGCATTTGAAAATAAATTGAGAAAATCCGATATACGATAGAGGAGGGCTGCAGATTGATAAAAGTAAGCGGTCTAAAAAAAAGTTTCGGTGATTTGAAAGTTTTAAAAGGTATTGATCAGCATGTACGCAAAGGTGAAAAGATAGTGCTTATTGGCCCGTCCGGGTCAGGCAAATCTACTTTTCTTCGGTGCCTGAACCTTTTGGAAACTCCAACGGAAGGCGAAATACTTATTGAGGGTGAAAGCATAACAGCCCCCAAAACCAATGTTAATAAACTGCGTGAAAAAATGGGAATGGTTTTTCAGCATTTCAATCTTTTTCCGCATCTCAGTGTAATTGAAAATATAACTTTAGCTCCAATAAAAGTTAAGAAAAAAAATGCCTCTGATGCAAATAAAAAGGCTATAGAATTATTAAATATTGTCGGTCTTTCTGATAAAGCGGATTCATATCCGGGTCAGCTGTCAGGAGGACAGAAACAGAGAATAGCCATAGCAAGAGCTCTTGCAATGGAACCGGATATAATGCTTTTTGATGAGCCAACCTCGGCTCTTGACCCGGAAATGGTAGGAGAGGTTTTAGAGGTAATGAAAAATTTAGCTAATGCAGGAATGACTATGGTAGTAGTAACTCATGAAATGGGGTTTGCGCGTGAAGTTGCCTCCAGAGTATTATTTATGGACGACGGAATGGTAGTGGAGGAAGGAAGCCCGGAAAAATTATTTGGGAATCCGCAGAATCAGCGCACTAAGGATTTCTTGGGCAAAATTTTGTAAATAATTATAAAATATAAATTAGGAGGAAGAAGAATGAAACAATTTTTTAAAAGAGCAGCTGCAATAGCTGCAGCAGCAGTAATGACAATGGGGGTTCTGTCTGGCTGCGGAAGCAAAGATGACAAATTAACGCTTGGCACAAACGCCGCTTTCCCGCCGTTTGAATTTACAACAACTAATGGAGTAGTCGGAAATTATGACGGTATTGATATATGTATAGGCAAGGAAATTGCCGGCAGCATGAACAAAGAGCTTCAAGTTGAGGATATGGAATTCGACGGTCTGATTGCCGCAGTAAAATCAGGCAAAGTGGATATGGCTGTAGCAGGAATGACAATCACAGAAGAAAGACAGCAGAGCGTTGATTTTTCAGATACATATTACACAGCTTCACAGGTTATTATTACCAAAGCTGACAACACTGATATAAACAGTGCAGAAGATTTAAAGAATAACAAAACAGTCGGCGTTGTTCTCGGGTACACAGGCGACAGCATAGTAACAGAAGATCTTGCAATCGACGACAGTAAAATAACAAGAGCAAACAGAGGAATTGATATAGTTCAAGACGTTAAAAACGGTAAGCTTGATGCTGTTGTAATCGACAAAGCTACAGGAGTTGCCCTGGCACAAAAAGAAGGTCTCAAATTTGTTGAAGACCCTGAGGTTTTTGAAACAGAAGAATATGCAATAGCTGTAAGGAAAGATAATAAAGAGCTTCTAGACCAAATCAACAAAGTTTTGGCTGAAATGAAAGAAAGCGGAAAGATTGACGAGCTTTCAAAGAAATACAATCAGGAATAAAACAGCTAATATCAGACCAAGATGTCGCGGCTTGCCGCAGACATCTTGGTTTGTAGTATAAAATAATTTATTTTGGCAAAAATATAAAAGTTGAACAGTGCATTTTATTTATTTAAAAATATTTACTTATAAAATATAAATAAATTAAAAAAACACTTGACAATATGATTTAACAGTGATATAATTTAAAAGCTGTGTAAGTAGTCACGCCGGAGTGGCGGAACTGGCAGACGCCCGGGACTTAAAATCCCGTGGGAAGTAATTCCCGTACCGGTTCGATTCCGGTCTCCGGCACCACACAGTAACAATATATCGCGGGGTGGAGCAGTCTGGTAGCTCGTCGGGCTCATAACCCGAAGGTCGTTGGTTCAAATCCGGCCCCCGCAACCACTAAGAACACGCTTACCAACAAAGGTAAGCGTTTTTTATATGTTGCCAAATTAATTCAAAATAAAAACATTTTATTTTATATTAACAAAAATCACACCAGATATTATTCCATGAAATTAAGGATATTCTCTGAGCATATATCTGCGGCGGCATACTGTTTGTCATAATACCGTCAAATTCAATCCGAACAAAATTTCCAGGTCTAAACCGGCGTGCTCTGCGCGTTATCACAACAACTCTCTGACGGTTTTCTATGTCTAATACAAACAAACGGTCATTTTGTACGCCTATTACTATAGCCCGCATAATCAATTTTAACACCTCCTTTGCCCATAATATAATTATGCTGCTTGAAGGCTTATTGAACCATGTCCTTAAATATATTAGATAAATATGATTTTTTATATATAAAACAAACTTAATAGTTAAATTACTTAAAAAACAATCCACTATGACAATAAAGGTAATGCACATATTGTACCAGCAATGCCAAAATGAATGATGAAATTAAAAAAAATAAAAAGGAGAGTTATATATGAAAAATAAACAATATAATAAATTATTACCTATATTTAAACATTATTTTAAACAGATTATCGAATAGGATAATGGACTTAAAGTCAAATGCAGATCTTTTACAGGTATATTTGAGACTGATACTGAGCCTGAAGATGATGATTACATTGGTGAGTATGCTGCCGTCGTTCACGAAGTTAAGATATTGCATAAAGGAAACGATAACTCTGTTAAAATATATAATAACTGTATAGAAATAACATTAAAAAATATTCCTGAAAAAATTTCTAATGAAAATGGCACAATTATTTGGAATAGACCTTCCGAACTAAAGTCTCTTTAATAGATTAAGCAAATAATTTGCTGATTACTATTGATTGAGTTTTAAAAAACCGCACCAAATTTATTTAATTATAAAATTATTTATTTTTTAATGGTATGCTTAGCATAAAAGTATATCCACTGTTAAGTCCTTGTTTTATATTAACATTACCATCTAATTTTTTTAAAGAATCTTTTATAGAATTTAACCATTCATAATTTTTATTGTAATTCTTATTTTTATTACTTGTTTCTATACCTTTTATTATAAAATAGATTTCATCTTTATTAGTTGTAAACTTATTTACACCAATACTAAAAACAAGATATTCCGCTTCTTTTAAATATTTTACAGCTCCTACAAAAAATTTAATAAGCACATGTTCCAGTTCTTTTTCATTCCCTATATAAAAGTCATTAATCTTTGAAGAAACTTCTATTTTATAAAAATTTTTTTGTTCTTCAGATATAATTTTTATAAGATTTTTAAGTCGCAGAATAAGTTTTTGCATATCAAACAAATTTTCTTTTATTTCAAGTTTATTAACCTCTAAATCTTTTTTCTCTTCAAAATTCATAATATCCATCCCTTTATACTTTTAAATAATATAACTACATAATTTTGATTATGTTGTAATAACTTGCCATAAAGTATTATTTTTTATAACAAAAATTATTATTATTTTTTATAAATAATAATTTAGATACAATTTAATAAATTTTTGCATAACAAACAAGCGGAATAAAAATATATATTCATTCTGCTTATTTATGTTGTCTATTTTAAAAAATATGTAAAATTTTATATTATTAACTTGTAATCAAATAAACAATTATGTTATAATAATATTGAAATTAGTCACATAGTTATTCAATTATTTAAATAGATACAACATAATCAAAATTATGTGATAACTAAGTTCATCTTATCAAGCTGTCTTAGATGAACCGAACCACTTTCCATGGTATATATCCGCGTTGTATTTATATTTGTATGTCCTAAAATGTCGGCTAACCTTGATAAATCCTTTTCTTCTGAATAATATATTTTTGCAAAAAGATGCCTGAGATTATGTGGAAAAACCTTTTCTGATTTTACTCCTGACTCTTCACATAAATTTTTCATCTCTCTCCATATATTTGACCGGTCTATTGGTTTTCCGCTCTTTGTTATAAAGATACATCCCTTTGAAATGCTTTGTCTTTTTATATATATTTTTAAAATTTTACAAAGTTTTACAGGAATAAATATTATTCTTCTTTTTCCTTTATTGTTAATTTCTGCTTTACCTTTATAAACGGCTTCAACAGTTATATAACTTAACTCAGAGACCCTAATTCCTGTAGCACATATAGTTTGTATAATAAGAGATAGTCTTTTATTATTTAATTTTTCAGCAGTCTTAATTAATCTAAAATATTCGTTTTTAGATAATTCTTTTTTCTCATCGCAAAATATATTTTTCTGAATCTTTAACGGTTTTATTTTTAAATCGACCCAACCGTTATATTCTAAAAAACCGTTAGCAGCAGCTAATATTGTATTAACGCTTGAAGCGGAATAACTTTCTGCCAATAGCTTTTTCCATTCAATAAGCAGTATCTTACTCAATTCTTTTTCTTCAAAATATTTATACATTCTTTTTATATCTTGTATATACTTTCTTATTGTTGACAAGCTTTTTTCTTGTTCCATTAAATAAACTTCATATTCTTTAATTTTTTCTGACCTTATTATTCTTTCCTCAGCAGTTATCATATTTTTTACCTCCTTAAATACTTATTTTATCTAAAATGATTGAAATACATACTAAAGATCTATTATGAAGTCAATTTCATACTAAAATTTTTATTTTGTCAAAAAACTAAACTTAAAATTTGATAATTTTTAAAAAAACTAATATAAAAAAAACAATTATTTAATTTGAAATACAAAACATACTGTTCTTATACAACTTAATTCAAAACATAAAAATTTTTTATTAAATTATGAAATTTTTTAAAAGTACTATTGACAACACTAACTGTATATGTTATAGTCACAGTATAATTGTATTTCAAAAAGTCACAGTTTATAAATAATGAATAGGAGTAACGAAATGACGGGAAATTTCTGTGTAGCTGTTCACGCATTAGTCTATCTAAACCATAAAGGTGAAACTGTATCAAGTGAAAAATTAGCTGAAAATATCTGCACTAATCCTACGCGCGTCCGAAAAGTTATGTCAATGCTTAAGAAAAAAGGTCTTGTAAAGTCTCAGGAAGGCCTTGACGGGGGTTATATTTTATCAGACAAAAAAGAAAATATATCTCTAGGTCAAATACTCGACGCTATAAATGAAAAAACTGTCTGTCTTAATTGGCACAGCGGCGATGATGATATGGATTGTTTAATAGCCTCAGGTATGGCCGGAATTATGGACGACATTGTTGAAAACTTAAATTATTCATGTAAAGACTATCTGGATAAAACAACAATAAAAACAATTGACAGCAAAATATTTAAATAAAAACACGGTATGTTAGTCCATTTAAGTATAATTAATTATAACTAAGATAACAATATAAAATGTTATGCTAATTTAATAAATTAACTTTAAAAATTATAATAAGAGGTGAATTTATGCCATTTTCATTAGAGCAGGGAATTTCAATTATAACTGTATTTTTTCAAGGTATTATAAGTTTTTTCTCTCCGTGCACACTTCCGCTAATACCACTTTACATAAGTTATTTGGCAGGAGGAAGCAAATACACCGACAGCGATGGAAAAATAATTTATCCCAGAAAAAAAATATTTATTAATACTATATGTTTTGTATTAGGAATAAGTTTTACCTTTTTTCTGCTGGGCTTTAGTTTTTCTATGCTGGGTCAGTTTTTTAATAAATATAAATATGTTTTTATGATAATAAGCGGATTAATAATGATAATATTCGGATTATACCAATTTGGAATATTTAAACGCCGTAATATTATAGAATCAGAACACCGCCTGCCCTTTAATATCGGAAAGTTTGCCATGAACCCGCTGACCGCGTTTGTTTTAGGTTTCACTTTCAGTTTCGCATGGACGCCGTGTATAGGTCCTGTACTCAGCAGCGTATTATTAATGGTATCGGCTTCCGATTCAAAACTTATCGGCTTTTTACTAATAGGTGTATATACGTTAGGATTTATTATACCATTCCTGCTTGTCGGTCTTTTTACCGGCACTGTACTTGATTTGTTTAAAAGACATCAGAACATAGTAAAATATACCGTTAAAATAGGAGCCGTTTTGTTAATTTTAATGGGAATAATGACAATAACAGGATTCATGAACGGTATTAACAGTTATATAGCATCTGTCACAAATACAAGCAGCTCAGAGAAACAAACCGAAAATAATAATTCTGCTGAAAATAATATAACCTACCAAACACCAAATCCTGAAATAACTCCTGCTCCTACAAAAAAACCTAAAAAGAATACCTCACTGGCTCCTGACTTTGAATTAACTGATCAATATGGGCAAACTCACAAACTGTCCGATTATAAAGGAAAAGTAGTATTTATAAATTTTTGGGCCACATGGTGCGGATATTGTAAAGAAGAAATGCCTGATATAGAAAAATTATATTATGAATATGGAGAAAACAGTCAAGACGTTATTATATTAGGCGCGGCAAATCCGCGTTCAGAAAAATACCCTAATAATTCAGATGTCAGTCAGGAAGAAATTCAAGAGTTTCTTGATGAGTATAACTTAACTTTCCCGGTTCTCATAGATAAAACAGGAGATGTTTTTAAATCGTACAGTATCATGAGTCTTCCTACAACTTTTATAATCAATAGGGACGGAAGCGTTTTTGGATATATACCCGGCGCTATGTCGGCTGATAATATAAAAGATGCTATAAGTAAAGCAATGCAATAAATAAAATTCATAAACTTTACAATATATCTTTGATATGATATAATTCACCATAATATAACAATATATGGAAGTGATAAAATGTTAAAACTACAAAATATAAATTGGACCCTAGAAAACGGAACTCAAATAATTAAAGATATAAATCTTGATATACCTGATGGCAAGCTGATAGTTATAACCGGACCGAACGGCGGCGGAAAAACAACGCTGGCAAAAATTATTGCCGGAATAGAAAAGCCGACTTCAGGAAAAATATTTTTAGATAATACAGATATTTCCGACTATGATATAACTGAACGTGCAAAAGCCGGAATAAGCTATGCTCTGCAGCAGCCTGTCAGGTTTAAAGGCATAACGGTCAAAAATCTGCTTGAACTCGCTTCAGGAAAAGATTTGTCAATAGATGAGCTCTGTGAACTTTTAGGAAAAGTAGGGCTTTGTACTTATGATTATATAGACAGGGAAATTAATTCTTCACTTTCAGGAGGAGAGATAAAAAGAATTGAGATAGCCAGCGTACTGGCAAGAAAAACTAAGCTGACTATTTTTGACGAGCCTGAGGCAGGTATAGATTTATGGAGCTTCACCGGACTTATAAAAGTTTTTGAAGAACTAAAATCAAAACATAAAGGCACGCAGATAATAATTTCACACCAGGAAAGAATTTTGGAAATAGCAGATGAAATTATAGTTATTGCCGACGGACTTGTCAGAACAAGCGGTCAAAAAGATGAGATAATGCCAATATTGCTGGAAAATGAATATGGACAGCACTGTCCTGAAGGAAAGGAGGAAGTGTATAGTGAATAAAATTACTGATGAACTTTTAAAAATTGTTTCAGACTTTACAGGTGAATTTAAAGGCGCGTTCAATATCAGAGAAAACGGTGAGTGTGCAGGAAGACAATCAAGTAAAAATATTCAGATTGAATCCAAAAAAGATGCTCCCGGTCTTATAATAAAAATCGCTGAAAATACAAAAGATGAAACAGTTTATATACCCGCCTGCGTAACGCACGGAAACTTTGACGACTTAGTTTATAATGATTTTTATGTAGGGAAAAATGCTGATGTCACTATAGTTGCCGGATGCGGAGTTCATACTGATACAGAAGAAGACGCAAGACATAATGGTATACACAAGTTTATTCTTGAGGAAAATGCAAAAGTTTTATATCAGGAAAAACATATTGGAACCGGAAAAGGTACAGGAGCTAAGAAAATAGACCCTGTAACCGAATGTGAATTAAAAAAGGGTTCTTCATTAACTATGGATACAATTCAAATAGGAGGAGTGGATAAAACTACCCGTAAGACTACAGCAAGCCTGGGTGAAGATGCAAAACTGATAATCCGTGAAAGAATCATGACTGACGGTGATGAAACAGCTGATACTGATTTTACAGTATCTCTGAACGGGAAAAATTCAGCTGCTGACGTAGTTTCACGTTCTGTAGCAAAAGGAAATTCAAAACAGAGTTATATTTCTAATATAATTGGCAATAATATATCTAAAGGACATACTGAATGTGACGCTATACTTGTTGATAATGGTACAGTTACAGCTTCACCGAGACTGACGGCAAATAACTGTGATTCTGAATTAATTCATGAAGCGGCAATTGGAAAGATAGCGGGAGAACAATTACTTAAACTCAGAACTTTAGGATTAACGGAAGAAGAAGCTGAACAGAAGATAATTCAAGGTTTTATAGGTGAATAATAAACGACCATACTATTATTGTTATTTTTATAATGATTTTAGTATGGTCTTTATAATAATATATAATATATATATTTATAGTTGAAGATGCTGTTGTTGGTACGGTGAGAAATGTAGATAACTTATTTTTATAAACGCTGTAACTTAATTTTAACATGTTGATAAAGTGTTTGTAAACGAATTGAAATATTAACATTTTATACCACAAAAAAGTGGGTTTAATGTTACACACATTTTACCAACATATTACAAATATTACAAATGTGTATAACTTTGATTATATTTATGTAATATTTTATTTAATTTAAATCTAGTGTTTTAAATCTCTTAAATAGTCAATTAATACAACTAACATCCACAGCATTCCAAGGGAACCTAGGATATAGTAAAGGTGTTTTACTAAATATGCAAAGTTTATCATAGAAAACGGCAGGATTATTACAAAAAGTAATATGGATATTATTATTCTTCTTTTTAGAGTTATTATGTTAAAATAAGATAATATTCCATATCCTTCTGATACAGCGGTGGTAAAGATAGACATCATCAGACAGATTGAGTAGATACTTTCGAAATTTTTGTCTATTAAACCTGCAAGTTTTTGCAGAGGAAAGCTTTCATACCAAACAGTGCTGAAATTCATACCGATAGCAAACCAAACCAAGAATATAAGCAGACCGATTATAGAACCTGCTATTGCTGAACTTATAAGTATTGTTTTTCTGTCTTTTACCTCTTTTGTCAGCGGTGACAGTACAGAAGCCGCTGTCAGGGTATTATAGCTTACATAGCACACAGCAAGAAAAATCATATTTCTGCCTGAACCTGATAAAAAGTCTGTTAAAAAAAATGTTGGGGAGTATATTTTAGACAGTATTGAGAAAATTGATATAAAAAGTATAGTTACCGTGATAATAGGAACTAAAATAATATTTATTGCCGCAATACCTTTAATGTCAAAAATAAAAACTATAAAACAAAGTGCAGACAGGATAACAGCCCCTGCAAGTTTTGGGATACCAAAAACGTTTGTAAATATTTCTCCGCATGATGAAAGCATGACAATAAGACCGCATGTCAAGTCGAAAAATATTAATACAAGAAAGAACTTTTGAAGTATCTTAGAGAAACTCAAAGTATGTTTTACATAGTCTGATATAGTATAGAGTTCATACTTCATTGACTTTTTTAATATAGCGTAACAAACAAATATAAATAAAATGGACGCTATACATACACCTGTATAGTCAGTATTTGAACAAAAGTTGAAATATTCACAAATTTCTCTGCCGGAAGCAAATCCGGCTCCAATTATAAGGCCTATATAAACAAAAATAATTTTAAGACAATTCATATTATCACCACTTTGTATAAAGTTAAAATCAATATATTTTGTATGAGCTTTTATAATATAACTATATATAGTGGACATGCTTTTATATGAATAAATATGGGAATTTTTTTAAAAAATATTATTGACAAGCGTAGAAATTTGTGTTATTATTGTATTTGCCTCGTGAAAGAGGCTTTATTTGTGTTAGGAATTTGAGGTGATAATTATGCAAACAAAGATTACATTAGCTTGTACCGAATGTAAGCAAAGAAATTACGATACTACAAAGAATAAGCAGAACTGCCCTGACAGACTTGAGCTTAAAAAATACTGCAGATTTTGTAGAAAACACACTGTCCATAAAGAAACGAAATAATTAGAGGTGTAGAGAAATGGAACAAACCAAACCGAGTTTCTTCAATAGAGTTGCAAAATACTTTAAAGAAGTTAAGTCTGAAATGAAAAAGGTTATCTGGCCTACATTTGCAAAAGTTAGACAGAATACTCTTATTGTTATGCTCTATGTTGTTATAGTTGGTATAGTTATTTGGGGACTTGACGCTCTCTTTACTTGGGGTATGTCACTTATCATTAGTAGATAGCAAAGGTGATTTTTTATGTCAGACAAAAATAAAGCGAAATGGTATGTTGCCCATACATATTCCGGTTATGAGAATAAAGTTATGGACGATATTTTAAAGACCGTAGAGAACAGAGGAATGGAAGATGTTATCCAGGAAGTCCGCGTTCCTATGGAAGAGGTTATCGAAATAAAAGATAACAAAAAGAAAGTCTCAGAACGTAAAGTATTTCCCAGCTATGTTATGATTAAGATGATTATGAATGATGACAGCTGGTATGTGGTTAGAAACTGCCGCGGTGTTACTGGATTTGTAGGACCCGGATCTAAACCGGTAGCTCTCACACAGGAAGAGGTTGAGAGTATGGGACTTGAGCATACAGTGATAAAATTTGACTATAACGTTGGCGACAATATTAGAGTAAAATATGGAGCTCTTGAAGGATTTTTGGGTGTAATCACTGAGATAAATCTTGATAAGAAGAAGGTTAAAGCAACTGTTTCAATGTTTGGAAGAGATACGGATGTTGAACTTGAGTTTAACCAAATAGAATCAATAGCATAAATTTGTTACCCACACGGATTATTCCGTTTATATATACCGAAATTAATCGGTCTGTGGGAGGGGCCTAGTCCCGATAATACCACGCATGTGTACAAGGAGGTGTAAATCACAATGGCACAGAAAGTTACAGGTTATATTAAATTGCAGATTCCTGCAGGAAAAGCTACTCCTGCACCGCCGGTTGGTCCTGCACTTGGACAGCACGGTGTAAATATTATGGATTTTACAAAGCAGTTTAATGAGAAAACAAAAAATGACGCTGGCATGATTATCCCTGTTGTTATAACAGTATATCAGGATAGATCATTCACATTTATTACTAAAACTCCGCCGGCACCGGTTTTAATTAAGAAGGCCTGCGGTCTTGATAAGGCGTCTGGCGTTCCGAACAAAACAAAGGTTGCAGAACTTAAAAAAGCAGATCTTAAAGATATTGCTGAGAAGAAGATGCAGGATCTTAACGCCGCTTCTGTTGAAGCCGCTATGTCAATGATTGCCGGAACAGCTCGTTCTATGGGAATCACTGTTGAAGAGTAATTATTAGTTCCGAATAAGACGGATAAGTTTGGTGGGAGGAATATTATTATTCTGCTGAACCACAATAGGAGGATATAGAATGAAGAAAGGCAAAAAGTATCAAGAAGCCGCTAAGCTTGTTGAAAAGGGTAAACTTTATGACCCTCAGGAAGCTTTAAGCGTTGTTTGTAAAACCGCAACGGCTAAGTTTGATGAGACAATTGAGCTTCATGTTAAGCTCGGTGTTGATTCAAGACATGCTGATCAGCAGGTTAGAGGTGCTGTTGTACTTCCTAATGGTACCGGTAAAAAAGTTAGAGTTCTCGTGTTTGCACGTGACGATAAGGCTGAAGCTGCAAAGGCAGCCGGAGCTGATTATGTCGGTGCTGAAGAACTGGCTCAGAAAATCCAGTCTGAGAATTGGTTTGATTTTGATGTAGTTATTGCAAGCCCTGATATGATGGGTGTTGTTGGTAGAATAGGTAGAGTTCTTGGTCCTAAAGGACTTATGCCTAACCCAAAAGCAGGTACGGTTACTCCTGATGTTGCTAAAGCTGTTGAAGAGGCTAAGGCAGGTAAGATTGAGTATAGACTTGATAAGGCAAACATTATTCATTGTCCTATCGGAAAAGCTTCTTTCGGACCTGAAAAGCTGGGAGCTAACTTTAACGTATTGATGGGAGCTATTATAAAGGCTAAACCGTCTGCTGCTAAAGGTACCTATTTGAAGTCAGTTACTATTGCTTCTACAATGGGTCCAGGAGTTAAAATAGCTGCAAATAAGCTTGAAAACTAATTTATTTTAGGTTGACAAGTTATAGATATTGTGTTAAAATATCGACTTGTCAGAATAATTAATTTGTAAAATTATCTTTTATATTCCGTAGACAGCAGGTGGCAGACGCCATAAATCCTGCCGAGGATGATATGATTATGTATAATTATGTCCCTCGCATGTCTGCGAGGGATTTTTTTACGGAAGGAGGATTTAAAATTGCCAAGTGAGAAAGTTTTAGAAAATAAAAAAGCGATGGTAAAACAGCTGACAGAGAGACTGCAAAATGCACAGGCCGGAGTTTTGGCCGATTATAGAGGTCTTACTGTTGAGCAGGACACAGAACTTCGCCGTAAGCTTCGTGAGGCAAACGTTGAGTATACAGTTTTAAAGAACAGTATTATCCGTTTTGCTGCTAAAGAAGTTGGTCTTGAGGATTTAGACAGCGTTTTAGAAGGTCCTACAGCTATTGCTACAAGTAATGACGACGTTATTTCTCCGGCTAAGGTTCTTTGTGACTTTGCTAAGGGAAATGATTTGCTTGAAATCAAAGCCGGTTTTGTTGAAGGAAAAGTTATTTCAATTGATGAGGTTAAGCAGTATGCTTCAATTCCATCAAAGGAAGTTCTCATTTCAAAGATGATGGGTTCATTGCAGTCACCTATCAGCAAACTTGCTCGTACATTGCAGGCTATCGTTACAGAAGAAGCTGTACCGGGCGGAAAAGCAGAAGAAACAGCAGCACCTGCTGAAGAGGCTCCTGCTGCAGAAGCGGCAGAAACACCTGCCGCAGAGTAGTAAATATTAATTTGTATAAAATAAGCTATTAAATTTAGATAATGGAGGAAAATAAAATGGCAGATATAACAAAAATTCTTGATGAAATAAAAGAACTTACATTAATGGAAGTAAACGATTTGGTAAAGGCTTTAGAAGAAGAATTCGGCGTTAGCGCTGCTGCTCCTGTTATGGTTGCAGGTGCTGCCGGAGCTGCTGAAGGCGGAGCAGAAGAAAAGTCAGAGTTTGACGTAGTTCTTGCTGGAGCAGGCGCCCAGAAGATAAAGGTTATTAAGGTTGTTCGTGAGATTACAGGTCTTGGTCTTGCTGACGCAAAGGCTTTAGTTGACGGAGCTCCTAAGACAATTAAGGAAGCTGTATCTAAGGATGAAGCTGAAGAAATGAAGACAAAGCTCGAAGAAGTTGGAGCACAAATCGAACTTAAATAATTAAAAAATTAAGTTTATACCGCTGTGAAATTAATCACAGCGGTTTTTGTTTGATGAGTTATGGTATAAAAAAATTTATTAACAAAACTTTTAGAAGAAATCATAGTAATAGTAAAAAGGTTAAGGGTCGAAAATATATCATTTAATAAAAAAACATTTATATCAGAATCTCAATTACATGATAATTTGCTATTCATATTTCACCTGCTTGAATTTTGATTTAAAATAATTTTCTACATTTTTATAACTTATATTTTAGTTTTATTCTTAATTTGTTTACCAGATGTATCAACTGGATTTTTATCATTTGTCCATACTATAATAAGTAAACTAACTTTATTTTTAATAATTGCTACTTAAAATTCATAATGTATATACCATCATTTAAATTATTATTTAATAAAAACTTATATTATTATAGAGAAATAAATGTCATACAATAATTATTAAGTTATATTATATAGAAACATATTATTTTATAATCCGTTTCCATCTTCCAAAATTAGAGTAAATGGACCATCATTAATTAATTCTACCTTCATGTCGGCTCCAAAAATTCCGGATTCAACTTTCTTAAATTTCTGTTTTGCATATTCAATAAAATAATTATATATTTTTTCGGCATGAGATGGTGAACCTGCGTTTATAAAACTTGGTCTGTTACCCTTTTTGCAGTCAGCGTATAATGTAAATTGTGAAACAACAAGCAGTTCCCCATCTATCTCTATTGATGATAAATTTGTTTTACCATTACTATCCGGAAATATTCTCAGCTTTGATATTTTATCAACTGCTTTTTCAGCTTTTTCTTTATCGTCGTTATCAGAAATTCCCAAAAGCGCCAAATATCCGTTTTCTATCTTGCCTGTTATCTTATCTTCTACGGATACACTAGCTTTTGATACCCGTTGTAAAACTATTTTCATTTTATTTGCTCCTTCTGTTAATTAAAAAATATACAAAGCCAATTGCATTTTGTGGTTTTAATTACTCTATGTTTTGTATGTTTCTTTATAAGAATATTATCACCCGGAGATAGTTTAAGAATATTTAAATCTCCATCATCGCTCAATATTTCTAATTCTGCATATCCGGTAAGAAGACAAACAAACTCATCCTGATCTTGGTCATACCACCCGGTTGTATGGCCGTCTGATATTATTTTTTCTATTCTAATGTTTGTACTGTTTAATAGAGTATTAACTATTTCATTTTCAAACTTATATGTTGGCCGGTCAAATAAATTTTCTATACTACCAAATCCTCTCATATTAATAGATTATATTTTATACTTTTTTTGTCAATTTGTAAATATATTAAATTAGAGCTTTAATTAATGTTGTAGATTATTAAAGTTTATATACATTATTTTCTGCTTTTTGAGACTACGCACTTAAAGAGGTACCTATCGGAGCTCTTCCGATGTTTGCTGAAAACAATTTTAATATCTTTGAAATTAATTTATTATGGTTTTACATAAGCTATTTCTGTTTTCTGAGACTGAGCACCTAAAGAGGTACCTATCGGTGCTTTACCGATATTTGCTGATATAATCTTAATATATTTATTATTTATTGATTATGATTTTACCTTATAATTCTGTTATCCATGACTGCGCACCTAACGAGGCGTCTGCCGCCGCCCTGCCGATGTTTACTAAAAACATTTTATTTTTACTAATTAATTATATTTAGTAACAATTTTGGTTATACACCTATAATTATTAAATATTATTTATGTAATTAAACATCTAATATAAACAAATTAATAATTATAAAAATAATAATAAAGTTTTTTTAGCAAACATCGGCAGGGCGGCGACAGACGCCTCGTTAGGTGCGCAGTCATGGATAGTAAAATTATTAGGTAAAATTATAAACGATAAGAAAAAATATATAAGAGTGATTTCTAGCGAACATTAGCAGCTCTGTTTTAAATGAATAGTAATAAAAAAAATAATATAATTAAAAAGGAAAACTATAAAAAATAAGATAATTTTCAGCAAACATCGGCAGGGCGGCAGCAGACGCCTCGTTAGGTGCGCAGTCATGGATAACAGAATTATTAGGTAAAATCATAAACGATAAGAAAAAATATATAAGAGTGATTTCGATTTCTAGCGAAAATTATCAGCTCCGTTTTAAATGGATAGTAGTAAAAAAAAAAATGATATAATTAAAACTGAGAACTATAAAAAATAAGATAATTTTCAGCAAACATCGGTAGGGCGGCGGCAGACGCCTCGTTAGGTGCGCAGTCATGGATAACAGAATTATTTAGGTAAAATCATAATCAATAAATAATAAATATATGAGACTGTTTTCTAGTGAAAATTACTAGCTCCATTTTAAATGGATAGGAGTAAAAAGAAAAAATGATATAATTAAAATTGAGAACTATAAAAAAATAAGATAATTTTCAGCAAACATCGGCAGGGCGGCGGCAGACGCCTCGTTAGGTGCGCAGTCATGGATAACAGAATTAATTTAGATAAAGTTATAAAAATATGTTAATATAAAGGTTATATACAATAAAAGAAATTTTATTTAATGTAAGGTAGCTGTTTAATTATTAAACATATTAATAATTATATTTTATTATTTTCAAAAAACAATTAGAAAAAAATAAATTTATAATTTTTAATAATTTAGACTAATATATTAAAACATTATTATAATAAATTTTATATTATATTTTTATATAATACTAAGCCCGTAAGAATAAATTGATTCTTACGGGCTTAAAATAGATTTTAAATCAAAAATTAACCTAGCAGCCTATTATACATATCCTGATATTTCTTTGCCGATTCGTTCCATGAAAAATCTTGTCTCATAGCATTTTTAATTAAATCGGTCCAGGCTTTTTTATCACTGAAAATTTTAATGGCATATCTTAATGTATACATCATATCATGAGCAGTATACGGATAGAAACTAAATCCGTTTCCCTCTCCGGTGAATTCATTATACGGCATAATTGAATCCTTCAATCCCCCGGTTTCACGAACTACAGGAATTGTTCCATATGCAAGTGAAATCATTTGACTGAGACCGCAAGGCTCAAACATTGACGGCATTAGGAATATATCGCATGAAGCATATACTTTGTGTGCCAGCTCATTGCTGAACATTATATTAGCAGACATTTTTTGTGAATTGCACCACGCATTATGTCTAAACAGATTTTCATACTTTGCTTCTCCGGTTCCCACAACAACCAACTGAATATCCATATTCATTAGCTCGCCCATTGCCTCTGCTATTATATCAAAACCTTTTTGGTCAACAAGCCTTGATATGATACCAATCATTACTTTTTCGCCGTCTACGGTCAATCCAAGCTGTTGCTGCAGCTTCATCTTGTTTTCTCTTTTTTTATTTACAACGTTTCTTGCATCATAATTCTCAAATATATATTTGTCCGTTTTAGGATTATAAACATTGTAATCTATACCGTTTAAAATACCATACAAAGACTGTGATCTTGCAGATAATAATCCGTCAAGCTTTTCGCCGCCCATCGGGGTTTGTATTTCTGACGCATATGTCGGACTTACAGTAGTGATATAGTCGGAATAAACTATACCGCCTTTTAGTAAATTCGCACAGCCATGAAACTCCAATTTATCAGCTGTAAAAAAGTCACGGTTAAGTGAGAAGAAATCCGAAACGATGTCAATAGAGTAAATTCCCTGATAGCGCAGGTTATGAATAGTAAATACAGTTTTTATTCCCTGATAAAACGTGTCTTTATTATAATATGCGTTAAGCAGAACAGGCACCATACCGGTCTGCCAGTCATGGCAGTGTATGATATCAGGCTTCCAGTCAAGATGTTTTAATATTTCCAGCGCTGCTTTGTCAAAAAATGCAAATCTTTCGAGGTCGTTCCACTTGTATAGATAAGGGTCGCCGAAATAATATTCGTTGTCGATAAAGTAATATATAACGCCGTCTTTTTCAAGCTCAAATACTCCGCAGTATTTTCTTCTCCATCCGAGCGGTATATATATAAAAAACTTAAACTCCATTTGTTCCAGATATTCATGAGGAATACAGCCGTATTTGGGCATTACAACCCTGATATCATCTCCCAGCTTTCCGAGTGCTGACGGCAGGGAACCAACAACATCTCCTAAGCCGCCTGTCTTTGCAAACGGGGAAACTTCTGATGAAACCATAAATATTTTACTCATTTGAAAACACATCCTTTCACTAAGCTTTTCTTCAGTAACATTAACCGTTTATAAAAAAAGTGAGTTAATAATTACACTATAATTTCTTTACCGATTACCATTGGATATGTATCTTGACCCACAAGTTTCTTACCGCTTCTCAGGATTACACCCTTGTCAAATATGACGTTTTCCAGGAGACAGTTTTCCATTATCTCAGAGTTCTGCATAAGAATGCAGTTTTCAACAGTGGCGCCTTTTGCGACGTGAACACCGCGGAACAAAATACTGTTCTTAACCGTTCCTTCTATCTTACATCCATCCGCTATAAATGAGTTCGTTATTTCTGCGGATTTAGAATATTTAGTTGGAACGGTGTCTTTTATTTTTGTAAAGATAGGATTGTTTGTGTTTAGACCAAACAATTCATCTCGTATATCCTTTTTAAGAAGGTCCAGATTAAAACAGTAATAGGATTGTATACTGTCAATCTTCTTTTTATAGCCGCTGAACTCATATGTAGAAACTTTTAAACCTTTGGAAACAGCCGTAAGCAATATGTCTTTGGAAATTGTATGTCTTCCGTGTGTGACTGCATATTCTACCATATCCATAAGCAATTCGCGTCTGGTTATAAACATATGCATATATGAACAGTCTGTCTTTTGTTTGCTTGGATAAACGTGCATGTCAGTAACAATTTTTTCATCATTGATATCGAGCAAAATATGTTTTTTTACATCTTTAGCGCTCAAATGTTTAGCTTTTGTATAAACCAGTGTAAAATCAGCTTCATTTTTTAAATGTTCTTCAAGAACCATGTCGAAGTCTATATTACAGATTGTATTACAATCAGAAACAAGAATATATTCCTGGTTACTTTTAGCTAAAAATGAAGAAATACCATGTAATATATCCACACCGCCGTGTGTTTCAATACCTGACTCACCGGTGTCTTTCGGCGGCAGTATGTAGAGACCGTCGTCCTTTCTGTCCATATCCCACGCTTTTCCGGTGCCTAAATGGTCGGTAAGCGACTGATAATTAACAGGAGTTGTAATCCCCACTTTTATTATTCCCGAATTTACCATATTTGATAATATGAAATCTATAATTCTGTATCTCCCTCCAACCGGAACAGCGGCAAGAGCTCTAAGACTTGTGAGTTCGCCCATACTGGCTTCCGGGTTTTCAGAAAATATAACGCCCAGCATATCGTTTTTCATCTATATCACCTCTACTAAATTTCTATTTCTACTTTTCTTCATGCACGGATTATACATTTTCTGTAACCATTGAGCATACGCCGATTTCAATCTTGTCTCCTATCTCTATGCCTGGTCCTATCAATGTAATGTCATCGCTGCATATTTTAGTATTATAAAATGATTTGTTTGCGTTATCGGCAGTGCTTCCTATTGTGGCTTCTTCACCTATTACGGCGTCTGAACCAATAATTGATTTATTCACAACAGCGCCCGGTTTAACAGCCGCGCCCGGAAGGATAATAGAGTCTTTAATAACAGCCCCGTCTCCGATAGTTACGCCTTCAAACAAAATGGAATGTTCAACCCGGCCGTAAATTTCACAGCCCTCCGTAGTATAGCTATTCTTAAGAGAACCGTTTTCGCCCACATATTGAGGGGGCTTTACAGGATTTCTGCTGAATATTTTCCATGTATCATCATCCAAATCACAACCCGGCTGGTCATCTAAAAGTTCCATATTAGCTTCCCATAGGCTCTGTATGGTTCCAACGTCTTTCCAGTATCCGTCAAATCTGTGAGCCATAAGCTTTAGTCCGTCATTAAGCATAGCAGGAATAATATTTTTTCCAAAATCGTTTTCTGATTCGGGGTCGTTTTCATCCTCTGTTAAATATTTCTTAAGAACATCCCAAGAGAAACAATAAACTCCCATAGAAGCCAAATTGCTTTTAGGCTCTTTTGGTTTTTCCTCAAATTCAACTATCTGCATATCGTCGCTTGTGTTCATGATACCAAATCTGGGAGCTTCATCCCATGGAACTTCAATAACTGCTATGGTTGCGTCAGCATTTGCCTTTTTGTGCACCGACAGCATTTTATTATAATCCATTTTATAGATATGGTCACCCGACAAAATAATAACATATTTAGGATTAAACTGTTCCATAAACCCTAAATTTTGATATATTGCGTTTGCTGTTCCTTTATACCATTCGCCCTTTTCTGCGGATGTGTATGGAGGAAGAACAAAAACACCTCCGTTAGTACGGTCCAAATCCCAAGGCTGTCCATTTGCAATATATGTGTTCAGCTCAAGGGGCTGATACTGCGTCAGAACTCCCACTGTGTCAATACCCGAATGAGAACAGTTACTGAGCGGAAAATCAATAATTCTATATTTACCGCCAAATGGTACTGCGGGTTTTGCTACATTTTGAGTGAGTATTCCGAGCCGGCTTCCCTGTCCGCCGGCAAGAATCATAGCAACACATTCTTTTAACCTCATTTTATCTCCTCCTATTTTACAATTAACGTTCGCTTTACTTCCAAGAATAAATATAGATTTATTTTTCAGATTTTTCTGTTTCTGCAAGCGCTTTGGTTTTATTTTCTATTGTTTTTATTTCGCTCGTCTGTTTTTTAACTAAGCCTACAACTTTTTCTTTCTTAACCTTTTTAGTTGGAGGCAGCTTTTGTATATAAAGTGCTGTAAGCGCCGGCAAGGTTATATCTATTGAATAATCAAACTCGTCGCATGGTATTTTTTTAGCATGATATGTTTTACTGCCGCTTCCATCCCCACCAAACTTTTTGTCATTACTGTTTAATACAACTTTGTAATCACCGTTTTCAGGTACTCCTATAGTGTAAATAGCGTGGTCTATAGGAGTAAAGTTTATAGCGACCAATATCTCGTCTTTCTTGTCTTTGGAAAGTCTCAGATAAGCGAGAACGCTGTTTTCGCAATCTTGAGCTTTAAGCCACTTAAAACCTTCCCATTCGCCGCCTGAAAGCTCGCGTTCAATTTCAAAGAAGGCAGGATGTTCCTGATAAAAATGTCCTAAAGCTGTGGAATATTCCCACATCTTTTTATGGTTATCATATTCTTCAAGCCCCCAGTCAAGCTGTTCGGCAAAACGCCACTCTATAAACTGACCAAATTCACCGCCCATAAACAATAATTTTTTCCCGGGGTGAGAATACATATAGGCGTATAATAGTCTCAGTTCGCTGAATTTTTCTTCATATGTTCCCCACATCTTGTCAATCAGACTGCGCTTTCCATGAACAACCTCATCGTGTGAAAGTGCAAGAATATAATTTTCAGCAAAAGCGTACATCATCGGAAATGTAAGTTTATAGTGGTTTCCTTTCCTAAAGTATGGGTCGCACTGCATATAGTCAAGAACATCGTGCATCCAGCCCATATTCCATTTAAAGTTAAATCCCAGACCGCCTTTATTCACCGGAGATGTTACTCCTCCCCAAGCGGTTGATTCTTCTGCAATCATCATAACGTTCGGCAGGCGTTCAAATACTGCCATATTCAGTTTTTGAAGGAATTCTATAGCTTCTAGATTCTCTTTTCCGCCGTATTTGTTTGGCAGCCACTCTCCGTCATTGCGGTTATAATCAAGATATAACATGCTGGATACGGCGTCAACTCTCAAGCCGTCGAAATGGAATTCCTGCAGCCAAAATAAGGCGTTGGAAATTAGAAATGACCAAATTTCTGTCTTTGTCCAGTCAAATACTAAGGTGCCCCATTCTTTATGTTCGCCTCTCCTGCTGTCAGGATGTTCAAACAGGCATTCGCCGTCAAATTTGGCAAGGGCAAAGCCGTCTTTCGGAAAATGTGCCGGAACCCAGTCCATTATTACCCCAATATCATTTTGATGGCATTTGTCGATAAAGTATTTGAGTTCTTCAGGTCTTCCAAACCGGCTGTTTGCGCTGTAATAACCTGTAACCTGGTATCCCCATGATGCGTCAAACGGATATTCTGAGAGAGGCATAACCTCAATATGCGTGTAGCCCATCTTTTTCACATACGGAATAAGTTCGTCCGCCATTTCGGTATAAGTTAAATAGCTTCCGTCCTCGTGCGTTTTCCATGATGAAAAGTGCATTTCATAAATGTTTATAGGTTTGTCATAAGGCTCTGTTTTTGTCCGTTTATCTATCCATTTTTTGTCATTCCATTCATAGTCAAGTTCAGTTGTGATAGATGCGTTGGCCGGTCTGACTTCGCTATAGAATGCGTATGGGTCTGATTTAAGAAATATATCTCCGCGGAATGTTTCAATACTATATTTATAGCACTGTCCCGGTTCAATTCCTTCCAAAAAAACTTCCCATATCCCAAAATCCATATGTTTGTACATTCTGCCCTTGTTTCTGTCCCATCCGTTTCCGTCACAAACTACGGATACGCTTTTTGCATGAGGCGCCCAAACAGCAAACAAATAACCGTCTTTTCCGGAAAATGACTTGCCCCTGTGGGCTCCCAGCATACGGTAGGATTCGTAGTTTACTCCCTGGTTAAACAAATACATTGGAGCATCGTCTATATAGGTTCCGGCATCCCTCTTTTTTCCGTTTTTGTAAATGTCAAAATCATTCATAATTGTGTTCTCCTAAAAATTTATTCTGCTCCATATTAAAACAATACTTATAGAATTATTATATATTTTATACAAGTTTATTTTATCATAATTAGAAATTTTTGTCTATTTTAAATGCTCAGAAAGTTGCACAAAATATACTTTTCATTTTTGTACGTATTGATAAATAATATTATTTAATATGAGCAAAAAACGTCATATCTTGTGGTTGGAGAAACTTTTTTTTAACTTTTGCCAAAATCAACAAAAAATTTGAGATTTTAAACAGAAATTTATATTTAATACAGTAAAAATTATTTGACAATTCTGTATCAATAATATTATGACCTAAATTAAAATATGTACAAATAAAAAAATTAATTTCAAATATTTTCAAAATAGTTATAAAAGTTTTTTTAACTCGTCCAAAGTTATTGAATTAAGTTTATCAATCTTTGATTTAAGCAGTTCTTTCCCATCTAAAGCGTCCTTCTGATTTTGAAGAAGCAGGAAGTTTCGTCTGAGTTCATCAAATTCCATGAGCTTAGGCCGGTTCAGTGTTATTCCCAACTCTTCGTCTTTGGAAGTCAGCGAATCGTCATGAAATCGATAAAGATAAAGAGGTTCTGAGAACTCAGTATGCCTTATGGGGAAAATTTCATTTATTCTCATCCAGTAGTCATAATCTTCTATACCAAACCTATCGTCTGAATACTCGCCGATTAAATCCGCAACAGATGCTCTGTACATAAATGCCGCGCCAATAGTATTATTGGCAGTTATATTTAGATTATCCGTTCCGGTTGGAAGTATTACATTGCCGCTCATGGGCGGATACTCATACCAGCCTTTCCCTCTTAATACGTTTCCATTTTTGTCAATCAATTTCATATTTCCGTAAACCATAGCGGCGTCTTTATAATAATCAAGTTCCTGTACCATTTTTTCTATGAATTTCGGAAGCAAAATATTGTCATGGCTTATCCATGTTAAATACTCGCCTTTTGCCATTTTAAAACCTGAATTAAGTGCGGCCGGAAGGAGGCGGTTAGCATTATGAGAAATAACAAATATATTGTTATAATTTTTTGCGTATTCTTCGGCAATACTGCCGCTTTTATCATCTGAACCATCATCGACAATAATTAATTCTATTTTTTTATAGCTCTGTGATATTACTGAATTTATTGCATGTTTTAGGTATTTTTCACCATTATACACAGGTAACACAATTGAGACCAGCCCAGTTTCTCCTAAGTTTTTAAGGTCTCTTACAGAAATATTATAAATATTATTAAATTTGTTTTTATACTCGGAGAAAGTTAAATGATGTATGTCATTATTCTTATTCGCAAATCGAGTCAGCCAATTCAATAAAGCCATTTTTTTCACATTCCTTATAGTATAATTCCAGCTCGTCAGCGTTGCTTTTAATTAATTTTTCAATTTCACATTCTGCTATTTTTATTCTTTCCAACGCATAGCTTTTATCCCAAGCCGCCGGGCTGTATCCATCTTTGTACAGACGGTAAGTGGTAAATATTCCGGCTTTTATGGTCTCTTTTATGTGTTCTTTGGTATAACGGGTTTTATCAACGTCATGATAGACAACTGCTTTTGGCTCTATGCCTATTTTGCAGCCGCAGTTTAATACTTTAAAGCATAGAACGGTTTCCTCTCCTCCTGCATAGTTGTTCCCCACACGCCCATAGCTTTCATCAAAACCGCCGACAGCATTAAATATATTGTGTCTAACTGAAAAGTTAGCCCCGAACGGAAATTCATATTGCTTGTTTATCTCACGGTATTTGGTGTAAGGAACGGTGTATTCACTCCATAAAGTTTCTTTTCCCTCAAGTATAATATTTGGTTTGGGTTCCGGTGTTTTAAGAATTATTTGTCCTCCGATTATTCCGGCATTGCTGTGTGCGTCAAAAGCATTTTTTATTGTTTCAAGCAGACGCGGTTCTGCAATAGCGTCGTCATCAATATAGACAAGGTATTTTCCGTTGGATACTGACGCACCCAAATTTCTTGCATAAGTCAATCCTTTTCGTTCTTCTTTAATTATTTTTATATTGCAGTCATTGTATTCTTCAAAGGTATTGTTAAGTTCCTCGCCGTTGTTTACAATAATAATTTCATATTTCTCCGACGGAAGGGTTTGACCGCAAAGTGACTTTACAGCATTGGCAAGTTTTTTAGGCCGATTGTATGTGCACACAATAACGGATATATCCAGTGGGTATTTGTTATCGGCAATAAGCCGCGGCGGCGTCGTTTTGATGTTACGGCGCTTATAGCTTTTAAGATCGCATATAAGTTTTTTAATCCATAAACGAATATTGATAATTTTTCCGCCGGCGGCGTTTAACAAAGTCATTGTGGGCTTCTTTCTGCGTTTCAAATTATCACCTCACATAAATTTTGCATGGAGCGGATATTAATCCAAAAGTTTGCGGAGGAGCAATTGATTTAATTTCCGCTGCTCCTTCAATATACTCGTAATAAGTGATGGGGAGACTGTTCTTGTTTTCAAGACCTGCCGCTATTGTGTACTTGCCTGAGTTAAGGCGGTTTTCAAAACAAAAATTTATTTGATTGGTTCCGTAATGAAGCGGTTCGTCAGTTTGAAAAACTATCAAATCAAGACCAAATTTGTCTTTTAGCGCTATAGACACGCCAAGACTATCAAGGCTTATATCATCGGAAATATATACATCGACTGTAATCCTAACGTTTTCATGCAGATAAAACTCCACGTTTTTTGGTATAGAAATGTTTTTTATTGCTCCAATATGGCTGCCGTAATGGTTTAAGGCACCGGTGAGTCTCTGTTTTTGACCGTGAGCTTTATTGCCGGGATTTACGCAGCTTTCAATATATTTTGATGTAACAGTTGCAACGTCGCCGTTTGCAATAATTTTACCGTTATCTAACCAAATTGCTCTGGTGCAGAATCTGCGGACTGAATCAATGTCGTGCGAAACATAAAGAATTGTCTTGCCAATTTTCTTAAGCTCCTCAAATTTTTTAAAACATTTTGTTTGAAAACGGTAATCACCGACAGCCAGGGCTTCATCAACTAAAATAATATCTGTATCTAGCCATATCATGGACGCAAAACCCAAACGCACCAGCATTCCGGAAGAGTATGTTCTAACAGGCAATCTGGCAAATTCAGGTGAGATTTCCGCAAAATTCAAAATTTTATCAATATCTCGGGTAATAAAATTTTTACTGAGACCATTAACAGTACCGTTTAAGTATATGTTTTCTATGCCTGTATATTCCGGGTTGAATCCAACGCCGAGCTCCAGCAGGGAGGAAACTGAACCTTTTACTTCGCATGATCCATTGTCATAGCCGGAAATTCCTGATAAGATTTTCAGCAGTGTGGATTTGCCCGAGCCGTTTTTTCCAATGACTCCGACGCATTCTCCGGGTTTGACACAAAAATTTATATCGTTGAGAGCATAAAAAAGTTCTGCAGAGTTAAGTTTTTGAGAACCAAATAAAGAACCAAAAATTTTTTTAAATGGACTTTTGGATTTTATAAATGACTTGTTTAAATTTTCTATCTTGATAATATTCATAAATTTTGTCCTAAGTGTAAAGAATATAATTGTATTTTAAAATTATACTATATTAAAAATTCTCATGCAACACTTGCCAAAAATATATTTTTTAAAAAATTTTAAAAAAAGTGTTGACAAGCATTAAATTCTGTGGTAATATATCATTCGTTGACGCGTTAAAATATTTTAACGGCAGCTGTGCTGGTGTAGCTCAGTTGGTAGAGCAGCTGATTTGTAATCAGCAGGTCGCGGGTTCGAGTCCCATCACCAGCTCCAGAAATTTAATATTAAACCGCTGCTAAAAAGCAGTGGTTTTTTGTTTAATAATCTTTTTTACTCTTCGCCGAATAGATTTATACGGAGACTTTCAAGCTGTTCATAAAGTTCAAAAAAACTGCCGCTTACAGGCGTCCAGCGGTATGCCATAATAATTTCCATTTTTTACTGCTTCAATTATTATATCCATCCCATCAGCTCCGCTGCGGTGAACCTTTAGCGGCATATTCCAAAAATCAGTTTCAAAGAATTTTTTCGTTACTAACTGAGTTTCTTCTTTAGTCAATGTTTTTTCTTGGATTTCATTTGTATTATCAATTTTTGACAAAGTTAAATTATAAACATATTTTACGGTTGAAGTACCGTCAGAATTGAGGTTGATTCTTAAAACATAATTGCCGCTAAAGGTGCCGAAATATGATAGTCGGTAAACTTCTCCATTATTTTGGCGAAGATTATCCTCCCCCAAACTTTTGAGTATGGAAGAGATAGCAGGATCTGAATTTTCACCTATCCCTAAGATTATCATATCAGAAGAAGAACTATCACCAATCCATCTTTCAGTTAGTATTGGATTATAGTTTTGGTCACGTAAATTCTGCATTAATTCTCCCCAATATCCACATGGCACTCTATAGCCTTCTGTTTGATAAAGAGAGTATAAATTAACTAATGAACCTTTTTCAATATTTAATATATTAAATATATCTTCTTTGTTAGAAGTTTTTCTATTATATATATCAGTTATGTTTGTTTGGCTGTCATTATGTTGAGTAACAGCATATCGTATACCATCTACAGATGAATTAGGATCTTCATTCCATATATAAACATCTGCAAGAATATAATTTAACTGAATAGAGTCTTTAGCAACATTCTTAGATGCCGCTTTATCAAAATAGATAATTTCATTATAATATACTTTGTATCCCAAAGCTTCGGCTATAGAACTTAAAGGAATATAAATTTCTCCGTCAATAGTTAATGGCTCATAATCAATCTTTGTTTTTTTGTTATTGACAAAAATCGTATTGCGGTTAACTCCGGCAGTTAAAGTTGTATCATATTCTAAGCCTTTTTGTATAAGCTTAATAGTTTCATCTGTTATTTCATATGAAAAACCGGAATTAAAAATCTTATTACAACAAGAAGCAGGGACATACGTTATACCCGGTTCTATAATAAAAGGCTTTATATCGGTAAATTCAGTTTCAAGACCGTCTTTTATAAAAATCGGTTCTTCTTTTTCTACTGTATCTGCATTTGCGGTATAGCTCCATAAAAAAGTTAAAACGATAGTTAAAGCAAAAATAAAAGCCATTTTTTTCATAATGTGTTCCTCCTAAAAGGATATTCATTTCATACTTATTATACCATACATCATTCCTAATAACAATATAGCAGTATAAATATAAAGCTTTTATTATGTTTGTATAAATTATACAAAATCGTAAATGGCAAATGAGCAAACACGAGATAAAGAGAGAAAATAGCTAAAATAAAGAGTTTGTGTTTAGCTAAATTAATTTTTTGCAAAAAAGTCTTGACAAAATTATGAAACCGTATTATAATAGCTAAGCAAGTTAGAGAGGACGTCTTTAAGGAGACGTCATTTATTTTGTAAACTTATTAACTTAATTATAAATTTAGGAGGTATTCATTACTATGTCAACTTATATGGCTAAAGCTAATGAAATCGAAAAGAAATGGTACATTATCGATGCTGCCGGCAAACCTCTGGGTAGAGTTGCAGCTCAGGCTGCTACAATCCTGAGAGGAAAACACCGTCCGGAATATACTCCGGGTGTTGACTGCGGCGAATATGTTATCATAATCAACGCTAAAGACGCTGTTCTTACCGGAAACAAGCTTCTTCAAAAGAAATGGTACAGACATACCGGTTATATTGGTCACCTTAAAGAAGTTTCTTATAAGGACTTAATGGAGCAAAGACCTGAAAAAGCTATGGAATTAGCTGTTACAGGCATGATTCCGCATAACAGTCTTGGCAGAAAAGAATTAAAGAAACTTAGAATTTACGCAGACGACAAACACGAACATGCTGCTCAGTCACCGATTGAGTGGACACGTGAGTTTTAAGAAAGGGGACTTATATAATTATGGCAGATTCAGTACAGTATTACGGAACAGGCAGAAGAAAGAGTTCTGTTGCCAGGGTTAGATTGGTGCCCGGCACAGGTAAGATTACAATAAACAAGAGAGATATTGACGATTACTTTGGTCTTGAAACTCTGAAGGTTGTAGTTCGCCAGCCGCTGGACGCTACAAAAACCTTAGGCAAGTTTGATGTTTTGATTAATGTTAACGGCGGAGGATTTACAGGACAGGCCGGAGCTATCCGTCATGGTATAGCAAGAGCTCTTCTTGAAGTTGATGATGAGTTCAGACCTGTTTTAAAGAGTGCAGGATACCTCACACGTGACCCACGTATGAAGGAAAGAAAGAAATACGGACTCAAAGCAGCCCGCCGTGCACCACAGTTCTCAAAGAGATAACATTCAAACTTCTCACGACTATTGAAAGCCTTTATTTACGGGGTTTTTGGAGTTGTCAGATGTTGTGAAAAGTTGCAAAAAGTGTGAGATAAGTAACACACAAGCAACACATATGCAACAAAGTTATCTGAAATACAAAGATTTTAAAAGAGATGTTTTTCGTAAAAGAAAGACATCTCTTTCTTTGTTTTCTCAGATTTTATTAATTGCATCTATTAACTCCCTAACATCTAAATGAGTATAAACTTTTTCGGTGAGCGTCATAGCACCGGAATGTCCTACAATTTTTTTGATTGTGGTTTGGGAAACTTTTGCTTCTGCAAGCATTGATATACAAGTATGACGGCAACAATGTGTGGTCTTGTCAAAGCCTAAGTTTACCATTAAAGGTATAAAATAGCTGTCGTAGTAATTACGATATTTGAATTGTTCTCCATTTTCAGTATGTAAAAGGTATTCACTATCGGTATCATCATACCAAGCTTTAAAGAATGGTAATACCTTATCTGCAATGGGGACTTTTCTTGTGCCATTTTCTGTTTTACTGTCAATGACATCAAAGTATTGTTCATCCAAGTAAACATCACTTTTCAGTAAATCAAGCATTTCAGAAATACGGACCCCCGAATAAATCAGCATAAGAACAATTTGATAATATTTATCCTCTTGCTGCATCCAAATGCGGTCAAGCTCATATTTGTCAAATTTATTCCTATCTCTCCTGTTAGGATTGCGGTCTTTGTATTTTAATATATCTACAAATTCAGCGTAATTCTTATTGCACACATCATTTTTTAATGCGTATTCATACATTTGACCGAATAATACCTTTAGCTTTCTTAATGTAGGGAAATTCTTACCACAAGTATCTACTACATACTGCAAATCTGCAAGCTTAATTTCTTTAAATACTTTGTTATATAATGTTCCGCATAGTTTATATGAAGCCTTATACCCTTTTACATTAGAATCTGATATTGTGGGAAATTTGCTTGCGGACCACTTTTCAAAAATCTCTTGGAAAGTAATTTTTGAGGAAGATACATCAAATGGATTTTTGTTATACTCTGCAAGCATTTGAAGTCCGTCTGCCTTTGTAGGCGCATAACCTATTATAATATATTCCTGCACCTGTTTGTCCTTTTCCTTATCGTATCGCCAGCCTGCCGTCTTTCTGACTACATAAGGATTTCTTCTTTTGCCGGATAGTTTTACGACGCTCCCATATCCGTTGGGGAATCTCAATTCTCCTAAACCTCCTTCTAATTAAGATTATTTATGATAAAGAGCTTATTGCTCGTCATCATCATTTTGTAGTGCTTTTTTTGCCTCTTCTTCACGAAGCTTTTGTAATTTTTGCCTATCCAATTCATTACGGCGTTCTATAAATGTTCTTCTATCCAATTTTTCATATACCTTATCTGTAAGGGTGCATTTACTGTATGATTCAATTTTCATATCTTCCCATGCTTGATATGCTTCATAGTCCATCCAATAAGTTTTTAACGCCTCTCTGTTATTTAAAAATGTTTCCATAACAATGCAGAAATCAGCGTTGTACATAGCTTCCTCATCTTGACCATCAAATGTAAAAGAGCATTGCCATTTCCCGTCTTTACCAACTCTTTTAATTTCCATATTATAAGAAATTTCATTTTTTCTATCCATTTCAAAGAAAAATGCAAGAACATCAGATAAGGTTTCAACTTTTATATGAGATGCATCATACCCTATCAAATAATTAAGTGTAGTATTCAATACTTCCGCAATTTCTGCTAATGTCGAAAGAGGAATGTCAATTTCTCCGCTTTCGTACTTTTGAACCGTCCTTAGTGATTTACCAAGCTTATCCGCTAAATCTGATTGATTTATTCGATTATACTTACGAATTTGGGCAATTCGTTCGCCAACAAGTTTATTTAATTCGTTCACTTTTAATCACCTCTGAGGACATTATAACACATCTATTTATGAATTTCAAGTACATTTACGAATTTTAATTGCATATTTTTATTAAAAAGGTATTGACAAGTCGTAAAAGTTCGTGTATAATGATAATGCGTATTGAGAGTACGTAAATTTTATAAGAAGGTAATACGTATGAACGATCAAAGAACATTTATTGAAATCCCTAATTTTACGGGAAGAAATGTTCCTATAACAGAAATAGCAAAAGCAATAGGAAAAGATGCTCAGTATATACGCATCGGTTTGCAGCAAGGTATCTTAAAATTCGGTTATGCAATGAAGCTTGAAAATTCAAGTGAATTCAACTACTATTGCCCCGATAAAAAGGTTTGGGAAGAAACGGGATATTTTAGAGATACTGCAAAGTAAATTTATTCTGAAAAACTTTATATATAGGTTAGGAGGTGGTTCTATGTGAGTGGTAATTTCTTTATGATGAGTAATGATATTTTTAATGGTGATATAACCCCCTACGAGTTTACTGTGTATTCGTACCTTATGATGAAAGCGGACAGAAAAACCATGAACTGTTACCCGACTGTGGGAACAATCGCTTCGGCTTGTAATATGAGCAAAGCTCAGGTGCATAAGGTTACAGCCTCTTTAGAGGAAAAAGGGTTGATTACAAAAATCAAGCGATATAAGAATACGCAAAATGGTAAGAAGCATCAAACAAGTAACATCTATGTCATAGAGCCACTGCCTACACAATATAGAGGGAGTGCCTCTATAATAGATACCCACTCCCTATCTGACAAAGAGGGTAATAATCAAGAATAAATATATCAATACTCATTTATCAAAAACCACTACAACAAGAAGGTGAGGTTGTGGATTACAGCACAAAAAACTTTTACTATTATCTTGATGAATGTTATTTTCATCCCGAACGAGATAAGGAATTTTCTTCTGAAACCGAAAAGAATTTAGTAAGAAAGGCTATGGAGCTACTTTGGAACAAGGAAAGCATAGTTATTAACGCGATTACATACCAAAATCAAGAGATTCGACAAAAACTCATAGACAAAATGATGCCTGAAATTTTAGATAGAGCCGTAGAGGTTTATCGTGAAGCTAAAGACGTAAAATCTGAAACAGCATATCTTGCAAGTGTTATTTTGGGAACTCTTATAAACTACAATGCGTACATAGAGCGGTTATTCAGACAAACATTCAGAGGGTAAGTAAAGGAGAATTATACTAATCATTTTCACAGAGCCGTACACGGCTCTGTGGAGATGGTTAGAGAAAATAAATAATAATTTTAAGGAGGAATCTATCAATGAAAGAAAGATTTATAGAAAACGGAATTGAGTATGTAAAAAAAGGAGATTATTATATCCCCAATTTGAAAGTTCCTGAGTGTAAGTACGAGATTGGAAAGTACGGAAGATTAAGAAAGCAATATTTGAAATCAAACAAACCTTGTCAATACAGCATGCTTCTTATAACCGGAAAACTGTTTGACCATTTGCATGAGGTTGATGAGCAGGCACAGCAAATTTTAGACCAATTTATTAAGTCGGCAGAGCTGACTGCTCCCGACAAGGCTACACATCAAATGGAATGGATTGGACATTTTAATAACGCAAAGGCATATGCAGAGGAAATTATCTTTAGCGAGATAATTTATATTTAATGTTATAACAAGCACTGAATTTGGCATTACAAATTCGATTTTTAAGGGATGCCCCTAACACCCCAAACGTAGAAAGGCGGGTGAAATTATGAGGAATAGAACAAAGACTTTTTCTGTAAGATTAAGTGAAAAAGAATTTGAAAATCTTGAAAAAGCAATCAAAAAATGCGGTATAACTAAATCTGAATTTGTAAGAAAAACAGCCAACCGATATTTACCAAAAGAGCGACCGCCAAATGAATACAATAAATTCATAACACTTTTAACGGAAATCGGAAATGAGCTGTATGGAATTTTAGGTATAGCAAAATCTACGGGCAAGCTTGATGTAGATAAGCTTGAAAAACAAGTAAAAAAATTTGACGAAGCAATTTTAATAATAAACAAATTTTATACCGTGCCGGATAAAATCAAATTAAAAGAAGGTGCTTTGAAATAGCTACAACAAAAATATGGGATATAAAAGGCAGACTTGACTCCCTTATCAATTATGCAGCAAATCCTGAGAAAACAGACAATAATAAATTTTCAGAAAAACAGATACAAGCTTTGCATGATATTATGGAATATGCTTCGGATGATTATAAAACGGAAAAAAGATTGTTTGTATCGGGTGTCAATGTTACACCCGATACTGCAACACATAAAATGCAACAAACGAAATTAAGATTTGGTAAAACGAATGGTATAATTGCATTCCATGCCATACAGAGCTTTAAACCTGGCGAGGTAACTCCTGAAATTGCTCATAGTGTTGGTGTAAAGCTTGCAAAGGAAATTTGGGGAGATAGATTTGAGGTGGTAGTTGCAACTCACCTTAACAAAGAGCATATACATAATCACTTTGTAATTAATTCTGTTTCGTTTGTTGATGGCAAGAAGTATTACGATAATACTGCTAATTATAATCGTATGCGAAAGGTGTCGGACAGACTTTGCGAGGAACATAATCTGTCAGTAATACGAAATCCAAAAGGTAAAGCCAAACATTATGCAGAGTGGTATGCCGAAAATAATGGATATCCCACAATACGAGGTCAGGTAAGAGATGAAATTGATGAAATAATCAAGATGTCGTATACAATGGATATATTTTGGAAAACGCTCAAAAAGCGAGGTTATGAAATTAAAGATTGCAGAAAGTATATTGCTGTTAAGCCCACATTTGCAGAAAGATATTTACGAATTGATAACCTTGGCGAGAGATACACAGCAGAAGCAATAAAACAGCGTATATCCAATGCTCGTAATGGTATAAAAGAATTTTATGCACCTACACTGGATTATAATTTTTGGCTTAAGAAATATGAACCTGTAAAGCTTAAAGGATTTAAGGCCTTGTATTATCATTATCTGTATCTGTTTGGACGAATACGCAAAAGAGAAACACCGCAGAGAGTATCGTTTTATATGCGTGATGAACTCATCAAATTTGAGCGTTATCAAAAGCAGTTTCGTTTTCTGTATGATAATGATTTGGAAACAACGGAACAGCTGCAAAACCGAAAAATATCTGCACAAGCTGAAATTGAAGAATTGATAAGCAAACGAAAAACAATATATGGCAATCCCGAAAAGGACAATGAGAGATCCAAAATCAACAAAAGACTAGAGAAACTTCGCAAGGATGTGCGTATGTGTAAAAATATTGAGGTTGATTCAAAGCGTATAAGTGAAAGATACAAAAGAGCTTTAGAGCTTGAAGAAGATTCAAAGCGAGAAAACGAAAATAAAAGAAAAGGCATAGCCTATATGACAAAAAATAGGTAATTACGAAAGTGTTTAAATCTATAATTGTAATACTTGGAATTACTTTAATCACTACGTCAACTACAAATGCTACAGACGTACCGATAGAGTCGGAAGTTCTGCACCTTTCGGAAGATTGTGTGCTTGTTGCTGAAATTTTTATATCTGATGTGCTTACATAAGCGCAAAACAGCTTATGATATTACGAGGCAAGAGCAAAATCAAATCGTATAATATTCGGTGCTTGGCTTGGCTATTAAACAAACTGATATTTTTGCTGGAATTTATCCGTTATAACAATAACGCAAGGATCTAGAGATACTGACATAGCCGATTTGCTAAAAAAACAACTCCAAGATTATGTCCGCACCCCTACTCCAGCTAGTGAAACTTTAATACGCTGTGATTTTCTCTCACTCAAATTCTTCTGCTGTGTGAATAATCATTTGTCTATACTGCTCTTTGACTTCTTTAGGTGCAAGTATCTGAACCTTGCCACCGAAACCAAACACCCATCCGAAAAAGTTAGGGCTGACAGAAATATCTGTAAGAAGCCTGAATGAAGTCATATCATAAGCAAGAATTTTAACATCTTCCCCGAAACGATCAATCATCTTTTTCATCAGACTGTTATCACAGCGCAGGTCAACGGTTACTTCCTGACCATCATACATATTAAACACTTTTTTGATAACATCAGCAAGCTCAAAGTTATCCGGCTGAGGTACAATATCCGCTTCTATAATTTTCGGATTTGCAGCAATACGGTCTACTCGGAAGGTGACAACCTTATTCTTCTTATCGGAGTAGCCCATTACATAATAGTAATCTCCGCTCCAAACAAGGTGATATGGACTGAGGGTATAGATTTCGCCTTTATTTTTCAGTACCTTTTTCTTCAGCCCGGTATAGTCATAATATTGAAATGAAATCTTTTTTCCTTCATTGATTGCGTCATTTATGGTATCCACTATGTAATAAATCTGCTCATTATCCGGTTTAATCCGTTCGGCTACATAGTTGTTTCTTTTGAGTTTAGATACTTGACCTTCGCTTGTCAAAGAATGAATTTTGTCAATTAACGCTCTGCTTTTCTTTTCTGTAATAAACTTTGAAGATTCAACTGCATCAATCAACAGCTTCAACTCCGGCAACTCAAACTTACGGCTTGCAACAAAATATTTGCTTTGAGTCGAATGAATGGTCACGATGTCCATCCCAAAGTCTACGAGGGCAGCAATATCTTTTGATATAGTGGTTCGATGGGCATAGATACCAAACTCTGTATTTAATATTTCTATAAGCTGACTTGTAGTTAGCGGATGTTCCTCGTCAGTTTTTTCTTCTAATATTCTTTTGAGATATAAAATTCTTGGTTTATTATATTCTGCCATATTTGTACCTCAATATCATTTTCTATTTTTGCAGAATTCTTTTAATTTCTTCATAAATTATCATAATTTCATCTTTTGTGTTATTTTTACTCAAAGAAATTCTAATGGTGCCGTTCGCATATTTCTCGTCTAATTTTATTGCTTTTAATACGTGAGAAATATTAGTATCTTTACCATCACAAGCTGAACCAGTAGAAACACATATTCCCTTTAAGTCTAAACGATGGAGCATAGCTTCACCATTCTGATTTTTAAATGAAAGACTAATAGTCCCCGGTAGTGTATTATTGCCACCATTTTTTATGATTTCCTTATTATTTGAAACTCCAAGTAAATCTAATAAATCTTTTTCCAGTTCCCTTACCTTACTCGTGTTTTTTTCTATTTGTTCACAGTTCTTCTTTAATGCATAAGCCATACCAACAATAGAGGCAATATTTTCTGTACCTGCTCTTAATGATGATTCTTGAGCTCCGCCGTCAATATAGGGGATAAGCGGAGTTCCGTTCTTTATGTATAGAAATCCTATTCCTTTAGGACCGTTAAATTTATGGGCAGATGCAGATAACATATCAACATCTAAGTCTTTCACATCGAGCTTTATATGTCCAACAGCTTGTACAGCATCAGTGTGAAACAACGCCCCCGACTTATGTGCAATTTTCGCTAATTCTTTAATTGGTTGTATAGTACCAATTTCATTATTTGCAAACATTACAGATACTAAACTTGTTTGTTTTGTAACTGCTTTAGACAATTCATCTATTGTTATTAAACCTTCTTTTGTTGGTTTGAGATAGACCACTTCACATCCCATACTCTCAATAGCTTTAGTGCTGTTTAAAATAGCGTGATGTTCTATTTCAGATGTAATAATTCTACCTTTATTATTTAAGAAAAATGTTCCTTTTATTGCCCAATTATCGCTTTCTGTACCACCAGAAGTAAAGTAGATTTCTTCTGGTTGGGCGTTAATACATTCTGCAATTATTTGCCTTGCATTTTTTAAAGCTTTTTTACTTGCTCTTGAAAATGAATAGGGTTGTGAAGCATTGCCATAATCGTTTAGCAAATATGGTTTCATAGCTTCGAAAGCTTCATCATCAAGTTTTGTTGTTGCTGCATTATCAGCGTAAACCAATTTTTTCATAAACACATCCTTTAATACTTTTGAAAGCACTTTGTTTTCGTTTTGATTTACAAAAACAGAGTACAACCTTCCTCTTTAAATTCTTCGATTTTATCCAACAATTCCTCAACTGTACAACCTAAATACTCTGCAAGACAATCCATACAATAAAAATTGGTAATATCAATTCCCAAAAGCTTTTTATTTATACCAATCGTATCTTTTTCTAAATCATTTTTTCCGCAAATAACACAATCAATTTTCATTACTAATATCCCTCACCGAAAAACTTGGTACATTTTTACCCTTAAATTCAGAATCAAGAATACCGAGCTGAATCTTTATAATTCCTCTCATTTTTGTAGCAGGTCTTAAACAATAGCGATTAAATTCACGAACATTTACATCATCAACAGAACGAACATTAGGGAACAAGAGTTTTAGATACGCAGTACATATTCTTTTTACAGCTTCAGTATCTCTTGTGTCAGAATGTTCCGGAACTTCTACCAATTTATCAACAATAGCACGATAACTGGCATCATCACGAAGCATATGCATAATCGTACAAAAATACTCTGAGTTTAATGCCCAACTGGAAATTTTTAAATCATCGTGCATTCTTGGAATATCCCATCCTTTAATAAAACCGTGGAATCTGTCTAATAATGCACTTTCGTGAAAAGCAGTAGGTAATTCGGAAAACATACTTTTATATTCGTCCATATTATCCTGACTAATATTTCCTAACAGAATAATTCCTGAATCTGCCACACCTTCATAATTTCCTACCGTAAAAACGCCAGACTCCATATAGCCTTTTAGTGCTGCTCTCATTTCATCTATATCAGTAAAGGAAATGGTCTGAACTTCATCTAATGCTACATAGTCGTTATTGCACACAAGTCCTTGTGTCCTTTTGCTAATGTCATAAAACATTTTTGCTCTGGACATTACTCCACCAGAAGAAAGCCATCCAAATTTACTTACTCGCCCAAACAAGTATGATTTACCAGTACCCTTTGGTGCAAGTTCTATCAAGTTGAGTCTTTTTTCAATAAATGGCAACAATCGAGTTAGCATAGCTAACTTTTGATGTTCATCTTCATAGCCATCAGCATTATAGTCAATTGCCCCCAATAAAACATCAATCCATTCACTGACAGTAAATTCGCTTCTTACATCTTTGTAATAATCAAGATCTATTGTATACGGACAAAAATTAGTGAAATTAGTCAACTTGATTTTACCCGGCATCTTTAGTTCTTCATCCGGCAACCTGTAGCCTAATTCGACAACACCCCAAGTCTCTTTTCCTTTAACCAATTCATCTTTGCACTCTTCCCAAACATATGGTTCAATGATCGTTTCTTTATTTGTTAAGCCAAAGTCCGGTAAAGCAAATGTGATTTCTTGATTTTTAATGTTAATATCGACCGTAATCTTTGTAAGAATCTTTACTCGTTCGTTTTCTACAATGATTCGATTTTTTATACTTATCCACTCATCCTTACGGGGGAGATAAGTGTGAATAAAATCTGTAAGTTCGTCTATATCAAAATTACCTTCATCGTCACCAAATTTTTTTAACAACCAATCTCGAAGGAAAGACGGTAAACTTAAAGCCGAAAAGAAATTGCTTTTTTTAAGGTCTTTATAAACAACCATTTCATCAAAGCATTCTCTAAGTTTTTCTTGCATTTCTTGTCCTCCTTATAGCAAATCTTTTTCTTGTGAGCTTTCTTTCTTAATTTCAAAAGATAAGCCGGTAGCAATTAAATTATTTGATGCATAAACATCAACACTATATCTCTTAGCTTTTTTTAACTGTGGCATATCTACAAGGTACATATTATTATCTTGTTCTTTAGCGTCATAATACTTTCCGTCAATAAGAACCGCAACGTTTTGTAGTTTTGTCTTAGAAAATAGTCTTATAGCTGCTTTTTTCCTAAAGCTAACTGTAATAACTTTTTCGATAATAGACACTTCAATATCCTCAGCAAATTTAGTGATTTCAATAATAGGCACTACAACCTCTTCTAAAGTAGCACCTCCGTGCACCTCAACATTTGCTTTTCTGCCACCTTTGAAGCGGTCATAATTAGCAATAACCCAAAAACCATCTTCTTCTGTTGCAAATTCACTTTTCACATCTGCATCGGTTTTAGGGCAACATCTTCCAGAGTGTTCTCCCTTTGACTGCATTTCCCACATATTTTCAGTTTCGTGTATTACTGCCAATCTACTAGCACCGTGGTCTGATACCATAATAGCTTTTTCACAGTTCCCTTGAGTTAGCTTTAATTTGATATTATCAAGCGTTTCGTCAATAATTTCTAGCTCTCGTATTATGTGAATAGGTTGTTTTCTCTGTCTGTAATCGTAATCGTTAGTGCCGTGATGTTTGATTTCATCCAGTTCTTTTATTGAATTTACTAAAAGTCCTCTTGTTTCGAAATCACTTACAAATTCTTTGTTCTTACTTGTGATAGATGGTAAATTAGCACAACAGATTGTTGTATTAGCCATCAGTTCTTTCTCTTTACACTTAGCAAGAATATATGACAGATATTCGACACCCATCGCATCCATAAAGTATAGCTGTGAATCAGTTTTATCAATCTTATCCATTTTTGCAGTTCGAGGTTCAAGTATCAAATTATACTCTCGAAGTCTTGCCTGCTGTGTCATTAGTTCCTCTAATTCCGGAATTACTTTGTTAATTACTTTGCTATATGTATACATAGAAAAGTAATTATCCAATAAAGGCACATTGTATCTATAATCACGAATATAAGCATATAGGTCAGGATATACGAGGGAGAGTATTTTCTCTATTTCATTTTTAGAAGTGTTTTGATAATACTTTTCAAGCAAGGTTATTATAAGTTCCTTTTCTTGCCTTGTATTATCTGTTAAGTAATAAATAGCTTGTTCTTCTTTTTGCAAAACAACCTTGCAAAAATCAACAACCTCATTTAATGGATTTCCGAAAGCCATTAGCAAAGATTTTCTTTGTTGATAGAACTCGTTGAAATCATAATCTGTATGTTTCTTTTCCAATATGCTTCTAAACACTTCTCTTATTAACTGCGAATATGTTTTAGAATTATTTGCTGCCATTGACAAACAATTATTGTTTTTGGCTCCAAAGAGTTTTAATGCAATATAATATAACCATTTTTTCTGTTCAGAATATCCGCTATAACTTGGGATTGCTATCTCAAGACTTTGATGACTGCCAAACTCACTGTCACATATTTCAGTAAATGATTTCCCTGAATTCATTTTAGTAAGTAAATAGTCCCATTGACTTGAAGTTCCGAATGTTTCATCAAGTGAAGATAAAACAACATCTTTTCCAATGATGACCTCATACGCTTTGCTCATATCTACTATTGTATAAATAGATTTTGGGTATGTATCCTTATGTTTTGTTGTTATCACAAAAATCTTTTCTTCATTTGAATTTTCAATTTTTTTGACAACCTTTTCAATTCCATCAACGATACATTCGTCCGAAGGAACTGGTAGTTCCCTCGACACAAAGACTATTTGGGGTAATGACGTCTCATCTCCATCAATCAAACAAATACTGCGTGATAATCTTGGGTCAGAAAAGTTCAATTGTTTCTCACATTGATATGTCATAACTACAACGTGACCGGAAATAGTCATATTGATGATGCTTACTAAATATTTTTTTATTTCTTCTTCTCCGTAGAATCTTAAAAATGAAGTCAACCCTACAAGAAAACATTTTTTCTTTTCGGTTGAAATATTGGCTAACAGGGTTTCTATACGAGGAAGCTCATCTTTATTGCAAAATTCAGAAGCATCAATAATGTCATTATCATCCACGGAGAAATGGGTTACTATTCTATCTAAATCATCACCATTTTGAACATTTACAAGTAACGGTTGAGCAATTTCTGATGCCAAATATTTAGTTATCTTTTTTATACAAGCATCAAGTTTCATCCCTGTCCTCCTTAATTATCTTTTATGATTGCCATACCAACTATCATATCGTCTTTGATAAGGTCTTTTAAGTATCTTTTAACATCTTCTAAAATCATATTGTCAATTTTCTCAAGAGCCTTATCGCATCCACCTTGATTGTATTTTGCTTCTGCCATTTGTCTCAGCTTCTTTTCAACTTCTGGCAAACCAAACCAATCATATGCGTCTGCCGTAATTCGGCTATCCAAATATTGTTTTACTTCATCTAGATTGGTAAGCATTACATCATAATTTTTAATAATCGAATCAACAAATGCCTTATTGCGAGCATTTTCATCATCTAATTTTGTGAAGAAAGTAGCTGTTGAAAAATAAGCAATAGCTTTGTCGATGGAAGCCTCATCAGGATGCGCTTTGTTTACAGCGCCAAATGCAGCTTTCGCTATTTGAATTTCCTTATCTTCAACCATACACAAAATAGGCATCTTATATTTTTTAGACCATTCTCTTGGTGTATCTGTATTAGTTTTTTCTTTCCATATTTTTTTCAGTTTCGCAGATTTACTGTTCCTCTTGTATTCTTCGACCTTGTTATTGATTATATTTGTATACTCTGTCTTATCCTTCGTAAATGAACCAGTAGGAATAGTATTATAAATTTCTTTGATTTCTTCATCGGTAAATCCTTCAAGATAGAACTCGCAAACTTTCTTGAATAAATCAATTTGGTTACCATAGAGTGTTCTAAAATTGTCTGCATTAGCAATGAGCAAATCATAGAATTTTTGTTTTTGAGAATCTAAGATTACTCCGGATTTTTTTACATTGTAAAGAACTTCCAAGAAGGCACTAAATCCATCCAAATAATTTTTTGCAGCAGGGTAAGAAATTCTAATATACTGACATTTGTCGCACCATTCTCTCACGGTATTTTCAAATGTTGTGCTTTTAGAAATAACTTTATTGCTCTCAACAATAATCTTGTATTCGAGTATGACTTCTCGGATTTTCTGCTGTGCAGTTTCAACATTCCATACCCAGTTTGCTGCATCTGCATCAAATTTTTTACGGAGAATATTGATATACTGTCCACTATCTCCAGCCTTTTCAGCTAATGTAATCAGTTCGCCATTATCAAATTCTTTTAGATAAGCCTTCATACCTTCAGTACATTTCTCTTTGTTCAGAAGTATCTTTAAGTCATTTGCAGCTTCCTTGTTCTCAATGCAAAGTTTACCAATCGCATAAGCAATATCATTATCACTTGTGCTGCCAGCTCCCATATTGTTACTATTCGCAATACCACAATAATAATCAAGAATTTTTATAAGAATATCCTTATTTGTTTGAGTTTCTACGTCAGAAATAATAGATTTAATAGTCCAAATAGGGAATGTGTATTCTTTCATTTTACTGCGAATACGTTCTCTAGTTTGTTCAATAGATGTACAAAGACTTTTCGATATTTCGAATGCAATAGATGTTGCTTCGTTGAACGCTTTTTCATCTTCAGTCATTGCAACAATATATTTATCTTTATATCTCGGGTTAGGGGTAATCTGCAATTTGATAATTTCATCAACCATCTCTTGCAATTTATTGATACTCAGCACATCGTTAGTCAAACCATCACTCCAACTGAATGTACCATCAACATATTCCTTTAATACAAAGCCTAAGACAAATGCCGAGAGGTTACAAGGCATAAAACCAAAAGGTTCTGCCTTTAATTCATCATATATTCTTGCAATAGAAATACGACCGCCATTATCGAAAGCATCTTTGATAATCTTTTCTACACTAATCTTTATTTTAGAAATCAAAAGATGAGGTTTGTCTACCCAGTATTTTCCTTCGTACTTCCAAGCTTCACCCAACGCATTTTCAAGTTTTGTTGCAGGGTTTGCGGATTTAAATGTTCCTTGAACTTCTTGTTTAACACCACAAGCAACACCTTGTTTCAAAGAACTAGGCATATACATATTATCAGTAACATTATAAGTCCCTTCTAAACAATTCTTGTACTTAGTTTTGTTAATGTCGGAAAGCGTGGAGTATAACATCTCAATCGTTGTAGCTCTTTCACCATCTTGTTTTTCGGAAGTGTAAACAATAAATTCACCGCCGGAAATACGATTCTTCCACTTTTTCAAAGCTTCTTTTGCATTTGTTTCATACTGACGAGCCAAGTTGTTATCTTTGCCTTGATGATACATTGCCTGAGCCATATTTTCACAATATTGCTCGTATCCATCTTTTCCTAGTGGGGTAGTAGACGCATCAACAAATATCATTTTGTAACTACCGTCTTTTAATGCATTCTTAATTTTTTTGCCGAGAACAACACTTTCGCTATCATCTTTTGCAAAAGATACAACAGCGACAATCTTGTTAATATAGTTACTTTCCTGATTGCGTAATAACTTGATAGTCGAATCAAAATCAGAAGATGAAACATATCTCATTTCATAACGTAACTTTAATGCACCACCTAATGTTACAGCCTCAGATACCTGTCCTTCGTTGACCAGTGTTGAGGTTGTCTTTTTCTTTACTTCTTCTTTGAATTTCTCGATAGCTGCCATATCTCCAGCATTTACTAAAGCGGAGTATTGCGTTTTACCACCACCAAGAGGTTTTTTATAAAGAATTTCATCACGTACAAGCTTCTCCGCACATCTTCCGGCAGCTCCACTGTCCATATCGGAGCCTTCAAATGCGTTGTTTATATTCTTTTCATTAGGAATAAAAAGTTCAACCGAATCGCCAACTTTTTGAGATATTGCTTGCAAAAGAAGAACTGTCTGTAATACTTTTTTTCTTCGTTACTAAGCTGTTTTGTTGCTGCACGAGAATAGCAATCTAAGATAGAGCGAATATCGTGAGAAAGATATTCTTTGCCTTTTTCATAGAAGAATTCCCATAGCATATCTATAGTAAGCAGCGGATTATCATCATCCGGACCGTAGTTATCAATAAACCATTGAAAGCCTTTGATTTCATCACCTCTATCATTTTTGATGAAGTCAAACATACTACGTTGATTAGAGTCAAACGCAGAAGAAATATGTTTTAACAATAGTGCAGTATAAGGATGAATTGGAAGAATATCTTTCAATTCCTTGTCCGATATATTTGCACTGGCTTTTACAATTTTTCTGGAGTCGTAAGTTCTATCATAAAGGTCATCAACAGTCATCTCCCAATCATCAAGAACAGCTTCATCCTGATTTTTCTCCATAGCAGCACCCATAAGTTGGAACGCCATATTTTCAGGAAGCTCAATAATACAAGTAGGTTTAATAAAACGGTCAAGAATCTTTGACTTATCTTTATCAGCATCATCAAACAAGCCTGCGCTCTTATGAGTTACAATTATCAAATAAAATGGGTCTGTTTCACTAATTTCAGCAATTTCTTGAAAACCAGTGAGACTTCTAGTGTTATTATTAAAAAATTCTGTAAATTCGTCCCAAATAAATACAATGGCTTTAAGGTTATTAGCTTTTATAATCTCTTTAATCCAAGCTACAAGACCTGTGGTGTCTAAAGATAATACTTTTATTTGACGTTCATCAGCAACCTTGAAAATTTTATCCATAAGAGCAATCAGGGCATCACCTGATAAAGTGTTTAATTTTTCAAGAATATCATCCGCATTATCTCCACCGAATAGGTTTGAATATTCTCCAGTTACAAGAGAATTAAAATAATTTTTATTTGCAGAGTCTTCAAGCCATTTAATAATAGCTCCTTTAAGGGCGCTATTGCCTTTATTTTCTATGCCTTTATCTTTAAAAGCTTTTTCAATGCTTTCCTGAATAGCAAACACGAGATTGTGGTCACCACGAATAGAGGAAGAACCATATCTATGTACAGTGAGAATTTCTCCACTATTCTTTGCCCCTTGAAGTTTGTTAAAAAGGTCATTATCCATTTGAAATTTTTCGAAATATTCCTTTGTTTCTTCTTCAGAAGCATCAAGCAGTTTTTTCAAAGTTAGTACGGCGTGTGATTTACCAGTTCCGTAAGCCCCCTCAACCCAAATTGAACGCTTTTGCTCCTTACGAAGCACATTAACCGTATCCTTAACTAATTTAATGAATGTAGCGTGTGGATAATATTTTTTCCACATATCAGGATTGTTGTTAATAACAGCTTCATTTACCGCCGGAAAGTAGTCTGGGTCTATGTCAAAATAATGACGATATTTATCAAATGCCATATTTTTTCCTCCTTAGAACAACTCAAGAACATCTTTTGATGTTTTATCGTTTCGCAAAGTGATATTATCCAAGTCCAATGTGAATGAACTTGTAATGAATTCTGGATAGTTTACAGATAAACCATTAAGAATTTTTTCCATCTGCTCACGTTCAATACCAAAGATTTCTGTCGGACTTACACCATCACTATCTATATCGTGATTTAGTAGGCGAGAAAGGGTAAACTGATAGTAATCACCGCAGCTCTCAGCAAACTTATACAAACTATAAAGAATTACACGAGGGTCAGGATTTTGCCACGGCATTCTAGTAATTGATATTAGTTTATTTTTTTCTTTTGTTGCAAATCCAAATCCCACCTCGCTGAATGGCAGTTCTACAAATCTTGAGAAAGAACTCCAAATATCCTTTACCCAACTTTCCTTAGCTCCATCCGAAACCAATAAAGAAATAGTATAATCCTTGCCATAGGTTTCATTCATATTCATTCGTTTAATCAACCAATTAAATTGAGGAGTATATGCTAGATTTGACAACATAATCGCCCAAGCTGAGTCTGAATCAAGTCCTAATTTGTCAATAACTTGAGCAGTTTTGCTAAATCCTGTTTCATCTAACAGTTCAGCATCTCTCAAAAATCTTTTAAAGAAACTGTACATTTGCGATCCAAGAGAGTGTCTATCATCAAAATCATTTTTATAACTGAAGTATTGTTGAAACCACTCCATCTTAGGAGCGTGATGTGAATAGCAATTTAAACTTTTTGTTGCAGACATTTTTAGTCCTCCTTTTGGCATTTCTAATGATTTATATACTAAACATCCTTTTTCGACTTTGTGACATTGCGAGCAATGAACACATTTATCATTTATTTCAAATACACCATCTTTCATTGTGATGCATCCATTATGGCAGTCTGCTTCACATTCTCTACATTTGACACAACACGCTGATTTTCTAAAAACACTTTTTAAGAGTTTTATGAATAATGGATTTTGTTTTGGTAATGAAGCATCATACCTTACTTCGATATTATCATTTTTTTCAATAACCTGAACTTCATATTGTTCATTTCTAAACATTATTTTATAAGGGGAAGTATCGTTTAATAAAATACCAATTGTCTTAATCCATTCCTTCCACGGTGTTTTTGCATTTGTAATTTTTATAGAATGTACATCTTTACCTGTCGATTCTACATAGTTCATCTGCATATCAATATCCCTACCGTTTTTCCTTGCTTTCCAACCACCGTTTGCTATAAAGTCGTCCAGCTGTGCTTCTGAAGTAAAGCTTTTTTTATACATACACTTTACAGCATCAATCAATGAATCAAATTCTTTTGTGTACCAAATTCTTGCCATATAGTCATTTCTCTCAGCAGCTCTTGGACATACAAGACATCCCGCTCTACGATTTCCTTTTTTGTAAGCTTCACTTAAAAGAATGCCTTCTGAATATATATATAAATACAACTCAGCAGAGTTCCACTCAAGGATAGGGTTGCAACTGTATTGCCCTTTATGTTTTTCTCCTAAGCTCACATAGTCATATTCGCTACGAGATAAACTCTCACTCGCTCTAACACCTATAAATGCCATACCTGTAAAATTTGGTTTTCCAGTTAATTCTCTCAATGCAAGAACTTGTGGCGCTGTCTTATGTACGCTACAACACCATCTTGTTACAGTTGCTGGCGGACCAAATTTTCTCCAAGATTCATTTGGGGTAAAATCAGATTTCGCCCTAATAAACTCAATCCCATTATTATGGCATTCATCTTCAATTTTATTTACAGCATCATATGTATCAGGAAACTCCATTCCTGTATCACCAAACAATACTTTAAATGTATTATGAGGTAACGCTCTTTGTACAATATCAAGGGTTACAATACTGTCTTTACCTCCGCTAAATGCAATGTAGAAAACATCGACTCTATCTTTGTATTCAACATAAGTGTTAAACACTTTTTTTATTGTATCCTGCGTAAGTTTTTCTAACAGGTCTTTGTTTTTTTCTACCATTCCCGGAATGTCTACAAATCGCAATGGCTCATTGTTTGGTTCGGGCTCATCTACAATTATCAGCTCCGGTGCAGAATATAACGAGCCTCCTTTTGTTTTTGCGACAAGCCTTCCTCTATACCAATAATTATTTGCCTCTACCCACATATATGGATAGGTGTCGTTCTTATCGTAATTCCAGTATTTATCAAATCCTAGAATATCTAATTCCTTATAATAAACCGGTCTTGGCTCCTTACTAAAAGATAGTGGAGAACTATTTAATAGCAGACCACCAGTTTCTAAATCCCATTCGTATGAATACATATTTTTAAAATCCCTTCTGGTTTCTTAGTTCTTTTGCCTTGATAAGTAGTTGTTCAATACCAGAATAACTCCGTCGAGCTAAATAACCCTTATCACACAAATATTGCAAAGCTGTTTCCTTTTGTAAAGGAAGTCCATTTTTGGCAAGCACATCTATTACTAATTCATCTAGTGTATCTATGTCAGAGATTTTTTTTACAATGGCACCGACACAAACGCCTTCATTATAGCTAGAGTGTACCAGTTTGTAATTTGGACTGTACTTTGCAACATAGTGTTCAAGCAGAAAACTATTCCAGTTAAATCCTGCGTCTGGAAACAATCCAAATTGTTTAATTTCCCCAATAGCAATATAATCTCCAATACAAAAACGGTCTATCGCTTCATCTGTTTTTGCAAGGTTAAAAGAAGCGTGAAATTTTGTGACAAATTCATTTTTGTTTATTCTTAGGGAATTGTCATAAACTGCTTCAAAATAAATTACTGTATCTAATTCTTGTTTAAGTATTTTCAATTCATCAAGAGTAAATGAATCTTTATGTTTACAGAAGTCTGCAAATACCTCCATCATTGACAGTGCTTGTCCTTTAGAACTAATAATATTTCCTTTAAATGAAAATCTGCTTCTTAATTTAAAGCCAATAGCATCTCTCAAACCTTTATCAGATATTAAAGTGTTTTGCTCAATGATATAAGGATATTTTTTCTTTATAATATCAATCAACTCATTACCACTTATAAATCGTTTTTCATCAATTGAGTGTTGAATAATTGTTGCTATATCTTCCAGCTCGTCGTAGCTAAGTGTAACAGCACTAATATGAAAATGTTCGCCACGACTATTACTGATGAATTCGCCATACTGGTTGAGTACTGTTTTAATCTTCTGCTCTGGAATATGAGAAAGAATTGAAAACATTTCACTATCTTCCATTGGAGACGTTTGTTGAACAAGACAATTTTTTATTTCATCATAAAGTGTAGTACTAACATTGGCATCTTTAGATATGAAGTTTTTACCGATGTAATAATTACCATCATTCATATATGTCAAGTAAGCTTTTAACATACTTGCATTATACATACAATGGTCAAGAAAATCATCTGAAAATTCTTTAAATAAAGCTTCATAGTAAATAACTGTCTTCCCTGATTGAAAGTTATCGTTAATAAACGAGAATAATTTCATTCGTGTATCTTCATCAAGAATTTTTTCTGGTATATATACCTTTTCTTCGTGGATAATTCCACACTGTTGAATACACTTTGTGATGTTATCATCATCCATATCAATCATACTGTCGTGATATTTTTCCCAATACTTTTTAAACTTTCTAAGTTCAAGAGGAGAGTTTATTCTATATCCTTTTGAAAATTTTTCAATAAGGATTTCGGTAAATGGTTCAATGTTAATAGATATTGTTGGTGTCACAATAGTGTTTCCGCTACTGCTAATGTATAGCAATAACTTGTTTATTCCAGCTCTAAAGCGATTATGTTGTTTGTCGTTATATTCCATAAAAAATTTATTGCTAAACAATTCATCAGCAGTTGCTTTGGCTTCATGATAATTATCCGAATAAAGTCGACAATTAACAAATTCATTATCTATAGCATATTGTTCAGCAGTGTTTACAGCAGAGACATAACTGCGACAAGTAGGAATCGCCATACCTTGTTCATTATTAAGCCAATTAAAAAAAGCTTCTCCGTTAGCGTTATTCTTGATTCTTTTTGAAGATTTCAATTCTTCAGATGGGTGGATATCTGCTTTCTTTTCGTACTTGATTATCAAATTTTCTTCATCGACCAAGCATATATCGAGTAAACTTTTAATTTTACGAACAATATCTATTGCACTTAAGTTTGTTTCCAAGTATTTCTCATTCAATATTTCTTTTGGAGCAACCATTAAACCGTAATGCTCACTTGTGCAAAAATCCATTCTTCCGTTGACGGTGTTGAATGATTTGTTCAAAGGTATGACATCAGCGTAGTCATCATATAGTTTTTTGAATACCTTTATATAAAGTTGTTTCCAAGAAGAAAAACCTTGAATTTCATCACCAAAATATGATGCATATATAGGTTTTGTATATGCTAGGTCAGATATTTCAGAAAATGAAAGCTCTTTAATTGCTTGGGGGTTATCAGCATTCTCATCTTCAATAAGATGAGCAGCGACAACATTAGCCGTATTTTTCTTTATTTCAGTTTCAGGAATCGGTAATTCTGTTTTAGATATTGTTTCGAGTCCTATCCCCATTGAACTTTTATTCTCACTTTTCGCTGAAATATTTTCTTTTATGTATGTAATATAATATCGCATAGCAGAACAAATTTTACTGATTTCTCTTTTATGCTGATAGCGGAATAATTTATTTTGCTCAACAGTTTTTTGAGCCATTTTTATTATGTCTATATCTGTCGTCTTGAGAAGTGATTGCTTTAATACTTTTGTTTTGATGCAGAATTCATCTATAACTTCATACGACATATACAGTTCGGATAACTGAGCAGGAGATACCTTTTGGGATAACCAATCGACATAACGCTCTCGGTTATCTTTTTCAGTTGCTTCAATCATTTTCTTCGCCTCCTCCAGTAGTTTATCAAACTGCCTTCTATCTTCTCTTAATAGTTTAACAGTTTCAATAAATAGTTAGAAGCCGGCTTAACTACCGTGTAACCTTTATATGCCGACTCCATACTATGCATTTGAAATGTAATTCCATTAACATTTCTATATACATCATCGATAAAAACATTTTGTTTTTTTGCTAATTCTCTTAATTTTACAGACACTATTTGAATTGCTTCTTTTCGTGATAATTTTCCATCTAAATAATGCAAATAATAATCGAGCAGGATGACTGCTTCATATTTATTCCATTGTTTTTTAACACCTATAATTCAAACATTTCATTAAGGACTTCTTTAAACGTAAGAAGTCCTTAATGAAATGATTCCTTCCTTTATCGTATTATATTTAACAAAAAATGATATTTTGTTTTTTCTTTCATCGATTGGATTCAATTTCACATTTTAGTTTCACCATGATAATCCTCTCTAATTATTCATCTAATATCACTTCACAAATATCACCGATATCACAATGGAAAACTTTACATATTTTTATCAATACATCAAGCGATACTGGTTCATTTTTATTTAATTTTGTAGCTACATAAGGAGAGAATTCAGCGGCTCTCATCAAATCAACTCTTTTCATCTGATTGTCTATCATAAGTTTCTGAAGTTTTTTATAACATATTTTCATCTACAATACTCCTTCGAAAAATTACTAAAACCAAAGGCAAATGACAAACTAATTTAGTATATATTATACTTTATAATTGTTAAAATGTCAATAATTATACTGAAATTAGTATGTTAGATACATTTAGTTGTCGTATTTTTTCTACACCTAATATTAATTATGTTGCACAACTAATATAATTTACAAATAAAGTAGGATTTGTTCCTTCAGGTAAACTATATTTTAAGTTTTAAAAGATTGTCTCTTAGAATATTTAAAAGTTATATTAATATTTTCAGTTTTATAGTTACATTCATTTTTTCTAAACATATCTATTTTTTATTTATTTATCAACAAGCCTCTTTTTTTAATTACTTTTTTATATTGTATCACCTCCATTAACACCTTCGTTTCACGACTTAACAATGAATAACGATGACAATTAATAGAAGATCTGCATTTACAAACTTTCTGTCATTCATCAGTTTCTTATATGAATTATAGCATTCTGTAGCAATCAGAAGTCCTACGCAAATAACACACAAGTAACAAAAACGAGTAAAAACCCCGTAAAATTGAGCTTCTTAGTGAGACAAAAGTTCTCAAAGAGATAATCAGAAATATAATTTTAACCTCCCATTGTTTGGGAGGTTTTTTATTGTATCAGAATATATTTGTTATCTAAATTTTAAATACTCAATAAACTTATTTACTGCAAGCGAAGCAGTTTTTCTGTCCTTCATTGCAATCCCGATATCTCGGTGTGCCGGTACATCGAGTTCTTTTATTATAATATTATATGGAACCCTTTTTAGTATCAGTTCAGGTAAAATGCTGACGCCTAATCCGCTTTCTATCATAGACATTATTGCGTAGTCGTCCCAGGTGGTGAAATGAACAGACGGGGTTAAATCATTATTTTCAAATATCTCCGATACTTCGGCTTTTGCGCCCTTTTCCAGAAGCATAAAAGGCTCTTTGCAAAGAGCTGAGACCGGGACATTTTTGTTCCTGGATAACTCATGATTTTCAGGCAGTACAGCCAAAAGCCTGTCGCTTTCCAAATATAACGCGTCAAATTCAGAACGGGTTGGAAGACGCAAAAAACCGCAGTCGACGCGTCCTTCTGATATCCAGTTTTCTATTTCAGTGTAGTCTCCCAGTAATAATTCATAATCTATATTTGGGTAATCCTTTTGAAATTCTTTTATTATATTGGGAAGCCAGTGAGTGGCTACACTTGAAAAAGTTCCAATTCTTATAAGCCCTGATTGAAGTCCGTTTAATTCATCTATCTGCATTTGAAGTTTTTCATACTCTTCACAGACGGATTTAGCATATGGAAAAATTTTTAAACCGTCCGATGTGAGCTTAACGCCTGATTTGCTCCGTTCAAGGATTGAAATTTTCCACTCGTCTTCTAAGTCGTTAATCATTTTGCTAACAGCCGACTGAGAATAACTGAGCATATCGCCGGCTTTAGTAAAGCTTCCGTATTCCACCGCGGCAACAAAGGCCATATATTTAGATATATTCATTAGTAAAGCTCCGTCCTTATTCATTCTAATTAGTAATGTAAAACATTATAAACATTCTCTTTTGGAAGTGATATAAAAATGATATAATAACATATAGAATTTGTCAACATAAAAGGGATAATAAATCTTTTGAAATAAGTGGGGTATAAATATGAGCTTACATAATAATCGCGTTGTTATTAAAGTGGGAACATCGACTTTGACGTATCCTAAAGAGAAGAGTAATTTAAATTCGTTTGCAAAGATAGCAGAGACACTTTCTGAAATACAGAAAAAAGGATATGAAATAATTGTGGTATCATCCGGGGCAGTGGCAATTGGTAAACATAAGTTAAAAAATGAAAGAAACTATAATAACTTAAGATTAAAACAAGCATTTGTGGCGGTTGGTCAATGCAGGATAATGTATTTGTACGACCTATTTTTAAAAAAGCATGGAATTACAGCCGCACAAATTTTATTAAATGCTGAAGATGTTGCAAATCAGCAAAAAAGAGAAAATTTGATAAAAACTTTTAATACATTGCTTAAAATGAATATTATTCCTATAGTAAATGAAAACGATTCCGTGGGATATACAGAAATAGAATCAAAAGAAAAAGTTTTTGGTGACAATGATATTTTATCTGCCGTTGTTGCTGTTTTATGTAAGGCGGGCAGGCTTATCATTCTTTCTGATGTTGATGTATTTTACGATAAAGACCCTCATTTGTGGGAAGATGCGAAACTAATAAGAAAAGTTACAAAAATAGATAAAAATGTTATGCAGGCGGCAGGCGGAGCGAGTTTTGGTACAGGAGGTATGAGAACCAAGCTGAAAGCGGCAAAGCTGGCTGTTTCCAAAGGGATTAACACTGTACAAATGGTAAATCACCTGATATTCTTTATAAAATTTTAGACGGTGAAAACGCAGGCACATTGTTTGTGGGAAAGGATTAGACTATGAAATTTTCGTATGTTAAGTATATATTTGCTCTTTTGCTGTTTGGGTCAAATGGGATAGTGGCAAGTTTCATTAATTTAAGCAGCTATGAGATAGTATTTTTTAGAACTTTAATAGGAAGTTTGTTTCTTATATCTATATCTTTTATCGCCGGAGGAAGGCTGACGTTTTATAAACATAAAAAGCAATTTTTATATGTTGTTATATCCGGAGCTGCAATGGGAACAAGCTGGATATTTCTATATGAAGCGTATCAACAGATTGGTATAAGTGTTGCATCTCTTGAATATTACTGCGGACCTGTTATAGTTATGGCGCTGTCGCCTATAATATTTAAGGAAAAATTGAGTTTTACTAAAGGGCTAGGGTTCGTTATTGTCGTTTGCGGATTGTTTTTGATAAACGGGTATACAATTGGAGAACAAAAAAACCTTTGGGGGTTGTTTTGCGGTCTTATGTCAGCGCTAGTATATGCCGTAATGGTTATCTTTAATAAAAAGGCGTTGGATATAAAAGGGTTAGAAAATTCAATGCTGCAATTATTATTTAGTTTTATTACTGTCGCCGTGTTTGTCTGTCTTAAACAAGGTTTTGTAATAAAGACTAATATTTCAAGTCTGCCGTTTATTTTAATTTTGGGTTTATGCAATACAGGTATTGGATGTTATCTTTATTTTTCATCCATAGGCAAACTGCCGATACAGACTGTAGCAATTCTGGGGTATATAGAACCTTTGTCAGCAGTTATATTTTCTGTTATATTTTTAAAGGAAGTTATGACGTTTACGCAAGCTATCGGAGCTTTGCTGATAATAGGAGGAGCGGTATTGGGTGAATGTATATTTAACAAATCAAATTATCGGTGTAAAAGAAGATTATAGGCGAAAGTTTTTTATATAATTATAGTTGTAATATCAAAAATAGATTGCTTTACAAAAAATTGTTACTTGAAAGGTTTGATTATTTAGAATATAAAGTAAATAGTTATATTCATAACCGCACATAGAATAATAAATACTAAACAAAGCATAAAAATTTTAAACCTTTTTAAGCAGAAAGATGAAGATATTTTTATTTTTTAAATATAGTTTATAAATTGTAAAGTATCCAACAGCATTTATAAAAATTATAGTATTCACTTTTGTATTTCTAAATTCTTCTTGAATAATTCACCTTGTTATGTTAAAATTTTTTATAATGGCGGAAGCAATATTTTAAAATACTCTCGTCATTTATGTTGTATAGACGTTTGATTGCGAATCATTATTAAAATTATAAGTGTTGTTATAAAGCAAGTTTTATATTTTAATAACTGAATTTTTAAATATATTTGATTGGTATCCCGGTTATAAGTAGATTATTTGGGAATTAGACAGGGTGGAAATTATGCTTGAAAACGTAGGTCGGGTTTTAACAAAAATAGATGATTTTGTATGGGGGCTTCCTCTTATACTTTTAATTATTGCAGTTGGTATTTATTTGACTGTTCGGCTCAGGGGTCTGCAAATTAAACATTTGCCCAAAGCGCTGAAATTTATAGTAAAAAACGAAGAGAACGGCGACGGAGAAGTGTCAAGTTTTGCGGCTTTGTGCACCGCTTTGTCGGCGACTATAGGAACCGGAAATATTGTTGGTGTGGCGACTGCAATTTGTGCCGGAGGTCCGGGCGCGCTTTTTTGGATGGTTATTGCCGCACTGTTTGGTATGGCGACAAAATATTCAGAGGGTCTTTTGGCGATTAAGTATAGGGTGATTGAGCCGGACGGACATGTTTTGGGCGGCCCGTTTTATTATATAGAACACGGAATGGGCAAAAAGTGGAAGTGGCTGGCAAAGTTGTTCGCGTTTTTCGGCGTCTGCGTGGGTCTGCTGGGACTTGGAACATTCACTCAGATAAATGGAATATCTTCTGCTGTAAACAATTTTTTTGACCCTAACATGAGCAATACGGTTAAAATATTCGGAATGGAATATTCATGGACTGTTATTATAACCGGAATTATTGTTACTGTTTGTACAGGACTTGTAATCATCGGTGGAATAAAGAGAATTTCAACAGTATCAGAATTTGTCGTTCCGTTTATGGCAATCTTATATGTTACGGTCTGCGTAATTATTCTTATTGTAAATATAAAGGCGATACCGGCGGCGTTCGGGGAGATTATAGCCGGAGCGTTCGGTTTTAAAGCAGCCGCCGGAGGTATGCTTGGGGCAATGGTTTTGGCTATGCAGAAAGGCGTAGCCAGAGGAATATTCTCAAACGAAGCGGGCTTGGGTTCCGCGCCTATAGCGGCGGCGGCAGCCCAAACAAAGGAACCGGCGCGTCAGGGTCTTGTCACTATGACCGGAACATTTATTGATACAATCGTTATCTGCACTATGACCGGACTGTGTATAGTTATCACCGGAGCATGGAGACCTGAATTGGCGCTTGAGGGGGTAGGCGTTACTACATACGCTTTTCAAAATGGACTGTTTTTTCTGCCCGGTGCAGTGCCGGCCTTTATAATCATGCTGTGTCTGGTATTTTTTGCATTTACTACTATTCTCGGCTGGGATTATTACAGTGAAAAGTGTCTGGAGTATCTTTCGGGTGGAAATTTAAAGGCTGTAAAGGTCTATAGATGGATTTACATATTAGCTGTCTTCTTCGGGCCTTATATGACCATATCTGCCGTTTGGACAATAGCCGATATATTTAACGGTCTTATGGCGCTTCCTAACCTTATAGCGATAGTGGCTTTAAGCGGCGTTATTGCGTCAGAAACCAAGAAGTATTTTAATAAGTTTGGAAACAGATAGCTATAGTCTACTTAGTTTAAGAAGAGTTGACAAACAGCAGAGCGCATGATATAATTACTTAAAACATAATAGAAAAGCTGAGAAGGAGAGAGTAGCTTTTATTAACCATTCAGAGAGAGGGACGTTTGCTGAGAGTCCCTTATGGAAGATATTTGTGAAAACCACTCCGGAGCCGCATATCTGAACTTATAGTAAGATTTGCCGTACGCCTGCGTTAAAGGATAGGGTTTGATTGAACCTAAAGTTAAAATTCTGAGGTGGAACCGTGCATTGAACTTTATGCACCCTTAGGACACATAGGTTATCTATGTGTTCAAGGGTGCTTTTCTTTTATGTTTAATAATTTTTAGGAGAGATTATTATGAAGATTATTGAGAGAGACGGAACTGTAAAAGAATGCGAGCCGGAGCAAGAGCTTCATGTTCTGCGGCATACTGCGGCGCATGTAATGGCTCAGGCAATAAAACGGCTTTACCCCGAAGCCGATTTTGCTTTTGGGCCGGCGACAGAACGTGGTTTTTATTATGATGTGGATTTAGGAGATACAAAGCTTACCGACGAGGACCTTTTAAAAATCGAAGATGAAATGCGCCGTATAGTAAAAGAAAATCTGCCCATAAAACCGTTTATATTGTCTTGGGAAGAGGCGGCTGAATTGCTGAAAGAGAGAAACGAAAAGTATAAGCTTGAACATATAGACGATTTGTCTGAAGACGCCGTAATAAGCTTTTATCAGCAGGGCGAATATATAGATATGTGCGTGGGTCCCCACCTCTGCTATACAAAGGCTTTAAAAGCTTTTAAAATAACACAGCAGTCAGGGGCGTATTGGCGCGGTGATAAGAATAACAGGATGCTGACCCGAATAAATGGAATAGCTTTTAAAAATCAGGCCGAACTGGAGGAATATTTGAAACTGCGTGAGGAAGCGGAGAGGCGTGACCACAGAAAAATCGGCAAAGAAATGGAGCTGTTTATGTTCAGTGACGAGGGGCCTGGATTTCCGTTCTTTCTTCCAAAAGGTATGGAGTTAAAAAACGCTTTAATAGAGTACTGGCACGAAATTCATAACAGGAGCAGTTATTCAGAAGTTTCGACCCCTATGATTATGAGCAGAAGTTTGTGGGAAACCAGCGGTCACTGGGAGCATTATAAGGATAATATGTATACGACGCGGATTGACGGTGAGGATTATTGCGTCAAACCAATGAACTGTCCGGGCGGCGTTTTGGTTTATAAAAGCAGACCTCACAGCTATCGCGAACTTCCGATTAGATTGGGCGAACTTGGGTTAGTTCACCGCCATGAAATGCGCGGCGCGCTTCATGGTCTTTTCCGGGTTCGCTGTTTCACTCAGGACGACGCGCATATTTTTATGAAGAAAGAACAGATTAAGGATGAGATTGTCAGCGTTATTGACCTAATAAGCGAGGTTTATACAAAGTTTGGGTTTAAGTATACTGTAGAACTATCAACAAGGCCGGATGACAGCATGGGAAGCGACGAGGACTGGGAGAACGCAACAAATGCGCTTATAACAGCGCTTGAGAGCAAAGGGCTGCCGTATGAGGTTAATGAGGGAGACGGAGCGTTTTACGGCCCTAAAATAGATTTTCATTTGGAAGACAGCTTAGGGCGTACATGGCAGTGCGGAACCATACAGCTTGATTTTCAAATGCCGCTGAATTTTCAGCTTGAGTATATAGATGAGAATGGGTCAAAACAGCGTCCGGTTATGATACACAGGGTGTGTTTCGGCTCTATAGAACGCTTTATAGGTATTTTAACAGAGCATTATGCGGGGAAATTCCCGGTTTGGCTTGCTCCGGTGCAGGTAAAGGTGTTAGCGGTATCTGACAAAAATTTGGAATATGCTGAAAAAGTATATCAGAAGCTGTCGGAACTTGGAATACGCTGTGAATTGGATTCCAGAAACGAAAAAATAGGGTATATGATACGAGAGGCAAGGCAGATAGACAGGGTTCCGTATATGCTGATTATCGGCGGAAGAGAAGCAGAAAATAAAACCGTTTCGGTCAGGGACAGAGCAACAGACCAAACGGAAAGTATGACCTTTCAGGAATTTGCTGAACGTATACAGTATGAGATAACAAAAAGATTATAAAATAACTGTTAAAACCCCCTTATGGTAGTTTTTGTTCTGCCATAAGGGGGCCGTTTTTTTGCTGACCGTTTTAATTACAGTTTTTAATGGTGTTGTTCATTTTTTGTTCTGCCTGCATAAACCTAATCACGGTTACCGGAAACAGTTAAACTTTTATTCAGATATATCAGGCGGGCCGAAATTATAAATTTCATAATACGACTCAAGTTCTGCGTCGGTTATAGGCTCAACCTGGATAAGACCGGTGCAGTCACCGCTGCTGCAGGCGTTTCCGAGGTTAAACTTTCCTTCTATATCTTTAAGCTTTTTTCTTTTTTCAAATTCTTTCATAAAGCTTCAGCTCCTTAAATACTTATATTCTTAGTATTTTGTCTGCGGCGTTATTCTAAAATTTGTTGCGGTTGTTATTGAAAATAAAAAAATGCCTATTGACCCAATTATATATTTCCCACTTATATCTTAAAATATACTTTAAATAAAAAAACAAAGGTTTCTTGTGTTTTTTACCAATTTTGCTGCGAAAAATTTTACCATTATGACATTGAAAATCAGGCGCTTATCTGCTATAATAATTTGTATAAATTTTATATTATTTATTTAATATGTTAAATATTTTTATTTATTATCTCCTAAATGTTTTTGATGTTTAAATTATAAAATAGAGAGGGTATTTTATATAATATTGAAAAAATTTAGGGTTTAAGTTATTAATTAGTCGAAAGGGGATAATCACTTTGGTAAAAGGCAATGTTGTTGTAGGTCAGTCCGGGGGTCCGACCTCTGTTATTAATTCAAGTTTGGTTGGTGTATTTAAAGCCGCAAAGGATGCGGGAGTAGAAAAAATATATGGTATGAGAAACGGAATCGAAGGGTTTTTAAATAAAAAAGTCGTTGATATGTCCGAATACGTAAAAAATGAACTGGACATTGAGCTTCTAAAGCGCACCCCGTCGTCTTTTTTGGGTACATGCCGTTTTAAACTGCCGTCTGTGGAGGAAAGCGAGGCAACATATAAATTATTGTTCAGTATTATGGAAGAGCTTGATATAAAATATTTCTTCTATATAGGCGGAAACGATTCTATGGACACTATAAAAAAGCTGTCAAATTACGCCGAGGAAATAGGCAGCGATATTAGGTTTATGGGAGTGCCGAAAACTATTGATAACGACCTGGCTGTTACAGACCACACACCGGGTTATGGAAGCGCTGCAAAATATATAGCGTCGGCGCTGAAAGAAATAATACGCGACGTAAATACTTATCCAACCGAATCGGTTACGGTTGTGGAAATTATGGGCAGAAACGCCGGCTGGCTCACTGCAGCGGCAGCTCTTTCAAGGGCTGAAGACTGTCCTGGACCCGATCTAATTTATCTGCCGGAAGTAACTTTTGACTACGACAGATTTTTAGAGCAGGTGAAGGCTGTTAAAAAGAAAAAAACCTCTGTAGTTATTGCGGTTTCGGAGGGAATAAAGCTGGCTAACGGCGAATATGTTTGTGAAGACAATAAACAGGCGACATTCGAGGATTCTTTCGGTCATAAATCACTTGGCGGAACCGCTTTATATTTGGCGGATTTTATTGGCGCCAACTTAGGTGTTAAGTCCAGGGGTATTGTGTTCAGCACGCTTCAGAGATGTGCGTCGCACATAGTGTCAAGACGTGACATTACCGAGGCTTTTATGGCTGGGAGCGAGGCTGTTCAGGCGGCCTTAAACGGCGAGACAGGCAAGATGATTATATTTACCAGGACGTCAAACGAGCCATATAATATAATATGCTCTACATATGATGTAAATAAAATAGCCAATATTGAAAAGGTTGTTCCGGACGAGTGGATAATAAATGACGGAACATATGTTTCGGATGAATTTTTGGCATACTGCCGTCCGCTTATAATAGGAGAACTGACTCCGTTTATGGTTGACGGACTGCCGCGTCATTTGTTCCTTGATTAATTTGTTCTTTGAATAATATAGATTATTTGTTAACTTAAATTATAATAAGATTTAAATTTGTTAGGACTATAACAGTTGGATATTACAAGGAATTAAAGGTCTTGTTTAATTAAGATGGTGTGTTTCTTTATTATAAGGTTATACTGAGATTTGTCAGAAGCGCCGGCGCATGTCAGCTATTAATAAAAGCTCCGCAGGAACTGAGGGATGCGATTATTGGCTGTGCGGAAAGCATAGTATTATTTGAATTATTAATTTACGTATTAATATAGATGAATTAAAAGCTTAACAAATATCAGCCGTACCTCGCAATGAATATGAAGTACGGCTGAATTTGTATATAAACCTATACCGACTAAATTTAATTAGATATACAAAAAGGTTTTCAGTGAACATCGGTAGGGCGCATTTATGCGCCGCGTTAGGTGAGCTATCATCTGAACACGCAGTGTTCAATATACAATTTTCTTACATATGACATTATATAATTTTTTTATTATTTTACTTAACTAAAAAAAACTATCTATATACTATGTATATGACCCCATATAAAAAATTTTATTATTACATAATAAGGTGTTTGAACCATTTCTTTTTCTCGCAAGAAAAAGAAACGCTTCACCAAAGAAAAAGTGCTTGCTCGCTTAGGTCGCCTATCGGCTCCAAGGGGCGCTCGCCCCCGCTCATTTCACCATGAAGCATGGCTTCATGATGAAAAAAGCCCTGTAACTTTCCCGTTGACTTTGTGAACTACCGTGATAAGAGATATTCCGAGTTCCTATTAATTTAACTTATCAAAAAACTAAGTTTTCAGCTTTTATAATACACAAAAAATTGGGTTTTTAGTGAACATCGGTAGGCTTGCGATAGCAAGCTCGTTAGGTGAACTATCATCTGAACACATAGTGTTCAATATATAACTTATTGACCTTTTTTAAAATTTAAAGTCTGTTTTATATATTCCTTTTACGCATGTTTTAAACTAGTAACAACTCAAATAAATATAGTCCCACAGTAAGTATACATAATATTAACAATATACGTTTTAGAAAAAACATAAATAATTAAAGTTAAATGTTTTATGTTAATATCAAATATATATTCAGCGGATTCAAAAATAACAGATTGTTCAATCTTGACTCATATTTTATAATTTAGTTAATTTTTTAGATGAATCCGCTGAATATATATTTGAATAATTAATTAAACGCAGTTAATTATTTGTATATTTGTTTTTTCAGCATATTTTTTTGTTTTATATGCGCCTCCATCTTGTTTTACATAACAAATAATTATATCTGAATTATCGACAAGCCATTGATTTCGCATTTTTATCGCTTGTTTATAATGAACATCCCCGAAATCGGGTGAAATAATTTCGTCAAACAATATGGAGTATTGTTCCTTATTAGCGTTTATTCGTTTCATATAATAAGGAATTACCCAATATATTTTAATATTTCTATGACAACTTTTTAAATTTCTTACTATACTTTCACAAAGTTCATCAAAATCTCCCATATGACCGGTATAAAAAACAGTTACCCCTTTATTTTCTACTAAATCTGTAATTATCTCTCTTACCTTATCATTAATGTTTTGAAAAACAAATCTATGACCACAGAAACAACAGGATTTTTCACTCATACTCTTAACACCGCCATAATATTTTTTATTTCCCCAAATACAATAATAGTTATAAAAAGAACTTAATGTGTAGCATATTACAATTATATAATATTTAATCGGATAAATCAATGCAAATTAAAACTATAATCATATATAATGTGTATACTATTATTGTATAATATATACATAAGTGGGTGATTAAAATATATACACAATTTATACGTGAAAGAATTGCAAAGTTAAGAACACAAGAAAATATTTCTGCACGAGAACTAGGATTTAGGCTTGGGCAATCAGGCGGATATATTAATTCAATTGAAAATGGTAACTCTCTTCCTTCATTAAGAGGATTTTTAAATATATGTGAATACTTTCAAATAACACCACATGAGTTTTTTAATGAAGATATAGAGTATCCCAAAATCTTACATGACATAATGAGTGGATGTTCTGATTTAGATAAAGAAACATTGGATAGTATACTTGTTCTAATAAATAAAATAAACAAATAGAAATATTTTTACAAATTTAATATAAGGAGTTAATCTATATGGATGAAAATTTTATATGTAAAAGAATTGCAAAGTTAAGAACTCAAGAGGATATTTCCGCACGAGAATTAAGCATAACATTAGGACAATCAGAAGGATATATAAATACAATAGAGAATGGAAAATCCTTACCATCGTTAAGTATGTTATTAAATATATGCGAATACTTTCAAATAACACCACAAGAATTTTTTTGTGAAGATGTTGAATACCCTAAACTTTTGCATGATTTAATATCTGAATGTAAAAGCTTAAAAAGTGAATATATAGAAAGTATGTTAACACTAGCAAAAGGTTTGAAAGAATAATTAAAATATAATTTGTTAGATAAATTTATATATTGAACACTACGTGTTCAGATGATAGCTCACCTAACGCGCTTGCTATCGCAAGCCTACCGATGTTCACTGAAAAACCGACTTTTATAGTGGATTAAATTAATAGGAACTCGGAATATCTATTTTCACGGCAGTACACAAAGTCAACGGGAAAGTTACAGGGCTTTTTTCATCATGAAGCATGCTTCATGATGAAATGAGCGGGGGCGAGCGCCCCTTGGAGCCGTAGGCGACCTAAGCGAGCAGGCACTTTTTCTTTGGTGAAGCGTTTCTTTTTCTTGTGAGAAAAAGAAATGGTTCAAACACCATTATTATGTAATAATAAATTTTTTATAGGGGGTCATATACAAAGTTAATTTTGTTAAATATCTTTTTGATATATTGAACACTACGTGTTCAGATGATAGCTCACCTAACGAGGCAGATTTCATCTGCATTGAGTATACATATTAATGACATTGCAGGTAATGGCAAAACAAGTTAGTATGTATCACACACACTTTTAAAAAAAGTGTGGTCACACCTACCGAAGTTCACTGAAAAGCCCGCTTTTTTAGTGTAATAATTAAATGATTCAAACACCTATTATAAGTAAAATAATAAATATTATATGGGGTCATATACAAAGTTAATTATAATTTTTAATAAGCAAAATAACTATATATTAAATGGAATTATATACAAAATCGATTTCTGCCAATAAGCCGCAGGCTTAATTGGACACGGACACAAAAATATCCCTGTCTAAACTAGACAGGGATATTTTTATTACTCATGATTTACATTATCCTTCACTACAACGTCATGGGCTCCGCCCTCAATAATCGATACACTGCTTACCAAAGTCAGCTTTGCTTTATTCTGGAATTCAGAAATGCTGGTCGCTCCGCAGTTGCACATGGTAGAGCGAACCTTGCTCAGGGTGGTTGTTAGATTATCGTGCAGTGAGCCGGCATATGGAACATAACAGTCCACTCCCTCTACAAATGAGAGCTTTGCCGCGCCGCCGAGGTCGTACCTCTGCCAGTTTCTCGCTCTTGCGCTTCCCTCACCCCAGTATTCCTTCATGTAACTGCCGTTGACCATAACTTTATTGGTCGGGCTTTCGTCAAATCTGGCAAAGTATCTGCCTAGCATACAGAAGTCACATCCCATAGCGAGCGCTAATGTTATATGATAGTCAAGAACAATACCGCCGTCAGAACATATCGGAATATATACTCCGGTTTCTTTGAAATATTCGTCTCTTGCCTCTGCTACCTCTATGACAGAAGTAGCCTGTCCCCGTCCTATACCTTTGGTTTCACGGGTGATACAAATACTTCCGCCGCCTATTCCTATCTTTATAAAGTCTGCGCCCGCCTCAGCTAAGAATCTAAAGCCTTCTCTGTCTACTATATTGCCGGCTCCGACTTTGACTGTGTCGCCGTATTTTTCACGTATAAATTTTATAACTCTCGACTGCCATTCAGTATAACCCTCACTGGAATCTATGCAGAGAATGTCTACCCCTGCCTCTACGAGAGCCGGCACACGCTCCTCGTAATCTCTTGTGTTTATACCTGCTCCAACCACGTATCTCTTATGTGAATCAAGCAGTTCAAGAGGATTCTCTTTGTGCTGTTCGTAATCCTTTCGGAATACAAATGCCACCAGTCTTCCGTCATCGTTAACAATGGGCAGTGAATTGAGCTTATGTTCCCATAATATGTCGTTGGCTTCTTTTAGAGTTGTGCCCTCAGGAGCTGTGATGAGCTTGTCAAACGGGGTCATAAAAGTTGAGATTTTTTCATCAGGCGACATACGGCTGACCCTGTAATCACGGCTGGTTACTATACCCACAAGCTTGCCGTTTTGTGTTCCGTCTTCTGTGACAGCTATTGTGGAGTGGCCTCTTTCAGCCTTTAATGCAAGAATATCGGCTAAGGTCTTGTCCGGGCTTATATTTGAGTCTGACTCAACAAAACCGGCCTTGTATGCTTTAACTTTCCTAATCATTTCAGCCTGCTTTTCTATAGGCTGTGAGCCGTAAATAAAGGATACGCCTCCCTCTCTTGCGAGGGCAATAGCCATATCAACGCCTGAAACCGACTGCATTATGGCGGACACAAGCGGAGTGTTCATAGATAATGCGGGTTCCTCACCTTTTTTATATTTAACGAGCGGTGTTTTTAAAGAGACGTTGCCGGGAATGCAGTTAGAATCAGAGTAACCCGGTACAAGCAAGTATTCACTGAATGTGTGAGATGGTTCTTTGTAATAATAAGCCATATTTATATCCTCCTATAAAATTAATATTGTGAATAGTATGGTAAGTAAATTTAAGATTTTAAGTTTGCCGGTAAAAAATGTATAATATCACGCGTCTTATATAACAATATATGAGCTGATATTTTATCCATATATTACGGCAATTTTGTTAGATAATAAATTAAAAATTAATTGTCGTTTTTTTAATAAGATATTATATCATAGAGTTGAATATTTGTCAAAGAATTGCTAAAAATGATTTTAAGTGAAAAATCTTATAAATTCATCAAAATGACGATATAAAGCAAGCCGTGAAAACGTGGACTGAACTCAAAATTGAATTGGAACAAAAAAATATCTTCCTTTTTTTGGTGAAAAGTTACTATAAATTCATGTTTTCAGGGCTCAAAAGGCTCAAAAATTTGTTTATTTATACAAATATTTTATAAATCAAAAAAATAGTGTGGAAATTTGCAGTTATTTGTAGTAAAATAAATACGTATTGGTGGATTAAGGGGATGGGAGTATTTGCAGTGCTTATAGGCTATAACTATATTGTTGTGGCAAACGGTCATTCTAAGACGTTAACCTGAAACAGACATGCAGATATTAACCCTACTTAAAGCTTTGAAAAAATAATTATTTTATATATTTTTTTAGGAGGACAAAAAATGAATAAGCAAGAATTACTTTCAGCTATGGCTGAAAAATCAGGTTTGACAAAGAAGGATTCAGAGGCAGCACTCGCAGCTTTTATTGAAACAGTTCAGGATACTCTCAAGAAGGGTGAAAAAGTTCAGTTAATCGGATTTGGAAGCTTTGAAGTTAGAGACAGAGCTGCCAGAACAGGAAAGAACCCTCTCACAGGTGAAGAAATGAATATTCCTGCTGCAAAGGTTCCGGCTTTTAAGGCTGGCCGTGCTTTAAAGGATCTTGTTAACAACAAGTAATTTTAAGAAAATATATAAAAGGAATGCGGTTTAGCCGCATTCCTTTTTTAATTTAAACTTTATTTTGCTGATCTGTTTTTATAATTAGGATTTAAAACAAATTTTATTTTTTATAATTACCAAAGGTTTAACATGTAACCTGCCGTTTATAAAATTGTGCAGGAGTTTTCTAAGTAAGATTTTATTTTCGTTTTAACAGCTCCGGGTGATCCATGGCTTTTCCGAGGCCGGTTACAACGCAGGTTTCAGGGTCGTCTGCGACTTTGGCCTTCATATTGAGCTCACGCCAGATAAGGTTGGTAATACCGTAAATTTTAGAGCATCCGCCTGTGAGTACAATACCGTTTCTGCAAATATCACCGATAAGTTCAGGCGGAGTTTTTTCAAGAAGCGTTCTGATGGCGTCAACTATAGCTCCGGCGGATTCCTTAAGCGCGTCTAAAATTTCATCGCTTGAGACCTGAATTGTCTTTGGCAGACCTGAAACCAAACTTCTTCCGCGTGCTTCCATTGCTAAAAGCTTGTCCCTTTTATAGACGCAGCCGATTTTTATCTTTAATTGTTCCGCAGTTCTTTCACCTATCAGAACGTTATATTTTTTCCTGATATATCTTATGATAGCGTCGTCAAAACTGTCTCCGGCTGTTTTAATAGAACTGCTTATCACTATTCCGCCGAGAGATATAACGGCAATATCGCAGGTTCCGCCGCCTATATCCACGACAACGTTTCCTTTTGCTTCCTCAACGTTTATCCCAACTCCCAAAGCTGCCGCCAAAGGCTCCTCAACCAGGCTGACCCTTCCGGCGCCTGCCTGAATTCCGGCGTCAATAACGGCGCGTTCTTCAACCTCCGTTATATTGCTTGGGACGCTGACAACCATTCTCGGTTTTATAAACGCTCCGATAAAACTGTGTCCCGACGATTTTTGAACAAAATGCTTGAGCATTCTTTCAGCTGTCGAATAGTCAGAAATAACACCGTCTTTAAGAGGTTTTACCGCTATGATGTTTCCGGGTGTGCGGCCCAGCATTTTTTGAGCTTCAGCACCGACCGCTATTATTCTGTCCGTGCCGGAGTCCACCGCCACAACGCATGGCTCCCGGTCTATTATTCCTCTGCCTTTCACATAAACAAGAACGGTAGACGTTCCTAAATCTATTCCAATATCCTGCCCAAACATAATGAGGATTCTCCTTCCAAAATATTACAGATATGTTACTATATTGCAACACAATGATTATTGTAGCTTAAAATATTCCTATTGTCAATAAAATTTGCCTTAAACCTTTTTACAAAAAGCGACTTAATTATACAAACCAACTGTGTAAAATACTGCTGAAAGAGTTAGATTGGAGTATTAAAACCTTATAATATTTTTAAATTAAGGGACAACAATAAAAATAGTTAACCTAAATTTAACATTAGCATGATTTTGGATTTAACATTAGGGTAATAATATAAATATGTTAAGAAATGCAGAATTTGCTAACGGAATCAGCGGTATTATCAAATCGGTTGATTTAAAACAATTAAAAGGAGAGAAAAAGATGAAAATTAAAAGAGGGTTTATCTTAGCGGCGGCTGTATCGGTTTTAGTGTTGGGATGTATGGCTTTAACTTCATGCGGTTCTGATACCGCCGGCAAAGGCGGAAATATTACGGTTATTTCAAGAGAAGACGGTTCGGGAACAAGAGGAGCGTTTATTGAACTTTTTGGAATAGAGGAGATAACTAACGGTGAAAAGATGGACATGACTGTGGATACAGCGGATATAACAAACAGCACCTCTGTAATGATGACAAGTGTATCAGGCAATGTGAGAGCAATAGGTTATATTTCGCTGGGTTCGCTTAATGACAGCGTTAAAGCGCTGAACGTGGACGGCGCTGAAGCGACGGCTGAAAATATAAAGAACGGCACGTATAAGGTTTCACGTCCATTTAATATAGTGACAAAAGATAACGTTTCGGAAGTGACAGGAGACTTTATAAAGTTTATCCAGAGCCAAGAAGGACAAAAAGTGGTTGAAGACAATCATTATATTTCGGAAGCGAACACCGGAAATTATGCGGGTACAAAACCGTCAGGCAAAATTGTCGTATCGGGATCATCTTCAGTTACGCCGGTTATGGAAAAGTTGAAGGAAGCATATTCCGATTTAAATCCAAACGCTGAAATTGAAATACAGCAGAGTGACTCAACAACAGGAGTGACCAACGCTTTGTCAGGAGTATGTGACATTGGAATGGCAAGCCGTGAGCTGAAGGACAGCGAAAAGGAAAAGGGCGCAAGTGCTACGGTAATAGCCCTGGACGGTATAGCGGTTATAGTTAACAATGAAAATCCTTTAAATAATATTACATCGGAGCAGGTTAAACAGATTTATACCGGAGAGACAACCGGTTGGGATGATATTCATTAATACCAATCATATAATGGGGTATTTATTATGACGAAATTTAAAGAAAAATTTATGCACGGTGTGTTTTTATTCTGTGCGTGCGTATCAATATTGGCGGTTCTTCTGATTTGCGTTTTTTTATTTGCGAACGGCATACCGGCTATGAAAGAAATCGGTCTGTTTGACTTTCTGATGGGAAGACAGTGGAAGCCGAATAATAATATATACGGAATACTGCCGATGATATTGGGAAGTATATATGTTACTGCCGGAGCTATTGTAATAGGCGTTCCAATAGGCATTCTTGTGGCCGTTTTCATGACGAGGTTTTGTCCGAAATGGCTGTATAAAATACTTAAACCGGCTGTTGATTTGCTTGCGGGAATCCCATCGGTTGTGTACGGATTTTTTGGGCTTATGGTAATAGTTCCGCTGATTCGTGATTTGTTCGGCGGGAGCGGAACGAGTATGTTAGCCGCGTCAATTGTGTTGGGAATAATGATACTGCCGACTATAATATCCGTCAGCGAGTCTGCAATAAGAGCGGTGCCTGAAAGTTATTATGAAGGTTCGCTGGCGCTTGGGGCAAGTCACGAGAGAAGCGTATTCAGGGTAGTTCTGCCGGCTGCTGCTTCGGGAGTTATGGCCGGCGTGATACTTGGCGTCGGGCGCGCTATCGGAGAGACTATGGCGGTTATTATGGTTGCGGGAAACCAAGCGGCTTTGCCGAGAGGATTGTTCAGCGGCGTAAGAACCATGACTGCAAACATTGTTTTAGAAATGGGATATGCTGCAGATTTGCACAGAGAGGCCCTTATAGCTACCGCGGTGGTGCTGTTTGTGTTTATCCTAATTATAAACGTCTCTTTTTCAGTTTTGAAAAGGAGGTCGGAAAATAAATGAGAATAATTTTGAGACCGTCAGGCGAGGCAGCGGCGGAACAAAGATTTGCCGGGAGGCGCAGCGGAATGAATAAATCAAAGCTACAGTCAGTGATTTTAAGAACTCTTGTATATACAGCGGCGTTTATAACATTCGGCGTTCTTATTTGTCTTATTGCTTATATATTGATAAAGGGAATTCCAAACTTGTCGCTAGACCTTTTCAGTTTTGAATATAACTCTGAAAATGTCTCGCTTTTTCCGGCCTTGATAAACACAGTTGTTATGACGGCTCTGTCATTGGTTATAGCGGTGCCTTTGGGAGTGTTTTCTGCTATATATCTTGTTGAGTATGCAAAGAGAGGAAACAAAATAGTTGGTCTTATCAGACTGACTGCGGAGACGCTTTCAGGAATACCGTCCATAGTTTATGGATTGTTCGGATTCCTTTTGTTTGTCACAGCATTTTCATGGGGATATTCCCTGCTTGCGGGAGCGTTTACTTTGGTTATTATGATACTGCCCGTCATAATGAGAACCACTGAGGAAGCTCTTAAAGCTGTTCCGGATACTTTTCGTGAAGGCAGTTTTGGTTTAGGCGCCGGGAAGCTTAGAACAGTGTTTAAAATAGTTCTGCCGTCAGCGGTGCCGGGGATTTTGGCCGGAGTTGTTTTATCTGTCGGCAGAATTGTGGGAGAGACTGCGGCTTTAATTTATACAGCAGGAACAGTAGCTCAGATTCCGAGCGGTTTATTCGGTTCAGGAAGAACCCTCGCTGTACATATGTACGCTCTGTGGAGCGAGGGGCTGAACACTAATCAATCCTACGCTACAGCCGTTGTGCTGCTTATTATAGTAGTGATACTGAACGCGGCTTCATCGGCATTGGCTAAGAAAATTTCCAGCAAATAATATTGGGTTTATGGATTCCAGCAAAATCCAAATTTAAGTATAAGGATAAAAAATTATGAGTGTGATATCCATTAAAGATTTAAATCTTCATTACGGGGATTTTCATGCTTTAAAAAGTGTAAACATGGAAATACCTAAAAATGAAATAACCGCATTTATCGGTCCTTCAGGCTGCGGCAAATCAACATTGCTTAAAACCCTTAATAGAATGAATGATTTGGTTGAGGGCTGCAGAATAGACGGAGAGGTAAAACTTGACGGTATAAATATATATAAGGACATGGATACTAATTTGCTCCGCAAACGGGTGGGAATGGTTTTTCAAAAGCCTAATCCCTTTCCGATGAGTATTTATGACAATATAGCGTATGGTCCTAGAACGCATGGGATAAAATCAAAGGCTAAGCTTGACGAGATAGTCCAAAAGTCGCTTGAGCGCGCCGCTATATGGAATGAAGTAAAAGATAGATTAAAGAAAAGCGCGCTTGGTCTGTCAGGAGGACAGCAGCAGAGATTGTGTATAGCGAGGGCGCTGGCTGTTGAACCGGAGGTGTTGCTTATGGACGAGCCCACGTCGGCTCTCGACCCGATTTCAACTTCAAAAATAGAAGACCTTGCGCTTGAATTAAAAAAGCGTTATACTATCGTCATAGTGACCCATAGTATGCAGCAGGCAACGCGTATATCAGATAAGACCGCATTTTTTCTTTTGGGTGAAGTGGTTGAGTTCGGAGATACTGAACAGATATTCTCAATTCCTAAGGATAAGAGAACAGAAGACTATATTACGGGAAGGTTTGGTTGATACTATGAGAAGCAAATTTGACAGACAGCTTGACAAACTAAACAGAGAGCTGATTGAGATGGGTGCTCTGTGTGAAAATGCGATTGACTGTGCGATACGGGCTTTGCTAAATCATGATAAGGAAACAGCTGATGAAACTCTGTCTATCGAGGAAGAGATTAATCAGATAGAAAAGGCCATTGAAGGTTTGTGTTTGAAGCTCCTGCTTCAGCAGCAGCCTGTGGCAAGTGACCTGAGATTGATTTCCGCGGCCTTGAAAATGATTACGGATATGGAACGTATCGGAGACCAGGCGGCAGATATAGCCGAGATAGTAATCCACACTGAGTTAATGGACGGATATAACAGCGCGCATATTAAAAAAATGACTAAAGCGGTTTCCAAAATGGTAACTGAGAGCGTTGACGCATTTGTCGGAAGCAATCTGGAGTTAGCCCAGGATGTAATAAACAGAGATGATGAAGTGGATGATTTATTTATAGAAGTAAATAATGATTTAATAAAATATATAACTGAAAATCCCCAGAATGCTTCGGCTGCACTTGATTTGATGATGACTTCAAAGTATTTGGAGAGAATTGGGGACCACGCGGTAAACATAGCTGAGTGGGTAGAATTTTCTATCACCGGAGTTCATAGAGAATAGTGAGGATAAAAAATGATTTATTGTGTTGAGGATGACAGCGGGATTCGGGAATTGGTTGTATACAGCCTTGAAAATACAGGATTTTCGGCTAAAGGCTTTGAAAATGGAAAACAGTTTTTTGACGGATTGGATGAGAGCAGTCTGCCGGATATGGTGCTGCTTGATATAATGCTGCCCGGTGAAGACGGAGTCAGTATACTTAAAAAGCTGCGTGCCAATCCCAAGACCAGGAACTTGCCGGTTATTCTTCTGACCGCCAAAGATTCCGAGTATGATAAGGTTATCGGTCTAGACAGCGGCGCAGACGATTATGTTGCAAAACCGTTTGGAATTATGGAGTTAATCTCCAGAATTAAAGCGGTTTTAAGAAGATGCGGTCATGAGGGAACTGTCTCAGACGACTGTGTATATAACATCGGCTGCATAACACTTAACACAAAAAAGCACTCTGTTGAGGTCGACGGAAATAGTGTCGAACTGACGTTAAAGGAGTTTGAAGTATTGCGCCTGCTTATGAAAAATCAAGGAACGGTAATAACCAGGGATATACTGCTCGAACAGATATGGGGATATGATTTTGACGGCGAGACCAGAACTGTCGACGTACATATAAGAACCCTTCGTCAAAAACTGGGTCACGGAGGAAATATAATAAAGACTATTCGGGGCGTAGGATACCGGGCGGAGGAATGATATATTGAGTTAACTGTTGGGCGGCACAGTAAATTGTATTTGAAAGAAAGGGGGCGTCATTATGAAACTGAGCAGCAGAATTTTTGGAGGAATTATATTAACAACGTTAATAAGTGTTGTTTTCACAACAGTTATAGTCGCCGGACTTTTATATAACAATCTATCAAATGAAACAAAAACACAAATAAAAAACGAAGCTGAATATATAAGTGAAATTCAGAATATTTCTCCTGTGACTATGGACATAAGCCGGCTGGGAAATAGGGGACAGAACCGTATAACCCTTATAGGTTCTGACGGAACGGTTAAGTATGACAACTACAGCGACTTTAATGATATGGAAAACCATATTGGGAGACCTGAGGTACAGGACGCGCTTGAAAAAGGGAGCGGCGAGAGTACCAGAACGTCTGACACATTCGGTAAAAAGACATATTACTACGCCGTAAGACTAAGTTCAGGCGACATACTTCGTGTTGCATGTGAAACATCCAGTATGTTTGGAGTAATTTTTAAGGCTATGCCGGGAATATTGTTCTCAATTATAATTTTGCTTGCTATAGCTATGTCAGTCGCCGGATTCCTTACCAAAACTATAGTAAACCCTATAAATGAGCTTGATATAGATAATCCCACCGCGGCAAAGGCTTATGATGAACTTTCGCCTTTACTTGTAAAAATCGATACTCAAAACAAGGAAATGATTGAGCAGATAAGCACAATTTATGACACTCAGAGAGAAAATGAATTTATAACGCAGCATATGAATGACGGATTAATAATCATTAGCAGCGGCGGACATATTATTTCGGCTAATATGGCGGCAAAAAAAATATTTGATTTTGATAATGTCAGCAGTAATAACGGAAAGATAAATTACCTAAGCATATGCCGTGATAAAAAGTATATGGAGGCCGTAGAAAAGGCGTTTCATGGAATATCAGGGGATATTACGCTGGAACGCGGAGAACGTATATACAGAATATCAGTATCATCTGTTGCAAAAGATTTTTCTGCGGGGAATGGAAATGATAAAATATATGCTGTTTTAATGTTTATACATGACGTGACTGAGAGAGAAGCGTCAGAACAAATGCGAAGAGAATTTTCAGCTAATGTTTCACATGAGCTTAAGACCCCTCTGACTTCTATAATGGGATGCAGTGAAATTATGAAAGCCGGAATAGCCAAACCTGAGGATATGCCGAGATTTTTAGGTCAGATAAATTCTGAAGCAAAACGTTTGTTAGCTTTAATAGATGATATTATACGATTGTCAAGCCTTGACGAGGGTAATGGCATTGAGATGAGTGATGTGGATTTATACAAAGTTTCCGGGGACGTATTAAACGAGCTGGAGATGAAGGCAAAACAGAGTAAGATTACTCTTGAGCTTGAGGGGAGCAGCCAAAGTATTGAAGGAAACGAGCGCCTGATTCATGAGATGATATTTAATCTTTGCGATAACTCTATCAGATATAATAAGGAGGGCGGAAAAGTAAAGATAACAGTAGGTAAATCAGGAGATAAAAAATTTATATCAGTGGAGGATAACGGTATAGGCATACCAAAAGAAGAACAGGACAGAGTGTTTGAGAGGTTTTACAGAGTAGATAAAAGTCATTCAAAAGAGACCGGAGGTACGGGTCTGGGACTGTCAATAGTAAAACATACTGTTTTAATTCATAATGGAAAAATAACTATGAACAGTGAGGTTTCAAAAGGCACGAAAATAACGGTAACATTTTAATTATATCTTCAAAAAAATTTTTGCTGTATTAAACTAACAGCAAAAGAAGGTGGTTTCAAAAAGGAACCTCTATTTTGGTGAACTGGTGTTCTTATAGAACTTATTTAAAAACTCAGTAAAATAAAGATTTTTGATTATCAGTAGTCAGTATTAACCTCAAAATTAAATATTTTTATAATGCTCTGACGTAAGAAAGTCGGAGCATTTTTGCGCTCTGAAACGCAGTTTTTGCTCTATTTGCCATTGTATATTTTATTAAGGATTCAAGTTATATTACGAAAGGAAATGTATTTAAAATAAATATTAAAAATGCAAAACAGCTATCTCCTGAATCCAAAACAGAGAAAGATGTATATTTGCTTAACGACAAAAAACTGCTTTGGTCTCACCTGAATTATTATAACGGTAAGATTTGTTCAATGTGTAACTAATAAAAGAAAACGAGTGTGAAAGTTTTTATTGGAAGGAGCACTTGTATAGATTGTTGTATTGAAGTATAATAATTTATGGATTAAAAGAAATTATTAAATAACTTTATGTAAAAGCCATGAAACACCATGTAAACTGCAAATGCAACTAAAAATTGCGGAATAGTTGGTGGAAGCAACCATGAGTTTTCGATAGAATATGTACAGAAAAGCAAATGAAACGATGTTTTTCACAAAAAGCAAATTGAAAGGAGAATAAATGAATACGACTAGATTTTTAACTGTAACAGTTGCTCTGCTATATTGTTTTTTTTGGATAGCAGTTGCGGGAGCAGCCGTTTATCTTTTTGTGTTGGTTGTCAGAGCACTGAAAAAATATATCAATACAAAAGAAATAAGAGAAGAAAAGAAATCAATACGAAAATCTTTGGGAGAAGTGCTAAAGGAAAACAGACTTCGCTGTAAAATGACGCAGGAATTTGTATCAGAAACATTAGGAGTTAGCAGACAGGCAGTTTCTAAATGGGAAAATGGAACATCTGATCCAAGCACCTCAAACTTGATTGCTATTGCAGAATTATATGGCGTATCTTCTGAGGAACTATTAAGAAGTACAAATGCTGGTTGCCAAAAAAATTCCAAAGAAAAAAAGTAAGAACAATATAAAAATGTATAAACAGGAGAAAGGTAAAGATGATTACATTATCAAAAATATATAAGAATTATGATAATCTTAAAGTTTTGAAGGATGTCAATCTTCATGTAGCAAAAGGGGAGATTTATGGCTTGATTGGGAAAAATGGTGCCGGGAAGACAACGATTTTTAAAATTATTTTAGGATTAACTGAATTTGAAAGCGGAACGCTGTGTATTGCCGGCAGTAAGAAAAAAACAGAATTGCCGCAGAAACGTAAAAAAATAGGTTTTTTTATAGGAAATAATTTCTATGATTACCTGACAGCAGAAGAAAATTTGCACTATTACAGGCAGTTGAAAGATATTAAAGACAAAGAAGAAGTAAAACGTGTTTTAAATCTTGTGGGATTGGAAGGCGTAACGTCTAAATACGGTTCTTTTTCTATGGGAATGAAGCAAAGACTGGGAATTGCAAATGCTTTGCTCGGAAGCCCTGAAATTCTGCTGTTAGATGAACCTATTAATGGTCTTGACCCTCAAGGTATTGCTGATATAAGGACTCTTATTGTAAGCTTGAATAGGAAGCAAAATATGACGATTATTGTTTCTTCTCACATTCTCGGTGAATTGGAACACACCGCAAATAAATTTGGGTTTGTTCATCAGGGAACTGTGTTAAAGGAAATTACACATGATGATTTGAAAGTAAAAAGAAGCGCGGTTCAAATTTATGTAGGAGATTTGGAAAAGGCACGTTCTGTTTTAAAACAAAACAACATTCCTGTTTTGCAGGAATCCTCGGCTTATAAATCTTTGGAAGATTATTATTTTGATTTGGTAGGAGGAAAAAGATGTGAGTAATTATGTTTTAGCGGATATTAAACGTATTTGTCATAAAAAATCGTTTCTTAGGACAATCGGAATATATATTGGGTTGTTTTGTATAATGATGTTTATATATTTTAATCCTACATATACGGCGGATGCTTATGTTGCAAAAACGACAATATTTTTAGGTTTTTTTCCTCTCTTTGTTGGTTTGACTGTATTTCTTTCTGTGTTTTATGATGATTTCAAAAGTAAATCCATTCAGGTGGCGATTGGATATGGACTTCAACGACATAAAGTTGTTCTGTCAAAGGTCATTGAAAGTATTTTGTTGATTTTTGCGTCTATCTTCTGTATTGGTATTTTAACATTATTAGCTCCTGTGGTATTGGGACTTGCTTTGAATCAGACGCAGGTCATAGAGCTTATTCTTAGCGTGATAGTTGAAGCATTACGAGCTGTGGGATATATATGTATTTCAGCGATACCGGTTTTTTATACACAAAATGCAGTGAACGGCACAATAGTATACGTTCTGCTTTCATCAAGAACTGTAATGCTTCTTGCCACTATGATTTTAGGACAAGAATTATTTGTAAATATGATTGGAGATATGACAAAGTATTTTTATACATCTCAGCTATATAGCATTCGCAGCGCCTTTTTGCAGAATGGAACATGGGACACATCGACGATGTGTGCAGCATTGAGTGTCTATGTGGTGTTACCTGTCGTAATATCGGTATTCAGTTTTGAGAAAAAAGAATTGAAATTTTAGGAGGAAAGCTGAAATGAAAAAAATAATAACTATCATAGTTACTATTGTTATAGTTATGTGCGGGGCGTTTATGGTTAAAGGCTATTATAATGACCGTTATGTAGCATCGGATAGTTTTTATACACAGATTCCGTTAGATGAAGTAAATGAAGATTCATGGCTTGTCAATAAGGACGGAGTAAATCAGGAAAAGGGAAAAGAATATAATCTTATTGGGTATAACCAGAATGGAGAAAGGAAAGAACTATCGTTTAAGAAAAAAGGAAATGCCGAAGATTATTATGAGCCGGGAACTTACATTAAGGTAAATACAAGCAAAACTTTAGTTGTAGGAGTAGAAATTATCATTGAAAGCGACATACCAAAAGAAGCTTTAAACAAAATAATTTCTTTAGGAGTTAAGGAACAAAGAAATCAATAAGATTTATAATAATATTATTGAAACATGAACAAAAAAATATTACAAGAACGATTAGTCTTTCAATTATGTTTCACAAAAAATTAAAGGCTATAATAAAGGTGAATATTAATACTATAGGGTTGATTTTTTGAAAAGAGTGGTATTTGATAAAATCAGGTGTATAATGGATTTGGCAGTATAATATGGGTTTGCAGAAATTGTTATAGGACAATTCCATAAAGTTATCACAGCAGGAATGTCAGCTAAAGTGAATGGAACTCGCCATTTGCAGACAGTAGTTGTGAAGCATATTCATTAGACTGGTGATTCAAAAAATTAAAAACCGAGTGTTCTTACAGAACTTTTCAAGTCCTGTAAGAACACTCGGTATGGTCGGAGTGACTGGATTCGAACCAGCGGCCACCTGAACCCCATTCAGGTACTCTACCAAACTGAGCCACACCCCGTTATCTTGTTATATGTATCTGCAACAATAATGAATTATAGCATATATTGAAATTAAAATCAATACTTTTTCAGGAAATTTTTTGTGTTTTTATCATAAAAATATCCGAACACGCTGTGATGATGTTCGGATATTTTCGAATATAAGTTAGCTTAAAAATTGTCGCTCAGCCCGGCAACCAAATCCTGCATTTCATGTTTTGTCTGAACACAGCGGGCTTTGTTTATTACGCTGTGTCTTTCCGCGTCAGTCATTTTTGCAAAATGCTCAAGAGCTCCGGTGTTCTGTGCAAGCGCCATGCTCAGACCAACAGGAATATTGTTATAATCCAGCATTTTTTTTGCTCCTTCCTCATTGTTATTCATATTATCACCTATACTTATTATTGACAATATAATATTTGTTATACACTTGTGATAAGAAATATTTTCCAAACTAATTTTATCTATTTACTGTTGATAATATATATTCTAATCAAGCAAATGTGAAAGAGCGGCAATTCCTTCTTCTATCTCGTTGTTTGTAAGTCCTCCATAACCGAATATGAATGTTTTATCCGGGAGTTTGTCAGACTGTTTAAAAAGGAAGGCTGAAAGCGGCATTATTTTTACTCCGGCCTTATATGCTGATTTTTTGAGTTCCTGTTCTGTTTTTTCAGTTTTAAAAGTTACTAAAAGGTGCGTTCCGCCGTTGTCTCCATGTATTGTTAACCGGTTTGCGAATGGAAGATTGTTTAGGGCGGATATCAAAATATCTTGTTTTTCTTTGTATATCTTTCTTAAGGAATTAACATATTTGATAGCGTGTCCGTCTTTAATAAGCTCCGCTACAGCAAATTGTTCTGCCCGTGAGGCAAGGCAATTATAAAACGGAAGTTTAAGGCTCCATTTTTCTATCAGCGGTTTTGGCATAACTAAATAGGCAATTTTTATTCCAGGGGCGAGGCTGCGGGAAAAATCACCCATGAGAATTACTCTCTCGGAATCATCCATAGTGAATAAAGATCTAGGCGCGTTTTTTTGGTATATAAAGCTTCCGTCATAATCGTCTTCAACTATATAATGGTTGCCCATCTTTGCCCAGTCAAGAATTTCACGGCGTCTATCCTCACTGATAATCTGGCCGACCGGAAACTGATGATTAGGCATAAAATACAGCACGTCAATATCACTGTTTAATAAATTTTTTACATCGAATCCATCAAAACCTATATTTAATAATCTTGTTTCTGAAACGCTGTCTTGAATGCTGCTGAAAGAGCGGCGGTAGCACGGATTTTCCAATCCCCAAATTGTATCTTTTCCGAGAACGCGGCAAAGACATGTAAGAATGTAATCAATTCCCGCGCCTATAATAATTTGATTTTCGTCGCATTTTATACCTCTGACCGCATACAAATACTTTGCAACCGCTTGTCTTAAACATGGGTCTCCGGGCTTTTCTCCGTGAGAAAATAAGTCCGGCTGGTCGTATATGGCGTTGCGGTAAATCCTGGCGAGAGATTTTTTCGGAATTTTGGAGAGTTCAAGACCGTTTTGGCTGAATATATATTTTGCATCGCTCTGCGTCTCCCAATCGAGATGAACGGAGTCTTGAAAAAGATTATAGTCAGGATTAACATAAAATCCGCTTGAGGCCTTGGGGACAATATAACCTTCACTTTCGAGAAGCTGATATGCGCCGAGCACGGTATTTGTGCTTATGTTAAGCTTCTGAGCTAATTTACGGCGTGACGGAAGCCGTTCTCCGCCGGTAATTTTCCCGGAGATAATACCGTCTTTTATATGGTTATAGAGCTGCTTATAAAGAGGAAGTTTTGAATTTGGGTCAGGGTAGAACTCAAGGTTATCCATAATTTGCCTCCAAAACAATGATTTATCCTGCTTTTTTATTTAAGTTTTTTTACAAAAATATAACTAATAGTATTATACAAAATTGGTACCAAAAAATCAACATTAAAGCGGTTCTATAAAATAAATTATTTTCGAGGTATAATATGTTTACCTAATAAATAGGAGGAAAAGAAAATGAGAAAAGTCTGGAAAAGATTGTTAAGTTTTGCGGTGGGCGTTAGTTTAACCGCTGCAGCTTTCGGCGGTGTGGTTCTGTCGCAGTCCTCAGATGTTTCGGCGGCAAAGAACTTTGACCCTGAAACTGTAATGTGGACAAATAATATGGTTGAAAATGTGGATGAAAATTACTCAAGCATGGATCCAAACTGGAGCAATAAGGACAAGAGCGACGTTCAAAGTCCATATGCGAAACCGGGTGAAAAGTTAGATAAGTGGTCATATGCTGAGTTCCTATGGACTCACGCATATCCTATAGGCAACGGCAGAATGGGTGGTATGGTAGCCGGAGCTATCGACAAAGAAATCATTCAAATCAATGAGGATACCATTTGGAGCGGTTCTCCCTATGCGGATTTGCAGAATGAGAATGGCGAAATTGTATCAAACAATTCAAACACGGATACTACTGCTATCGCTAATGCAGAGCGTATTTCGGCAGTTAACCAGACAAGCGGAAGCAAAGAGGGCGGCTGGAGATATTTCCGCGGTGCTGACGCAAACGGAAATCCGGCAGAAATAGGTTCGGCTGACGCTGTTGTCGGAGATGAAACATTTAGAACTAACTTCCCGGCGTTTGCCAATAAGAGTATCTCAAATCAGGCTTTAAACAATGATAACTCTGCTACGAACGAAGCGGTTCAAAACAGATACAGTATGGAACGCATGGTGGAATCAACATTCTTGGGAAATCCAAAATCACAGAAAGTTTTCAAGTCGTTTGTTGAAGTATATCTTGACTTTAATCAAAGTCATAAGGACGTAACAAATTATACAAAAGCTTTGGATATGGAAACCGGTACCGTTACTGTTGACTATGATTATAACGGCAATCACTTTACAAGAGAAAGCTTTGCCAGCTATCCGGACCAAACAGTGGCTACGCATATAGAATCAGACGGCGACCTCAATTTTGACGCTGCTTTCCATACATACCATAATCAAGACGCGTCAGCCTATAAGTTTGAAAAAGTAAGCGATAATGAACTTAAGCTTACCGCGCGCGTTACAGACGGAGGAAAGAGCAATGAGCCGGGCGGTCCTAACGTTATACGCTTTGAAGCTCACATGATAGTGGACAGCGAGCCGGGAGCGGTTTTAACAGTTTCTGATGATAATACCACAATTAATATAAGCGGAGGAAAGACAGCTACAATCTATGTTGTCGGAGCTTCGAATTATGTGGACTATCTGAATGTTGACAACGCTAAGCCGGCAAACGACTGTGCGGTTTACGTAAGCAACGTTAAATCAAAAGATTATCAGACAATAAAGAGCAGACACCTCGCAGATTTCAGTGAGCAGTTTACCCGCACATCTTTATCTCTTGCAAATAAAGAAGGCGTTAATAATTCTAATGTTCCTACAGAGAAGAGGATCAGAAAAGATGTAAACGGTGACAGCGGTTATAAAGTAGGAGCAGACAGCTCACTTTCAAAGGCTAATGCAAACGGCGTATACAGCGCTTATGGAGACGGTGATAACCAGCTGGCGGCACTGGAGTTCAATTATGGAAAGTATCTGCTCATATCCGGTTCGAGACCGGGACGTGATGGTAATGCCGCAACCGGAGATATTCCAATACAAATAAGTCAGCCTCTGACCCTTGCGGGAAAATGGAACGCAAGCAGAAGCGCTTCGTGGGGCGGAAAGTATACTATAAATATTAATACTGAAATGAACTATTGGCCGGCACAGCCGCTCAATTTGGCTGAAAATGAAAAGCCGCTGATAGAAACTTTTGCCTCATTGGCACAGGGCGGTTCTATAACTGCTGCAAACCAGTACGGTATATATAACGACCGAGGCGATGACACATATCAGCCGGGAGACCCATGGGTAATGCACCATAACTATGACTTGTGGCGCGGTACTATGCCTATAGACAACGCAACAGCAGGCTTATGGCCTACCGGAGGAGTATGGCTGCTTGACCATGCTTGGCAGTATTATCAGTATAATTTGGATACCGAGTATTTGGCAGAAGTTTATCCATATATTAAGGGTGCTGCATCATTCTTTACAAAGTACTTGGTTAAAGACCCTGTAACCGGATATTTAATTACAGCGGCGTCATGCTCGCCTGAACAGGGCGGAGTTCAGCCGGGACCGGCAATGGATACACAGTTGGTTAGAAACCTTTACGACACTGTTCAAAAAGCGGCTAAAGTTTTGGGCAAAGAGACAGAAGACGCTGATTTGCTGGCTAAGATAGCAGAACAGATGCCGTCAAGTTATTTGGCAGATGAGCCGGGTAAGGTTGCGCCGAATCTTATTGACGAAAAAGGCCTTATTAAAGAGTGGGCACGCGGAGATGTTGCTTTTGACTTCTCGACGGTTGCTGATGGAAGCGGAAAATATAAGAATATAATTAACCCGTTTACAGGTGCGTCAACAAGCATAAATGAGCATATTGCAAACAATAATAACGGACACAGACATTGTTCACAGCTTTGGGAGATGTTCCCGGGCAAGCATTTGAGCGCTTACAGCGAAAATGAAAGCGAGCAGGATATATTTAAGGCATATCAGAGTTCTGTCAGCGGACGCGGAGCCGGCAGCGGTCAGGGCTGGGGTGTCGCATGGAGAATCAATTTAAATGCGCGTGCGCTTAACGGCGACTTTGCATCGACATTGCTTAATCAGTTGTTTACAACCCGTACATCACCAAACTTATTTGACCAGCATCCTAACTTCCAAATAGACGGAAACTATGGTGCGGCAAGCGGTATAACAGAGATGGTTATGCAGAGCCATGATGGTTCAATCAACCTCATTCCGGCAATACCTTCAGATTGGCAGGCAGGAAGCTTTAAGGGGCTTAAAGCACTCGGCGGAGCTACAGTTGATCTGACTTGGAGTGAAGGCAAACCTGTTGAAGCAAAGGTTACTGCAGCAACAGACGGAGAGTTAAAAGTCCGCAATAAGTACATGGGAACAGCTGTTGTAAAGGACAGCGAAGGAAACGTAGTGACCGGAACACTTAATCAGGACGAGACTTTGCTTTCATTTAACGCGACAGCTGGTAAGACGTATACAATTGACAACTTCGGCGAGACCGAAAAGGAATATATAGAAGCGACATGGGATAGTTTAGCTACGGATGCTAAAGGGTTCTTTAATACTGTCAACGATTCACAATTGCCTAAAATAGAGAGTAAAACCGGCAATGTGGGATTTATATATAACACATATTATCCCGCTCACGGCGGAGTAGCAGGTGAAGTTGGATATTATTATCCGGACTGTACTATGGATAGACTTAAGAGTCTTTCGCTTGAATTGGATACCCGTGCTAAGACTGACGGATATGTTTCTATAAGACTGGATTCGAAGGACGGTCCTGAAATCGCACATAGTATGGTTACAGCAACCGGGTACAGCGCGCAGGATTTGGGCAAGATTACTGTTCCTGAAGGCGTGACAGGAAAACACGACCTTTATGCAGTATTTTATACAGAAGGAAATGTTAAAGATAAGTGGGTAGCGAATGTAAAGACTTTGCACGGAGTATATGAGGTTAAAAATCCGAATTATAATCCTGACCCGGACGCAAGCGCAACTCCGGATGTTGCTCCGAGCGCAACGCCATCTGCAGACAGCGGATTAGAAGTAACTGAAGCGGAAGGAAATTACACAGCCGCCGTAAGTTCGAATGTGTTTGACGGACGCGCAAATGCGACAGTTATATTTGCGCTTTATAACGATGAAGGCGTATTGATTGACATAAAGAGTGCAGGTGTGACGCCAGAGACAAACACGGCGGTATATGCTCCTGCGGCGAACGGAAATCTAAAAGTTATGGTATGGGATGATGTGACTAATATGACGCCGTTAGTGGATACTCCATATGAAGCTAAGGTATCCGTTTAAGTTAAGGACGAATTTTAATAAAATTCTAGATTAAAAGTAAAAAGCCCGCCGGTTTTCATATAAAACCGGCGGGCTTATGTATTAATGTTTTATAATAACTAAGTTTAATAGTTTATTATCATAAATTATATAGTTTTAATAAAATAATTGTATATTGAACACTGCGTGTTCAGATGATAGTTCACCTAACGCGGCAAACTACGTTTGCCCTACCGATGTTCACTAAAAACCCTGATTTTTGTGTTAAATAAAATTAAACCTTCAATTTTTTAATAATTAAATCAATTGTAACTCGGAATATCTATTTTCACGGTAGTACACAAAGTCAACGGGAAAGTAACAGGGCTTTTTTCATCATGAAGCCACGCTTCATGGTGAAATGAGCGGGGTGCGAGCGCCCCTTGGAGCCGTAGGCGACCTAAGCGAGCAAGCACTTTTTCTTTCTTTGCGTATACATATTATTGACATTGTAGGTAATGGCAAAACAAGATACTTTATATTACACACACCTTGCAGGTGTGGTCACAGGTGAAGCGTTTCTTTTTCTTACGAGAAAAAGAAATGGTTCAAACACCATTATTATGTAATAATAAAATTTTTTAATGGGGTCATATACAAAGAAAATAATTTAAAACAATATATAATAACCTATCTAATTCTTTGACTTACTGCGTTCATATGGTGTAGGATTATCAGTTAATCTAAGAAGATAATCCACACTTGTGTTATAGAAAATTGCCAATTTTATTAGAGTTTCAATAGGATAATTCAATACACCAATTTCGTATTGAGAATATGTATATAAACCATTTCTTTTTCTTGCGAGTGTGACCACACTTTTCTTAAAAAGTGTATGTTATATATACCTACTCATTTCTTTACAACCTACAGTGTCATTAATATGTATCAATGCAGATGAAATCCGCCTTGTGAGGTGCGAAGTCGCAGATGTGTTAATATCTTTTATTATCATCTTTATAACTTTCTATTAAATTAATTATCAATTCTGTATCCTTTTCATTAAGTTTTTTTAATCCTTTTATTATTTTATGTATTTGTTCAGGGTACTTCATATTTTCATTAAAAAATTCGTAAGGCGTTATTCCAAAATATCTGCATATTTCAAAAAATTCTTTCATGGACGGCATCGCTTTTTCTGATGTTATATGATTTATATATCCTTCAGAACGTCCCATATCTAAACTCATACATCTTTCTGATACATTTTTTCTCATCCGCAATTCTGTTATTCTTTTCCTTATATATTCCTCATACATTTTTTCTCCCCTCAATCTACTTTAAAATTATTTATATTATATTTGATTGCTTTTTTATAGCTTAACATAAAGTTTAATTTCGTATTCACTTTTATCTGATTTTAAGATATTACTATTTTGAGGTGATTAATTTGAATTTATACAGTGAAATTGAAAATATATTTCCAACACTTGAAAGTCTGTTTTCAGAAAAAGACTTATTAAAATTTAAAAATACTAGAATTATTGACTTATATCGGTACCATTTTGGATTAGGTACATGGATAAGAAATAATTTAATATACCCTAAAGATAGTGTCCTGTGTGATCTATTTATAGAAAATGGTATAGAACAACCTGATGACATGTCTTCGTTTATAATTAAATTATTTCATTATTATGTATGGAATAAAATTTAAAATATTTTAAAAATATGTAATAAAAAAGACATCAAAATAATAAAAACCACAGCTAAAACTGTGGTTTTACTTTGTTACCTTATTAATCTAGTTATTTCTTATATTTATATTTAAGACATAATTTCAAATTTTATATTTTCATCTTCATCTTCTAATCTTTTGAATATATCAAATATCTTATTCATATACTCATCAAAATCTTTTGGCAGAGTATTAACGCCTTTCACATAAATGACGGTATCAGGAGGACAATATTCCCACAAGCTATCCCATAGTGCAGACAGATTATTTCCATAAAAATCAGGAAATCCAAAAGTATTTTTTATAATCAAATGTAATTCTAATGGTGACTTGCACCCGGTTAAATCTAATGTTATCTGATTCATAATTTTTCATTCCTTATTTTGTTCTTTGCCTGGCTATAATATCTTTAAACTAATTTATAAATATAAAATTAAACCGGCTTAATTTGCCGGTTTTTATATTTTGGTGGAGGTGAGGGGAATTGAACCCCTGTCCAAAGAAGTATCCTCAAGAGGCACTACGAGCGTAGTCAATGGTTAAAATTCCCTTACTGTGCAGTCCATTGACAAACTGCATAGCTCGGTAGCTTCATTAATTCATGGCCGGGTCAAAGCTTTCCCGGCTCACGTTCACCGCATCATTGATGCCCTAACCTGAGTCTGCGGTAAACTCAGGCGGACAAGCTGCAACTAGGCAGCTAAAGCTACGTTATTATTTTTAGCGTTTAATTTTAAAGTTGGGCTTTTAACGTGGCGCCCGCCACGGCTCGCTCCTCAGGCCTCTACGACCCTGTCGAAACCATTACACCCCCATGTGTAAATATTATAACTATTTATATTATAACTGGCTGTTTATCCAGTTTATTGAAAGCTCCATCCATCCGGTTACGCCGGGTACAAAATGCTTTTCCTCGCATCCGGTCAGCTTATTGCCGAGCGACAGTCCGTGTTTTCCCTTTGGGTATATATGAAGTTCGTATTCTACTCCGTGTTCCAGCAGAGCGGACGCGAACCGCATTGAACTGTATACAGGCACCGAACTATCCTCAAATGTGTGCCATATAAAACTTTTAGGCGTGTTTGAGGTCACGCGCTTGTCCAAACCAAAATATTCAAGCTTTTCAGGTTTGCCCTCCGTAAATCTTTGCTTGGTGCCGTCGTGCGTTTTTCCGTCGTCTTCTATTATAACCGGATAGCACAAAATCAAACCGTTCGGTTTGTTTTCTTCTCCTGTCGCTTCCGAACCTTTCTGTATCATAGGCAAGTCCCAATATACTCCCAGTGAAGCGGCAAGATGACCGCCGGCGGAAAACCCGCATACAAAAATTTTGTCCGGGTCTATAAAATATTCATCAGCTATAGCCCTTACGGTCTTGACGGCTTTTGAAAGCTCGCATGTAGGAGCAGGCCAGCCGGTTGGTTCTATTGAGTAATCGAGAAGGAATCCATGAAATCCGGCAGCGCAGTATTTAAGCACAATCGTCTCCGCCTCTCTGCTTGACCTTGAGCGGTATCCGCCGCCGGCGCATACAATAATAGCCGGGCGTTTGTTCCATAGGGTTTTTGAAACAAGCTCAGGTTCAAGAATATATGAGGTTAGTTTTGCCGTTTCATTAGGTTGGTTTGAAGATAGTTCAGCATAATCCACCGACATATCAAAACTTTTGATAATCATTGGTCTTCCTCCATAGAATCAATACAACTATTTGCAGAGCTCAGCCACAATTTGGTTTATTAATTTGCCGTCTGCTTTGCCTTTTAACTCGCACATTACCGATTTCATAATCAAGCCCTTGTTGCCGGAAGCTAGTACGTCTGAGAATTTTTCGTTTATAATTGTCTTTATTTCGTCAGCGGACAGCTGTTTTGGAGCGAATTCACTGATTATATTTACTTTCTCATTATATTCAGCCAGCAGCTCGGTTCTGTCCTCAGGACATGTCTCCACTTGCTCCTTGGCGGTTTTAAGCTCCTTTAAAATAACAGTTTCAACCATTGATTCCGGAATATCGTCCCGGCATCCCTCGTCAATGGCAACCTTTTTAACGGCGGCAATTAGCCCGGAGATTGTGTCTTTTCTGTTCTTCTCCTTTGCCTTCATTGCGGCAATCATTTCGGTTTGTAAGTCTTTTATAGTCATGATATATCTCCTAACTCCGCGGTTTTATCCACGGTTATAATTCTTAATGGCGCGGTCTATGTTTCTTTTAGCGTCACGCTTTGCCATAGCGTCACGCTTATCGTAATTCTTTTTACCTCTGCACAGACCTATTGAAACTTTAACAAGCTGTTTTTTAAAATATACTCTCAGAGGTATAAGCGTGTAGCCCTGCTGTTGGGTTAAACCGATAAGACGGTTTATCTCACGTTTGTGCAGAAGCAGTCTGCGCGCTCTTTCGGGGTCTTTGTTAAATATATTTCCGTGCTCGTACGGGCTTATATGTGTGCCTATCAATATGGCTTCGCCTGTTTTGAGTGAAACATAGCTGTCTTTTAAGTTAATCTTTCCGGCGCGCACCGATTTGACTTCGGTTCCCAAAAGTTCAATTCCGGCCTCGAATTCTTCATCTACAAAGTAATCATGAAAAGCTTTTTTGTTTTGCGCTATTACTCTGTCCGCCGGTTTTTTGTCAGCCATATTCTCACCTCTTTTGGATTTTAACTGTGTAAAAAAATTTTGTTCTGAAACAATTCAAACAAAAAATCTTATCTGTTTAGCTTGTACATTATACTTTTATTTTTAACAAAAGTCAAGTGTATTGTCACAGTAATTTGATGAAAAATCCGCCTAATTTCGGCAGTTTTTAAATATGTTTACAAATCTCTCACCCTTGACTTTCAATACAATACGTGTTAAAATATACATTAAATTATTATTGGGCAAATTTACCCAAATTTATCTTGTTTTGTAATTCAGCGGAGGATCTTTATGTTTTTATCCGATAAGTGGAAAGATTATGAACTTTTGGACGCGTCTGACGGCGAAAAGCTGGAGCGCTGGGGAGATGTTATTCTGCTCAGACCCGACCCTCAAATAGTTTGGACAGTGAGCGAGGCGGACAAGTCAAAGTTATGGAGAGCGGCGGACGCCAGGTATGACCGAAGCCATACCGGAGGCGGCAGCTGGAAGACTTTTAAAAAACTGCCGAAGTCCTGGACTATAGGTTACCGTGAACTCAAATTCGGAATAAAGCCTATGGGATTTAAACATACGGGGCTTTTTCCGGAACAGGCTGCAAACTGGGACTGGTTTTCAGATATAATCAAAAATAGCGGCAGGCCTAAAAATGAGGTAAATGTTTTGAATCTTTTCGCGTATACCGGAGGCGCTACTATGGCGGCGTCTGCCGCAGGAGCCAGCGTTTGTCACGTTGACGCGGCAAAAGGTATGGTTACCTGGGCTAAGGAAAACGCTGTTTTGTCCGGTCTTGATGAAAGGCCTATCAGATATATTGTTGATGATGTAAAGAAGTTTGTGGAGCGTGAGTTCAGACGCGGCCGCAAATATGACGGTATAATTATGGATCCGCCTTCTTACGGCAGAGGCCCGGGCGGCGAGGTCTGGAAAATAGAAAATGAGCTTTTTGGTCTTATTGAATCGTGTTTAAATGTCATGTCTGACAATCCCCTGTTTTTTTTGGTTAATTCATATACTACCGGAATGTCGGGCAATGTAATGAGCAATATTTATAAACTCACGCTCTGCAAAAAGTTTGGCGGAGAAATTGATATAGATGAAATCGGTCTGCCTGTAACAAACGGCGGACTTGTGCTTCCATGCGGCTATTCAGCACGCTGGGTTAAAAGATAATTGTATTTAGGGGTATCTCTTTATGGAAGATATAATAACTGTCGACAACTTAATATTTGAATACACGGACGAGGACACCGGAGAGAAAAACCGTGTGCTCGATAATGTGAGCCTGAACGTTAAAGAAGGAGAATTTTTAGCGGTTCTCGGGCATAACGGGTCCGGAAAGTCAACGCTTGCAAAGCATTTTAACGCTATTTTGCTTCCAACTGATGGCAAGGTGTTTGTTGACGGGATAGATACTTCTGACGAAAGCCGGCTTTTTGATATACGCAGAAGGGTCGGGATGGTGTTTCAAAATCCCGATAACCAAATGGTTGCCACAATTGTTGAAGAGGACGTTGCGTTTGCCCCTGAGAATTTAGGGGTATCGCGCGAGGAGATAAGAGAGCGTGTTGATAATGCGCTGGAAACTGTAGGAATGACCGCGTTTAAGCGGCATGCGCCTCATATGCTCAGCGGCGGTCAGAAGCAGAGGGTTGCTATTGCGGGAGTTTTGGCTATGCAGCCCGAAATATTGGTTATGGATGAGCCTACGGCAATGCTTGACCCGAACGGCAGAGCGGAAGTTATACAAACAATAAAAAAGCTCAACCGGGAAATGGGCATGACTGTTATTCTGATTACTCATTATATGGATGAGGCGGTTCAGGCCGACAGGGTTATAGTTGTTGACAGCGGACACATTTCTATGGAAGGCGCTCCCCGAGATATTTTTCCGCAGGTAGATAGGTTGGTGGATTTGGGACTGGATACACCTCAGTCCACATATTTAATATATATGCTCAATAAGCTCGGTCTTGACTTTAATCCGCGCGTTCTTAATGATAAGGAGTGCGCTGAAGAATTAATAAAGAGACTAAAGAAGAATTGCTGATAATTTGATATGATTTTCTTATACGGAGGCAGGCATTAATGATTAAGCTTGAAAACGTAAGCTATACATATATGAAGGGCGGTCCATTTGAAAAAAAGGCGCTTGACAATGTGAGCCTGGAGGTGAGACCCGGTGAGTTTATCGGGGTTATAGGCCATACGGGTTCAGGCAAGTCAACTATGATACAAATGCTGAACGGTCTGTTAAAACCATCTGAGGGCAGAGTTTTTATAGATGGAACTGATATTAATGATAAAGGCGTAAATCTTCGGGATATAAGGTTTAAAGTCGGATTGGTTATGCAGTATCCTGAGTATCAGCTTTTTGAAGAAACGGTGCTTAAAGATATTTCATTTGGTCCGGCTAATATGGGTCTCCCTCGTGAAGAGGTTGAGGAGAGAGCTAGGTTTGCCGCAAACATGGTAGGGCTTAATGACAGTCTGCTTGAAAAATCACCGTTTGATTTGTCCGGCGGTCAGAAGCGCAGAGCAGCCATTGCCGGGGTTTTGGCAATGGAGCCTAAGATTTTGATTTTAGACGAGCCGACGGCAGGGCTGGATCCGGCAGGACGGGATGAGATATTGTTTAAGATAAGAGATATGCACAAGAGGATGAATTTGACGGTTCTTTTGGTGTCTCACAGTATGGAGGATGTTGCAAAACTTGCCGACAGAATTCTTGTTATGAACGGCGGCCATGTTGAGATGTTTGATACCCCTGATAAGGTGTTCTGCAAAAGCGGAAGACTTCAGGAGATTGGGCTTAATGTTCCTCAGATAACAAGGGTGATGGATAGGCTCAGAGAAGCTGGGATTGACGTTCCGGGAGGTATCTACACTACTGGGGACGCATACAGAGTGCTGGCTCCTATGTTGAAGTAAAATATTTAATATAGTTTTATTGAAAGGCGGAAAAATGCTAAAAGATATAACACTCGGTCAATATTTTCCCGGGAATTCTTTTATCCACAAGCTGGACCCGAGAACTAAAATTTTAATAATGATAGCGTATGTGGTTTTGGTGTTTATCGTTCAGAATTTTTACGGCTATTTGGCATTGGCGGTATTTTTGGGGATTTGTGTTTTTGTGTCAAAATTGTCTCCTAAGTATTTAATAAAAGGGCTTAAGCCGATAATGATATTTATTGTGTTCACAGGGCTTTTTAATTTGTTTTTGACCTCAGGCACGCCCGTATGGCATTGGTGGATATTTACCATTACCAAAGAGGGTATACGCTTTGCGGCGTTTATGGTTCTGAGGTTGATTTTTCTGATTTTAGGCACATCTCTATTAACTTTGACAACTTCTCCGATAGCGCTGACAGACGGTCTCGAATACCTGCTGACCCCATTTAAAAAAATTCATGTCCCGGCGCACGAGATAGCTATGATGATGACTATCGCGCTGAGGTTTATACCAACATTGCTGGATGAGACGGATAAGATTATGAAAGCTCAGTCTGCCAGGGGGGCCAGCATTGACAGCGGAAGCCTTCTGAGCAGGGCAAAGGCCATGGTGCCGATACTTATTCCTCTGTTTATCAGCGCTTTTCGCAGGGCTGATGAGCTTGCCACGGCAATGGAATGCCGCTGCTACAGAGGCGGAGAAAACAGAACCAGGCTCTATGAACTTAAATTCTCAGGAATAGATATAATGAGCTGGTTATATGTTTTAATATTGCTTGGAATAATTCTTTCACTGAATTTTGGATTTGGAAGTTTTTAATATGGAAAATATAAAAAATATTGCAATGAGAATCAGGTATGACGGAACAAATTACCACGGCTGGCAGTCTCAATCTAATGGGGTAACTGTTCAGAGCACTATAGAAAAGGCTCTTTCGGAACTGACCGGGTCTGATGTAAAGGTAACAGGCTGCAGCAGAACCGACGCCGGCGTACATGCTTTGGATTATATTTTTAATTTTAAATCAGAAACAAAAATCCCGGTGGAAAAACTGCCGTACGCGTTGAATTATAGGTTAGAAGACGATATAACCGCCCTGGAAGCCTGGGTTGCGGCGGATGATTTTAATTCGCGTTTTTCTGTAAACGGAAAGCGGTATATTTATAATATTTGGAACAGCGCTTTAAAAAATCCATTTTTAAATAGATATAGCTGGCATTTTCCATACAAATTAGATTTTAAAAAGATAAAAGCTGCTGCTGTTTTTTTTGAAGGAAAGCATGATTTTGCTGGGTTTATGGCGGCAGGAGGACAGCAGAAAACGACTGTCAGAACTATTAGCGTATGCGGAGCGGAGCAGAGCGGGGAGTTTCCCGAACTGCTGACAATAACCGTTGAAGCTGACGCATTCTTATATAATATGGTTAGGATAATTGTTGGTACGCTTGCGGATGTAGGCACCGGCAGAATTGAGGTTTCGGATATTCCTGAAATTATATGCAGTAAAGACAGACGCCAAGGCGGTATTACAGCTCCGCCTCAGGGGTTGTTTCTAAAAAAAGTATATTTATAGCTGAGGATGACCTGATATGAAATTTGATCTCAACAAAGAGTTTAGCTTCTCTCAGATAGGCAACTATTTAAAGAGAAAGTATGACTCCGCAGTAAAATTTATAAAAAAGATGGATGGAAGCAGTATAAAAAATATTACTGTCAAAGGTAAGGTCGTCCGTATCAACGCAATTCGTTTAAGCTTTATCGCGGCGGTTTTAGCAGTGCTTTTGGCTCTGTTTGTAAACATTGTTATAGTTCCGAATACTACATACCGTGCATATTCGGATTTGGAGTTTGATACGGGAGGACAGTATATTCAGTATGCTTTCGGCAAAGATGTTTTGTTGCTTAACAAAAGTGGAATCAAGGATGTTAACAACAAAGGCGGAGACGTTTGGAATATAAAAATGACGCTCACGAATCCGACAATAGATATTGCCGGAAAATACGCGCTTTTAGCGGACCTGGACGGAAATAACAGCTTGAATCTGTATGATACAAATGGGAACAATATAGTAAATTATCCAATAAGCACTGATATATTGTCAGCTAAAGTCAATAAAAAGGGATATGCGGTTGCCGCGCTTGCCGAAGAAGGTTATAAGGGCACAGTGGTGGTTTTTAATAAAAAGGCTGACGAGGTGTTTAAATGGAACAGCGGAGAGGGATATATAACGGACGTTGATATATCAAAAGACGGCAAGTATATTGCCGTTGCGCAGATGATGAGCGACGGAGACGAGACTTATTCAAAGATTCGGGTTATGAATACGTCAAACGGACAGGAGAGCGGCACTGCAATTTGCGAGGACACTCTCATTGCGAAAATTAATTTTGATAAAAACAGCAATATAACTGCTGTCGGACAAAGCAAGATATTTGGATTTTCAAAAAAAGGGAATAAGAATTTTGAAATTGATTTAGCCGGAAAATCACCTGTCAAATATGATGTTGAAAACGGTGATAATCTGTTGTTCCTGTGCAGGGACAGCAGGGGAAACTCAGTGCTTGAGATTTATAGTATTTCGGGCAAATATCTCGGAAGTTATACCAGCAGTGACGAGATAAAAAACATTGCCGGTTATAATGACAATATAATCGCAGCGACTTCCAGAAACCTTATATGTTTAAATTATAAAGGAAAACTTAAAAAATCTATAGAGATATCACATGATATAATGAGCATAGGTATATATGGGAATGAACGCAATGTTTTGGTTCTCGGAGGGAATAAGGCTGATATTGTCAGGATAAAATAACAGAGTTTGTCGGAAAATATTCTAGGAGGTTTCACGGTGCTTGATATTCTAACAGCATGTTTTTTCACAATTTTTATCTGGGTGGGTTATAAAAACGGTTTTTTAAAATCAGCATATAAGGTAGCGGCTTTTATTGCGAGCATAATTTTGGCATATATCCTTTATCCTTATATTAAGGATTTTATAGTCGGAAGCGCTTTTGGAGATATGATTCGTTCAATTGTGCAGACGAAATATGTTGAACCCAAAATAGCCTCGGAAACATTAACTGCGACGGCGCTGCCGGAGTACATGAGAAGCATGGTGGCAACCGGACAGACGGCTTTAAATGACGCTTTAACCAGCTTTATTACAAATTTGGTTTTAAACTTGATATCGTTTTTGTCGGTGTTTATTATAACCCGAATTTTAATTTCTATTATAGGAAAAGTGGTTAATATCGTTTCAAGACTTCCCGTGATAAGATTTTTTGACAGAGCGGTTGGAGTGGTATTTGGAATAATTGAGGGTGTTATCATAATATATTTAGTTTTGGCTCTTGTATATGCTATAACCCCGCTGAGGGAGAATGAAAATACTCAAAAATATATTTCAGAATCAACCCTGACAAAAGCTATGTATGAAAACAACCCGATAGTGCAGTTGGTTACGCCGACGGATTATGATAACTTGTCGTCAAAGTAGGAGGATTTAATGAACAGGAAAAGCAGCTCCGCTGAAATGGAGAAACTAGAAAATATGAAGATAGTTGAGCTCAGAGAATATGCTAAAAATCTGGGTCTTAAAGGCGTTTCAAAACTCAAGAAACAGGAGCTTATTGAAGCGGTTTCTGATTTTATTGAAAATGAAAAATCGGGAAAAACTGAAGAGGTTAAGAATTCGTCAGAAGCTTCTAATCAGGCGTTGCAAAAAAATAATGTTTCAGAAAAGGAACCTCAGAATAACAGCCGCCCGGGCGGAGAAAATAAAAATGATAAACCGGCTGTTCAGCCTGTAAAAAATGAAGTTATAGAATACAGCGACCCGGTTCGCCGCACAAACTTAATGAGCGGAGTTCTTGAGGTTCTTGAAGACGGATATGGATTTTTGAGGTCGGATAATTACCAGTCGGGTCCTGACGACGTGTATGTGCCTCAGGCTCAGATTAGAAGATTCAGACTTAAGACGGGGGACTATATTGTCGGAAACACGAGAATGCAGCATGAGGGTGAAAAGTATCAGGCTCTTCTTTATGTTCAGTCCGTTAACGGCGATAAGGTAGACGTGTCAATACGCAGAAAAGCTTTTGAGGATTTGACGCCTATCTATCCCAGAGAGCGTTTGAAGCTTGAGACAGTCAAGACGGATTATTCTATGAGGATAATTGACCTAATAGCGCCTGTCGGAAAAGGTCAGAGGGGAATAATAATTGCTCCGCCTAAAGCCGGAAAAACAACGCTTCTTAAAAATATAGCGAATAGTATAACCCAAAATAATCCTGACGTTAATTTGATAGTTCTGCTGATAGACGAGCGCCCTGAAGAAGTTACCGATATGCAGAGAAGCATAAAGGGCGACGTTATATATTCTACCTTTGACGAGGAGCCGCAGAATCATACAAAAGTGGCAGAAATCGTATTGGAAAGGGCAAAGCGTTTGGTTGAACATAAAAAGGACGTTGTTATACTGCTGGACAGCATAACACGTCTGGCCAGAGCGTATAACTTAACTATAGCTCCAACCGGAAGAACTCTTTCAGGCGGATTGGATCCCGGCGCCTTATATAAGCCCAAAAGATTTTTTGGCGCGGCCAGAAATATTGAAGGGGGCGGAAGCCTGACAATTTTAGGAACCGCGCTCATAGAGACCGGCAGCCGCATGGACGACGTGATTTATGAGGAGTTTAAAGGGACCGGAAATATGGAGGTTCATCTTGACAGAAAGTTACAGGAGCGCCGTGTATTTCCGGCAATAGACATAGCCAAATCCGGCACGAGAAAAGAAGAGCTCTTGTTAAGTCAGAGAGAAAAGGAAGCTGTTTGGCGTATCCGCAGGGCTCTTGTGGGACAGAATACAGCAGATGTAACAGAGACTATACTTAGGTACATTGTAGGTTCACAGAATAACGATGAATTTATTAGTGTAATAGAAAAAGTTTTTAAGTAAACAATAAAGGAGAATTGATTATGAAGAAATTATCCCTGGTTTTAGCGGCGATGATTGCTGCTTCATCAATTTCATTTTATGGAACGGCGGCATTTGCCGAAGAAACCGGTCTTGATTATGATGGCAGCGTTAACGTTGCTTTTGGAAATACTACGGGAAGCTCAAGCGCAAACTCCGAGACGGGAAATCCGCCTTCTTGGATAAAGGATATATATTCGACCGCCACTCCGGAGCCGGCTTCCACAAAAGACCCGAACGCTACGCCTGAACCGACTAAGAACCCAGATGCCACGCCTGAACCAACAGCAGCGCCTACCCAAAAACCGTCGGCGACGCAGCCTCCTAATGAGGTTAGAGCCGGAACACCGGAAGCTGATGTTGTTAAGGTGCCAATATTGTTATATCATCATATATCGGATGATTTTGACAGCTCAAATGCGATATCTATTATCTCACCAAGAGATTTTCGTTTGCATATGACGGCGATTAAGACGCAGTATACTCCTATATCATTAAGAGATTATGTGGATTTTGTGAAATGCCGTGACGGTTCTAAGACTATCCCAACAAATCCTATTATAATAACATTTGACGACGGATACTCGTCAAACTATGAAGTGGCGTTTCCAATTTTGAAAGAACTCGAGATCCCGGCGACTATTTTTGTAGTAACCGATACAGTAGGGGCTACAAAGGAAAGCGGAAAGGTGAATTATTCACACTTCACATGGGAGCAGGCAAGAGAGATGCAGGACAGCGGTCTCATTGATATAGAATCGCACACAAACGACCATGTTAAACTCGGCGAGCTGGATAAGGACACTCTTAACTACGAGCTTCGCAAGTCTAAATATTTGATAGAAAAGAACTTGGGAAAAACATGCGATATGATTGCATACCCCTACGGTTCATATTCTGATATTGCTATCGACGCTTCACACAAGGCGGGATTTATTGCTCAGTGTTTGGTTGGAGACGATGCGACGGATATAGATTATGAGGTGAATATACCGCGGGACGGGGTTGAGAATATGACAAGGATAACTGTCAGCGGGCTTATGGGAAACGTCAATGTAATTGAGCTTATAAGACAGGCGGTTTCGAATAAAATTATAAATTAAAATATTAAAATTCAGAAAGGAAAAGCAGGGCGATAAACCTTGCAGGTAAAAGCTTATGTCAAATGTAATAACTGTAACATCTGAAAATTTTGAATCTGAAGTATTGAATTCGGAAAAACCGGTATTGGTGGATTTTTGGGCTTCATGGTGCGGACCGTGCCGTATGCTTTCTCCGATTGTTGACGAGATAGCCGAAGAGGTTCAGACCATAAAGATTGGAAAAGTTAATGTTGACGAACAGCAGGATTTGGCGGGTAAATTTGGTGTAATGTCTATTCCTACCCTTATATTATTTAAAAACGGACAGCCGGTAAACAAGTCTGTCGGCGCAAAATCGAAAGCCGCTTTGCTTGACTTTATAAAATAGAGGTGAGACAATGTACGACGCAGTGATTATAGGTGCCGGAACCGCAGGAATGACTGCAGGAATATATCTTGCAAGACAAGGCAAACGCGCGATAATTCTTGAGGGAAACACTTATGGAGGACAGATTGTTAATTCTCTCGGGGTTGAAAATTACCCCGGAATAAAAAACATATCCGGGTTTGATTTCGCTACCGCTCTTTATGAGCAGGTATTGGAGCTGGGCGGAGAGATAGATTATGGAGAAGTCGTGGGGATAAAGGTTAACGATAATTCCAAAACAGTGCTGACTGCCGATAAAGAGTACGAATGCGAACGTGTTATAATAGCCACAGGCGCAGCAAACCGTAATCTCGGCGTTGATGGCGAGGAGGATTTAGTTGGTCTCGGCGTGTCTTATTGCGCAACCTGTGACGGAGCCTTTTTCAGAGAAAAGAAAGTTGCCGTTGTCGGAGGCGGAAACACAGCCTTAGAGGACGCGGAATTCTTATCGGGATTATGTGAGACTGTATATATTATTCATAGGAGAGATGAGTTCAGAGGCGACCAATCCACGGTTGAAAAGCTGAAACAAAAATCAAACGTGGAATTCATACTCAACTCTACAGTAACGGCGTTTAAAAAGGGCGAGGATGGCAGGCTGAACGGAGTGGAACTGCAGAATAAAATAAGCGGTGAAATTTCAGGGCTGGCTGTGGATGGCCTTTTTGTAGCCGTGGGACAGATTCCGAACACTGGTTTTTTAAAAGGCTTGGTAGAGTTAGACGCCGCCGGATATGTCATTTCCGGCGAAGACTGCAAGACAAATATTGATGGAATATATGCAGCCGGAGACTGCAGAACAAAACCGCTCAGACAGCTGGCAACAGCCGCCGCAGACGGCGCAGTGGCTACAATGTAGAAAATTTTTGTTTTAATCGAATTTTTTATCGTTAGGATAGCAATTTCAGGCGTCATAAGGCGGCAAGCTGTTTCATAGCTTTCCCCGCAGACCCGCATGAAATGGGCGTTTCCTCAAATCCGGCGACTAAACCGGCACAATCTGTAACAGCATGGTTTTGTAAATCCCAGCACCATTTGGGCACCACAAAACAAAAAATCAGCAAGCCCTTGTCCGGCCTGCTGACAGCCTTATTATACAGCGTATGCCCTGAAAAAGCAATCCCTGAAAAGCTGCTAACGGTAAGCAGACGCAGTCTGAACAAGCCCCGGCATGAGAAGTGTGCTATCTCATACCGGGGCTATTTTCATGCGCGGCGGGAATTCCGATTCCACCGAAAATAATAGTGGCAAGCAGGGCAAAGTGCCCTGCTTGCCACTATTGAAAACGGCTAAAGAAGGAATACGTATTATGCAAATAAGGCGCATTTAATCAGCCCGGCAAACTGGGATTTGTCATTTGTCTTTTGTTTCAAAGGGTTTGTTCCACGAACCGATTTCAATAAGGTTTCCTTCAGGGTCAGCTATATAACAGGTTCTCTGTCCCCAAGGCTCTGTTGTGGGGTCCAAAACAGCCGTTGCGCCTTTATTTATTGCATTTTTGTATTCCAAATCCACCTCTTCAAAAGTATCAACATAAAGTGCAATTTCCGAATGACCGTTCAGGCCCTTCACATATTCATATTTTTTGCTTGTCATATTCTCAAAGTCTTTTCTGCCATAAAGCAAAAACAATGTGCCATCTTTCACAAGATAAACATTCGATGTCTGCTCATTTTCCTTAATTGCGAAGCCGAGCACATCTCTATAAAATCTAATCATAGTTCCCATATCGTTTACGAACAATCCAAAACCGTCTAACCTCATAATTAACCTCCAAATTCTAATTTGTTAAATACGCTTTATCCGCCTAAAGCCTACAAGCCCATAACTATCTTTTTCATTTTAATATGGCCGCATGGAAATGTCAAACAGCTCATTTCGTTTCATTACTTCATGCTGCTGTTTATAACTGTATGTTCGCTTGGGCACCATTTTACCCTTTGCAGGACGGTTTTTCAGATGACAGAAATGCTGATTTCATAAGCCTTTCCGGCTGAAAAAAGTATTTTATAATCACCAAAAATTTACTATTTTCTATAATATTTTTTTCATCTGTTTAAAGAGTTCGATATGCTTTAATATGTCTTCATATACCTGCTCTTTGCCAATTTCATTTAGTATCTCGTGTCTCATACCGGCATACATCTTGCTTCCTACATAATAATATCCGGCTTCCTGCTGTTTGGAAACCGCCTCGATATGTTTTTTGTATCCCAGCATACATGAATCTTCACAGCCTGACATAAATATGATTGGAAGCATGGGGTTTCCGGCTGTTAATGTGTTGTCGAGATACGTTCGGTTGAGAAGCTCCAGCAAGCCCATGTATCCGTTAATCGTAAAAGAAAATCCGCACAGCGGGTCGTTTACAAACTCGTCAACTACGTTTTTATCACTGCAAATCCATGCGCTTTTTTGGTTCTCGTCTTTAAATACAAAATCAAAGATTCCGACAAAAAGGTCGTTTATCAGCTGGTCTTTATAATGGTCCCCCCGGAGTTTGGCATATTTATCAAGCACAGGGGTTATGACGCCTGTAGAGTTGTCAGAGCTCGGCGCGCCGCATAGAAATACCCCGGAAGGTATATAGTCATATTTTTTTAAATAAACCCGGGTTACTAAGGTACCCATGCTATGGGCAATCAGATATAGAGGTAAATCCGGATAGAGGTCTTTAACATATTCTGACACACGGCGCAGATCTTCAACTATACCCGTAGCACCGTCTTCGTAAAAATATCCTAGGTCATCACGGTTTTTCACACTTTTTCCATGGCCGCGGTGGTCATGAATTATACAGATATAACCTTTTGAAGTAAAGTATTTCATAACGTTTAAATACCGTTCTTTATGTTCGGTCATACCATGTGAAAATTGAAGTATCCCTTGTATGTTTTCGGTGGTATCAGGCGTGCATAACATTACGCTAAGTATAAGCGAATCGTGCTCAGAAATTAATTTTAACGTCTTTGATTTCATGGAATTATCACTTCCCAATATATAAGCTATAATTATATTATAGCCTTAAAATATTAATTAATCACAACTTTTTGTATACAGTCAGTATCATAGTGGTGAAAGCGGCAGCGCCTCCTATCAGATTTGAGATAGGCTCCGCCCAAAACACGCCGTTTACATGCGGCGTCCAGAAAACGGGGAGCAAAATTGTCATAGGGACCACAATAATTATTTTCCTGAACATAGAGAAAAAAACAGCTTGCTTCGGTTTGTCCAAAGCGGTAAAGACTGTTTGAGCGCAGAATTGCAGAGCCATAAAGAAAAAACCAAAAAAGTATATGTGCAGAGCCGGAACGCCTCCGGCAAGCAAATCTGAATTCTCCGTAAAAATCCGTATAAAAAATTGGGGAAAGACAGCAACGGTCATCCAAGCTAAAACAGTATATGATATTAAAATCACAGACATATATTTTATTGCTTTCTTGACTCTGCCATTTTTTTCAGCCCCGTAATTGTATCCAAGCACGGGCTGAGCTCCTTGTGAAAATCCCTGAACAGGCAGAACAAGTATATCCCTGACAGATGTTATTATCGTCATGATTCCAATATATAAATCGCTTCCGTATTGTTTTAGCGTCATATTGCAGACCATTTGAACTGCCGCGTTTGTAGCGAGCATTGTAAACCCTGCCAACCCGAGCGACAGTATTTTTTTAATCCTTCTGGAATTAAGTCTTATCATATGGCGAAGTTTTATGGTATATGTGGCCTTTTTGCTGAGTAAAAAGCCTACTGTCCAAATGGCTGAAGCAATTTGAGAAATCACAGTTGCAATCGCCGCTCCTGCCACGCCCATATTAAATACAAAAATCAGTATCGGGTCAAGAATAATATTGAGCATGGCGCCGATAGCTATGGTGAGCATACCGGTTTTTCCAAAGCCCTGGGCGTTTATTATACTGTTAAGCCCCAGAGCTATCACCGGGAAAATGGCTCCTATAAGGTAGATAGTGATATATGAATCAGCGTATGGAAGTGTTGCGTCGCTTGCTCCAAGAAGCTTTAAAATCGGAGTTTTAAAACATAAGCCCAAAACAGAAATTGATATACCGACAATTATAAGCAGACTGCAGGCGTTTCCGAGAATACTTTCCGATTCCTCGCCGTTGTTGCGGCCGCGCTCAATTGATATGAGCGGCGCGGCTCCGGCGCCTATCAGATTTGAAAAAGCCATTATAATTGTAACGATGGGAAGGCAGACTCCCACTCCGGTAAGCGCGTCAGTCGTTTCTACACCGCCTATTCGCCCTATAAACATTCTGTCCACTATGTTATATAGTATGGTTATCAGCTGCGCTATCGTCATAGGTATAGCTAAACGCAGTATATGTTTAAGAATGCTTCCCTTTGAAAAATCATTAGCGCGGGTTTTAATATCGTTCAATTTTTAGGCTCCTTTCCGCAAAATTCAAAAAAGAGGTTATAAAACCCCTTTTAAATATATTTAATTTAGTCAATGTTATATGTCGTTGAAACGCTGCTCAAGCTTTGGGTATACCTTTTCTTCAACAAAAATATACCAGTCGAGCAGATTTTTGGTTTCAAAATAGTATTTTTCAACATCCTCGTCTATATAGTAGTCGTTTGTGTCAGACTTGCGGTTTCTAATTTCGCTTATTTCTTGATTTATTTGTATAAGCTGAAGTCTGACTGTGTTGTAATCGTCCCACACTGAGGCAATCTGCGGATATGTAAAGCCGTTTAAGCATTCAGCTATTTTCTTTCTGAGTAATATTGAGAGAAAGTCCGCCGTATCAAAGAATGCTTTGCACTCATGCCCCAAAGCGGCCCTTAAATTGTCGAGAACATACTTTGGGTTGGAATCGGAATTACCGATTCTTGCCATATAGTCGTTGGCGCACACATGAATGATATTCTCATACGCGTTTTTAAGGCTGTTTATCGGAAGAAAGAAAGTCTGAAGTTCAGAGCCGTACTCTTCAGCTAAGATATACAGTTCCTTTGTTTTGAGGTGAACATAGAAAATACGTTCCCAATATTCATTCTCAGTCATCTCATTTTTCCTATAAGAGTTTATTCCTTCAAACAAAGCTTTGTTTGAAGCGTCTATGCTATCCTTGTCAGGGGCGCCGTCAGTTGTCTTTTTTATATTTTTATCATTTTGGACAACCGGTATGACTTTAGTGGTTTGGTCAGCGACAGCAGTTTTTTGTCTTTTCATATATTATACCTACCTTTCGGAAGTTTAATCGGCGATGTTTTTCTTCTCAGAGCGTTAACATTTTCATCTGAATAGAACAGTCCCATAGCAAACCTTGCCTCGGACGCGGGTCTGTTATAAAAATCTTCAAGTTTTTTCACATTTTTTTTGGTAAGATGTTTTGTAGTGCTGGGGAACTCAGCGTCTATAAGCCGCGTCGAGTGCCAGGCTTCCGAGATTTTATAGGACATATAAACTATACAAATAAGTATACATACTCCGGTGATTATAACAGAGGCCAGTAAGAAAGAAAATCCCATATTCATTATTTTTCAGCTCCTTCTCGTACCCTGAAACTAACTGACAGGAATAATACAAAAGCTAAAACGACTGATATAGTAACAGCCCAAATATTAATTTTATATACTGTTTCTCCAAACAAAACAGGGTCTCCTTCCAGCATTAAATACCCCATCATAGCCAAAAATATCCCAACAACCTCCAAGACTGCAATGAGATATACAGCCACAGAGTTCCTTTTTCCTATTAAAATCGACATACCCACGGCGACTACTGATATTGCAACGACAAGATATAAAACATCATTGTCACTGAACACCATAATCCAGTATCCAATATCCATTGTTTCAGCAACATTGGTAAACATAGGTCTTAAAATAAGGGGGAAAAACGAGAATATGGCGCATACGAGCCACACGGAAAGCATCCCAAAAAATCTTCGGTAATCAAAATATAAAGCGTTTCCAACTTTTCGGCTGCTGATTTCTTCCTGAATATTTACCAAGATAATACCCCCCAATTGTTATATACGGCAATAAATCCTATATGTTATTACATATTTCGACATATTTCATAATAAAAAGGTACCATAAAACAGTTAGAAAGTCAAGAGCGTTTTAAATATTGGAAGATAATTGTTAAAATATTCACTACCATATATAAATAAGCAATAAAAAAGAGCCGAATTTTCGGCTCAATTAAATTATATTGCAAAGTAATAACCAACACCGCGTTTAGTCATTATATGTTTTGGCTGAGACGGGTCGTCCTCAATTTTTTCTCTGACGCGCCTAACAGTAACGTCAACAGTTCTGACGTCGCCGTAGTACTCATAATCCCAAACATATTCAAGCAGACTCTTTCTGGAATATATTTTATTCGGCTGTGCTGAAAGAAATTTAATAAGTTCAAATTCCCTGACTGTTAAATCGATAAGCTTTCCGTTTTTATAAAGCTCATATCTGTTACAGTCAAGAGTGAAACAGCCGATTTCAACTATATCGTTTTCAACCTCAGCCTGCTGAGGAACTATATCGCTTCTTCTCATATTGGCCTTGACTCTTGCCAAAAGTTCACGTACGCTGAAAGGTTTGGTTATGTAATCGTCAGCTCCGAGCTCAAGCCCTAAAACCTTGTCCACTTCTTCTTCACGTGCTGTAATCATTAAGATTGGAACAGAAGAAGTCTCTCTGATTTTTTTGCAGACAGAAAAGCCGTCCATATTCGGAAGCATAACGTCAAGCAGTATCAAATCAGGTTTTTCGGATTCCGCCTTCCTAACGGCTTCTTCGCCGTCATATGCCTCGCATACCGTGTATCCTTCATTTTTTAAGTTAAGAGTCAAAATTTCAACAATGCTTTTTTCATCGTCAACGACCAAGACTTTTTTACCCATACCGGTTTAGCACCCCCATAGTTTTCCAATGAATTATATGTAAATCTATACCACTTCGCCTAAAGGCGGTAAAAACCAAACACAAAACAATGCAATTAAAAAATAGGAATAATTACATTTCCATTACATATACACTAATTTTATACTACTTCTCTTAAAAAATCAAGGTTTTTATTAAAATATTTTTAAATCTTTTATACTATTTAAATAAACGGTATTATATTTGGGAAAAAATAACAATTAAGGCGGCGCTGTTTAAGTCTCCGCAATAATAACTTCGGGACCATTATCATCAATTTTAAAGTATACCGCACCGTTTTTGGTTTCAAAGACTTCTGTTCCCAAATCCTTATATGCTTTCAAAACCTTTTCCGAGGCAGGTTCGCCGCCACTGTCGGTGATTACCGCGTATTTTGCAGAGACGGCTTCTGCAAGTTCTAAACTTTCGTTTCCGTCCTTTTTGCCGTGGTGAGGCACCTTAATAAAATCGCAGCCAAGTTCAATGCCTGAATTTAATAGTTCCTCTATTCTCTCGCTCTCGGCGTCTCCGGCAAATAATAGCCGAACTCCGTTATATTCTGCTATAGACACAATTGAGAAGGCGTTGTCGTCTTCGTCTTTTGTGTATGGCTCAGTTCTCTTCGACGGATATAGGGAAATAACTGCGTTTCCCAAAGAAATATTTATGTCGTTTTTAAGAGTTAAAGGCTCAATATTTTTTGCATTTAACGCATTCATAAAGCTATTATAATTTTTACTGTCCCTTACGTAATCAGGGATAATAACGTTTTTGACTGATGTTCCGCTAACGACTGCAGCTGCGCCGCCGACATGGTCATTATCAAAGTGTGTGATTAAGAAGTATTTTATATTATCTATGCCGCAGGATTTGAGATGAGCTAAAACATCGTCTCCGTTTTCAGTTTCCCCGGCGTCTATAACCATCGTTTCCCCATCAACTGTAAGTATTATTGCATCAGACTTTCCGGTATTGAGTATCGCGCCGTACACTCCGCTTGCCGGTAAATTCCCGGAGCCGTCTGTATACGGTGAATTATGGCTCCCTGTGCAGGAGGTAAGAAAACTGATTGTAAAAATTAATAGTATGGAAAATAAAATGTTGGTTTTAAATCTTTTCATAAAAAATCACCTCATAATAATTTTGGTGTTTTTCATATAATATTTCTGACGTTTTAAAAAGAAATTCCATTCTTAATAATTTTATCATATGTTAGAAATTTAGGTGTTAATATTTTGTAAATTAGCCGTAGCTTACTCAATATGTATTTATAAATCAGAACTATTGATAATTGATTGTGTTAGTGATATAATCAACTTTATAAAAAGAACATATGGAGAAACTAAAATGAAGGATAGATATAAGACTGTTAAGAATATGGCGAGCGCAGAAATAGTCGAGAAGCGTTCCAGATTCATAGCGTCAGTAAAACCTGTGGAAAGCGAGCATGAAGCCGTAGAGTTTATAAACGAGCTCAGAAAAAAATACTGGGACGCCAGCCATAACGTTTATGCCTATATTGTCGAGGAAAATGGTGTAATGAGATACAGCGACGACGGCGAACCGTCAGGCACAGCAGGAATGCCTGTGCTTGATATGTTAAAAAAAGAAGGATTAACAAACACGGTCGTTGTTGTTACTAGATATTTTGGAGGAATATTGCTGGGTACCGGCGGATTGGTTCATACGTATTCAAAAAGCGCAAAGGCCGGAGTTTTAGCGGCAAATATTTTAGAAATGATACTGTGCCGCGAGCTTTCTGTTATCTGTGATTACAATATGCTGGGAAAGATTCAGAATGAACTGCACAGCTGGGAATTCATACAGGGTGAAACACTATATTCCGACAGCGTAGAGCTTTCATTATATGTTCCGATAAGTGACTGTGCCGGATTAAAGGAACGTATTGTCGATATAAGCAATGGAACTGTTAAAATTATAGAAGGTTCAGAAATCTATAAGGAGAAAGTTTAAACAATTATATGAAAATAATAAAAGTTGAGAACAATAAAAAGAAATACTTAGATCTTCTTTTGTTGGGCGATGAGCAGGAAAGCATGATAGATTTGTATTTGGATAAAGGCGATATGTTTGTCGCCGCTGACAATGGTGTTAAAGCCGAGTGCGTTGTTGTAAAGTGTGAAGACAGGGTGTATGAGCTTAAAAATATCGCGGTCGCTCCTGAGTTTCAAAGAATGGGATACGGAAAAAAACTTGTTGAGTATATATTATCTTATTATAACGACTGCGATACTATGTACGTAGGAACGGGGGATTCTGAGAAAACCCTTAATTTCTATAAAGCGTGCGGATTTAAAGAGTCGCATAGAGTTAAGAATTTTTTTGTTGATAATTATGACCATCCTATGTTTGAGGATGGAAAACAGCTTGTTGATATGATTTATTTAAAAAAGGAGACAACAAATATGGATAAGTTTAAAAAGATTCTAAGCGGTGAGCTTTATGACCCTATGGACCCTGAAATAGCAAAGGAACAGTTTCCTAAAATAGATAAAATCATATTGGAGTATAATAATACAAGCATAAATGATACTGAAAAGCGGGAAAAAATGCTTGGAGAAATTTTAGGCCGAGCCGGGAAAAATTGTTTTATACTGAGTCCATTCTCCGCTACATGGGGATGCAATACTTATGTTGGGGATAACTTCTTTGCAAATTTCAATTTTACACTTCTGGATGACGCCGAGGTACATATCGGGAATAATGTTAAATTTGGACCCAACGTAACTATTGTAACCGCCGGGCATCCTATATATCCTGAACTGCGTGAAAAGGGTATAGAGTATAATTTACCTGTCAGAATCGGCAATAACGTTTGGATGGGAGCGGGAGTAATCGTTCTGCCCGGTGTGACAATAGGGGACAACAGCGTCATAGGAGCAGGAAGCGTTGTTACAAAAGATATACCGCCCAATACTGTGGCGGTTGGAAGCCCGTGCAGAGTTATGAGAGAAATCGGCGAAAGAGATAAAAAGTATTACTACAAAGATATGGAAATAGGCAGCGAGTGGAAATAAAGTAACTCAAAATCCTTAGAGGTTCAGCGGTTTTTGTCATCCAAACGGAGCGTTTGTTGTGCAGTCTTATTTATCACGGTATAATAAATGAGTAAAATAAAGTAATTTTAGACTGCAATGTAATAAAAATGAGCCGGGAGGTGATAAAATGGATTGCAGAAAAGTAGGAGAGTTAATACAAAAGCTGAGAAAAGAAAGAGGCTGGACGCAGAAATATTTGGCTGACAAAATGAATATCAGTGACAGAACCGTTTCAAAATGGGAGCGCGGACTGGGTCTGCCGGATGTGGGACTGCTTAAAAACTTATCTGATATATTCGGAATAGATTTAGGAAAAATGCTGGACGGCGATTTAAACGAAAGAGAGACTGACGGAGGGAATATGAAGAAAGTAAAGTTTTATTTCTGCCCTGTTTGCGGCAATCTAGTAACCGCGGCAAGCGGCGCTGACGTGATATGCTGCGGACGCAAACTTGAGCCTATGATAGAAAATGAGACAGACGAAAAACATCTTGCTGAAGTTAAAATAATAGATGGGGAGTATTATATATCGTTTGGGCATAAAATGGAAAAGGAGCATTATATAAATTATGTGCTGTGTACGGGATATGACAGGGCTTTGGTTGTCAGACTGTATCCCGAACAGGGCGGAGAGGTTAGAATTCCGCGGATTTCCGGCGCAAAAATTTATTTGGTGTGCAGCAGAGACGGGCTTTTTAGGATTATGTAATTAAAGAAATTAAAATGAATCAGGTGATATTTTGAACGATACTATAAAAATTTGTCTAGGAATAATTATTCCGCTTGTCGGAACATCTTTGGGCGCCGCTATGGTGTTCTTTCTTAAAGATAAAATGCAGCCTATGCTGCAGAAAGTTTTGCTGGGTTTTGCCTCGGGCGTAATGATTGCCGCCTCTGTGTGGTCGCTTATTATACCGGCTATCGATATGGCGGAGGAGAACGGATCCATTCCGTGGGTGCCGGCGGCAGTTGGATTTTTGCTCGGTATCGGATTTTTGCTTCTGCTGGACAGTATAACGCCGCATTTGCATTTGAATTCCGATAAACCTGAGGGGCGGAAAGCAAAACTTCGCAAATCAACAATGCTTATTTTTGCGGTGACGCTTCATAATATACCGGAAGGTATGGCGGTAGGCGTTGTCTTTGCCGGAGTGCTCAGCGGAAACGCCGCCATTTCAATGTCCGGCGCGTTTGCTCTCGCTATAGGTATCGCTATTCAGAATTTCCCTGAAGGCGCTATTATATCAATGCCTTTGCTTGGGAATGGAATCTCAAAGCGCCGCTCCTGTTTATACGGGATTCTTTCCGGGGTAGTTGAGCCGATAGGCGCGATAATAACTATAATACTCACATCATTGATTGTTCCAATACTTCCGTATATACTTGCGTTTGCGGCAGGCGCTATGATTTACGTTGTTGTGGAGGAACTGATTCCCGAAGCTCAATCCGGAGACCACAGCAATATTGCCACTATCGGCGTTGCTGTTGGTTTTACAATTATGATGATTCTTGATGTTGCTCTTGGATAAAACTATATATTATGGATTATAATAATGTGTATACTGGAATTATAGTATAGAGGAGGAATACACTTTGAAAAATTCAAATTGTGATGTCAATTTAAGAAAAGTGGCGGTAATCGGATGTGGTTTTGTGGGTTCAGCTTCAGCTTTTGCGCTTATGCAGAGCGGAATGTTCTCTGAAATGGTGCTGATAGATGTTGATAAGGACAGGGCGGAGGGCGAGGCTCTTGACATAAGTCACGGCGTGCCTTTAAACAGACCGATGAAAATATATTCCGGCGAATATAAGGACGCATCCGACGCGGCTATAGTTATTATTACCGCCGGCGCCGGGCAAAAACCGGGAGAGACCAGGCTTGAGTTGGTGCATAAAAATGTCGGTATTTTTAAGTCAATAATTCCGCAGATAAATGAGTGCAATTTTAAAGGAATTCTGCTTATCGTTTCAAATCCTGTGGATATTTTAACGTATACAGCTATAAAATTGAGCGGTTTGCCTGAAAATAGAATAATAGGTTCCGGAACGGTTCTTGATACGGCAAGATTAAAATATCAGCTGGGTCAGCATTTGGGGGTAGACAGCAGGAGCGTGCACGCGTTTATAATCGGCGAGCATGGAGACAGTGAAATTGCGGCATGGAGCAGCGCTAACGTTTCGGGTATCCCAATTAATTCATTCTGTGAGATGAGAGGTTATTTTAATCATGAAGAAGCAATGATAAGAATAGCCGACAGTGTAAAAAATATGGCTTATGAAATCATAGAAAAGAAAAAGGCGACATATTACGGTATAGCTATGTCGGTAAAGAGGATATGCGAGGCTATACTCCGCGATGAAAAATCAATTTTGCCTGTGTCGTCTATGATGCATGGGGAGTATGGTATAGAAAACGTTGTTCTCAGTATGCCGTCAATAGTCGGAAAGGACGGTATAGAGACAAAGGTTCCGATAACAGTAAATGAGAACGAGTGCACTCATCTTATGAAATCGGCAAACGCTCTAAAAGAAGTAATTTCTGAACTTGAATTTTAATAAAAATAAAATAAAATAAAACGGAAATGTGCAAGAGGCGGAAGAATAGATTGATAACTTGACATAATTATAAAAAACAAAAAAGCTTTTTTGCGCATTTCCAAATATTAAAAGGGAGACGCGGTACATATGTTTGAATCAAGATGCGGAATCGGATGCGATTCCTGCGAAAGAAAAGAAGAGGTTGGCTGTACGGGATGTTTAACGATGAAAAAAACTTTTTGGGGCGGAGAATGTGAAGTTAAAACCTGCTGTGAGAGCAAAGGGCTCAATCATTGCGGTGAATGCGAAGAATTCCCGTGTGAAATGGTCTCTGCCATGGGCGTTGAAATGGGATTTGACCCAAAGCCCAGATTGGAAAACTGCCGAAAATGGGCTAAAGAAAAATAATCTGTACATATGCGCAGGTCCAAATTCGGACTTGCGTATTTTATTGTTTTAATTTCCGAACGTATGTGATATAATTGCAGGATAATAAAATGATATAATGAGGTGAATAAAATGTTAGCTGTTTACAAAAATAATAAAAATTTGGCAAAAAAAGATATTTCCGGAGAACTAAAACCATTTTTTTGGCTTGGGGATACAGCGTGGCTGCTAGCTCAGAAATTGACCGCTGACGAAGCAAACGTATATTTTGCGGACAGAGCTGAAAAGAATTTTAATGTAATTCAGACAGTTCTTGTACATAATATGAATGTTGAAGAGCCGGATGGAAAAATTACGGCTGTACTAGATAATGATTTTTCTAAAATCTGCAGTTACAGCGGCTATTGGGAAAAAATAGATACCCTTGTGGAGATGGCTGCCGGCTATGGTTTGTATATGGGATTGCTTCCAGTGTGGGGATCGATGGTCAAAAAAGGATATTTAAACGCTGATAATGCGGAAAGCTATGGAAAGTATCTCGCTGATAGGTACGGACAGCATGAGAACGTCATTTGGATTCTTGGAGGGGATATAAGGGGCGAGACCGGTTTTGATGTATGGAACATATTAGGAAATACTATAAAAAAATATGCGCCGGAACAGCTGGTAACATTCCATCCTTTCGGCAGAACCTCGTCTGCTATGTGGTTTAATGACTGCGGCTGGCTGGATTTTAATATGTTTCAGTCTGGGCACAGGCGTTATGACCAAAGCTCGCTGGGCTTTTGGGACGATAATAATGTTTCAGAAGATTTTTACGGGGAGGATAACTGGAGATATGTAAGAAGAGAACTTGCGCGTACGCCTTTAAAACCTGTTCTTGACGGAGAGCCTTCTTATGAAAATATACCTCAGGGACTGCATGATTTTTCACAGCCGTTATGGAAAGCAAAAGATGTAAGAAGATATGCGTACTGGTCAGTGTTTGAAGGAGCCTGCGGCCATACCTATGGGGATAATGCAATAATGCAGTTCTATAGGGAAAACGACAAAGACGCAGGGTATAATGTTAAAACCTGCTGGAGAGAAGCCCTGAACGACCCGGGTTCAGCACAGATGGGATATTTGTATAATCTTATGACGTCTGTAAATTTTCAAGACGGTAAACATAACGATAACTTAATAAATAACGGCGGTTTCACAAAATACGACCGTATCACAGCTTTTTCAGGAAAAGACTTTGCCTTGATTTATAACTACAGCGGCCGCAGTTTTGAATTAAATCTTGAAGCGCTGGAATTTAAACCTGTATCAGCCCGTTGGTATGACCCGGCAAGCGGTGTGTTTTTAGATAAAGAGACCGCTTTTTCGGATGTGATTGACGTACCGAAAAATTCCTCCGGTGAATCCGATATGATTTTGGTTTTGAAATAGTAAATTTTGGGCAGGATAAAAACAGAAAGTTATTTAAATAGTAAATATTATTGATAAGTTTGATAAAACGGGCATAAGGTAAAATTGGGGCGTATTGGTATTATAACAAAACATTTGAATTTTTTGTTAAGATATCAATAATTTGGTTGTATTTTTATTTTATGTATGATATAATCACTCATTGTATCAATATTAAAATAGCATTTAAACTGGTGTTATATGTGTATCAAAATTTTTTGACAGGAGGCGACAGAGTGAAAAAATATTTAAAGGGTATCGGGTTTTACTTGTTGTTGTTTTTAGTTATCCTTATGGTATTTTTTATGACGAGAGTTACGCCTAAACAGGATAAAGACGTATATTCAGAATTAGTAAGAGATATCCAAAATCACGAAGTCAGCGAGATTAGTATAGCTGACGATGTTGCTACGGTAAAGATGAAAAACAGCGATTCAATAATTAAGGTTGAAGTTCCGGGTTATGAAACACTGAGGAGCGACGTCGGAGACGAGATGGAAAAACAGATAAAGGATGGGTCGCTTAAGGTTGAGACTCCTCTTCCGTCCAGTATACCTTGGTGGGTAACATGGCTGCCAACGCTTGGAATGGTCTTGCTTTTCGCTGTATTCTGGTTCATGTTTATGCAGCAGTCAGGAAGCGGCGGCCGCGGTATGATGAACTTTGGAAAGAGCAAGGCAAAGCTTACCAACGAAGGGCAGTCGAAAAAAACTTTTGCCGATGTAGCAGGCGAAGAGGAAGAAAAGGCCGAACTTGAAGAAATAGTCGAGTTCCTAAAAACGCCGGAAAGATTCAGGCGTTTAGGAGCCAGGATACCAAAGGGCGTACTTTTGGTGGGCCCTCCGGGAACAGGTAAGACTTTGCTCGCAAAAGCTGTTGCAGGAGAAGCCGGAGTTCCGTTCTTCTCAATATCAGGTTCTGACTTTGTTGAGATGTTTGTCGGCGTGGGCGCGTCGCGTGTCAGAGATTTGTTTGAAAACGCTAAGAAAAACGCCCCATGTATAATTTTTATAGATGAAATCGACGCAGTGGGCCGTCACAGAGGTGCAGGACTTGGCGGCGGACATGACGAGAGAGAGCAAACCCTTAACCAGTTGTTGGTTGAGATGGATGGTTTCGGTGAGAACGACGGCGTTATTATAATTGCCGCAACCAATAGGCCTGATATCCTTGACCCGGCGCTTTTGAGACCCGGCAGATTTGACAGACAGGTATTGGTTGACGCGCCTGATGTTGTCGGACGTGAAGCGATTTTAAAAGTACACACTAAAAATAAGCCTTTGGGCGATGATGTTAAACTTAATGTTTTAGCTAAGACTACAATCGGATTCACCGGCGCAGACCTTGAAAACCTTGTAAACGAGGCGGCTTTAGCTGCCGCGCGCGCAAATAAGAAGGTTATAAACATGATAGACCTTGAAGAATCTATCATGAAAGTGGTTGCCGGGCCTGAAAAGAAGAGTAAAAAGGTAACCGATAAGGAAAAGAAGCTTACTGCTTTCCACGAAGCCGGTCATGCGGTTGTGTCAAAGATGCTTCCGACACAGGACAGGGTTCATCAGGTTTCTATAATCCCCAGAGGCAGAGCCGGGGGATATACTTTGTCGCTCCCTAAGGAGGATACCAGTTATAACAGCAGAACCGAAATGGTTGAAGAAATAATAGTTTTGCTGGGCGGCCGTGTCGCTGAGAGTTTAACTTTGGATGATATAAGCACAGGCGCTTCAAATGATTTGGAGCGCGCTACCAAAATCGCCAAGAGCATGGTTACAAAGTATGGAATGAGTGAAAAGCTCGGCGCAAGAACATTCGGCGAACAGAACGGCGAGGTGTTCCTGGGGCTCGAAGCTGGACATTCGGCTGATTACAGCCAGGAAACTGCAGCTATTATTGACGAGGAAATCCATAGGATTATAAGTGAATGCTATGAGAGATGTAAAGTAATCCTCACAGAAAATATGGAAAATCTCAAAAAAGTGGCGGAACTCTTGCTTGAAAAAGAAAAAATTGAAGGCGACGAGTTTGACGCTCTGTTCCAAACCGGCGACGCTGAGGCGATTGACGCGGCGCTTGAGGTTATGAATGATACGGATAACGCCAGAAAAGAGAAAGATATAAAAGAGGAAACCGGCGACGTTTCCATGAAGAAGACAGAATTTAAAGAAAAACCAAACGCTTAAATAAATAGGTGCCGTACAGTTTGCGGCACCTATTGTTATGTAAGCTTTAAAGAGGGATATATTATGTTGAATATAACTTTGATTTGCGTCGGAAAAATAAAAGAGAAGTTTTATTGCGGCGCCATCGACGAGTACAAAAAACGTCTCAGCAGATTTTGCAAGCTTAATATCATACAGGTTAAAGATGAACCCAACGAGGACGGGCAGCAGAAAATTGTTTTAAATAAGGAAGCCGAGAAGATTGCGGCGAAAATACCGAAAGGCGCATATATAATTTCCCTTTGCGTTGAAGGAAAGCAGCTTTCATCAGAACAGCTTTCCGAAAAAATAGAGTCCCTTTCTGTTACCGGGGAAAGCCATATAGTATTTATAATTGGAGGGTCACTGGGCCTTGATGACAGCATAAAATCAATTTCTGATTTAAAGCTGAGTTTTTCAAAGATGACGTTTCCGCATCAGCTGATGAGGGTAATTCTGCTGGAACAGATATATAGGGCGTTTACAATAAGCGCCGGAATAACCTATCATAAGTGATTATATTTTATAACCAAACTGTCTTATTTTGATAAACCTGCAAGGTGCTGCACCTAAAAGGTGCGTGTAAGCCAAAGTAGTTTGTATTGATGAACCTGCAAGGCCTGTGACCCCACCTTTCAGGTGGGTGTGATACTAAATAACTTGTTTTGCCATTATCTACAGTGTCAATTGTGGCTACACTTTTGTTTAAAAGTGTATGTTATATAAGCCATATAATGTTATACAAACTATAAATGCCAATAATTAACATAGTTGTTATATAATAAATTACTTAGTTGTGATGTATTGTGACCCCGCCGGTATGGTGGGTGTGATACAAAGAGACTTGTTTTGCCATTACCTACAGTGTCAATTGTGGCTACACTTTTGTTTAAAAGTGTATGTTATATAAGCTATATAATGTTATACAAACTATAAATGCCAATAATTAACATGGTTGTTATATAATAAATTACTTAGTTGTGATGTATTGTGACCCCGCCAGTATGGTGGGTGTGATACAAAGAGGCTTGTTTTGCCATTACCTACAGTGTCAATAAATTACTTAGTTGTGATGTATTGCGCATTTATGCGCCGCATTAGGTGAGCTATCATCTGAACACGCAGTGTTCAATATATAAATTTAATAAATATATTTTGTTTATTAAAAATAATATATATCAACTTTGTATATGACCCCATATAATATATATTATTTTACTTATAATAGGTGTTTGAACCATTTCTTTTTCTGGCAAGAAAAAGAAACGCTTTACCTGTGACCACACCTGCAAGGTGTGTGTAATATAAAGTATCTTGTTTTGCCATTACCTACAATGTCAATAATATGTATACGCAAAGAAAGAAAAAGTGCTTGCTCGCTTAGGTCGCCTGCGGCTCCAAGGGGCGCTCGCACCCCGCTCATTTCACCATGAAGCCATGGCTTCATGATGAAAAAAGCCCTACTACTTTCCCGTTGACTTTGTGAACTGCCGTGAAAAAAATATTCCGAGTTCCTATTAGTTTAACTTATCAAAAAACTAAGTTTTCAGCTTTTATAATACATAAAAAAAGTAGGTTTTTCAGTGAACTTCGGTAGGGCGTGCGTGCACGCCGCGTGAGGTGAACTATCATCTGAACACGCAGTGTTCAATATATAAAATTATATTATTTTGTTTATAAAAAACTATCTATGTACTTTGTATATGACCCCATATAATATATTATTTTACTTATAATAGGTGTTTGAACCATTTCTTTTTATTTGAGTTTGAGTATACATATTATTGACATTGTAGGTTATGGTAAAATAAAATCATATGTATAACACACACTATCAAGAAAAGTGTGGTCACACTCGCAAGAAAAAGAAACGCTTCACCTGTGACCACACCTGCAAGGCGTGTGTAATACAAAGTTACTTGTTTTGAATAACCTACAATGTCAATAATATGTATACTCAAAAAAAGAAAAAGTGCTGCTCGCTTAGGTCGCCTAACGGCTCCAAATGGCGCTTGTGACCGCCCCTGAAAGGTGCGTGTGAACCAAATTGACTCGTTTTGATAAACCTGCAATGTCAATTGTGGCTACACTTTTAAATAAAAGTGTATATTATATAAACTAAATAATGTGATATAAACTACAGATGCCAATAATTAACTCAGTTGTCATATAATAAATTGCTTAGTTGTGATATATACGCCTCCGCTAATTTCATCTTGAATCTGCGCTTCAAGATGAAAAAGCCTTGTTTTTTTCCCGTTGACTTTGTGAACTGCCGTGAATAAAGAGATTTTGAGTTCCTATTAATTTAACTTATCAAAAAACTAAGTTTTCAACTTTTATAATACATAAAAAAGTAGGTTTTTCAGTGAACCTCGGTAGGCTTGCGCTAGCAAGCGCGTTAGGTGAGCTACCATCTGAACACGTAGTGTTCAATATATTTGTAAATATTATTACTTTAATGTGGATTTATTTCATTTGTGAGATTTAATATGTAATCAGTTGATTTATTATAAAAGTCTGCAAGTTTCACTGGAAAATGTAACAGTATAGTTTGAAACCCTCTCTCATATCGAGAGTATACCGTTTGTTGTATTCCTAATATTTCAGCAATTTTTGTTTGCCCTAATCCTGCATTTATACGCAGAGTTCTTCATCTTTTTAAATACATTTTATTACTTCCTCTACTTATCTTCTAATTTTTTCTCTTCTTCATCTTTATTAAAATAGGACGATGGCAAATTAAGATTAAGCAGGTCGCCGGGTTTAACTTCTAAAATATCAGCAATATTGAAGAATACTTCTAAAGAAAATTAGGAAGATATATTAGGAGCTTCAATAGAACTAAGATGAGAACAGCTGATTTGTGCCCTCTCTTCGAGTTGTATTGGGTGTAGCCCTTGGCTTTTCTCAAAACTGAAATTACCAATCCCAGCTCAACGAAAGGGTTCCTGTTTTCAAAACCTGCTTCTTTTTTCATAAATTATATTATCTTTTTTTAAATTATTATTTCAAAAATTATTAACATAAATTTATATGTAATATTAAGGCAGTTATAGATGTTAACTGTTTAAAGTATAATCGCCATACATATTTTTTATTTTAATTTTGTTGCAAATTATGTCATTTTATTATATAATTTTTCATTAATAGCTTTTTAGATGATTAAATTATAATTTTATAGAGTAATTTGATTTTAATATAATAAATGTGTTATTATACCGCAAAAAAATATGCCGAGTATTTTACTTATATTGTGGAAAATTATCGCTTGTTAACAAAAAGGAGCAAAATGTCTTATGCAAAACTTACAAATGACAGAAAGAATAAAACTAAGAGCTAAGCAAAAAGGAATTTCAATTAAATACCTTTTAGAAAAATGCGGTATAAATAAAGGTTTTATTTATGATATTGAAAAGCAAAATAAAATACCGTCAGTAGATAAAATTGAACGTATTGCTGATTGTCTTGACTGCTCTGTTGACTATCTCCTCGGGCGTACTGATGTAATAGAAATTAACAGCAGTGCAGTAAATACTGAAAACAATAATTTTAAAGTTTTATAATAGTTTTGTAGCAGTTAAACTGCTCTTGATTAATTATATTACTATCTACAGGTGTAATATGGTATAGTCATATGAAACTTATAACTGTTATGAAAATACTGCATTTCTAAGTTTAGTTGTTGTCGACGGTGAAATATCTATATTTAGATTTTTGCAATAAATGCACAAAATATGGAGGTTAAATTTATGTATATTTCCGGCAAGGTTGCTGATAGAATTAGGCTAGTAGCAAAAATGCGCAATGTCACCGTCAAAAAAATGCTTAAAGATATTAATTTAGGGCTTAATACTATGTCAAATATGAAGAATTCAATGCCTAAAGCTAATAATCTTGCAAAGATTGCTGATTACCTTAATTGTTCAGTTGATTATTTACTCGGCCGTACCGATGTGATTGAAGTTAATAGGGACGGAAATGTATAAAATAATATTTAAGTTAAAGTATTATATTTTAAATATTAACCGTAGTTAAAATTAACTTTATTGGCTTTAGAATTTATTTAATGTACTGCATTTGACGAGTAAACGCAACATGCGAACCATTTGTTTATATACAAATGGTTGATATTATTTTATTATTAAGTTTATAAAACTAAGAGCCGCGCAAATTTGCGCGGCTCTTAATAATTGGTGTTTGGAGGTTAAAAGTGCATTCCGTTCATCATCTTTTTTGCTTTTTTAACATTCTTCTTGTCGAGCATTAGAATTCCTATTCCAAACACTGTTCCAAGAAGCATACCGGTACTGAATTTTCCCATGGGATCTCCTTTCCAACAAATTCTACTATGTTTAAATAGATTTGTAATAATTTCATTAATTATCACAATAATATTATTTGTAGATTAAATCTAAAAAATCCAGGAATTTTTGGGAAAATATTTACATGCGCAGAGTAAATTTACCTTGACGTATTGACAAATATGTTGTATTATCTAATATGATATGTTATCGATTATGATAAATTGTCCGTGCTGTAACATTTGTCAGCGCGAAAATTAAATTATTCCGGAAGGATGATAATAATGGCAAAAGTAGTACCCTTTAAAGGGCTTAGATATAATACAGAAAAATTTAAAGATTTAGATATGGTTACAGCTCCTCCGTATGACATAATTTCAGCGGAAGAACAGCAGGAGCTTTATAATAAGGATGAGTATAACGTTATTCGCTTGGATTACGGTATGGAATTTGAAAGCGATGATTCTGACAATAACAAGTATACCAGAAGCGCGGCGTATTTGAATAAGTGGATAGAGGAACAGGTTCTTGTGTTTGAAGACGAACCGGCGTTTTATATCTATGAGCAGGTTTTTCAGCTTGATACTGAAGAATCCCCTACACATTCGCTGAAGGGTATTATCTCTTTGGTTCAGCTTGAGGAGTTCTCAAAAAAAGTTATTCTGCCTCATGAGGAAACTTTGAAAAAGGCAAAGCGTGACAGACTTGATTTAATGGAAGCAACTAAGACAAATATGAGCCAAATATATTCGCTTTATATGGACCCTGACCAGGCAATCGCTGATATTATTTCAGAGTGTTCAGACGGAGCTCCTGATATTAGTTTTACAACCAGGGAGAATGTTATTCAAAATATTTGGATTATAAAAGACCCGGCTATAATTAATGTTATTTCTAAAAAGTTTGAAAATAAGCAATTGTTTATTGCCGACGGTCACCATAGATACGAGACTGCTCTGAATTACAGAAACGCCCGTCATGAAGCTGACGGAACTGAAATCGGCACCCAGTCGTATGACTATACTATGATGATGCTTGTTTCGATGGATGACAGCGGTCTTTTTGTATTTCCCACACACAGAATGATAAAAAACGTTAAAAACTTCTCTGAACAGCTTACAATCAGTATGCTGACCGATGATTTTAACGCGTCTAAGATATACTTCACCGAGGGCGATTTTGCGGAGATAATAATGACTAAACTACGCAACACCGTTGATGAAAAGAGGTTTGCGTTCTATACCGGCGGAAATTATTATTATCTGCTTGAACTCAAAGATGTTCATATAATGGATGATTTAATAAAGGATAAGAGCAATGCTTATAAATATTTGGACGTTACAATACTGCATAAGCTTATATTAGAAAAGTATTTTGATATAGATGACGCAAGCTTAGCCAACCAGGATCACCTTGTATATACAAGAGACGCGTCTGACGCGGTTAACTGTGTAAAGAACGGCGATTATCAATGCTCGTTTTTGATAAATGCGACAAAGATTTCAGAAATAAAGGATATTTCTTTGGCTAATGAGAAAATGCCTCAAAAATCTACCTATTTCTGGCCTAAACTCATAACGGGTATAGTTATTAATAAGTTTGACTAATATTTTTAACTTGATAACCGGTTTATGTTTTTAGAAGATAACAGAGCAGGAGGAATATACCAATGAAGATAGGAATTATGGGATTCGGTGTTGTAGGGGGCGGCGTCGGAGAGCTTATTGCCACTAACGCCGAATCAATAAAACGCCGCAGCGGCGAGGAAATAACAGTCGGGAAGATACTGGATTTAAGAGATTTTCCGGACAGTCAGTATAAATGCTTTACTAAGGACTTTCAGGATATTTTAAACGACCCTGAAATCGGAGTTGTGGCGGAAGTCATGGGCGGCACAAAACCGGCTTATGAGTTCACAAAACAACTGCTTGAGGCCGGTAAAAGCGTTGTAACTTCAAATAAAGAACTTGTTGCAAAACACGGAACCGAACTTCTTAAAATAGCTAAGGACAATAACGTTAACTATTTGTTTGAAGCGAGCGTAGGCGGAGGTATCCCGATTATAAGACCTCTTTACACCAGTTTGGCCGCAAATGAGCTTACTGATATATATGGTATTTTGAACGGTACCACGAATTACATTTTGACCCAAATGATTAAAGAAGGGGAAACCTTTGAGAACGCACTGAAAGGCGCTCAGGAAAACGGGTATGCAGAAAAAGACCCGACCGCTGATATTGAAGGTCACGACACCTGCCGTAAGACTGCCATACTGGCGTCTTTGGCGTTTGGCAAATTTGTTGACAGTGATGAGATTCCGTGCGAGGGTATCACAAAAGTAACCCTTGAGGATGTGGAATACGCGGCTAAGTTCGGCGCAGTAATAAAATTGCTGGGTATAACTTCAAGGGCTGAAAACGGCGTTTATGCTATGGTTTGCCCGGCTATTCTGGATTCTTCACATCCCCTTGCGGGAATAGATGACGTATTCAATGGTATTATGGTCAGAGGCGAGGGGCTGGGAGACGTGATGTTTTACGGCCGCGGCGCCGGAGCGCTTCCGACAGCCAGCGCGGTGCTTTCAGATATAATAGATACTGTAAAGCATAAGGATAAGCATATCAGGTTAGGCTGGAGCGAGGGGCAGGAAGGCTATTTGCTCGACGCCAAAACTTTGCCGTCAAGATTTTATGTGAGGCTTTCAAAGACGGAGGCGGCTCCGGAGACGTTTGCTAAAAAAGGATACGATGTTATAACTTTGGACGGCGAGAAATATAAAGATGAGTTTGCGGTTGTAACGCCTGAAATGACCGGTTATGAATTTGACAAACTTGTGTCAGTTGACGGCGAGCTTGGCGGATATAACGTTTTGGGAAAGATAAGATTGGTGGCTGAATAAAATGGTTAAGGTCAGAGTTCCTGCAACATCGGCCAACATCGGCCCCGGATTCGACAGCATGGGTATTGCGCTGGGGCTGTATAATTATGTTACCGCCGAGGAAAATAATTCGGGCAGACTGCAGATTAATATTTTGGATGACTCAAAAAAATTCCTGCCTGAAAATGAGAACAACTTAATATATAAATCCATGAAAAGAGTTTTTGAGATGGTCGGCCATAAATGCCCTGGTCTTAAACTCACCCTGGAGAATAACATAATGATTACCAGGGGGCTTGGAAGCAGCAGCGCCGGAATAGTCGGAGGAATAGTTGCGGCTAATAAACTTTCCGGAGACAGACTGTCTATGAATGAGCTGTTAAAGCTGGCTGCGGATATTGAGGGGCATCCCGACAACGTGACGCCTGCTCTGCTCGGCGGATTTACCGTGAATGTCAGAACCAAATATGCTATACGGTATGTTAAGACTGAGCTTAATCCGAAAGATTTGTGTTTTGCGGCTCTAGTGCCGGACTTCTATCTTCAAACCAAAAAATCAAGAGGGGTTCTGCCTAAATCCGTGTCTCATGACGACGCGGTATATAATGCCGGGCACAGCGCGCTGCTGACAGCAAGCCTCATGTCCGGGAAGTATGAAAACATAAGGACCGCAGTAGGCGATAAACTGCATCAAAATTACAGAAAGCGGCTTATCCCTAATATGGACAGCCTGTTCAGGCTTTGTTATGACAACGGCGCGCTTGGCGTGTATCTGAGCGGAGCCGGACCGACTATAATTGCAATTATAAAAGCCGACAATCAAGCGTTTAACTGCAACATCAGCAAGGTGCTTATAAGCAAAATGAAGGATTGGAAGCTTCATCTTTTAAAGCCCGATAATCTCGGAGCGTGTATAATAGAAAATACCTAAGTAAATTATTTTAGAATTTTCAAAAGGAAAACTGTGTTTACGGCATGGAATTCTTATTTGAAAAGATATATAAAAACAGGAGGGGTTTTTTTGGGACTTATCGTTCAAAAATTTGGTGGTAGTTCTGTGGCTGACGCCGCAAAAGTAATCAATGTTGCAGAGAGGGTTACCGAGACTTATAAGGCGGGAAATCAAGTTATTGTGGTAGTGTCTGCACAGGGCGATACCACAGACGACTTAATCACAAAGGCGAATGAAATAAATCCTGACGCTTCAAAGCGTGAAATGGATGTTTTGCTTTCAAGCGGCGAGCAGATTTCTATAGCTCTTTTGGCGATGGCGATAGAAAAAATAGGATGCCCGGTGGTATCTTTAACCGGCTGGCAGGCAGGGTTTAATACAAACGCCGCGTCGGGAAATGCGCGTATCAACAATATAGATACTGAGCGTATGCAGTCTGAACTTGACAGAAGAAATATTATCGTGGTTGCAGGATTCCAGGGCTTGGATAAATATGATAATATAACGACGCTGGGCCGCGGAGGCAGTGATACTTCCGCTGTTGCTATAGCGGCTGCTATGCGTGCAGATAAATGTGAGATTTATACTGATGTCGACGGGGTCTATACTGCCGATCCGCGTATTTGCAAGGACGCAAAAAAGCTGGATGAAATCACATACGACGAGATGCTTGAACTTGCAAGCCTCGGGGCGAATGTGCTTCATAACAGAAGCGTTGAGATGGCGAAGAAGTATAATGTAAAATTGGAAGTTAAATCTAGTTTTGAGAGAGTGCCGGGCACTCTTGTTAAGGAGGTAGTTAGTGTGGAAAAAATGTTGATTAGGGGAGTAACTCGTGATAACGATGTTGCCAGAATAGCGGTTGTCGGTCTTGAAAACACACCGGGGATTGCTTTCAGAGTATTTTCTCAGCTTGCTCAGGAGAATATAAATGTTGATATGATACTCCAGTCAGTAGGCCGTGAGGGAACAAAGGATATAGCGTTTACGGTTACGCGTGAGAATGAGGCTAAAACGCTGGAAGTTTTGGAAGGGTTAAAGGATATTTTAAATTATAAAGAAGTCAACCACAGGGATGACCTGTCAAAGGTTTCTATTGTCGGTGCCGGAATGGTGAACAACCCCGGGGTTGCTGCAAAAATGTTTGAGGCTCTGTTTGATAATGACATAAATATTCATATGATTTCAACTTCCGAAATAAAGGTTTCGGTTCTGATAAAGCTTGAAAATGCTGAAAAAGCAGTTAAAGTTATACATGATAAATTCAATATTTAAAAAACATACTGGAACGGTTTAAACCGTTCCTTTATACTTTAAAGGTGGTTTTTATGAAAACTGTATTGATTACCGGAGCTTCAAGAGGAATCGGCGCTGAAACCGCACGGGTATTTGCAGAGCACCGAGGCGAATATAGCGTTATAATCAACTATAACAAATCCGCCGGTGAAGCAAAGGCTTTGGCGGAGGAGACGGGCGGTTACCCTATAAAGGCGGATATAAGCGTACCGGAGCAGGTTGAGAGCATGATTGATAAAATAGAAGATAAATTCGGCGGAGTTGATATACTTATCAACAACGCCGGAATTTCAAAGTTTAATTTGTTCACGGATATAACCGAGGAGGAATGGTCGGAGGTTATGGAGGTCAATCTAAACGGTCCGTACAGAGTGACGCGCGGCGTTGTCAGACATATGATAAACAATCATTTTGGCTCAATAATAAATATATCCTCTATGTGGGGAGTAGTGGGCAGTTCGTGCGAGGTGGCATATTCAACGGCCAAATCCGGTCTTATCGGCATGACTAAGGCGCTGGCAAAAGAACTTGGCCCCTCAAATATAAGAGTCAACTGCATAGCGCCGGGGGTTATAGATACTGATATGAACGCAGGGCTTGATGAAAATACTGTCAGAGAATTGATTTCCGAAACCCCGGTGATGAGAATCGGAAAACCCCGTGACGTGGGCGAGCTGGCTTACTTTCTGTCAGGAAGCGGAGCGGAGTTCATAACTGGTCAGGTTATCGGCGTCAACGGCGGGTTTGTGGTTTAGGAGGAACTGAAATGGAATATATAAAAACAATTTTCAGTGAAAGAATCTTAAAGGCTGTAATAAGCAATCCAAAACATAAAGACGGCAAATATAAAAAGATTGAAATAGAGCTGAAAAAAATCGGCGGCACAGAGAAATATCAAATCGCCTGCTACACAGAAAAACAGGTTTTTCACGAGAACGTAGAACCGGATTTGATAACAGGCACCGTTGAGGAGATAATGCGGTCAGAGAGCTTCAGACAGCTCGACGCTTGGGGCGCGGATTTTTTCTATATGCTGAAGGTTTCAAAAAAAGGCAAAGAAAGTCTGATAAAAAAACGGATTGCGAGTAAAACTGACGAAGCCATAACCGGCAACAACAGAAAGAAAAAGTATCTGCTGGAGGAAAACACGTCAATACCGCCGCTGGTTGATTTAGGCGTGTTTACTAAGGACGGACATATCGTTAGCTCTATGTATGATAAATACAGGCAGATAAACCGTTTTGTTGAGATAGCGGACAATGTTGTGGATTCTTTAAAACTCAGCAGTATAAACATACTGGATTTTGGCTGCGGAAAGTCGTATCTCACATTTATATTATATTACTATCTGACTGAGATTAAAAAAATGAAAGTGAGCATAACAGGTCTTGATTTAAAAGCTGATGTAATAGAAAAGTGTAATAAACTGGCTGAAAAGTATCGGTATGACGGACTGAGCTTTGAAATAGGGGATATAAACGGATATAGCGTTAAAACTCCACCGGATATGGTCATTACTCTGCACGCCTGCGATACGGCAACAGATTATGCGCTATATAACGCAGTATCATGGAATGCAAAGGCTATAATATCGGTTCCGTGCTGTCAGCACGAGCTGAACGGGCAGATAGAGACAGAAAACTTTTCTGCGCTCACAGATTACGGTCTGATAAAGGAACGTTTTTCAGCGTTGGCTACCGATGCAATACGGGGAAAAATATTGGAATGGCAGGGCTATAAAGTGCAAATGCTGGAGTTTGTGGATTTTGAGCACTCGCCTAAAAATCTTTTAATAAAAGCTGTAAAGCGCAGCACCTCAAAACATGTGATGGAGACTGCAAAAACAAAAGCCGAAACGCTGATGAAAGAGTTTAATTTCAGCCCCACACTGTATGAATTGTTTCAATCCAAATAATAATCATGTAATTTATATTAATAATAAAAAATTATAAAAGTCAACAGAAAAATTAAAGGTGTTTTTAGTGAACCTTGCAGTGTGTGACAGTGACTGCCTTACAGACGGGTTTACAGACATTGCAGATAAATCAAAACGAATTAAAAAGAATCACATCCACCCTACAGGTGGGGTCACATCTTCCAATGTTTGCTGAAAAACTGACTTTTTAATGGATTGAATCAATATGAGCTCGAAATATCTTTTGTCACGGTAGTACACAAAGTCAACGGGAAAGTTACAGGGCTTTTTTCACCATGAAGCCATGCTTCATGGTGAAATGAGCGGGGTGCGTATACATCACAACTAAGTAATTTATTATATGACACCTAAGTTATTTATTGGCGTTTATAGTTTATATAACATACACTTTTAAACAAAAGTGTAGCCACAATTGACGTTGAAGGCTATAATAAAAGAAGTCACTTTGTATCACACCCGCCAAAGGTGGGGTCACACCTACCGATGTTCGCCGAAGACCAGCTTTTTTGATGTGTTAAATTAATAGGAACTCGGAATATCTTTATTCACGGTAGTACACAAAGTCAACGGGAAAGTTACAGGGCTTTTTCATCTTGAAGCGCAGATTCAAGATGAAATTAGCGGGGGCGAGCGCTTCTTGGAGCCGTTAGGCGACCTAAGCGAGCAAGCACTTTTTCTTTGGTGAAGCGTTTCTTTTTCTTGCCAGAAAAAGAAATGGTTCAAACACCTATTATAAGTAAAATAATAAATATTATATGGGGTCATATACATAGAAAAGCTATATAATGAACACTACGTGTTCAGATGGTAGCTCACCTAACGTGGCGCATAAATGCACAATAAATTACTTAGTTGTGATGTGCAAACTATGTTTGCCGCGTAAGGCGCGCAGTCACGGAAAAATATATTAGTAAAAAAAATTATGATATACTTTTTTAAGAATGTTCACGAGGTGCGTGATTATTGACTCTAACATTTTTATCCGCTTTATTGTTGTAACCGTCTTATAAGACGTGTCCGCCGACATAGACAAAAAGACCCTCCTATGAGCATTCATAGGAGGGTCTTTTATTAATCAATTATCATTGTTTCAGCGTCTTCATCGCCGTAGTCATAGTCGTCGTCGGAAACTTCAGGCGATGATTTGGCAGGTGAAGCCGTTCAGGGATTCGAAGTGGTGGGAACCGAACTGTTTGAAGTTGTAGGAGCCGCACTGCTTGAAGTAGCAGCGCTGGCCGACGCTGAAGCGGACGGCTCCGGCTGAACATAATCTACTTCTTCAAATTTAACAAACTGTTTCGGGTCAAGGAAGTTGTCGTCAAGTTTGATTTCAAAGTGCAGGTGCGGCTGGTCGTTCACTTCAGACACCGCTGAACTTCCGACTTTGCCCAAAACATCGCCCATCTTTATTGCCGCGCCAATAGGCTCAGACGTTGCGTCTTTAAGATTGCAGTATACACTGTCGATTCCGCTGTCGTCATGGTGCAGAATCACGGTTGTGCCGAAAAGACTGTCCTCGTATACCTTTTTTAGAACCCCGTCCTTTATGGCTGTTACAGGCGTATCCTTGTTGGCGGCTATATCAACTCCGGCGTGGGTTCTCCAGTCCTTCATCGTGTCAGAATAGAGCAGTTCAGAGTCAGAAAAATCTTTTATAATTTTTCCGGACACAGGCGGCTGAACCAGTTCTGCTGCTTCGGAATCAGATGTTGTTTCAGCGTCAGGCTTTTCGGTTGCCTTTTGAGTTTGAGAGTTGATTTCGTTTCTGCTCAGCGGCTCGCTTGCGTCATATGGTGTTGTCTGAGCGTTTGCGGGAACGCTGTCATAGTTTGGCGCCGCAGTGCTGTAGGCTGAGCCGGTTTTGGTTTCATTTGGTTTTTTTGCAGTGGTGTGCGGAAGCAGTGAGTTCAGAACCGCATAAATTCCGATTGCCGTAATCCCCAGTAAAAGGATTATGTAAAATCCTTTTCTTCTTGATGAAACGGCCTCTTCCGGCTGCTTTTTCTGCTCATCGCTGGGCGGATCGACTATTATTCTACGGTCATAATTGTCATTTCTCCCTTTGTTTCTGTCATCTCTGTCTTTCGGATTTTTACTCATTTTATCACCTCAGATAAAAGTCTTTCCCAAAACATGAAAAAAATACATGTGTTTATAAAATTTTAGGAGAATTTTTATAAAGTCTTTTATCTAATAATGAAAGATAAGATATGTTAATCTACTGAACAATTTTTAAATTCATAAAGGGTCGAACCTGCAAGATGTATGTAAGCCATAATACACTTTCCTTTAATGTGGAAAGTGAAAACCAGACAAAAAATTAAAGCTGTTTAAATTAAAAATATATAAAAATGTGGTTTGCAAGCCTCGGAAAAGTCTGATATAAAGGGAGTTATAGCAAATTTAACTAAGTATGTACACGCTTCGCGTGATATGTCAGTTCACCGCCTATTGGGGTGTGCAAGCGCATATACTACATCTAGGTAACTTATTAGCGGACGAGTGCCTGCATTATAGTTTTGCAAGTTTAATAAAAAATATATTATATTTCTATCAGGCGCATGCGGGTGTGTTTAACAGTTTCAGAAGGGCGCAATCCTAGGCTTTTATTGATATTTTTGCGGCCAATATCAAATAAAATTTGTGTGTTTATTTTTTTATATGAGTCAAAATTTTAAAAATTGCGCCCTTCTGAAACTGTTAGCTTATAATTGTGTTAATAATGTGCCGTCTGAACGAATAATTATAGTACCGAGCTGGTCGGTGCGTAAGACTGCCGAGCCTATACTTTCAAGATTTTGAAGCACTGTGCTGTCCGGGTGTCCGTATTTATTATTTTTGCCGCAGGAAATTATGGCATATTTAGGAGAGACTTTTTCCAAAAACGCCGTTGTGGAGGAGGTGTCGGAACCATGGTGCCCGACCTTTAAAACATCCGCCTGAACGTCTTCATCCTGCAGTTTTACTTCCGTCTCTTTTTCTGCGTCTCCCATGAACAGGAAAGAGGTATTTTTATAGTCCATTTTTATTACAGCGGAATAATTGTTTAAGTTCTTATATGCTTCTGAGTCAGGAGCCAAAATACCGATTTTTAAGTTTCCGGTGTTTAAAATCTCTGTTCCCGATTCGGCTTTTTCCACTGAAATATTCATATCCAGTATAGTTTGGAGCAGGTTTTCAAACGTTTTTGTATTGGTTGATTTTTTCGGCATATACATATGAATGATGTTCAGGTTTTTAATCACATAGGACATTCCTCCGATATGGTCGGCATGAGGGTGGGTAGCCACGAGGTAATTTATAGTATCATAGCCGAGGTTTTTTATATATGCGGTGATTTCGGGACCGCTGCCCGAATCTCCGGCGTCGATAAGCATTGTTTCATTGTTCGGCAGTTCGATAAACTCACAGTCGCCCTGACCCACATTGATGAAGTGCGCCGTCAGTTGCCCGGCGCCGGGCTTTTTCGCCGTTTGTGCCGAATCTGTTTGTGCCGGCTGTTCCGCTGACGGCGTTATTTCTGTTGATAATATGTATGGTGATGTCAGCGCTGATGTTTCTGTGACTGTTGCCGCAGGGTTTTGGGTTAAGAATATGGCTGCTGAACATGCGGAGAGCAGCAGTATGATTGTTATTATAATTATGTGAAGTTTTTTCACTTTAAATCCCTTCCAAGCTTTTTTTATTTATTATGTTTTTTTATATGATTGTATAATTTAATAAATAAAAATTTTAGCAAACTTTGTCGAAAAGGAGAAATTTTTCTCAAAACTCAATCCATAATATGTAGTTATCATATCATGGATGGTTATAAAAATCAAGTATAAGTTTTATAATTAATATGCAAACTTGAATTAGAGGTGAGCATGTGAAAATTAAACCGTACGATTATGCTCCAGTTGGGGAAAGAGTAAAAAATGCTAGAGTTATGAGAGAACTTACGCAAGAACAAGTGGCAAATTATATTGGCGTTAATAGTAAACATCTTAGCAGTGTTGAACGAGGAGAGCGTGGGTTATCTATTTCTTCGCTAATGGATTTATGTAAATTTTTAGATATAGATGCGGACTACATTTTATTTGGCACTATTACCCGTGACAATAATAACCCGTTTAATAAATTGTTATTGCAGATGACTCCTGAACAAAGCCAGTATGCAGAAGAATTAATAAAAGTGTATGCAAAATCATGCGGTATTTTCATAAAATAAAAATTAGTTTTTATATGTGTATGGAGGTGAGATTGTGAGAATAAGAGAATATGATTATGGGCCAATAGGTACGAGATTACGTAATGCACGTACAATGAAAAAATGTACTCAAGAATATGTAGCGAATAAGTTAGGCGTGAGTAGTCAGCATATTAGTGAAATCGAAAGAGGTTTAAGCGGATTATCAATTCCATCATTAATGGAAATATGTAGGATATTAGATATAGATGCAGATTATATTCTATTTGGTACAGTCACAAGAGATAATCACAATCCACTAAATGAAATATTAGTGAAAATGACACCTGAGCAAAGTAGTCATGCGGAAGAAATAATTAAAGCATATGCGAAATCATTTGGAATAATAAGTTAAAAGATACGTTTGTAAATTACATAACGTATCTTTTTTATTTAAATACTGATAAAAAGTGGTTTTTAGTGAACATCGGAAGGGCGGCTATGCCGCCGCGTTAGGTGAGCTACCATCTGAACACGCAGTGTTCAATATATAAAGAAAATAATTATTATTTTACTTAACTAAAAAAACCATTTATATACTATGTATATGACCCCATATAAAAAAATTTATTATTACATAATAGGGTGTTTGAACCATTTCTTTTTCTGGCAAGAAAAAGAAACGCTTCACCAAAGAAAAAGTGCTTGCTCGCTTAGGTCGCCTGCGGCTCCAAAGGGCGCTCGCCCCCGCTAATTTCTTTTGCGCTCCACGCACAAAAGAAAAAGCCTTGTAACTTTCCCGTTGACTTTGTGAACTACCGTGAATGAAGATTTTCCGAGTTAGTATTATGATAGATTTGAGCAAAAAGTAGGTACTAATTAAAACGAATATAAAAAAATATAGAATAATTATAAAATTTATCAATAGATTAGAAAATAAATAATTAGTTTATATATTGAACACTGCGTGTTCAGATGTTGGCTCACCTAACGCGGCGGCATAGCCGCCCTTCCGATGTTCGCTGAACCCCAGCGTTTTTGACGAATTAAATAAATAGGAAACTCGAAATATCTTTTTTCACGGTAGTTCACAAAGTCAACGGGAAGTTACAGGGCTTTTTTCATCATGAAGCATGGCTTCATGGTGAAATGAGCGTAGTGCGAGCGCCCCTTGGAGCCGCAGGCGACCTAAGCGAGCAAGCACTTTTTCTTTGGTGAAGCGTTTCTTTTTCTTGCGAGAAAAAGAAATGGTTCAAACACCCTATTATGTAATAATAAAATTTTTTATATGGGGTCATATACATAGTATATAATTTAAAATAATATATAATAATATAATTTAACCCTCTTTCGTATTGAAAATATTATTTAAATATGATATAATATATTAAATTCAGGGGGGTATTTAATGAGTGAAAATATTGGATTTGATAACAGAGACCGTTTTATTGAATTAGGTATTACAATTTCCGCAATAAGAAAAATGAAAGGATTATCTCAAGAAGAACTAGCAATAAGAGCAAATATTAGCCGCTCTCATTTAAGTTCTATAGAAGCTCCAAATATCGTGAGGCCTTTCTCATTGGAAGTTTTATATAATATAGCAGATGCGTTGGACGTTAGTGCCGGTGATTTGTTGAATATAAAATTCCCATTTAGTGATGTAAAAAAAGAATCTAAATGATTGAAACAAATACTCTTATTATATTTTAAGAATGAAACCATTTAAACCATTGAAACTAAACCTTGTATATTGTTTTTTATAAAAAATTATGTTTTTTCAAACGTCGGTAGGTGTGACCACACCTGCGAAAGTGGGCGTGAGCCTTAATAACTCTTTATCCGTAACCCTTCAACGTCAATAATTTGAATACTCAAATGCGGCAATGCCGCCGCTTTAGGTGAGCTAACATTTGAACACGCAGCGTTCAATATATCGTTAACAATTATAAATATAAAAATAAAATATTCTTGACAAATAAAGAAAAAGAGAATATAATAAAAGCAGATAAAAGGTAACCGTTAAACGGTTGTCACAAAAACAGATTTTAAATTATATAACTGTCCTGTGTCAGAGGACAGTTATATTGCTTTTATGGATACTATTATAAAAATTATTATAATAGATATAATTACCTTAAGTAAGTATTTCCACATAAGAGACACCTCCCTTCTGCTGTAAGTAACAGCATATGGAGATGACAACCGTCCTACAATTCCCTTTTACCTGCTAAATATAATTATATATGGTATACCGAATAAAGTCAAATTAAAAATTCTTTACATAAATTCACATTACTTAAAAACTATCTTGACAAATTAAGAGAAAGATACTATTATAAAAATAATTTAAAGTAGGCTCTCTTCGACCGACTTAGAGACAGCTCCGCAAGCAAGCTTGCTGATTAAAGATAAAAGGTAACCATTAAACGGTTGTCACAAAATTCGACATTATAATAATATAGCTGCCCTTTGCACGAGGGCGGCTATATTGCTTTTATGACAATATCTAGACAATATACTGCCGTATTATATAAATTAATATCCGTTCTGCATTCTCTCTATCAATATCCGCTCTATCTCAGCATAATCACTCTTATTGCCATCGCTGTAATTATTAAGCCCCGGCGATTTAACTACTCCTCTGTCGGCTTTCTGTCCCTCATATTCCGCCCATTTTTTTATCGCCAGTAAATAATTTTTATACTTGTATCCCTTAAGCTCAATTCCCTCTGACAAAGTTTCTATACGGTCAGACCAATCGTTTGGATAGAATTGTTTAAGCTCTGAAAATTCCTCATCAGATAAAAAAACATTTTTGTATTTTCCATAAACATTTTTATCTGAATTATCTTTTCTTTTATTATTTTCTTTTAAAATAGTTTTGTCTTGTTTTGTTTTGTCTTGTTTATATAATGGTCTACTCCTCTGATTACTACCTTGATTACTTTCTTGCCTGCTATCTGCAATACCGCTTGGACACTTTTCAGCAATGTTATTACTTATTGATTTAAAATCTTCGCAGAATGAATTAATCGTATATCTTGCGGCCTTCCCTTTAAAAGCCTTAAAATCTATAAGCCCCAATTGTTTAAGAACCTCACGGTTTTTGTATATCCCTGATTTTGACAACCCGGTGTGGAGCTCTAAAGTAATAACTGGAACCGTAAACCATTTTTTCCAGCCGCTTTTATTGTCTATATGCATGAGAGCGTACCAAAGCGCAATCTGTCCCGAGGAAAGCCGCTCTCTCAGCAGCAAATCATTAAACCCTTTTATTTCGGTTATATAATTCATATGTATAGCTCCTTTTCATTTTGTTAAGAGCCATTATACAACTAAATTTGTGCCATAACGTGCCGTCATGATTCCATATGAGAACAGGGGTATTTTAGACGCAAAAAAAGCCGGAATATTCCGGCTTACGCTGATTGGTGGAGATGAGGAGAATCGAACTCCTGACCCCCTGCTTGCAAGGCAGGTGCTCTCCCAGCTGAGCTACACCCCCATATTTCAGCAACGACAAATATTATAACACAAAATTTTCAACTTGTAAAGACCTTTTTTAAACTTTTTTATATTACGTAGCTGCTGGTATCTAACAGTCTTTGCTCATCCACCAAATCCTGAAGCGTTGTGTTGTCGACAACACTTTTTATAGCGTCATCAAGTTTTTTCCAAACCATAAGGGTTGCGCACGCGCTTTGCCTCTGACATGTATTAATATCACCGTCTAAGCAGGACACAGGAGCCAGGCTGCCCTCGGTGAGACGCAGGATTTCCCCGACTGTATACTCCGGCGGACGGCGGGTTAGTCTGTATCCGCCGTTTGATCCACGCTCAGATTTAACGAATCCGGCACGGTTCAAAATTGTCATTATTTGCTCAAGGTATTTGCGTGAAATATTTTGACGCTCAGCTATTTCTTTTGTGGAACTCAGTCCGTTTTCACCGTTTATCGCCAAATCTATCATTAGTCTCAAAGCATATCTGCCCTTTGTAGATATTTTCATAACCCAGCACTCCCAAGAATATTATTATATTCTTATATTATATACGTTTACCGGGAAAAATCAAGTCTGTCTACTCATGATTTTCAGACATAAGTTTTTTAAAATAATTTATAGCTTCACATATCCCTTTTATATTTCCTTTATCATTGAGCTTCTCAAAATTGAATCTGCATATATCGCAAATCTTAATATTCCTGCCATTATATTTAGTTTCTGTCAGCTGTTCAGCTTCTCTTCCGCATAAAATACATTTCTTCATAATTTTCACCTGGCTTTGTCAAACTAACTTTTATTTAATTTTGTCCACTATTACAATACCATAGTATTTTTAATTAGTCAAGCGACAATTATATTATAGTATTATAATAATTGACAGGGCGGTGAATTTATGTTGAGCGAAAAAATAAGAGAATTGCGTAAGTCACACAGAATAAGTCAGGTGGAGTTGGCTCAAGTACTCTGTGTTACAAAGCAAAGCGTTTCAAATTGGGAAAATGACAACATACAGCCGTCAATTGATATGCTGATAAAGATAGCCAAGTACTTCTCTGTCTCTACGGATTACCTGTTAGACCTTGATAATAAGCTGACAATTGACGTTTCCGGACTTACTCAGGAACAAATTGCGCATATAAAACTTATAATTTCAGATATAAAAAGCCGGAAAAATTAAAATAATTCTAAAAAAAGTCTTGATTTTTATATTTTATTATGGTATACTAATACGCGTGTCAAATTAAGATTTGCCGGTGTGGTGGAATTGGCAGACGCGCTGGACTCAAAATCCTGTGGTAGTGATACCGTATCGGTTCGACCCCGATCACCGGCACCATGTCGGAGCAAGCAAAGCTTGCTCCGATTTTTGTTTGCGCAAAAATCAATTATCTGCGCGGCTTACACGCAGATTTCATCTGCATTGAGTATTTAAATTATTGCCATTAACTATAATGTTATTATTATGAATGTTTAAATAAAAAGAAATGGTTCAAATACCTATTATAAGTAAAATAATAAATATTATATGGGGTCATATACAAAGTAAAGTTATATAATGAACACTACGTGTTCAGATGACAACTCACCTAACGCGGCGGCATTGCCGCCCTACCGATGTTCGTCGAAGACCAGCTTTTTTGATGAGTTAAACAAAATAGGAACTCGGAATATCTATTTTTACGATAATTTATTAAGTCAACGGGAAAGTTACATGGCTTTTCTCATCAAAAGGCATAGCTTTATGGTGAAATGAGCGGAGTACGTATACATCACAACTAGGTTAATTATTGGCGTTTATAGTTTATATTGCGTTATATGGTTTATATGACATATACTTTTAAACAAAAGTGTAGCCGCAATTGACGTTGAAGGCTATAGCAAAACAAGTAACTTTGATAACACGCGCCTTTCAGCTGCGGTCACAGTCACACCTGCCGATGTTCACTAGAAATACCATTTTTTTATATAATTTATTTATGATATACTTGACATAATACTTTTTTAGTTTGCAGACTTTTTATTGCATAAAAATAGAGCATCAGACTATGATGCTCTATAAAATTTTTCTCTTGATGGTCATTAATTGTCTGACCTTCTATTTTTGTTAACTGTTACAAATAATTGCAAACAGTCCATAAACCTTAAGCAGTATCAATTCTTTTTAGCAGTCATCCTTGAGCGGGAAGTTATAAGCGTCAAGATTTATCTGATGGCATATTATTAAAATTCCCTCAATAAATCCCCAAATACTTCCTACGCCGCAGGTAATCAAAGTTACCACTATCTGTACAACCGCACGGGTAGTAAATCCCAAATAAAAATTGTGTACTCCGATACCGCCGAGGAATATTCCCAAAAGACCCGCTAACAGCCTCGATTTCGGAACATAGTTCATAGGCGGCTGGTATGGCGGCTGGCGATAGTTCTGACCCCCGAAATTATTCTGACCTGCGTTGTTCTGAGCGTCCCCGTTATTGCTTTGTGCACTGCCGTTTATTGGCGTGCCGCAGTTGGTGCAAAAATTTGAATTGTCACTTACTTCTGTTTTGCAGTTAGGACAAACTTTTGCGGACTGACCGTTATCTGCAGCTCCGCATACCGGGCAAACGTTTGCGCCGTCTTCAAATTCCTGACCGCAGTTTTTACATTTTTTCATGTTTTACAGTCCCTTCTATAAGTTTATAAAATTTCTAATTATTCCCCATGTTATAAATACCGCCGCCAAAGTAACAAGCGCGGCGGCAGCGTATTTTGAAAAATTCTTTCCTGTTATATATATGTAAGGCAGATATATCAATATGTATAAAAGAGTGAATACTTCAGGATAAAACATTAAGTTGAATTTTACAGGGGCAAGAAAATCTCCGTTTAACAGCGCCAGCATACCATTTGTATTGCCGCAGCCGGGGCACTTGAACCCGGTCAAATCCCGAAACAGACACCGAAGGCCAAGCTTTCCGTTAAGCAAAAGATATCCGGCGGCAATGCCCAAAACAATCAGAACTAAATACAATAAAACCACTCTTTTTATCCTGACAGCCTTTCCCATAGAATCCACCTCTTACAGTAAGTACATTATACAGCATATGCAAAGTTATTGCAATGCTTTTTTAAAATAATAAAATTTTTGTCAAACAAAGAAAATTATACTTGTGCGGTCTTTATAATAATGATATAATTAAAATATAGACTACTTTGTGAGGTATAGTGATGTTTAAAGGCAAATTGATATACAGAACGGTCGCTTTGTTTATGGCCGTTGTTATACTGCTTATTGCCGCATTCGGCGTTGCGGCAGTTTTTTGTGTTACCCGGAATTATGAAAATTCTTTTATTGCTCATGCGGACTCTGCAATACAGTCAGGACTGCCTGATTCTCTTCAAACTATTCTGAACTCGTCGAAAAGAGAGTTTGTAAAGCAATACGAGATTAAAAAACTGCTGGATTCATACTCTTCTGTTTTAAAGCTGGACGAAAACAGGAAATGTTATATTCTATCCGGCGCCGGAGGAGAAGTGATTGCTCCGTCAGCGCTTATGCAGGAAAAAGTTCAAAAAACTCCAAACCTGACCAATGCGCTTGATAAGCACACAAAGGGAAGCAACAGTAATTTCTCTTCTGATGTTCTTGACTATGCGTACTACATTAAGCCGGTGACTGATACGGCCGATGGTTATATTATATATATCAGGGATAATAAAAACGTATTGCGGGATATTATAAACCAACTGCTGTGGGTCTTGTTATGGACGCTTCTTGCAGGAATAGCTTTGGCAGTTTTGACGGCTGTGTATGTTTCCCGTTCTGTGACCGTGCCTCTGCGGAAGCTTTCCAGGCGCGCCGACAGCTTTGCAAGAGGAATATATGACCTTCCTGCCGAAACAGGGCGCAACGATGAAATAGGTGCGCTTTCTAAGGCGTTTAACCATATGGGCAGTGTAATGAGCAGAACAATAAGCCAGATTGGGGCTGAAAAGCATAAAGTCGACGTTATTTTGGAGCATATCACCAACGGTATAATGGCGTTTGACACTGACCAAAAACTCATACATATCAATCCTGCTGCGGCGGATATGCTTAATATTGATTCTGATTCAGTTTCAGAATTTGACCCGTTTTTTGAAAAACTGAACGCCGGAGTTTGTATGGCGGAGTTTATGTATTTGGATAAATACGCTACCGAAATAAGAGATATAACATATGACGGTAAACACATCCGCATATACTTTGTTCCGTTTAAGATGGACAACGACAAGACCGCCGGAATCGTTTGCGTATTTGAAGACTTTACTGAGCAGTTCAACCTTGAAGTTGCGCGGAGGGAGTTTGTTGCCGAGGTATCTCATGAGCTGAAAACGCCTTTATTTATAATTAAAACCCATACTGAAACACTTTTGAACGGTTACATGGATGATAAAAAAATGGCGAAGAAATTTCTGTCCACAATAGAAACCGAAGCGGATAAAATGACTGCTTTAGTTCGAAATCTTTTGGATTTGTCAAAATTTGACGTACAGAAATTTGAAATGAAAAAACAGGTATTTTCAATCGACCAAATGCTGCGGGGGATAGTAAACAGGTTTGCGCTTGAAGCGGAGATAGAGGATATAGAATTGAAATATCTGCCGGCAAATGAGCTGCCGCAGATGTACGCAGACCCGGAGCAGATAGAGAGGGCTATAGTAAATATAGTATCAAATTCTATTAAATATGGTGAAAAGGGCGGGTATGTGAATGTGGCCGCCGGAAGTATGTATAATGAAGTATATATAAAGGTTGAGGACAACGGTCACGGTATACCAAAAGCGGACTTAGAGCATGTGTTTGACAGATTTTTCAGAGTTGACAGAGCGAGAACAAGAGAAAAGGGCGGCACGGGCCTTGGTCTTTCCATAGCTAAAGAAATAATTGAAAGCCACGGCGGTTCTATAGTCATAGAGAGTGAGTATGGCAAATTCACAAGGGTCACAATTAATCTGCCAACCGCCAATGTGAATTGAGTTGTTTTGCATTTTGGTTTATGGGGTTATATATGTTTTATAAATTATAAAATTATAAAGTAAAATTTTTATATGACCCCATATATTTTATAAATCAGAACACCATGTTTTATACTTACACATATATAATTTAACCAAATATTTATAAATAAATTTGATAAAATTAGAATAATTTACATATTGTAAAATTTTATGGTTTGCTGTATAATATCATATGTTGTTCGCTGAAAAGCGAAGGATATGCACCTTTAGCTCAGCTGGCTAGAGCACCTGACTCTTAATCAGGGTGTCCGGGGTTCGAATCCCCGAAGGTGTACCAAATTTTTAAGAGAATGGGACAAGTCCCCCGATATTGCGGGGCTTGTCCCATTTTTGTTTTTTCATTAAAATGTTTTTTTATAATTTGTCAGACACCTTGTGTATTTTGGAGTTTTCCACAAAATCAAGGCGTCTGATTTATTCTAAATTAAACAACTGTTTTAATAAATTATTCCTCTGTATAAAGCGGTTGCATATTGCCGTCCCAAACAAAGACCTTTACCAAATCTCCGGAGCTTACAGGTAATTTAACATCGCTTCCTGTCTGCATGTCTGTAAGGCATTCGTCCCTGTATACTGCGGTGTATATTACGCTGTTGCTTGTGTCAACGCCGTCGGGAATAACTATCTTTGATAAAACAGAGTCATTTTCAATAACAGAATTATTTTTTATTTCATTCCCGTTTTCATCATATATTTTTAGCTGAGTATTTTTTTCCGCTTCTGATAATGTCACGTTAAATCCGAATTCTGCCGCATACTTTATCAAGGTTGATGAACTGCATGAATCCTGAGCAACACCCAAATAAACCGTTTCAGGCAGTGTTGTGTCTTCAATAATATACGGCTGTCTTATATTATCTGTGAAGTCAGTTCCGTTTTCCGAGACGGACATTGTTAGTCGCTGTCCCTTTCTTGTCATTCTCAGATATTTCGGCATATCGTATGTTATTGAGTCAACATTCTCTACCGGGGTGCCCTCAGCGTCAAACATATATGAGTTTGTAACCGCCGTTCCTTTTACGGGTCTTTCAAAAACCCTTATGTTTTCGCCATACTTCAGCCAGCTGTCCGCAAGAAGATACATTTCAGAACTGCTGTCCAGGCTGCTCCTCACCATAAGTCCCGACTTAACATTGTTTTCAAACTTAGGCACATTCTTGGTTTCCAGTATTATATCAAAGTCCCCTGTAAACTCACGGTACATAAAACCGAACGAATCCATCTTGCCGGCGCTGTTTCCGCCGACTGAACCGCTCGCAATAATGCTGAACCCGTCCTTGTTTTGAGTGTATCCGCCTTTATACGGCACACTGCCAATATCTGCATATAGCCACTCGCCGTCTGACAGCCCGCGGATATATATTATTGATGTGTCCGACGACGTGCTTTCACCTTTGTCGTTATAGGCGCGGCTTGTTATATAATGAGTGCCGGGAGATAGATTAATCGTTATGTTTATTGCCTCTGTTCCCTCTGACATCTCAATTAATTGTTCACCGTCGTAAACTTCAATTTTGGTTATTTTTGTACCTTCGGCAGGTTCGGATACAGCGCCGTATTCTATACTTCTTTTGTCTGTTGAAATATATGGAGTGTTGTCATAAATATTTGCATATCCGGTTACGGTTTGCGTTCCGTCCGATACTTTTGATATTGTTATTTTGGGATTGGTCGGCGTTATTGAATTTGTCCAGCCGGATTCGGTATACGACAGTTTTTCAATCTCATCAAACACATAAGCTTCAAGCCAGGTATATCCTTTGTATAAACCCTCTCTGATTATATCAGTTTCATCCGCGCCGCCCATATTGTTTGCTTCTTTCCATGGTTCGGAAATTTTAAATATTTTGCTTTCGCCGGACATATCAACGTATCCGCCGACCTCATATGCCTTATTGATTAAACGCCCGGTCTGATTTTTCATATCCTCAACCACACGTGCGTCTATGCTGTCTCGAACCGGCAAGACTGCCCCGGCGCTTTTTACAGATTTGTCATAAGCCGCCTCGGCGCTGACTTCATTCACTTTATACTCTCCCATGTCGAACGGTTCATTTTCCCTAACCGCGTTAGCCATGTTATGAATGAGCGCCTCGTCTGCCCAGTTGTCATTCAGGCCGTTATTGTTATTTTCTGATTCATAGCCGTAAACGTAGTTACCGTTTATATAATAGTGCGAACCTGTTCCTGAGACGTCAAATATCTTATACTTTGCCTTTGTGCTCGGACCAAACTTGTAGTATGAGTTCACCATATTGACTTTTGTATAAAAGTTTTCAGCAGTCGATTCGCCGCCGTAACTTGAATTGCCGCCCCAATTATATATTACGTTATTTTTTAGCTCAGTATAGCTTACATTGCTGGCAAGTCTTGGGTTTCTGCTGTCATGATGGGCTATAATATTATTATAGTAGCTTGTGTTGGTTCCTCCCCATATCGCTCCGTAACCGTGTGCGCCTTTATAATGGTTTGACAGACGCAGGCTTTCTGATATGAGACAGTTTGAAATTGTATAGTTACCGGTGTCAGCGCCGTCTGGATTAAGGCCGCCGTACAGGGACATAAGTTCATCAATCCCCCAGCTGACGCTGCAATGGTCTAAGACAATATCATTTATGTGCGCGCCGCCCAAACAGTCCCATTCACCTTCAACACTGTCTCCGGGGCGAACTCTCAAATATCTTACTATGACGTTATCTGCTGCAATCAGAACGTCGGTTCCGGCAATGGTTATTCCCTGCCCCGGCGCAGTCTGTCCCAGAATCGTTATATTTGAGTTGCCGATTTTCAAACGTTCGGTCAAGTTAATTGTTCCGCAGACATCAAAAACGACAATTCTGCCGGGACGCGATACGGCGTCACGCAGCGTTCCCGGGCCGTCGTTTGCAAGACTTGTAACGTGATAGACGCTTATGTTTTTATTTCCCCTGGCGCCGGTGGTCTTTTTTCCGCCGCCTTGAATTCCCGGAACCGCGTCAGGAGATACTGTATCATACTTTAGCCCGGCGCCGTAAAAGATAAGCCCATATTTTCCGGTGACATATATGTATACAGGGATTCCTTTTTTAACCTGCATAGGCTCAGTGGTTATCATTGTTTTGCCGTCAAGGGTGAACGAGCCTAACACTATACCGTCCTGCTTCACCTCAAAGCTTCTGAGACCTGATCCTTCCGCCGCCACGTTATACATATCAACAAACAGCATACTGTCGGTTTCAGGTATAATACTCACGGCGCAGTCGGGATTTTCAACATTTTTACATGGGCTTAGAACCGCCCGGTTGACGTAGGTTCTGCCCTCAAACTTTTTGATGCTGGGATTCACGGTAACGCTGCCGCCGCTTGCGTGAACATACAAATTATTAGGCAGAATAATATCTTCAGTGATTTTACCTTCTCCGACATCGCTGAAATCATAGAGGTCAGTTATCGTTGTTATATTTTCCGCGTTTACAGATACGGATATTAACAGTAAAATAACTAACACTGTAATCGGAAATATCTTTCTCATAATAAATCCTCCCAGTCAAGCAAAATTAATAATTTTATTATAACATAATTTTTGAAATTTGTATATAAGTAATAAAATTACAATTTTGCGACCTGTTATGACGTAAAAAAGTAATTTGCTAAAAGCATATTTACATAATCGTTTTATAATGTCTTCCTTGCTTATATAGATATATAATTAAAAATTGCAGGCGAAAATATAACGTGGATTGTCTGCACAATAGATTAGTAAAATCCATATTTAGGAATACTGAGATAGGAAAATAGTCTGCTATGATAATTATGCAATATTTTTTTAGTTTATAATATAACTGTCATATGCTCTAGGCAGTATTTTATTAAGCTAGGCATACCGGATATCAATTATTGTGATAGGTATTGAAAATAATACTATATTATGATATAATGCAAAAATTGTGATATAAAATTTTGTTTGGAGGAATAGAAATGGGATTATATAGCATTATCCTTGCGGCCGGTGAGGGAAAGAGAATGAAATCAAATATTGCGAAACCTCTTCAGCAGGCGGCAGGAAAAGCCCTTGTGGAATGGGTTTTGGATACTGCGGAAGAAACCGGAAGCGATGAAAATATCGTCGTTATCGGTCATAAGGCCGAAGATGTTAAAGCATATCTTGGGGACAGGGCGAAGTATGCCTATCAGTATGAACAGCTGGGAACAGGCCACGCTGTTATGCAGGGTATTGAAAGCATAAAGGACGTAGACGGCACTGTTATGGTTCTATATGGGGATTCGCCTCTGATAGAGGCTGAGACTTTAAAGAGGGTGCGTGAAGACCACAGCAAAAAGATGAGGGCCGCTACTGTAATTACTGCGATAGCCGACGAGCCGTACGGATATGGAAGAATAGTCAGAGAAAACGGTGAAATCGTCAGAATCGTTGAGCAGAAAGACGCTTCTGAGGATGAGCAGAAGATAACTGAGGTTAACTCGGGTATGTATTTCTTTGATATTCAAAAACTAAAAGAATCCTTGTCTAAAATTACTAATGATAATTCCCAGGGAGAATACTATATAACCGACGTAATTGAAATAATGCTGAGCGAGGGCGAAAAGGTCGGAGCGTATGTCACCGATCTTGAACAGACTATGGGAGTAAACGATAAACTCCAGCTGTCACAGGTCGGAAAGATTTTAAACCGCCGCAAAGTTGAAGCTTTAATGCTTGCCGGTGTTACAATTATCGACCCTGATAAAGTTCAGGTTACAACAAATGTTAAGGTAGGAAGAGATACCGTTTTGTATCCCGGAACAGTTCTTGAGGGAGACTCTGTAATCGGTGAAAACTGTGTTATCGGCTCCAACACATCTTTGAATAACTGCAAGGTTGGGAATAATACTAAGATATTGGAGACTGTGGGTATCGACAGTGAAATAGGCTCTGATACAAATGTCGGACCTTTTGCATATCTGAGACCCGGAACCAAAGTTGGTTCTGAAGTTAAGATAGGCGACTTTGTGGAGGTTAAGAATTCTACAATAGATGATGGAACCAAGGTGGCTCATCTGACTTATATTGGAGACGCCGACGTAGGCAAGAGAGTTAACTTCGGGTGCGGAACCGTTGTCGTAAATTATGACGGCGTGAATAAGCACCGTACAATTATTGAAGACGACTGCTTTATCGGCTGTAACACCAACCTGGTGTCTCCCGTTGTAGTAAGGCACGGCGCGTACACTGCGGCAGGGTCAACGATAACAGACGAGGTGCCGCCTGAATCTTTGGCTATAGCCCGTTCTAAGCAGGTTGTTAAGGAACAGTGGACGGCAAAAAGAAAAGACAGCAAGAAAAAATAATAAAATTTACTTGAGGTAAATATAATGTATATGATAGTGGGATTGGGAAATCCGGGCAGAAAATATATTAATACCAGACACAATATCGGTTTTGATGTTGTTGACGCGTTCTGTGCCAAGAACAATATAAAGTTTAAGTCAAGCAAGTTTAGGGCTGAGGTTGGAACGGGTATAGTATGCGGCGAAAAGGTGATTGCGGTTAAACCTACAACTTTTATGAATCTGAGCGGCGAGGCCGTTGCGCCTATTGCCGATTATTATGATATACCTGATGAAAATATTATTGTCATCTCAGATGACAAAACTATGAGTTTAGGAAAACTGAGAGTGAGACCAAGCGGCAGCGCCGGAGGGCATAATGGGCTGAAAAGTATTATACTCAATCTTAACTCAGACCAGTTCCCTAGGGTAAAACTGGGGATAGGGGGAAATGATATGGATGAGCATGAGGATATATGCAATTTTGTTTTGGGAAGGTTTTCTAAGGCGGAGACTGAAATCCTGACTGACACAGCGGTAAGAGCTGTGAAAGCGGTTGAGGAGATAATCAGGACAGATGCCAGGACGGCTATGCAAATGTATAACGGATAAGGATTGTATGTGATTGGCTATGAAAACAAACGGTTTTTATGAAGTTATGGAAGACCTTGCCGACTTTGAGGAGCTGGCAGGGGCTTTACAAAAAAATATTACGCCTATAAACGTAGCGGGTGTGTCGGACTCTGTGAGGGCACACCTGGCTTTTTGTGTGTCCGAAAAATTTCAGGCTCCGATTTTATTGGTTGCCGAAAACGAGGCTGCCGCAATGGAAATAGCCGACGACCTCAGATTTTTCTCAGGTGCGGAGGTTCTGTATTACGGAAACTCCGATATACTTTTTTACGATGTAGATGTAAAGAGCCATGAGATACAGAAGCAAAGACTTGAGGTGCTCGACTATTTGTTCAGAAACAAAGGCCGGCGAACCTATGTTGTGACCACGTATTCGGCTTTGCTCAGTGTGACTATACCGTTTAAGAAATATCAGGAAAACGTTATAACATTAAAAGTTGGGGATGACATTGAGTTAGAAACGCTGATCGGTAAGTTTGAAAGTTTAGGATATAAGCGTGAGGAATTGGTTGAGGGAGCCGGTCAGTTCAGCGTCCGCGGTGGAATACTTGATTATTTTCCGTATTACAGTCAGTATCCGCTGAGAATTGAATTTTTTGACACAGAGGTTGACTCGATAAGAACCTTTGACAAGGACAGCCAAAGAACGATTGACAGATGTGATGAGGCCAGGATAACTCCGGCAGGCGAGCTGGTGCCGGATGATAAAGAACGTGCTAAATTAGTAAAAAAGCTGAACAGCTTGCTTAGCGATACTGAGAAGCCTGTATCCGAAAAATCGGCTTCGGTGTTGAACAGGGATATTGAAAGACTTAAGCAGGGGATTAGATTCCCTTCAATAGAAAAGTATATTCCATATATATATCGTGAAAAGCCCACAATTTTGGATTATTTGGCAGATGATACAATTATTTTTTGGTGTGACGGCCGCAGAATAAGCGAGGCGTATGAAGGCGAGACGGTAAGGTTTGCGGAAGACATAACTGAGATGACTGAAAGGGGAATAATCCCCAAGGCGGATATGGAATACTTTTTGCCGCTGAAGAAGGCGGTAAAGCGGCTTACGGCGCATAGATTTGTCGGGGTCAGCGGTATTTCAAATTATTCAGCTGAATATAGGGCAAAGAGAACCTATGCTGTTGGCTCCAAGTCTTTGGCAGGTTTTCAGGGTAAGCTTGAATTTTTATATGAGTCTCTCAGATTTTATAAGTCCAGCCAATACCGTACGGTTGTGCTGGGCGGTTCTGAGATAAGGGCTAAGAATCTGCTGAACCAGCTGGAAAACGAGGGTTTTAACTGTGCGTACACAGACGTTCTGACAGAGCTTCCTCCGCCCGGAGGAATAGTTATAACCCACGGTTCTATCTCGCATGGATTTGAATTTCCTTCCACGCAGACAGTGGTGATTTCTGATAAAGAGATATTCGGGCATGAAAAGAAAAAAAGAAAGCGCTACGGCAAGGTTAAAGGCGAAAAGATTGACAACTTTACCGACCTGAATATGGGTGACTATGTTGTTCACCGAAATTATGGTATCGGTCAGTATATAGGCATTGAGCAGCTGAATGTTGACGGCGTCAGAAAAGATTATCTCAAAATAAGATTCAAGGGAGACGACTTTTTGTATGTGCCGACAGACCAGCTGGATATGGTCTACAAGCACATCGCCAAAGACGGAGCAAGAATAAAAATGAACAAGCTGGGCGGCGGAGAATGGAGCCGTACCAAACAGAGGGTAAAAGCTGCCGCTGCCGATATGGCTAAGGAACTTATAGACCTCTACGCCAAGCGTGCGAATACTCCGGGAATATCATTCCCAAAGGATGATGAGTGGCAGAGCGATTTTGAAGCAAAGTTCCCGTTTGAGGAAACTGACGACCAGCTCCGAAGCATACAAGAGATGAAAGAGGATATGGAAAAGCCGTATCCTATGGACAGACTGCTGTGCGGAGATGTTGGATACGGAAAGACCGAGGTTGCGCTCAGAGGTGCGTTTAAGGCGGTCATGGCAGGGTATCAGGTGGCGTATCTCGTGCCGACAACAATTTTGGCTACACAGCATTTTAACACGTTTAAGCAGAGAATGAAGGATTATCCGATAAACGTTGCAATGCTGTCTCGTTTTTGTACCGCGGCGGAAGAAAAGCGTATTGTAAAAGGTTTGGCAACGGGTGAAATAGACGTTGTTATAGGAACCCATAAACTGCTGGGAAAGCATATCAAATATAATAAGCTGGGACTTTTGGTGATTGACGAGGAACAGCGCTTTGGGGTTGCCCATAAGGAAAAAATAAAAGAGATAAGAAAAGAAGTGGATGTGCTGACGCTGTCCGCAACGCCGATACCGAGAACTCTTCATATGTCGCTGACCGGAATAAGGGATATGAGCATAATAAACGAACCTCCGGCGGAGCGGTTTCCGATATCGACTTATGTTCTTGAGTATGACGAGGACGTAATTCGGGAGGCTATAAATAAGGAATTAGGCCGCGGCGGTCAGGTGTATTATCTTTATAATAGAATAGACGGCATATTTAAAGTCGCCAACAGAATAGCGGAGCTGGTGCCGTCTGCAAGAATAGCCGTGGCTCACGGCAGAATGCACGAGAACGAGCTGGAGCAAATTATGATGGACGTGTCAGACGGAACTATTGACGTCCTGGTCTGCACAACGATAATTGAAACAGGGCTTGATATACCAAATGTAAACACAATAATTCTTGAAAACGCTGACCGCTTAGGCTTGGCGCAGCTGTATCAGCTGAGGGGCAGGGTCGGACGTTCAAACAGGCTGGCATACGCATATCTGACCTACAGGCGGAATAAGAGTTTAACTCCCGAGGCTGAAAAACGGCTGCTGGCGATAAAGGAGTTTACTGAGTTCGGGAGCGGTTTTAAGATAGCAATGAGAGATTTGGAAATAAGGGGCACCGGAAATCTTATAGGCGCCCAGCAGCACGGGCATATGGAAGCTGTGGGTTATGAGATGTACTGCAGGCTGCTTGAAGAGGCGACGGCTGAGATTAAGGGGATAGAGACGAAAAATGAGACCGAGACACAGATAGATTTACCTGTATCAGCATATATTTCAGATAAGTATATAAAGAATCACAGTCAAAGGATAGCAGCATACAAGCGGATAGCCGCGATAAAAAATCAGGATGAGCTGTATGACGCGTATGATGAAATAGAAGACAGATACGGAACTGTTCCGCCGGAGGTTGAAAACCTTATGGAGGTGGCCCTGATTAAGGCGTACGCTTCAAGTTATAATATAACCGAAGTTATAGGAAACTCAGAGAGGATAACGGTAAAATTTGACCCTGAAAATATACCCGATATGAAACCGTGTTTGGAACTGATAGACAAATATCCCGGAAAAATATCGATATTGACGCCCAATAATCCTAAATTGGCAATAAAACTTGTTCCTCTGTCCTCTGACAAAGGCGGGAAGAACTATTTGGCTCAGATAAAAGAAATGATGAGTTTTTTATCAGAACAAAGCAAGGCAAATTTGAATAAATTGTAAACATTTGAATAAGTTTTAACAACAATAGTGGAAAATTAACTTGCTTTGATGTATAATAGAAAAATATTTTGGGATTGTGTAGTTATGCAGGTCAATATTTTGGGACTGTGTAAGTATTCGGGCTGTCCCGGGTTTTATGAGATTTAAAATTATTTAAACATAACATAAAAGGAGAAAAAAAGATGGCTAATGACAAAAAGGACATTTTGAACGATGAAAAAGTTCAAAAGATGAAAGATGACGTAAGCTCTAAAATAGCTGACGCCGCGTCTGAAATCAAGGAAGAAATTTCTGAGGCTGATCAAAAGGCAAAAGAAGTTATAGGCGATAAACTTAATGACGCCGGAGAAGTGATTTCAGAAGCCGGAGATAAGCTTGAAGACTCTATTACAGAGATAAAAGCAGACGCGCTGGAAAGCGTTGATAACATTAAAGAAGTTATTGAAGAGAAGAAAAAAGGCGTCAATATTTCTGTCGGCGCTTTGGTTGGAATCATAGTTGGATGTGTTGCGGTTGCAGCGCTGATAGTATTTCTGATTATGAACTTTACGGCCGCACAGCCAAAGTATGGCAAGGCTGAGGGCAAGACAGTTGCAACGGTTAACGGTGAAAAAATCACAGATAAAGATTTAGGTTATTATATCTATGCTGAAGCTATGACTCAGTACTATGATATTGAAGGCGAAAGCGCAGACGGCGACCTCAGCAGTTTTGACTGGGATCAGGAAATCGACGGCAAAAAACTTTCTGATACTATAAAAGAAAATGCAATGAAAAATGCTGTTGCCGATATGGTTACAGGACAGCAAGGCGAAAAGCTGCTTACAGACGATAATGCTTGGACAGAGAAGAACGACCAGCAGATTCAGTCTACAGTAGACAGCTATGTTCAGCAGTTCGGCGAGGACGGATTCAGCCTGAGAGCAAGAAGCATGGGTATATCTTCTGCAAATGAATATGCTAGAATGTATACAACTGTTATGAAGGCGCAGAATGTTCAGGCGGCAATGGAAGAAGATATTTCAAAGTTTACTCCGGAAGGCGTTGACCTTCAGAATTATACACAGGATGACAGAGCGTCTGTTAAACACATTTTGATTGAGACAACTGACCCTGCAGCTGCAGATCCGGCCGCAACACCTGACCCAACAGCTGTTGACGACGCTACAGGATTAGCTACAGCTCAGAATGTTGCGCAGCAGGCTAAATCGGGCGGCGACTTTGACCAGTTAATGACTCAGTATAATACTGATACAAGCGAAACATCAGCCGGATATACCTTCAAAAAGGGCGAAATGGTTGAAGAATTTGAAACTGCAGCATTCGCTTTGAAGCTTAACGAGATTTCTGAACCGGTTAAGACCGATTATGGTTACCACGTAATCATGAGAATCCCTGGATTATATGAGATACAGGGTTACTGGGTTGAACAGGCTAAAGTAAGCGAAAACAAGGGGAACCTTGATAAGGTTTCAGTTAAGGCAATTTTGGATGATGTTCAGGCAGCAACAGAGGAACTTGAAAACGAGCAGGCTGCTGCAAGCGCCGCTTCAGGCGCCGGAACTTCTACATCAGGCGGAAACTCCGCAGCAGATGGAAACTCTGCAGCAGGCGGAGCTGCCGCTGGGGAATAATCCAAATATAAATTTTGGTTATATAAGATTGCACCGCTTAGGCAGTGCAATCTTTTTATATATTTGTAATAATAAAGGTTATTTTTTATAAACTTATATTATCTGAATTAAGATAACAAACAAATCATATAAGTTAAGGGGTAGGTTTATGCCTAAGTTATCTGAGCTTGAAATAAAAGAAATAAAAAATATTAAGTATTTGATAGTTTTGGGGTGCCGCTTGTTTGGCGTAACTCCAAGCCGATGCTTATATGAACGTCTCTCAGCCGCGCTGAAACTGGTTAAAGTAAACCGGGATATTATAATAGTCTGCAGCGGAGGGCAGGGAGATAACGAAGACACAACCGAAGCCCGGGCTATGAAAGATTTTTTTGTCAGTAACGGTGTAGAGGAAAGTAGAATTATCCTTGAACCGGATTCACACAGCACTTATGAAAACTTTGAATTTTCAAAAGAAAAAATATTAAAGACCGGAGGAAGTATAGAAAACAATTCCGCATTTGTAACCAACAGTTTCCATGTCTTTCGCTCTAAAAAAATAGCCGAGCTTATTGGATATAAAAATATTGTTGAAATTTCAGCATATACGCCGAAGGCTTCCAAAATAAGCAACTATTTAAGAGAGGGTTTATCTATTATAAATTACTATCTCAATCTGCGGCGGAAAATCAAAAAAATGCAAAAAAACAGTAGAGACTATGGTAATAATATAAAATATTAGTTTTTGATACTACAATTATGTTACATGACTAAAAAAAACTTGACGAATTATATGTTTATTATGTATAATAAACACAAAGAAATTATAGATATATATAGAATATAATTGAAATTTTGTTAAATTTTTGTCATATTATGGAGTTTTTTCCTTAACCATGCAGTTTTTTCTGCGTCTTAATGATTTTAGAAAAAATCCCAGTTTTTTTATGTATTTGTAAAAAAATAAACTTATATATTTTGTTGTTATGGGAGGTTTTACAATGGGTATTGTAGACATTGCACCGTGGATTGTTTTGGCCGCTTCAATATGTGGTCTGGCTTTTGCGATGTACAAATTTTTCTGGGTTAAAAAACAGCCTGAGGGAACAAAAGAAATGGCGAATATTTCTGCTAAAATCAGAAAAGGCGCTATGGCGTATTTAAAGAGACAGTATAAGACAGTTGGTATTTTCTTTATCGTTATGCTGATAATTATTTGCGTAATGGCAGCGTTTGGTCTTCTCACATGGTTTGTTCCGTTCGCATTTGTATCCGGCGGATTTTTCTCCGGACTTTCAGGATTTATAGGAATGAAGATTGCTACATATGCTAACTCAAGAACTGCTAACGGAGCCCAAAATAGTTTGAATAAAGGCCTGAAGGTAGCGTTTTCAAGCGGTACGGTTATGGGTCTTACAGTTGTTGGCTTGGGTCTTTTGGACATAAGCGTTTGGTTCATAATTTTAAAAGCCGTTCTGAGTGATCCGAACGAGATTATGGCGGCTATGCTGACGTTTGGTATGGGAGCAAGCTCTATGGCTTTGTTTGCCCGTGTCGGCGGAGGTATTTTTACAAAGGCTGCAGATGTCGGCGCTGACTTGGTTGGAAAAGTTGAGGCCGGAATACCTGAGGATGACCCTCGTAACCCTGCTGTTATCGCAGATAACGTAGGTGATAACGTTGGCGACGTTGCAGGAATGGGCGCTGACCTTTATGAGTCATATGTCGGTTCAATCATATCAACAGGCGCGCTTGCCACAGCGGCAGGTTTGGGCTTTAAGGGCATAGTTGTTCCAATGATGATTGCCGCTATAGGAATAATCGCTTCAATTATAGGTACGTTCTTTGTTTCTACAAAAGAGGGCGCTACACAGAAAAATCTTTTGGGTTCTTTGAGACGAGGCACATATGTTTCGGCTATACTTTCAGCTATTTCAGCCGCAGTTTTGATATTTACACTGCTTCCGCAGAATACAGGCGTATTTTGGGCAGTTATATCAGGTCTGGTAGCAGGTGTGCTGATAGGATTCTTTACTGAATATTATACATCTGATTCATATAAGCCGACCCAAAAGCTTTCTGAGTCATCAAAGACGGGAAGCGCAACTATAATAATCGACGGTATAGCGCTAGGTATGAATTCAACAGCAATTCCAGTAGTTATAGTGGGTATCTCAATCCTTGTCAGCTTCTTTGCCGCAGGCGGCGGCGGTTTCCTTGCCACAGGAGATTTGAGCAGTTTCTCATTGGGTCTTTATGGCGTTGGAATATCTGCTGTAGGTATGCTTGCAACTTTGGGAATAACATTGGCTACAGACGCTTATGGTCCTGTTGCTGATAATGCCGGCGGTATAGCAGAAATGGCCGGCCTTGATGAGGAAGTTAGAAACCGTACAGACGCTTTGGATTCTTTGGGTAACACTACTGCAGCAACCGGTAAGGGATTTGCTATCGGCAGCGCAGCTTTAACAGCCTTGGCTTTGATAGTTTCTTATACTGATAAAATTCAGGCTCTCGGAGGACAGCTTCAGTTGTCGCTCACAAATCCGCCTGTTTTGATTGGTTTGTTTGTGGGAGCAATGCTTCCGTTCCTGTTCAGCGCGTTTACTATGCAGGCTGTAGGACGTGCGGCACAGAAAATTGTTGTTGAGGTAAGAAGACAGTTTAAGCAGATAAAGGGTTTGATGGAAGGCAAAGCGGAAGCGGACTATGAGACATGTGTTGATATATGCACACGTTCATCGCTTAGAGAGATGATTTTGCCGGCGGCTCTCGGTATACTCGCTCCTATAGTTGTAGGTTTGGTTCTCGGAGTAAACGGAGTTGTTGGTATGCTCGCAGGAGCTTTGGTTTCGGGATTTGCTATTGCTATCATGATGGCTAATTCAGGAGGCGCCTGGGATAATGCAAAGAAATATATAGAAGCCGGAAACTTTGGCGGAAAAGGCAGCGACAATCATAAGGCGGCAGTTGTCGGAGACACAGTTGGAGATCCGTTTAAGGATACTTCAGGTCCGTCCGTTAATATTTTGATTAAGCTGTTATCTATGGTTTCTATCGTTTTTGCAGCGCTTATTGTTAAGTTTAACCTTGTGGATTTGATTACCGGTTTACTCAAATAAAGGAGTGACGATTAGATGAAATATTGTACCAAATGCGGCAATGCGATAGACGATAACGCCGCTGTATGCCCAATATGCGGAGAAACTCAAAAGAAAGAGGGTTCTCAGAACCAAAGCGGTACATATTCTGATTTTCATAGTGTTAAGGAAAAAGGTCCGGTCGGGACAGCTATAGCCAGTTTTATAATTGGTATTATAAGTTTGGTACTCTGCAATACGGTTATAGGTCCGATTGTTGGCCTAATACTGGGTATAGTGGGGACGAAACAGTATAACCCTGCAAGGAATACGAGTAAGTGGATGGGCGTTTGGGGAATAGTACTAAACGCATTGTCTATCATTGCTTTAATCGTTTTTATTGCTGTCGTTATATATTTATACTCAACGGGGCAGCTTGAACCGGATATAGATATAGTTAACTAACCGTATTGTAAAAATAGAAATTGTTATATATAAAAACAGCAGGTTAAGATATATGCAATATGGGGTTGACATTATATAAGAGATATGGTTAAATGTTAAATTAAATAATTACGCTGTTTTGCCGCCGGGTAAAACAGCGGAGCGTCAGACTTTCTATCATTAGGTCTTTGAAGATAGAAAGCTGGCGCTTTTTATGAATAAGGAGACAAGATATATGGAGCAGACAAACTGTTTAAAAGACTTTATTCGCTATACTTCGCTTAATGTTCTCGGAATGATAGGCTTATCATTTTATATATTAGCGGATACGTTTTTCGTTTCTAACGGAGTTGGGGCGAATGGTCTGACGGCGCTTAATTTGGCCGTTCCGGTATACAGTTTTATTCACGGAAGCGGTTTAATGTTTGGTATAGGCGGCGCGTCTAAGTATTCTGTTTTAAGAGGTCAAAAGGCATACCAAGATTCAAACAGAGTATTTACAAATACTGTATACGCGGCAGGTCTTCTGTCAGTGATTTTTGTGCTGCTGGGAGTGTTTGCTTCTAATAAAATAACTGTTCTTTTAGGCGCCGATAATGAAGTGTTTGATATGACAAAAACTTATCTGAGCGTGCTGCTGTACTTTGCTCCGGCGTTTATAATGAATGATGTGCTGATTTGCTTTGTGCGCAATGACGGGAATCCGAAACTGTCAATGTCGGCAATGCTTGCCGGAAGTTTTTCTAATATTATACTTGACTATATCTTTATATATCCATTTGGTATGGGTATATTCGGCGCGGTTTTGGCAACCGGTTTTGCTCCGATAATAAGTATGCTGATTCTGTCGGTGCATTTCAGAAATAAAAACTGCTTTCGCTTTAAACTTAAGAGACCTGATTTAAAGCTTATAGGCACGATTTTTTCGTTGGGTATTCCATCTCTGATTACGGAGCTGGCTTCCGGCATAGTAATAATTGTCTTTAATATAATTATACTGGCTATTCAAGGGAATGTTGGAGTTGCGGCATATGGGGTTATTGCAAATATTTCGTTTGTGGTCGCGTCTATTTATACGGGTATCGCTCAGGGAATGCAGCCGATAGTCAGTTCTGCATACGGCAGGGGTAATATCAGCAGCGTAAAGCTTACTTTAAAGTATGCAGTGGTAACAATGCTGGCGGTTTCAGTTTTGGTTTACACATGTATTTTTATATTTGCCGGACCGATAACAGGAATATTTAACAGCGGGAATAATGGTATTTTGCAAAGTATTGCAGAACAGGGATTAAAAATTTATTTTACGGCGGTTCCGTTTATGGGTCTTAATATAGTTATTTCAATGTTTTTTATAGCGGTTGAAAAAGCAATTCCAGCACAGGCAATCTCATTGCTCCGCGGAATTGTGCTTATAATTCCTATAGCGCTACTTATGTCATTTTTAGCAAGTCTTATAGGGGTATGGCTGACATTGCCGATGACAGAAGGGCTTGTAGCTATCCTCGGTATTGTGTTATATTGCCGTGTTAAGAAAAGATTATTATAGAGTTACTGATATAAAGGAGAAGAAATATGTTTAGAGAGATGCGCAGAAAAAAACAGTCATTGTCCGGTGAAAAAATATCGGAGATATTAAATAATGGTACCTCGGGAGTTTTGGCTCTGTCGGGAGACAATGATTACCCGTATGCAGTTCCGCTCAGCTATGTGTATGACGGTTCAAGCATTTACTTCCATGCGGCGAAAACCGGACACAAAATTGACGCTGTAAAAAGAAATAATAAAGCGTCTTTTTGCATAATCGGTCAAGACGACGTGGTGCCGGAAAAATATACGACCAATTATAAGAGCATCATTGCCTTTGGGAAGATTCGGATTTTAGATGATGAGGGAGAAAAAAGAAGTGCAATCGAAAAGCTGGCGGTCAAATATTCTCCCGGGGATAAGACGGACAGAGAGGCTGAAATAAAAAAGGAATGGGATAATTTATGTATGCTTGAGCTGCAGATTGATTATATTACCGGAAAAGAATCAATAGAGCTGACAAAAATAAAATAGAAAAAAGAAGTATAATATTTTTAAGGTTAAATAGCGTATACGAAATTGATTTATATTTTAATTAGAAATTAAAATATAAATATAAGAAGCATGCAAAGTGGAAAAAACGTGCAAAGTAAATTTGACAATTTGTTTAAGTTTGCTTTTATGTGTTATACTCGTATTTAAAAAACTAAAATGAATTTCAGATAAAATACTGAAAAGTAAATCGAGCTGGCAAGAACAGTTATAACTATATTTTAACTGAGAACATTGTAAATAATTCTTTATATTAAAAAGTTATGTGGTTTATTATAAAAGCAAGTAAATTTTCAGTCTGAGAGTACAGAATAATATATTTAAGTAAAATATGATAATAAAAAAACTTAATATTTCATAACTTCGGTTTATAAAGTATGTTTTTATATAAAATACGCCGCCTGTTTTCAGGCGGCGTATTTTTATTAAATTATATAATAAATATAGAAATCTTAGCCAAGTTCAGAGAAATATTTGATTGTTCTAACCATCTGGCTGGTGTAAGAGTTCTCATTGTCATACCATGATACTGTCTGAACCTCATAGAGGTCGTCGCCGATTTGGTTAACCATTGTCTGAGTTGCGTCAAATAATGAACCCTGAGTAATACCAATAATATCTGAAGATACAAGCTGTTCCTCAGTATATCCGAATGATGCTGATTCAGCAGCTTTCATTGCAGCGTTGATACCTTCAACAGTAACATCTTTGCCCTTAACTACTGAAACAAGGATAGTAGTAGAACCGGTTGGTACAGGTACACGCTGTGCGCTTCCGATAAGCTTACCGTTAAGTTCAGGAATAACAAGACCAATTGCTTTAGCAGCGCCTGTTGAGTTAGGAACTATGTTAACAGCTCCGGCACGTGCACGTCTTAAATCGCCTTTTCTCTGAGGTCCGTCAAGAATCATTTGGTCGCCTGTGTAAGCGTGGATTGTAGACATGATTCCTGATTGGATAGGAGCGTAGTCGTTAAGAGCCTTAGCCATAGGAGCCAAGCAGTTTGTTGTACATGAAGCAGCAGAAATAATCTTGTCTTCAGGTGTCAAAATTCCTTCGTTAACACCAAAAACAACGGTTGGAAGGTCATTTCCTGCAGGAGCTGAAATAACTACCTTCTTAGCTCCGGCATTGATATGAGCCTGTGCCTTATCCTTTGATGTATAGAAGCCTGTGCATTCCAAAACAACGTCTACATCAAGCTCTCCCCAAGGAAGGTTGTTAGCGTCTGCTTCCTTATAAATTTCAATTTCTTTTCCGTCAACTGTGATAGAAGACTCGCCGGCTGTAACCTTATCGCCGAGAGCGTATCTGCCCTGAGCTGAATCATACTTCAAAAGATGAGCGAGCATAGTAGGGCTTGTTAAGTCGTTTATAGCAACAACTTCATAACCCTCCGCGCCGAACATCTGTCTGAAAGCCAGACGGCCGATACGTCCAAAACCATTAATAGCAACTTTTACTGACATAGTAAAGTACCTCCTAAAAAGATATATATTGTTTTATATTTTGCAGGTTTATCAGCTATCGGAACAGCGAAGCCTGTAAGTAAGAATAAAAATACGCCTCTTAGCCGACAGCAGTATTATTTTACCTCAAACAGATAAAATATTCAAGTATTTTTTCGATATTTTTTTAACGATTAAAAAAATAGGACAATTTAACTATATGTTGACACCATAAAGAAAATGAATTAGTCATTTAAACAATGCAAATGTTTTCAATCTTTGCTTATTAGTATACACAAATCCTTTAAATATATAAACAAGCATCAGAATATAAGAACAAGAGTGATATAATATTAAGATTTTTATTACAGAATATAATATAGAAGTTTAACAAATTATAATGTGCTGAAGCAATCATTTGTTTATTTTAGGATTATCGGTACGCCCAACTAGATAATCTATTGATACATTAAAATAATAAAGCAGGTGATTTAAAAATATGATAAAACTGTATGCAAGTATAGTGGTTATGCAGTTAGATACATTTTATTGTTTACCTGATTCTATAAAATCTTTTAATGTGACCGGATGATAAAGTTCTCAATTCCAAACAAAATAATACCATTATAAAAAGACAAAATCAAGTCATAAATTTAAAAAAGAATAAAAGGAAGTTTCAAGCGTGAAGAAATTTTAAAATACATAAATTGGAGGGGAAACGATTGAGTGTACTGAAAGAATTGTATTACGGAAATATAAATCCTCATGAAAAACGTGTTGTCAGCAATTTAGAATTTGAAAAACATGTAAAAGTTATATTAGAAAATGAAGAAAAACTAAGCATAACACTGAAGAATGAGGAAAAATATCTTTTTGAACAGTTATTAGCCGCACATGAAGAAGTTTCAAGTCTGGAATTATTGGAATATTTTATTGAAGGATGGAAACTGGGCAGCCGCTTTATGCTTGATACTTTTATTATATAGAATAAAATAACATTCTGGACTAAAGTTTTAAAGATAATATAAAAAATAATATTTTTATATCTTAAGTATTATGCAGTTAATAAAAATTATTAATAATAAAGTCAATTGCCGTCTGTAAAATTTATTTTAAGTACATTATAGTAGTATCTAACTAAAATTATTGTTTATATCCTGCATGTTGCAATGTTTGTTCCCGGACATGCGGTTTCAGATGTATTTAGACTATAATATAATAGGTTTAAAATTAGGCCGCTTGTATAATAAGCAGCTGATTTGATTCATCTTGTTATTATAAGCGCAGTAAAAGTTTTTTTGGCTCGCCTTTAAAATAATCTTTATATACTCAAAATTGTTATAATTTTATTGTGCAATTTATACAAAAGCGGCAATGTTGAAAAAAATCAAATATTACAGAAATGTTACAGAAATATTTATCTTATGTTACAAAAAATGACCGCAAGATATTGGCATCAAAAATTTTGTAACACAATATATTGATTTTTAAAAATAAAATTATATAAAAATACGGAAAATTTTGTGGGAAATATTTTGGCCATTTTGTGAATTGCAAATTAACAAATTGTGAAAAAATCGGGATTTTACTTGATTTTCCGAGCCTGCCGTGGTATACTGTGTGCACAGTTTCGGTTTTGAAATTGGAATGCTTGCTGAAATATTTTGTATATTGGCGCACCAGTATCAGGAGTTTTCAGCGGCAAAATTTTTGAGGTGATTATTTTATGCGAAAACACAAACTATTAGCAGGAACAGTACTAATACTGTCGATGTTAATATTTGCTCTGCCGGTTATAACGGCATCAGCCAGAGAATTCTCTGACGTACCTATTACCGCTTCATATTATACGGCGGTGGATAAGTTGAGCAATATGGGTGTTATTCAAGGTAGAGAAGATGGAAACTTTGCTCCTGAGGCTCAGACTACGCGTGCCGAATTCTGTGCGTTTATGTCAAGGGCTACAGGCTATAATGAAACTTATTACACAGCGGGAGACATACCGTTCTCTGACGTTCCTGACGGGTATTGGGCAAATAACTACATATCTTATTGTTATGAAAAGGGATATATAAACGGTATGCTTGACGGTTCTTTCGCTCCGGCTGATCCGGTTACATATGAACAGGTGGTTAAAATGGTCGTATGTTCATCCGGTGCCGGCGATGAAAGCCTAAGAAGCGTTGGCCCTTATTGGTATTCGGGTTATGTGGCTGTGGCAGAAAAGTATGGTTTGCTTCAGAACACGAAGAAGACTGTGGGTAAGGACGCTAACAGAGCGTTTGTGGCACAAATGGTGTATAACTCTTTGAGTTTTATTAACGGCGGTGATTTGGACGATTCAAATCAGTCGTCGGGTGACGCTTCCGATTTGTCAAATAATTCAGCATATCCTACAGCGGAACCGGAAGAACCGGAAAACACAGATATTTCCGGTGAAGATATATTTGATGCTACCCCGGCTCCTACATTAGCGCCTACACCGGACCCAACAGCGTTTCCAACTCCGGATCCGACAGCCAAACCGGCATTGGCTCCTACGCCTATGCCGACATTGGCTCCAACAAGAGAACCGGTTATTAATGAACCGGTATATAAACCTTCAATTCCGTCTAATAATGGTCTTACTGTTGTAATAGACCCCGGTCACAATTACAGCGGCGTTGATACAGGCGCTACCGGAAACGGTTTGAGAGAGCAGGATATAACCTATTATATCGCTGAAAAGGTTAAGCCTCTGCTTGAAGAGAGAGGGTTTAATGTTGTAATGACGCGTAATTCTGTTTATGATAACTGTTCTACAGAATCTACGTCAGCCAGCCTTGCTTACAGGTCAAATTTAGCTAACAGTATTGGTGCGGATTTGTTTGTATCAATCCATTGTAATGCAGGAGGCGGAACAGGAACCGAAACATATTATTATTACGGCAATGCTGATGGCAAAAGGTTAGCTACATATATTCAGAACTATGTGACAAGTTCTCTTGGTACCTCTAACAGAGGTGTTAAAGAGGCAGGGTTTGCAGTTATTAAAAATACCAGCATGACGGCGATACTTCTTGAAACTGCATTTATTGATACTGCCGCCGACGCAGCTAAACTGGCCGATGATGGCTGTCAGTGGAGCTATGCTGAAAGTATAGCGCACGGTATTTGTGATTACTTTGGTGTAGCGTATTAGTTGATGTTTATTAATAATATTGAGTAGGCAGCGCACAGCCTGCTCAATATTATAGTTATTTAAAATGGTTTACAAATTAATATTAGGGTGTCGGGCACATATATTATGTGCCTTTATGCGTGTCTAGGGAAAGATAGGGGGTTAATTAGATGAATAGAGATAAAACAATTAAAAAACCGGAACTGTTGGCGCCGGCAGGGAACTTGGATAAGCTGAAAATAGCATTAACTTATGGTGCCGACGCTGTTTATATCGGAGGAGAAGAATTTTCGCTGAGAGTTGCCGCGGATAATTTCAGCGCAGATGATATTCTTGAGGGTGTGAAATTTGCTCATGAAAGAGGTAAAAAAGTATATTTGACCGCTAATGTGATACCGCATAATTCTGATATAAATGAATATTCAGAGTTTTTAGGAAGTGTTAAAGACAGCGGTATTGACGCGGTTATTTTATCCGATTTAGGAATGTTTGCGTTAACTAAAGAAATTGCCCCGGACTTGGATATACATGTGAGCACTCAGGCGAATAATGTAAATTGGAAAAGTGCTGAAACATGGTATAACATGGGCGCAAAGCGGGTTATTTTGGCCCGGGAGATGTCTTTGGACGAGATAAGGGAAATTCGGGAGCGTACACCAAAAGAGTTAGAACTGGAAGCTTTCGTGCATGGGGCTATGTGTATATCATATTCCGGCAGGTGCTTGCTGAGCAACTATATGGCCGGCAGAGACAGCAACCGCGGTGAATGCGCGCATCCTTGCAGGTGGAAGTATTTTCTAATGGAAGAGCAGAGACCTGGCGAATATATGCCGGTGTATGAAAATGAAAGAGGTACGTTTATATATAATTCTAAAGACCTTTGTATGCTCCAGTATGTGGATAAGCTGATAGAATCAGGTTTGAGCAGTTTTAAGATAGAGGGCAGGGTGAAATCTGAATTTTATGTTGCCACAATTGTAAAAGCGTATAGAAAGTCTATTGACGATTATTTTAATTCGGATGAAAATTATGTGTTTGACACTAAGCTATTAGATGAAGTGAAAAAAGTCAGTCATCGTGATTATACAACAGGCTTCTATTTTGGAAAGCCCGGCGGCAGCGAACAGCACTATGAGAGCAGCTCTTATATACGCAACTATGATATGGTAGGAATAGTAACCGGATATGACAAAGAGACAAAAATGGCTGAGGTTATTCAAAAGAATAGATTCTTTAAGGGGAATACAGTAGAATTTTTAAGGCCTTTCGGTGATTTTCACGCTCAGGTGATTGAGTATATGACCGACGGGGAGGGCAATGAGATAGAGGTTGCCAATCATCCTCAGAGCGTTGTATATATTAAAAGCGAGATTGAACTGGAGCCCGATACTTTTATAAGAATGGAAAGAAAATAGAAACTAAATACTGCTGAGGGTTATATTGGATTATTTTCAGCTGCTATGCTTAAATTAGCCGAATAATAGGATAAATATTCAGTGGTTATAAGTTGTTTATCTATTGACTTTTTTCGATAAACATGATAAAATAAACTTCGCATTTATGCGTCATATTTGTGCGCGAGTCTGTTTGGAATTTAATGGACAAGCATAATTATGAAAATTTATATATTTATAAAATAAATAAATATTTTTATTTGGAGGGGTAAAAAATGAAAAACATTAAAAGAGTTTTGTGCTTGGTTTTGACGCTTTTGATGGTTGCGTCCACTGTATCTGTTTTTGCAGCTTTCAGTGATGTTCCGACAACAGTGTCATATGAAAAAGCCGTTTCAGCACTTAACCAATTGGGCATTATCAAAGGTTATGATGATGGAACATTTAAGCCTGATAATGATGTAACCCGTGCAGAATTTACTGCTATGCTGATGAGAACTATGGGAGCCGGTTCTATAGGTTCGTCCTCATCTGCAGATTTACCGTTTTCCGATGTTTCTGACCAGAATTCTGATATTTCATGGTCTATCCCGAACATCAATACCGCTTATAAAAATGGTATCGTTAACGGTTATGAGGACGGAACTTTCAGACCTAATGACAAGGTTGCTTATGAAGAAGCAGTAAAGATGGTTGTTTGCGCGCTTGGATACGGAGAAAATATTTCTGTTGACGCAACTCCGTGGTATTCAAACTTCATGGCTCAGGCAAGGTCTTTGGGTATCTTAAAAGGCGCTCAGAACTTAGGTTCTGCTGAGAAGCCGGCTTCACGTGCTTGTATAGCGCAGATGCTCTATGATTCACTTGAGGTATCTCTTGTTGAAAACGGCGTAGTAACAACAAAGACATTCCTCGCTGATTATCTAGGATACATTAAAAATACAGGGTATATTTCAGCAAACGATTTGACAAGTCTTGACGACCCGGATGTTAACCTCCGCGAGAATCAGATACAGATTCGTGCAAAAGAGCCGAACTCTACAGTTTATGAAGTTCATACATACGCTGTAGATAACGCAGCTGAATTTACAAATAAGCTCGGATATCAAATTGATTTCTTCTATCCTAAAACATCAGCTAATGATACAATCCGTACGCTGTTCAGTTATGAGATAAAAGAAAATGCAACTCTTGAACTCAATTCTTCAATGATTGAAAAAGACGAGTCTAATAATACAACAATTAAGTATTATCCAACTGAGACATCATCGCTTACAAACGCTAATTTGGCATCTGACAACATTGTTATATATAATGGAAAGCTTTATGGTTCCAATGCGGACGCAAGCAGATTCTCTACAGATATGTTCCCTAACGTAGGTACAATAACAGTACTGGATTCTGATAAGGACGGCAAGTATGACGTTGTTACTATTTGGGACTATCAGGTATATTATGTATCAAAGAAATCTACAAGTGATTCTTCGATAGTTGATAATGCATCAAGAGCGACTGATAAAACTTTGACTTTGGATGTTGATAAAGACACTAATCTTGAAATAGTAGATAAAAATGGAACAAAGGTTTCGTTCAGCTCTATTTCTGAAGGTAATGTAATCTGCTATGCAGTGAGCAACTATGCTGAGAATGGCGGCGAACAGTATTCAAGAGCTGTTGTGGTAACTGACAAGGCTACCGGAAACGTATCTTCAACAATTTCCGGGGATGAAATGTCTATTGGCAGCAATTCATATAAGTTCTCAGACGCGGCTCCTTGGATGGAGAATGGAAATGACGGTTCACTTGAGGAACCAAAGACTGGTGACAATGGAACATATGCCCTGGATATTTTAGGTAATGTGTTTGCGTATAGCAAGAGCAATGAGGTAGTTAACCAATATTATGGATATGTTTTGGCTTATGACGAGGGAGAAGCTACTTTCTCATCAATAGATGATTTTCAGGTTAGAATACTAACTCAAAATAATTCCAAAACAGATTTTCATATCAGAAAGGGAACCACTGTTAACGGTGTAAGCTGTTCTACAGCATATGACTTTTTGGACGCTTTGAGAGAAGGCGCGTCTTATCAGAAGACCGGAGAAGTTGGTCATACAGACGTGCAGCAGGTAGTTAAATATACTTATACTACTTATAAAGGAAACCAGTGTATAGATACTCTTTATACTGTAACCCCTGACACGGATGTAAAAGACGGACAAACTGTTGAGTCAGATAAGCTTTATAATTTTGCTAATCTTGAGCGAGGAGAAGTTTCATTAAAATATGCTAACAGTAAACTTAGCAGCGGAAATATTCAGCTTTCAGTCGGAAGCTCTATAGTTTTTGTAGTTCCGCCGCAGGATCAAAGAAATGATACGGATAGGTTTAGGAAAGCAACAAACAGCTATTTCAGCACAAATAAGACTTATGACAGCGTTGAGGCATTTGATGTTTCAAACACAAATTCCGCTAAGGTAGTTGTTGTATACGGCGGAAGCGCCGCTACGGAAGTTGACGACAGCTCGCCGATATATGTATTTAATGATAAGCCGAGCCAGCAGATAAATGCAAACACATCTGATACAATGTATAAAGTTTCAGGCTTTAAGATTTCTAAAACTTCAACTAACGGAACTTTTGACGATTGGGCTTCGCTCTCATCTAATAGTGTAGTTAAGAATGCACAGATTGGTGATATCTACAGAGTGGGCGAGGACAGTGACGGCTTCAAGACATTTAAGGATGAATATCGTCTGTATCCTGCTGACGAAGGTTATATCGAAGTAGGAAGCGGCAGAGTTTCAAATTGGAGCAGCGCTGATTTCTGTGTTATTTACGGAAGCGTATATGCTTCAGATTCCAGCGAAGGTATGGTTATCATTCCTAAGTATATAGACCAGAATGATGATGTAAGCGGCGAAGACCAGTATACTATTTCTGCTTCAAGCTTCTCAGGAGCTAAAATTCTTAAATATTCCGAGAATGGCGGAAAGACGGAAATAGTTGACGCAACTTCTGATAAAGAAGCAATTATGGATGGTATAGCTGAGTATAATGAAGGTCTTAACCCGGCTAAAGTATTGATTTATATGTCTGAAGGAAGAGTTAAACTTTTAGCTGTAACAGAAGGATATTAATATAGAAGTAACTAAAACATTTGACCGCGGGTATTTAATATCCGCGGTTTTGTTTTATTTATAGAATCACTTTTTGTATATAATAGTAGAATATTTACGTATTATTATAAAATATTGACATTATGTATTTTGTGTGTTAAAATTATACTCGTTAATATTTATGGCAGTTAGATTTAAAAATTTATTTTATATGCGTGAGTAATGGACCTAATATTTAGGAGGACTGTTTGGTTATGGTTATTTTAACTGAAGAAGAAAAACAAGAAATGTGTATTGAGCTTGCGGATCATTTGCCTAAAATCAGAGAATTGCTGAAGCTGTCACAAAAAGCATTCGGCGAAAGATGCGGTATTTCAACACCCAGGATGTCTGTGATAGAAAATAAACACTTTGTTATGACCTGGTCTCAATTAACATCAATTATGTTTGTTATAGTCTGCAACCAAAAGACAAAGGAATACTTTTTTACTAATAGTCTTCTTGGCCCAAAGTTTTTGCAGTTTATACAGCAAAAGGAAGAAAACAGTGTGCCTGATGTGAATATTATGGTAGACGAAGTTTATGTTAACAGGTATAAAAAACAATTCTTTGATGAATACATAAAAATAATGGATAATAATAACTAAGATTATACGCGGCGCTAAGCCAATAGTGAAAGTATTTATCAGGACGCATTAAACCGTGTCCTGATTTTTTGTATTATGTAAGATTTCGACTTATTTAGTATATTATTTGTAATATATTAGGGAACTAATAGCACAAAATTATTAAAAACTAATGAATAATTGCCTCATTGTTTTGGTTTGATTGACTAATATTAAAAATTAATGTATAATTGACTTTGTCTATAATGAGAATTTTATCTACAAATGCAGGTTTGCATTTGTTAATGATACATAATTGCTCATTAAAATAATATAGTAAAAGTTTATTTTAATATATTTTAGGGGGAATTGGAATGAAAAAGTTGAGAAAGTCAATGGCATTACTTCTAGCTATGGCTATGGTGCTTGCTACTTTCGGAATTACTGTCGTTTCAGCGGCAGCTTTTTCTGATACAAGCGGTCATTGGGCAGAGTCAGTGATTGACAAGTGGAGTAATGCGAATGTAATTAATGGTTATGAGGATGGAACTTTCCTGCCTGACGCTAACATTTCAAGAGCGGAACTGGCAAAAGTTATATCTGCAGCAAAACAGTTCACATCACTTGCTGATATTAATTTCAGCGATGTTTCAGGTGATGAATGGTTTGTATCAGATTTGAGAAAATGCGTTGCTCAGGGAATTATCGGTGGATATGAAGACGGAACGTTCAGACCTGATGACGCTGTAACGCGTGAGGAAGCTGCTACAATGTTCCAGCGTGCTTATAAAATAAATTCTATAGGATTGTTAAACTTCTCTGATAACGATTCAATTTCAGAATGGGCAAAGACCTCAGTAACCGCATTGGTTGGAGCAGGTGTAATAAACGGATATGAAGACGGAACGTTTATGCCTTCCGCTCCTATTACGCGTGCAGAAGTTGTAAAGATATTAGACGGAATAACTGCAGCTGCTGAGAGTCCTTCACAGACATCTAATCCCGGCGGCGGTACAGGAACAACCGGCGGAATTGGCAACTTAGGCGGAGGCGGTTCTTCAGGCGGAGGCGGCAGCAATAATAATCAGAACAGCAATTCATCAAATGTAACGCTCAACGCCAACGGCGGTAAGTTTTCTAATGGCTCAGGCACAAAAACAGTTACTGTTGCCAAAAACAGTGTTCTAGGTTCAAAAGCAGTTATGCCTTCTCGTGAAGGATATATTTTTGACGGCTGGTATACATCAAAAGACGCAGCGGATTCTTTGATAGCGTCTAAGAAATGGGATGTAGATTCAGACGCCGTAACTAGAAATATGGTTCTCTATGCAGGGTGGTATGCAGAAGGAAAATCCATAGTTTCTTTTGAAGTAAACGGAGGAACTCCTTCAGTAAGCAGTCAGGAGGTTGAGACCGGGGGTTATGCGGCTGAGCCTACTGATGTTGTAACGCGTGAACATTATACGTTTGTTGGATGGTATGCCGACAATACTTCTAAAACTCCATTTGATTTTAAAAACACAGTTATAACCGGAAATACCCGTATATATGCAAGATGGCAGGTTAATGCTGAGTATGCGGCTTCAGAGATTACTATGCCGACAAAAACCGTAGGTCAGTATCAGAACGGCACAATTTTGCCTGTTCCCCCAACAGTTTTACCCGGTGAAAAAGAAACAATAAATATTATTCCTCCGGATGGTTTTTCTGTTGACAGAATTCCTGTGATTACTTATGTGTCAAGTGTATCAGGCAAAAATGTGACAATAGATGCAAAAAATATAACTGATAACGGAGACAGCTCATATACATTTGTATTTCCGGAAGACGTGCAAAAGGGTTCTATTGAGGTTGCTGCACATTTCGAGCAGATTTTAGCTACGCCGGCACCAACTTCAACACCTGAACCGACATTGGATCCGTCAAAGCCGACCCCAGCTCCTACTGAGCAGCCTTTGGGTGATCCTACATATTATTTCTCGGTTTCGCCGTTTAGTGATTTAGATGGATCAGTTATGAAAGCTAATGTTGAGACAGGTGGATTGACAGTATCGAAAGATTCTACAATTGCGGACAGTAATAAGAAGTTCGCCGGAAGCGGATATGCTTATACTAAGACTTTGAAGAGTGGAACAGCTACTTTATCATTTAAGGTTACAGGGTCTTGTAAGATATTACTGGATGCTGTGTCTGCCAGCGGCTCAGAAAGCAGATCGTATTCTGTACTTGATTCATCTGGCGTAATAGGTTCAATAACCTGTGAAGGAGGAGCTACACCGACGCTTGAAGTTAATCATGCCGGCGGTGCTGATACAATAACGATTAAACCTGACGCAGGTATAAACTTCTATGGAATTTTCGTTGTTTATGGCGATGTTCCCACACCTCCTCCGGCTGGAACTGCTACACCAAAGCCAACACCTGAACCGACACTTGATCCCAATATACAATACAATATTAATATTTCAAGCGCGATTGAAAATGGAAGTATAGTTGTAAATAATGGAACTATTTCAAGTGATGAAATTAAGTCGGTAAAATGGCTTGCAGATGACAATATACCTGCAGATGCAGTTGCAGAAGATACAAATATTTTTGGTAATGGAAAAGCTGTATTAAATATAAATGGCAAGGACGACAGTAACGGTACAATTACGTTTTGGGATGCGGTACAGTGGTACTATGTCGATGTTGACGGAGTTCAAACTAAAGTAATTAAAGGTTTGGATAATCCATCAATTGCCTTTCCGTTCTCGGAGCATGATCCGGGCGGAAACGTATTTAGTTTCACACCTAAAGAGGCAGGATATTTATCCTTAGAATTATTCTTGAATCCTAATAAACCTTTCAATTTATATGATGACACAGAAGGAAGTTATTTCGAAAAGGACTACTCTCCTTCTAAAGCTGAGATTAATACTTATGTTATACCTGTAGAGCCTAACTTAAGCTACTATGCTTGGGCAAACGGATCAAAGATTGGTATAAAGAGCGTAACATATTCCAATGGTATTCTGTCTGCGAAGGCAGGAACAAAAATTACGGTTACAACTAAACCGAACAGTGGGTTCAAAGCATCTGATGTTACTACCGATCCTGATGTTAAAGTAACAAAAGTGTCAGATAATACTTTCACTTTCTCTATGCCTGCATCCGATGTTACTGTTGGAGCATCGTTTGTTGACAGCACTGCTAAAGAATATACTGCCACTGCTCCAAAGCCTGAAAATGGAACGGTAAAATTATCTAAGGGTGCTGCAGAACTTGCAGCAGAAAAAGTCACAGTTATTAATTCAACCGATAATTTCCTGATGTCTGACGGAAACGGCGGTAAGTGGGTTATCTCTGCTGACGGTGATGCAGAAAAGGTTGTTGACGATAACTCTGATATTGGAGGAAATGCTTCTTCAAAGATGAAGTTAATGGATAAAGCGGTACAATATGTATTGGCGGACAGCATTAAGACCGGAGAATTTGAGCTCTCATATGATTTTTATGATGACAATACGAATGCAGCAGGTCGTTCTTTCAGAACTTATCTTGATAACACAGCTCATCCGTATGATGAAACAACAGGTCAGGCTACAGAGTTTAACAGTGACTCAGCATTCTTCCATATGATGGATGTTGGTTCAAAGGTCTTTGTAACAAAATCGGTGGATGATGTAGCCGGAAAGGCTGAGGCAGGAATTCAGGTTGGTTCTGCCGCTTTAGAAGCTTCAAAGTGGTATAGAGTTGTGATAAAGGGAGAACTTGGAGCAACAGATCCATTTACTGTTTCATATTATCTGCATGGAACAGACGGAACATATAATCCTGACAATATTTCGGCAACACCTGTTCTGACGACGTCAGAAGCACCGGTTACTGACGGCAGAGCTCCTCAGCTTGCACAAATTAAGTTTATGAGGACAGCAAGCGGAAACCTTTACTATGATAATATTAAACTTACAGCGGATAATGGAAAAGCTGAAACCGATGGATTTACTCTGAAAGCATATAACGGAGAAACTGTTAATATTGAAGCGATTCCTGACAGTGGTTATGATGTACAAAGTATGGAAGTTGTCGATTCAGCTGGTTCAAATGTTGATGTTAAAAATAGCGCATTTGTAATGCCGGCCAGTGACGTTACCGTAAACGTTACATTTGGTAAGGGTGCGCCGGCAACAGCAACACCTTCACCTTTGCCAACCAGTATACCGGGACCAACTAATGGACCTGAGCCAACTGTAGATCCTGCCGGGGAAACTAGTGCCTGGGAATATACAGTTGAGAATTGCAGTTCTTTGGGCGAAGTTGACGCCAATGGAAAATTAAAGATAACAAGTAATTCAAATTATAATGGTATGACTATTTACGCTAGTCCAAGCAAAGCTATTGAGATTGATGTCAGCAATAAGACTTTTGACGACGGCGAAAAATATTCAGGAAGATTAAAACTCGGCGGAGCCGGAACAATTGATGGAGAAAATTCAAGCAGGGCCATAAGTTTTACTCCGGATAAGTTTGGAGCAGTAAGTATATACTTTGCCCATGCGTCCAGTCAGGGCACCCCTCGCGTGATGGTTGTTGAGCAGAATGGAATAAAGGCCAGAAAGAGCGTAGACGCCAATACTATGTCGATATTTACCGTCAGCGTTTATCCGGGATCTCCGGTATATATTTATGGAGAAGGCGCATTGAATGTATATGCGGTTAAGTATACAAAATCTACAATGGAAAACCCGCCGACAATGCCGCCGGTACCAACCTCAGCGCCTACCAATGAACCTGAACCGACAAATGTGCCGATTGAAAAACCGACAACCGCTCCGGAGCCATCTGCAGATCCGGTTGTTCCAACTGCGGAGCCTACTGCTGTGCCAAGCGAAAAACCAACAGAAGGACCGGCAGCGGAGACAGAGGTTTTATTTGAAAGCACATTTGCTAACGAAACAGTTGGGACAGTAATTGATGCTTCAGGCGATAGTCTTGGCGGAATGGCATTAGACACTATGGCTGAAGGCAGTACAATTGAGATTGTTAACGGCGAGGAAGCAGGCACAGATGTAAATGTAGCTAAAATATTAAAGAAATCCACGCCTGCAAAGACAGATCAGATAAAGTTATTCTGGACACCTGAAAATGGTGTTGAAATAACAAAACCTGTTATTATGACAGCTGTTGTTAAAAATGCAGGAGCAAACGTTGGTACAGATATGTGGGGGCTGTATGCAAATTCAGCCGGTTCATCAGTAAACTATACTGACAAAAATGGCGTTTCAAAAACAACGACAGTTATAGCACGTATTGGCGGAAAGGGTACAGTTTTAAAATATACGGCGTTTGAAGAACCAACTTCATACAGCGGTACATGGGCTTATGACGAATGGCTTACAATGAAAGTTGTTATTGAGCCTCTTGAAAATAACAGTTATAAAGTAACTGATTATATAAGCCAAGGTATTGATACAAAAGATTTTAAGGAGCTCACAAGCAGAACAATAACTTCTGAAGACGGAGAGTTTAATGGATTGCTTACAAATGTAGGTTTCCTGTCAGGTACTCAAACTTCAGCCGATTCATCATTCTATGTTAAAAGTTATAAAGTAGAGATTGAAAAATAGAATAAGCATATAATAGCATAGAAATAAAACACCTGTGCAGTAAATATGATTTGATATCATTATTTGCTGCCAGGTGTTTTTATTTATTTAATGTAAAATTTTTCGAGTATTTCTGCCGCATCTCCTACTAAGTCAACGCATGGGCGTTTTTTATAATATTCTTTTGAGCGCTCTGACGGAATATGGCTGTCAGCCTCACCTCTCTTTAGATCCAATCCTAATAATTCTCTGCATATAATAGAACCATTTTTTTCTTTAAACTTTCCGGCGCATTCCTGGACGCGTTTATAGTGTTCAGTTTTCTCCGCAAATGCTTTTGGATTAGAATATCCAAACCTTAGCCCTAAAACCATAAGCATGCCTGAGACAGTGCCGCAAACTTCCCGCATCCTCCCCATTCCACCGCCAAAGGACGAGGAGATTAGCATGGCAGTTTTAAAGTCTATTTCTATATCATCAGAAAACGCTCCTACCACTGCCTGACAGCAGTTGTATCCAGCTTTAAACAGTTTCATTGCTTCTTCTCTTTTACTCATTGTTTCCTCCCAATTATAATTTATACTTACTATAAATATAACAGATAATTTACCAAGTTACAATATCAAATTAAAATATTGATATTTAGATTAAGATGTGTTAAAATACAATTATAAAAATAAAGGGTGGTTATTGTTTTGAAAAAGAGAGACAGTTTTTCGGGGAGAATTGGATTTGTGTTAGCTGCCGCGGGAAGTGCGGTTGGGCTGGGAAACCTTTGGAGGTTTCCTTACTTAGTCGCTAAATATGGCGGCGGTATATTTCTGCTTATATATTTGATTTTAGTTCTAACCTTCGGATATTCAATAATGACATTGGAAATTGCAATTGGGAGAAAAACCGGTTTGAGCCCGGTGGGAGCATTTAGAAAATTTAGTCAAAAATATACATGGGTAGGTTGGCTGACTGTTATAATAAGTACTATTATATTAGGATATTATTCAATAATAGGCGGCTGGGTCATAAAATATCTGGTTACATTCATAACTAACAGCGGTTCTTTTGCGGCGGTAGACGGGTATTTTAACAATTTCATTTCACAGCCGTATCAACCGATATTATATGGCGTAATATTTTCACTGGCCGGTCTTGGAGTTCTGCTCGGCGGAGTCAGAGGAGGAATAGAGAAGGCCGGAAAAGTTTTGATGCCTATTTTGATTATAATATCAATAATTATCGCTGTATATTCAGTTACTTTACCGGGAGCTATTGAGGGCGTCAAGTATATCTTAATTCCGAATTTTTCTCATTTTGGATTTGAAACCGTAGTTGGAGCATTGGGGCAAATGTTTTATTCAATGTCGCTTGCAATGGGAATAATGATAACATTTGGCTCGTATCTGAGTAAGGACACGGATATTGAGAGAAGTGTAAAAAATGTTGAAATTTTTGATACAGCAATTGCGATTTTAGCGGCCTTCATGATAATACCTGCAGTTTTTGCATTTCCGGCCGGCGATACACCCCAATTAGATCAAGGCGCCGGTTTGATGTTTATAACTTTGCCTAAAGTATTTCTTAAGATGCCGTTTGGACAAGTTATTGGAGGGGCCTTTTTTATTCTAGTTGCTTTTGCGGCGTTAACATCGTTTATTTCTATAGCAGAAGTGTTAATATCAACCCTGTGTGATATATGTAAGGTTAAGAGAATCCCTGCGGTTTTGATTGTGGTGGCGTCGGCCTGTATTTTAGGTATACCGGCTTCGCTGGGATATGGCGCATTGGATTTTGTTAAAATATTAGGTTTTTCTATTTTGGACTTTATGGATTTCATAGCAAACTCTCTGCTGCTTCCGCTTGCAGGCCTTGCAACGTGCGTCGTATTTGGATGGTTTGTTGGTCTTGGTTCTATCTCTGATGAGATAGAGCTGACATCAAAATTTAAAAGAAAACGAGTATTTATAATTGTTGTAAAGTATTTGGCTCCTGTATTTTTAGGCGTTATAGTGCTAAGCAATATATTGCAGATACTTGGAGTTGTCAATATATAGCAATTTTTTAACTTTTTTAGTAAACTTAATATTTTATTATGTTTGAATATGAGTGAAAGTATTTGATTTTTGATAACAAAAGCTTTTTATAACTGTCAAAAATGAAAAAAACGGTCAAAAATACAATTCTTTCAAGCAAAATAACTGTAAGTTTTCTGATAAATTTGTGTTTAATTGTTCTTTTCATTGACTTTTGGAACAAAAGGCTATATAATGTATAGTACCTGGCTGTATCTATATTTTTTGATACAGTTATGAATTAGATAAATATTAAATCATTATATATTTTTAGGGGGAATTAAAATGGTAAGAAAGAAGCTTAAGGCTATTCTTGCGTTGCTTGTAGCAGTGATGTTTGTGCTTCAGGCGGCTCCGATGTATTCTTTTGCTGAAGAATCAGCTAAAGATGCCGGAACTGTGACTGCGGAGCAGCAGTCTGAGCAGGCGCAGGAAACTGCTAACGATGAAAATGAGGTTCTTCTTAATTATGCCATTGATGAAAATGGCAATAAGGTAGAACTAACAGAAGATGCAGATACTGGAGCAGACGAGGATGTTGCTGCGACTTCGGCACCTGAAAGTGACAGTTTGTACAAAGCTGACGCTGAGGGTTTTTTTCAGTATGATGAGGAAGATGTTACTCTTGAGGCTGAAAATGTAATTTATAGTGAAACATTTGACGGATACAATGTTGGTGACACTAGTATCCCCGGATGGGTTCTAACGTCAGTATCAAAGAGCGGAAGTGAGAAAACATCTGTAGTAAAAGTAGATAATTCCAGCGCCGGCAATGCTCTCAGACTGCAGAAGAATAAAAACGGCACTTCAAACGGAAGTGCCGCATCCGGTGATGAGGGCGTTTTTGCAATTCACAATTTTGACACTCCGGCACAGGGAGTTATTGCGGTGTCAGCTGATGTTTATGTAGAAACACCGGGAAGACTTGGTCTATTTTTCTATGGAAAGACAGACGACGTTGAAACAGCAGTAAGTGGAGATGATTTTCCGTATTTAGGACGCGGTTATTTTTGGGATTCAGGAAAATCTGATCAGGATCCCAGCAAAAACACACCATACGGTATTTCAACCTGGAGTGATAATACCAGAACACCTGATACCGGTGTTTCATACTCTACCGGTAAATGGTATACTATGAGATGTGACATTGATACCGAAAATGGTACATATACTTATTCGGTTAAAGATGAAAACGGTGAAGTTATAACTACTAAGGATAAGCTTAGTATAAACAAAGAGAATCTTGCAGCTTCAGAAGGACTTGTGCAAGGTGTTGGTTTTACAATTATGAACGATCCTAAGTCTCTTGGCGATTGTCTTGTTAAGAATGTTAAACTCATTGATAACAATAACGCTAAGCAGGACGCAGAAGACGTAGCTGCCGACAGAACAGCTTTAAGTCTTCCTGTAGATTTGGATGCAAATAAAGTAACAGAAGGTTTTTATGTTCCAATATCAGGAGCTAATGGCTCGGAAATTAAATGGACTTCATCTGATACCAAGATTGCTACAATTGATAATGCAACCGGATATGTTTCAATTACACGTCCTGATTTCACCGGTGCAGGAAGCATGGCAGTAATTTTGACAGCTAATCTTGAAAAGGGTTCAGCAAAGTCAACACGTGAATTTAACTTAAAAGTTTTAGAAAATGCCCCTGCTACTGATCAGGAAAAAGTTGCAGGCGATACTAATAACTTGGTATTGCCGTCTGATTTGAAGCAGACAGCAGTAGAAAATGATTTTAATATGCCTGTTGAAGGTGATTACGGTTCAAAGATTGTTTATACAACCTCCAATGATAGTATTGTAAGTGTAGATAATGCAACCGGACATGTTACTATTAACAGGCCAGCATTTACTGGTTCTGATGTTCAGGAAGTAATTATAACGGCTACATTGACATTTGGCGCAGCTTCTGAGACAAAGAACTTTTCAATTTCTGTAAAAGAGCTTGATCCGACAAGTGATCTCGAAAAGGCGAAGTATGATGCTGAAAACGCTTTAATCGGCGGAATTGATATAAACGATGTAAGACAAGAAAGCTTTTATCTTGGTGATAAGGGTACTTACTCTGCATTGAGCTGGTCTTCAAGTGATGAGAACTATATTAAGATAGAAAAGAATAAGGAAGTTAACGAGGATAATGAAGTTGTGGATCTCGGCGGTTATAAAGCAGTCGTAACAAGACCTGACAGAAACGCTTCTCCGGCAATAGTAACATTAACTGTTACAGCAACCTTAAACGGACAAACGGCTACAAAAGACTTTACTTTAAGTATTACTCCTGATGATGCTATTAAAGCATACCCCGGAGTTGAAGGTTATGGCGCATACTCAAAAGGCGGCCGCGGAGGTCAGGTTTATCATGTTACTAACTTGGATGCCGATGGCGAAGGTTCTTTAACATATGGACTGGAACAGATTAGCGGTGCAAGAACAATAGTTTTTGACGTAGGCGGAGTAATTGATCTTACTACTTTGGGAAGACCTATTTCAATCAAAGGTGAGAAACTTTCTAACGTTACAGTAGCTGGCCAGACAGCTCCTTATCCTGGAATAACATTAAAAGGTTATGGTATAACTGTAGGAAGTGCCCATGACGTTATAATAAGAAACCTGAAGATTAGAATTGGTGATGTATTTAAAACTGGCGAAGTTAACCAGTCTGACCCGCTTAGTATCGGTTCATCAAAACAAGTTATTATTGACCATTGTTCTCTGCAATGGGCGATTGATATGGATTTCCGTGTAACCGGCGAACATGTTACAATCTCAAATACAATAATGGCTAAATCTCTAAAGGAGAATTCGCCTCATGAAAAAGGCGGACACTCCTATGTTGGTATGATTAATGAGGGTGCTACAAAAACATCCTTTATTAAAAATTACTTGGGAGATAGTACTCAGCGTACACCGCGTATCACTGATGCGGATTGGATAGACGCATATAATAACTTGCTGTTTAACTGCGGTAATGGTTTTGATATTTACAATTATGAGTGGCAGGATAAGAATGCAAAGATGAATGTTTATAATAACTGGGCAAGAAAAGGTCCTAGTATGTCAAATGCTACTCCATACAGAGCCGGCCGCGGCCGTGTTTATTCAGGCGGCGCAATGGTTTACTTTAAAGAAAATTATGGAGTTAAGGATAAAACGACTTTACAGGAAAGAGCAACAAACGCTTCCGGTTCATTCCATTATGTATTAGACTTCGGTTCAGAGAATGGCAAGCCGGGAACAAATTATGACTTGAGCAATGTTACATATGAAGAATGGAATAACAATCCTGCTTCATATGATAATGAAGGAAAAATTGCCATTGCGGCAACATTGACATATATGAACTATCCTTTCCCTGCACCGAGAGGAAATGTTTTAGCATCTAATAAGCTTACAACATATGCTCAAAGTGATAATGGAATGGGTGCAACAAGACCGGCAAGGGATCTGTATGATACAATGGCAATGGTTGAAATGCAGAATGGAACATCAAAAAGTAATAAGCTTACAGCTGAGGAAGTATCTCCGTTCTTTGAAGAATTGGAAAGAAGAACCGGGAATGATTATTCAGAATATAAAACTCAGCGTGACTGGAACACAAAAGAAGGTGAAGGACCTGTTCTTAAAGGCGCTTCAGCCGGAGCTGGCCAGACTAAACCTGTACATTGGGATGATTTCACTGATGTAAATAAGAATACAAATCCTAATGCTTCCAGCACATATCAATATACAACAAACTTTGAAATAGGCGACTGGTGGGGTGAGTTCTGTGGTTCACCGGGACAGCAAACGGTTTATACACTTTATGACAATAAGTGGGATCGTTATGTAACAACAACTGATGCGAATTATGATCAGACACGCTATTCTCTTATGGGAGAATCTAAAGAGTATTTAGAGGTAAAGAGAACAGTTGCTGATTTATACCCGGCTGATTGGGTAAAGAATGATTTCCCTGAAATCGCTGATTTTATGGATTCTTATAGAGAGAAGAATTATGCAGGAAGACCTGACTCTTATAAAATCGCTTGGGATGGCATGGGAGATGGTATTCCTAACTGGTATAAAGAGTACAGAGGCTGGAGCACTTCTAAGTATTTGGCAACAGAGATTAATCCTGAATCCGGATACACATATCTTGAAGAATACATGTCATTTATGGCTGACGATCAACCTTTAGAAGCTGATAATACACCGGCGTCAATTGAAAACTTTAAGGTAAATAAGCTTGGTTATTCTACTGCTCAGATTTTCTGGAATACAAATTACAGAACAACATGTGTAGTTGAGTATGGTACTGAGCCAGGTGTTTATACAAAGAGTGAAGTATTGACTTATGATGAAAGAACAGATTATTATCATACCTATCATGCTAAAACATTGATTGATTTGCAGCCTGATACTCAATATTATTATAAGGTAACTGCTACAGATGAAAATAGTAACGTGACTGTCGCAGAGTATGATCCAAACGATGCTAATGAAAAAAATATGACCTTCCGTACGACGGTGGCGCCTGAGGGAGCAGGAGATTTGCTTCCGGATAAGCCTGTTATTACAAATAAGGTTCCGTATTTGAAGCAAGTTAGATTGAATTGGACAGGAAACGTTGCTACTGATGAAAGTTATGAGATTTATTATGACACATCAAACCACGGCAGCGACTATACAGCATATGCTCATAAACTTACAGGTATAGACGCTAGAACCAACAAACAGGTTGTTGGAGGTCTTGAAAATGGAAAGACATATTACTTTATAGTAGTTGCAGTTAATGACAACGGTAAGACAGCATCTGATGTTGTTTCAGACACACCGAGCAGTCAGTTGTTAAATTATGACTTTACTAAGATGTCTAAGGAAGAACGCGACGCATTTATGAAAAATGAGTATATGTATACTCTTGGCGGAAGCGTAACAATGGCTAACGACCCGGATACCGGAGAGTATTGTCTGCAGTTATTGGATGAGACAAACTCACATGGTGTAAATGCAGATAATAAGCTGAATGTAACGCAGGATGATAAGTTTACTTATGAAATTAAGATGAAAATTTTATATCAGAAGCAAACTGACGCTCTTAACAGACAGGGTGATTTTAGTAAGAAGGGTGATAAATCACAGATAACAAGTGATGCGTCTGATGAGCATAACACTGTTCAGCTGAACTTCTATAAGGATTCTCTTGTAAACGAGGATAAGGATTCTACAAATTCTGCATTGTGGGAATCAGCATTTTCTATTTTCTTCGATAGCGAATCAAGTCCTGTTTCGAGAGAGTTTGTAGTTAATAAGTGGCAGACTAATCCGCCGGACGAAGGAAGCTGGAGATTTGACGGAACGGTTGAGAATCCGATATTAAAGTTTAACTCAGACGAAGTCGGTTCTTATAGTATAGGAAAAACTCCTATGGCAAGTGAAAAGAAAAATAGAGTGCTGCCTTCTAATACCGGATATTCATCTAAATATTATCAATTTGATACAATAGCCGGAGACGCAGTTTACTCTGATATTGCACAAACCGGAAAGACTCTTCACGGCTTATGGTATTATGAGAAAGGCTCGGCTGACTATGTAACTTATAAAGTGGTTGTAGACTTTGCTCAGAAGAACATTAAGTTGTATGCTGATGGAAAGCTAGTTCATGGATATGGTGAGTTTACTGATGAAGATATAGATGATTATAATGTTGGTAAAATTCAGATTAAGTCTCGTAACGATGGATATTCATGGGTTAATATTGCAAGTATTAAAGCGTATAACGGTGATGGAACAGATTCCGGAAATATAGACGTAAAACCCGTTAATCCTGGCGGCGGCGGTGGCGGAGGCAATTATGCTACAGCTACACCTGCTCCAACAGAAGATCCGAGTGTTACAGAGGCACCAACAGCTACTCCGGCAGTAACTCAGAATCCTAATACTAACAAGTATTTTAATGATTTAAATGATTACGAGTGGGCTGTTGACGCAATCAATACTTTAGCTGAGAAAAACATTGTTAACGGTACGGCAGACAGAGTATTTTCACCTTCTTCTAATGTTACCAGGGCGGAATATGTTTCTATGTTAATGCGCGCTTTGGGTGAAAGTGTACCACCGGCTGAAGAAGTTCCATTTAGTGATGTTGTTCAGGGTGAATGGTATTATGAGCCTATAGCTAAAGCTTTAAATCTTGGAGTTGCAAATGGATACGAGGATGGAACTTTCGGAATAAATGAAAATATTTCTCGTGAAGATATGATGGTTATGGCTTATAGAACATTGAATGCTTTGGGTATTAGTATTCCTGCCAATAAGCCTTACGCAAGTTTCTCAGACCAAAGCAGCATAAGTGACTATGCGGTTGAGGCAATAGAAAGAATGTACTGCGCAGATATAATTAATGGCGTTGGAGACAATATGCTTGATCCTAAGGGAGCTGCAGACCGTGCTCAATCCGCTAAAATCATATATGGATTATTGAAGATGGAGGGAACTGTTAATGAGTAATATCAAAAGAGTAATTTCAATGTTACTGGCAGCTGCTATGATTTTAAGTATGTCTACTTTCGTAGCTTTTGCCGAAGATTCAACCACAAATGAAGAAGCTGCCGACGCTGTTTTAAGCTCGGCAGCAGGAACAGAACTTGCGTCAATGCCTAATGACGACGTTCAGTATGCTGACGCTTATAAGTTTGATTATTCTATGGGCCTTTTTGAAATGCTGGAGGATGGTTATTGGCAGAACGAAAAGGTTACAAGAGCGGAATTTGCAACAATTGTTGCAAAAATGCTTAAGGCAAACACAGCCGGCTATCCGAGATACGGCAGCTCACCATATGTTGATATTGACGCGTCAAACTTTGCATACTCATCAGTATGCTATTTGACAGAAATCGGTATCCTGAGCGGTGACGGAAATTCTGAGTTTAGACCAAACGACCCTATTCTTGTAAACGAAGCTTCAAAGATGATTATGTGTGCACTTGGCTATCAGGACGCTTGTGAAATTACAAACGGCGGATTTCCTAACGGTTACACAACGTTTGCTTTGAGACAGGGCATTTATAATGGTCTGAGCTTGAGCTATACTGATTCAATGACAGCTATGCAGATGGCAAAGATGGTTAGAAACGCTATGGAAGCATATTTGATGGAAACTGTAGTTTACAGAGCAGACGGTACAGCAGATGTTAGAGTAAGCGATTCAAAAACTTTGCTTACTGAAACATATAAGATTAAAAATGAAACAGGTTATGTTGAAGGAACTTACTTCTCATATTTGACAGGCAGTGAAGTTGACCTGGAAAATGAAGTAATAATTGATGGCACTTGCTATCAGTTCTCAGATAATTATGACATGGAATCTCTTCTTGGATATGAAGTAAATTATTATTACATGGAAGATGTTTCAGGTTATAGAAGAGATTATATTGCTTACTGCGAGCCAAGAAAAGATAAGAATAAAGAATATGATATAATGGCAAAAGATATCGTTTCTTTAACAGCTGATAAGATTGTTTACACTGATTCAAATGATAAAGAAAAGACGCTTACTTTTGATGGTTCAACACTGATTTCTTATAATGGCAAGCCTTATTATGAGCTTAGCGATGTATCAACAGTAATAAAAGAGGGACATGTAAAGGTTGTTACTCATGAGAGCAGTACGAAAGCCAGCGCTGTAATGATTCAGGAACAATTTGACGGATTGTTTGACAGATATAATAAGTCAACATATCAGGTTATATTCCAAAACAGTATGACAGTTACACTTCCTGAGTTAAAATTTGATACTTCTTATCATACAAGACTAACTCTTGATGGCAAAACAATCACACCTGAAGAATTATTGAAAAATGATGCTATAACTTATTGCGTAAGTAAAGATGGACAGTATATTAGAGGTTATGTATCAAGAAATGTTGTTTCCGGAACAATCAGTACAACAAGAACTGAGCAGTATACAGCCGGAGAGTATAAGGTTGTTACACTTGCAGGTAATGAGTATATAGTATCTGCTTATTGTGTAAAGGATATAACATCAGGCTTTACAAGTGATTTCCAAATCACTTATGATGGCAGACTCTTAGGTACTAATACTTCAACATCAAACAATGGTAACTACGGTTATTTAATTAAGTTTGCTGCCGGCGATGATGTTTTTGAAAGTAATTTTAGGGTTAAGATTCTTGATAAGACAGGAAAAATAAATGAGTATGTATCTGCATCAAAGGTTAATACCAATGTAATGGAAAAGGATGATAACTCAGGCAGAACAGATGAAGCTCAGCAGAGATCTGCTTCCTTTATTATTAATTCCGGAGCATTTGCTGACGCTCAGTTAGTTGTTTATGAAATTAACTCTGAAGGCAAGTTGAAGACATTATACAAAGCTGTAGATTTCACAGAAAATTATGATGCAGATGATGATTTAGGCTTTGGTAAATATTTCAGCGGTGAAGGAAGATATTCCAGAAGTCTTATCGGTAACTGTGCAATAGAAGATTCTACAATCATATTTGATGTTCCTTTTGTAGATCGTGACCGTGATGAAGATTATACTGTATTAACAAAGCAGGATCTAGCAGATGGTTCTTATACGGCAGATATATATGATCTGAACAGGGGAGTAGCCAATGTAATGGTTATTCAGGATAAAGAGCCTACAACCTTAGACCAAACTGCTGATACATTGGTTGTTGACAAGTTCGCAACAGCTTGGGATGAGGAAAAGCAGGAGAAAGTTCTTGAAGTAAACGGCTGGTCAAAAGGCGAGTATATTTCATTAAAGGTTGATGATGATGTAAGTCAGGTTGATCCTATTACACCAACAGAGACTATGGCAAACGACAAAAAAGATATCAAGGATTTAGTTAGAGGCGATGTTATCCAGTACAATTTGGGTTCAAATGGATATTTGTACACATACAGAGTATTGTTTAACTACACTTACAGAACAAGCGGCGGCGGTTACTTTGAATCAAGTACTTCGCAGCGTGACAGACTTGGTGTCAATAATTACAAGATAACGAACGACAAACTTATGACTGTATTTGGTGAAGTAAGAAAAGTATTTGATTACTTTATGGTTGAAAGTGCTAATGTTGCAGATGGCAGATTCTATAGAGCATATCCTACAACAGATGTGAATCTTTATATCTATGATACAAGTAAAGATGAGATTACTATAGGTGAACCATTTGACATTGAGCCAGGCAATCAGGTATTTATCAGAACTAAATATATTGACCAAGCGATTGACATGCTGGTTATTCAGTAATATAGAGAGTCTCATAAAAAGGCGGCAGGGCTTAAGGCCCGCCGCCTTTTATAAACTTATCAAATAAATTATATAGACATATGAAAATAAAAAATTTATATAATTATAAATATATGTACAAAAAACTAAATGTGTTTCATAAGTGCAGTATTTAAAATAATTGATAGTGCAAACTCTGAATGTGTAAAATAAAAGCGGCATAAAATGTATAAAAAAGATGTTATTTTTACGTGATTATTTCGGCAATCTATTAGACTGAAAGCTATTGACAAAGCCCGAAAAAAGGAGTAAAATGGCTGTAATTAGGGTTATAATTATGAGGCCGTGAAGGTAAACGTGCTGAATATTTTGTTTTAGAATTTGGAGGAAGTTATATGAAAATCGGTATTACAAGAGCCTTATTATATCAGTACTATTACCCGTTTTGGCGGTCTTTATTTGAGAGGCTTGGATGCGAGGTCGTTATTTCTGATACTTCAACAAAGCCGCTGGTTCAAAAAGGCATAGCGGTGACAGTCCCTGAAATTTGTTTTCCTATAAAAATATATAATGGTCATGTTATTAACTTGATAGAAAAAGGCGTTGACTACATATTTTGTCCGAGATTTGTGCATATAGAGAAAAATTATTGGTTTTGTCCTAAGTATATTGGGCTGCCTGAGTTGGTTGAAAAGACTGTTCCCGAGGCAAAGCTTCTTATTGCTGAAATTGATTGTGACCGTGAGGATACGGCGGCTTTGAAGTGCTATCTTCCGGTGGCTAAAAAGCTTGGCGTTTCGGCGCACAAAATGCGAATCGCTTTGGAAGGCGCCGCGGAAGATTTTAAGCGGTTCAGAGAATACTGCAATATGGGTCTAACGCTTGATGAAGCCGCTGAGGTAATGTTTGAGGGCGCCAAAATTTCTGATTTCGCATTGCCTGAGTTTGATACTACGATAGGATTGCTCGGATATGTTTATAATGTATATGATCCGTTCATAAGCATGAATATAATTCAGAAACTGCGTGAGCTTAAAGTTAATGTTATAACTTTTGATATGCTGGATTTAAGAGACCTTCACAAATATAGAGACGAGTGCACTAGACCTATATTCTGGACATTTCCGGATAAGTTATATCAGGCGGCAAGCGTTATGATAAAGGATTTAGACGTTCAAGGAATAATACATATAACAGCGTTTGGCTGTGGTCCTGACTCAGTGGTGGGAAAAGAAATAGAGCATGATTTTGCAGATTCCGGAGTTCCGTTTATGACTCTGAGAATTGATGAACATACAGGCGAAAGTCATCTGCAGACGCGTATAGAAGCGTTCACAGATATGATTAAGAGGAAAATTCGGAAGGTTAATGAGGTGATTAAATGAAAGTATCTTTTCCGCATATGGGTTGTGTAACAGGATATAAAAAGCTGATGGAAAAGCTGGGTCATGAAGTTGTAATGCCTGACCCTCCATCTCAAAAGACAATGGAACTCGGCGTTAAGTATAGTCCTGAGTTTATCTGTTTTCCTTTTAAGGTAATGATGGGAACATATATAGAGTGCGCTGAAAGGGGCGCCGAATTGATAGTTTCATCAGGCGGCAACGGTCCGTGCCGTGCCGGGATGTACCCGGATGTTCATCAGAAAGTTTTGCAGGAGCTGGGATTTGATACAAAAGTAATTGTTTTTGATAATATGTTTAACGATTTTAAGGCATTTTATGAAATCGCTATGCTAGTCAAAAATGGAACCAGCAACTTCAAACTTTTGGGTATAGCAAGATTTTGTTACAATCTTATTAAGAAAATGGATAAGCTTGAAAAGAAAATGAAAATAATGAGAGCTTATGAGATTAATCAAGGCGATTTTTCAAGAACATGGAAAAAAATAAAAAACATGTTTGATAAATGCGATACATATTCTGAAATTAATAAGACGTATAAAAAAGCGCTCAGAATGTTTGACAGCATACCGATGCGTCAGGTTGAGGAAAGCAAACGGATTAGAGTTGGCATAGTGGGAGAGATATATGTTATTATGGAACCCACTGTGAATAAGAACGTTGAGGAAATTTTAAACTCTATGGGCGTTGAAGTTGAAAACGTTCAGTACATATCTGATTGGGTAGAACATAATTTGATTCCGAAATGGCTGCCGTTTCCTAAATCACATCGAATATTTAAATCATCAGATAAGCTGGCGCCTATAAACTGCGGCGGCCATGATAAAGAAAACATGGGTTGGGTAATGGATTTTGCAAAACGCGGTTTTGACGGTGTGGTACATCTTATGCCTTTTGCATGTCTGCCGGAACTTGTAAACTTAGGTAAATTTCCTGCTGTATCAGAGGAGCTTAATATTCCTATTATGTCATTATCTTTGGATGAGCAGATGGGAGAGGCTCATGTAAAGACAAGACTGGAAGCGTTTACTGATTTAATAAGAAATAAACATTTTGCGAAACAGAAAAACACATTGAATAATGTGGCTGACTCTCTTGAGAACGCTGCACAATCAGCGGCAAGAAGAGTAGGTACAAAGGTAGGAGAGGTTAAGGACAATTTAAAGACTTCACCGACTTCGCCTGAGTATCAAACAAAATAATTATAGGAGTTATATATGAAATATTATTTGGGTATTGATATTGGATCGGTTAGTACAAACGTTATCGCTATGGATAATAATTATAATGTTTGTTTTAACCAATATATTAGGGCAAACGGTCAGCCGCTGGAGAGCGTCAAAAAAGGCATGACAAAACTGAAAGAGGCTATAGGCTGTCAGGATGACGATATACTAGGTATAGGAACCACAGGCAGCGGAAGAGAACTTGCAGGTGTTCTCGTCGGAGCCGATGTTATAAAAAATGAGATAACAGCGCATGCTACGGCAACCCTCCATTTTCACCCGGACGCTCAAACCATTTTTGAGATTGGAGGACAGGACTCAAAAATAATAATCCTCCAAGACGGTATGGTTACTGATTTTGCTATGAATACAGTGTGCGCTGCCGGTACGGGTTCGTTTTTGGATCATCAGGCGGAAAGACTTGGAGTTCCTATTGAACAATTTGGCGAGCTTGCATTAACCGCTGAAAAGGATGTAAGAATAGCAGGCCGGTGTACAGTGTTTGCCGAGTCTGATATGATAGCGAAACAGCAATATGGATTCTCAAAGGCTGAGATAATAAAAGGCTTATGTACAGCGCTTGTGAGAAATTATATTAACAATTTGGGCCGCGCAAAGACATTAAAGCCACCGTTTATTTTCCAGGGCGGCGTCGCTGCTAACGTTGGAATCAGAAAGGCGTTTGAGGACGAGGTAGGCGAAAAGGTTATAATACCAAAATATTATGATGTTATGGGAGCCATAGGCTGTGCTATTCTTGCGAAGGAATATATTGAAGAAAATAATATAACCACACCTATGTTCCGCGGATTTGAACAGCTTGAACTTGAGTTTAAGCCAACGAGTTTTGAGTGTAACGGTTGCTCTAATATGTGTGAGGTCATAAGGGTAATCTCATCAGACAATGAAGTTTTGGCTGTATGGGGAGATAAATGCGGCAAGTACGCCGGAACCAGCAAGGCCTCAAGGCAGAGTGTTCGTTAATTGCATATTTGGAGATGATTATATGGAGTATACATATAAAACCAGAGGGACGTGTTCACGTCAAATAAAGTTTGATTTAGTTGATGGTAAAGTTAGTAATGTCTCATTTGTCGGCGGATGCAATGGTAATTTGCAGGGCATATCACTGCTGGTTGAAGGAATGGAAGCGTCAAAGGTTATTGAAATTTTAAAGGATATCGACTGCAATGGCAGAGGTACATCATGTCCTGCTCAGTTAGCAAGAGCTTTAAAAGAAGCTGTTAATTAATAAGAAAGCGCCGGCACATATGAGTGCCGGCGTTTTTTTTAGGGGTATAAAATGAAAAAGAGCGGGATAGATTAATCAAAGAGTTACGTAACTATATTTATGAAAACTATTTTTATTTATTACAAGCGCTAAAATTCATTTTTGCATTTTGGGCAAATAACCTTTGAAGTGTAACCAAAGGTTTGGTTTTTGGGAGTTACAAATTTTGTTTTGCATACGGGGCACCTGTAGTAATTATAGTTCTTTCTGTCTCTATGAATAAATTCTTTGGCTTGTTCAAACTTTTCAAGAAATATTCTGTTTTCACGCTGTCTGGCAAATTCCTTTTTAGATAAAAATCTGTATATAAATACTATATCAAGAATTATAGCCATCCAATTCAAGAGGGGAAGCCAGAACAGCCTTGATAACATAGATAATACAATGGACGCAATTATAATAAACAGCCCTAGTTTGTCAAATCCGTATCTTCCCTGCATAAAGTTTCGAAAACTTTCCATATTCTTCACCTCGTAAAATTATTACAGTTTTACTCTAACATAATAAAAGACGAAATTCAATGAACTTTGTGTAAACAATTTTTATATTTTTAAAATTATTTTTACTATTGCTTGTAATTATTAGCGTTTTGTGGTAGAATATACCATGTGTAAGCAGTTTATATGGAGGGATATTAATGATCAAATTTACAAAAATGCATGGCATAGGTAATAGTTATATTTACATCAACTGCTTTGAAGAGGAAGTTTTTAATCCGTCAAAAATGTCTGAGTTTGTTTCGGATCCGCACTTTGGAATCGGAAGCGACGGCCTAGTATTGATTATGCCGTCGGAAACCGCTGATTTTAAAATGCGTATTTTTAACGCTGACGGGTCGGAAGCTGAAATGTGCGGAAACGCTACAAGATGCGTAGGAAAATACGTATACGATAATGGTTTAACCAAAAAAACTGATATAACGCTTGAAACTAATTCAGGAATTAAAGATTTAGAGCTTGATGTAATAGATGGCGAAGTGGTATCTGTTACAGTTGGTATGGGCAAGGCGGAACTTGAGCCTCAAAAGATCCCTGTCAGTATAGACGGCGATAGAGTTATAGGTTATCCGATTAGCGTTATGGATAAAGAATATGAGATTACGGCGGTGTCTATGGGAAACCCCCATGCTGTAATATTTATGGATGATATTGATAGTTTGGAACTCGAAAAAGTCGGTCCACTATTTGAAAATCATGAATTGTTTCCGGAGCGTATCAATACCGAATTTATAAAGGTTATTGATGAGGATACTTTGCAAATGAGAGTTTGGGAACGAGGAAGCGGAGAAACATGGGCTTGCGGAACAGGCGCTTGTGCTGCTGTTGTGGCAGCTGTTTTAAACGGATACTGTAAGCACGACAGAGAAATAACGGTTAAGCTTAGAGGCGGAAATTTAAAAATAACTTATTTGCAGGACGGCACGGTAATAAAAAAGGGACCGGCTACATTTATCTGTGAAGGAGAAGTTGAGGTTCCGCCAATAGCCAGATAGAAATTAATTAATAATAAAGGAGTGTTGAAATTGAGATTAAATGAGAATTTTTTAAACGTTAAAGAAAGTTATCTATTTTCAGAGATAGCTAAAAAGGTTAATGATTATTCAGCCCAAAACCCGGATAAAAAAATAATAAGGCTTGGTATAGGTGACGTTACCTTACCTTTGGTTCCTGCAGTTATCGAGGCGCTTCATAAAGCTGTGGATGAGATGGGCGCACAGGAAACATTCAGAGGATACGGACCGGAACAGGGATATGACTTTCTGAGAGAAAAGATTGTGGACTATTATAAGAAAAATACAATTCGCCTTGAACTTGATGAGGTCTTTGTAAGCGACGGCGCTAAAAGTGATGTCGGTAATATAACTGATTTATTTGATAAGGATAATGTTGTTTTGATTCCTGATCCGGTCTATCCCGTATATGTTGATACCAACATTATGAATGGCAGAAAAATTGAATTTTTAAACGCTAATGCAAACAATGGTTTTTGTCCTCTGCCGGAGGGAAATACAAAGGCGGATATTATTTATTTGTGCTCGCCAAATAATCCTACAGGGGCTTGTTATACCAAAGAGCAGCTTAAAACGTGGGTGGACTATGCTCTTGAAAACGATGCGGTTATTTTATATGACGCTGCGTATGAGATTTTTGTTCAGGATGAAAATCTGCCAAGAAGCATATATGAAATTGACGGAGCAAAAAGATGTGCAATAGAGTTCTGTTCACTTTCAAAGACAGCCGGATTTACCGGAACCAGGTGCGGATATACTATAGTTCCGAAGGATTTAAAGGTTAAGGTAAATAAGCTGAAGCTCTTAAAGATTGACAGTGATGTTGTTGAGATTAACAAGCTGTGGGTAAGACGTCAGACCACTAAGTTCAACGGCGTTCCATACATTGTTCAAAGAGGTGCGGAGGCCGTTTTCACTGAAGAAGGTCAGAAGCAGATAATGGAAAATATAAATTATTACCGTGCGAATGCAAAAGTTATAGCTGATACTATGGATGAGATAGGTATAAAGTATTTTGGCGGTGTGAATTCGCCGTATATTTGGCTGAAGTGTCCTAACGGAATGAAGTCATGGGAATTCTTTGATTATCTGCTGGAGAATATAAACGTTGTGGGAACTCCCGGCGCAGGTTTTGGAGAAAACGGAGAGGGGTATTTCCGTTTGACAGCGTTTGGGGATAAAGATAATACAGTTGAAGCTATGAACCGCTTAAAAAAGCTTTTTGGTTTTGAGCATCAGACTGAGCCTGAACAAGAGGCAGAAGAGACAAAAGAAGATTCAGAATAATTTTATCACATAGAATTTGAAATCACTTCATATATATTATGGAGTGATTTTTTATTATAGGCGGTGATGGAATGAAATTCAGCGATATGCGTTCTAAAGAAGTAATTTGTGCAATGGATGGTGAAAGACTGGGTTTTGTGTCTGATATGGAATTTGATGAAAACAGCGGTCAGATAAAGTCTCTTCTTGTTCCGGGCTCGTACAGGTTCCTGGGTGTTTTGGGCAGAGAAGACGACGTTACTATTCCATGGGATAAGATAACAAAAATCGGCGATGACTTAATTATAATTGAGAGAGACTGAAGAATGAATTAAATGTCGAAATTTTTGTCATTAAACTTTTTGCATTAAGGTATATATTACGATATAATTTTTATAGCCGAATATAGCAAATGTTACAAAAGAAAGGATGACAAAAATGTTATTAGACTATTTAAAACGAGGCGTCGAAACAGAAGCCTCTCAGGAAAACGAAGTGCATGAAATTGATAGAGTAAATATGGAGATTAATTTGACGGACGTAACTCAGAATAAGAGGATAAAGACACATGGGAACTCGCAATCCATACCAATAAACAGCATAAAACCAAACCCCAATCAGCCGCGGTTGGAAATTGATGAAAACTCATTAAACGAGCTGGCCGCGTCAATAGAAAATTATGGTTTAATGCAGCCGATAACTGTAAGACAGGTTATACCGTTTGAGTATGAACTGGTTGCGGGGCAGCGCAGGCTTGAAGCGTGCAAGCTTTTGGGAATGGATTACATACAGGCAATAGTTATGAGGGTTGACGAGACTGACAGCGCAATTTTGGCATTGGTTGAGAATATACAGCGTGAGAACCTAAATTATATTGAGGAGGCGGAAGCATATTTAACTCTGATTTCAGAGCATGGAATGACCCAGGACGAGCTCGCCTCTAAGCTCGGAAAGAATCAGTCGACAGTAGCAAACAAAATCCGTATTTTAAAACTGCCGATAAAAGTCAGAGCCGTATTGTGTGAATATGGATTAACTGAACGTCATGCCCGAGCGCTTTTAAAGCTTGAAAATGAGGAACAGCAGATGGCGGCTTTGAATGAAATAACTAAAAAAGGTCTTAATGTGGCAAAAACAGAAGCTTTAGTAGAAAAAATACTAAAAAAATCTCAGGAAAATAATAATGAAGAAGAGAAAAAGCCGGGGCACCTTCCTCAAACTTTCAGAGATATAAGAATTTTTTCTAACACTATAAGAAAAGCTGTTGACCTTATGAAACAGAGCGGTGTAAACGCGGTAACCAAGCGGCGTGAGAGTGAGGAATATATAGAATATACCATTAAAATTCCCAAATAATATATAATGTTAACTGTCGTAAAATATTCATTTTATTCCTTGCATATCAAATGAAACTATGATAAAATTGGAATGAAACTAAAGAGACGCTGAGAAAGCGGCGTATTTTTATAAATGGAGGAATAGAAATGGATATTGAAATTAGAAACCCGTGGCATCCTGATGATGCAAAACATTACACTACTGACAGAATGAGAAATGATTTTTTGATTCAGGACTTGTTTATTCCTGATAAAGTGAAGCTGGTTTACAGCCATGTTGACAGAATAATTGTCGGCGGAGTATGTCCGTCAGAAAAGGTTCTGACTTTGGAAGCAGGGCACGAGCTGGGCGTGGATTACTTTCTTGAGAGAAGAGAGCTTGGAGTTATCAACATCGGAGGCCCGGGAACAGTTATTCTAGACGGCGAAGAGTATGATTTGTCCTATAAGGATGGTTTATATGCAGGAATGGGAATTAAAGAGGTATCATTTAAGAGTGACGACCCTGCGAATCCGGCAAAGTTTTATTTGAACTCGGCTCCGGCTCACCATACATACCCAACATTGAAGATTACAATGGAAATGGCAAATAAACGTCCCTTGGGAAGCGTTGAAGGATGTAATAAGAGAGTTATAAACCAATATATTCATCCTGAAGTTTGTCAGAGCTGCCAGCTGGTAATGGGAATGACCTCGCTTGAGGTAGGAAGCAACTGGAATACTATGCCGTGCCATACTCATGAGAGAAGAATGGAAGTGTATCTGTATTTTGAATTGGGAGAAGATGATGTTGTATTCCATATGATGGGCGAACCTCAGGAAACAAGACATCTCGTTATGAGAAATGAGGAAGCTGTTATTTCACCAAGCTGGTCAATACATTCAGGCGTTGGAACCAAAAATTATACGTTCATTTGGGGTATGGTAGGAGAAAATCAAACCTTTGATGATATGGATGATGTTGATATGAAAGACATAAGATAATAAATTATAAAAAGTCAGCCCGTTTTATACCGGACTGACTTTTTTGTTCTAAATTAATTACTTTTTTCTATAAATTCTTTATGATATTGCTGCAGAACTTCCAGAGTGATTTTGGCTGACATATTTACAATTGTTTCAGACAATTCTCCAATAGCCCCGGCAGGAAATTCTATATTATTATAATGTTCAGTTACCGCCTCTTTAAAATCTTCAAAATTTTTGTGTGCCATAAGTATCTCTCCAGTCATTTTTTTCTTTAAATTATAACATATAAGTGATTGCAGAACAATAAAATATATCAAAATATTTGTGTTTTATTATGCTATCTTATGTAAAGCATGTATTGACTAGGTCGAATATTGTGTTATAATTTAATAAACATAAAAAGAAAGAGGTATTTATATGATTTGTCAATTTTGCGGAAAGCAAGTAGGCGACAATGATAAGATATGCAAGTATTGCGGCAGCTCTTTGGTGCGGCCGGCGGTAAACAATAACTATGATGTGAAGCATGATAATAACGTTAAAAATATTGAAACGTCTGAAACTGAGACATATAAACCGGTACAAAGTGCAGGTAGAACAAACAGAAGACCTGTCAATACAAATTTGGAGAATAATGCTGATATGACTGTAGCTATTCCCAAAATTGACGGCAGGGGGAGCGGCTTTGAAAACAGCCGGGCGGCAGAGGAGACAGGAATTTCCGGTAATGAATATCAAGGGGGCCGAAACAGGAGACAGTCTCAGCCTGTCAAAAAGCAATATTATCGATATAACCCGGATCAGAAAACGAAAAAGAATACGCGCAGACAGGATCAGCAGTTTTATGCTGATAATAATTATGAAGGTAAAAGAGTTAAGAAGCCTTCTGCAAAAAGACATCCGGGAAAATTTATAATAAAAGTTGCCGGTCTTGCAATAATAGGGTTTATTATAGGGTTATTGATATACATAGTTTCAGTAAACGCTTCAAATTGGTTTAAAACAAGGAGTAATTCGGCTGATATTCCAGTGTCGGCACCCGCTGCAACTGTAAAACCGAAAAGCAGTAATGGAGCTGACTCAGATACAAAATCGAGCGGTGATAAGTCATCGGCCGGAAATGACAAGGAAAACACCGATAAAAACACACAATCCGGTTCAGAATCAAAACCGAAAGATACTACTCAGGAAAAATCTACTCAAAGAACTGACACCGAAAAAAAGACTGATAGCGGGGAAGAGAAGAAAACTCAACCTGCAGACAGCGGAGAAGAAGACACGAAAAAGGCGGAGGAGCCTGTAGAAGATAACATTGACGATGCCAAAACAGGCGACAACACAAAAAGTGACACCGGCAATGAAGAAAGCGCTGAGAATGCTGAATCGGGTTTAGAGGATTAAAATAATAAATTAATAGTTTAAGAGTTATAACTGCATATTTAAGTAATAGTGCTAAGTATTTGTCAGTCGGATGTTATAACAATAAATAACATTGACCATAAAAAAGTATTTAAGCCGGGCATATTAAATGACTTGAATATTAATTGTCTAAATTATTAGCGTTACATAAACCGGTGGATTTAAATTGTTATAACTAATAATTAGTCTTTAGAAAATTTCAAAAATGCAAACTGGATATTCTTGCAGCGGTTAGGTATGATGTTATTGTAAATTAAAACAATATGAATTATTTAATCGTATGATTTGATAATTAAAGGTTTATCATCTGTAGATTCAAATCCAACTAGCGGAGCTTTCTAAGACTTGGCGCTGAGTGAGATAAGTGAGCGTTGGATTTGATAAATTGATGACTGGAGTTTCTCAGAGACCTCAGCGACAGCGGTTGGAGAATTGGTTATTCGGAGAACTACGATGATGTGATAAAAGATAGTTTAAGTTTTTAAGCAAACAAAATAGGATATGCAACCAAAATTGCATATCCTATTTTTTAAAGTAATATTAGCGGGACATTATAAATAGAAAACTATATACAAACAAAATAACCAAAGCAGAAGTAAATAATGGGTAAAGAATTTGTGAAAAGTAAAGTGAAAAAATATATTGACAAGAAGGGTAAGAATATGATAAGATAATAAAGCTTTCGGCTGAGGCAAGAAAAGCTGAAAGATAGAATACTGTGAGAGTAAAAAAGGAACCGGAGAAGGCAAAAAGGCCGGCTGAAACTTAAGGGACAAAAAAGAACAGAAAAAATAAAAAAAGTTCAAAAAAAGTCTTGACAAGTAAAAACAAACATGGTATACTAATAAAGTTGCTGCGGTGCAGCGATGGAGCTTTCTAATAAAGAGATTTGTTTGAGAGCTAAGCAGATGTTTGAAAAATAAATAGTGAAAAAGCGGTAATAAAGATACATTTAGATGTACTTATTACGACAATTGCACAAGGTAAGAAACTCGCAAGAGTGGAGACTTTGTCAATTCCAAAAAAGTTTTAGCGAACTTTACAAGTTGCAGCTGCGGAACAAAGTTCTGCGGGGGTTAAGAATAAATCAAAAGCTTGCTTTTGATTTAAGAGGAGCTGCTGCGGAGCGAAGAGCATAAATTTGTTTACAAATTTATGGGGAAAGCGAAGCGGGCTGCGACGAACGTTAGTATTCGATAAGAGCTAACAAACAATCGAGTATATTGGTAGACGAGAGTCTGGATATATAACAATATTAATCGAGAGTTTGATCCTGGCTCAGGACGAACGCTGGCGGCGTGCCTAACACATGCAAGTCGAGCGAGAAATTTTTAACGGATCCCTTCGGGGAGAAGATAAGGATGGAAAGCGGCGGACGGGTGAGTAACGCGTGAGTAACCTGCCTTTAGGAGGGGGACAACATTCCGAAAGGGATGCTAATACCGCATAAAATTATTGTATCGCATGGTATAATAATCAAAGATTTATCGCCTAAAGATGGACTCGCGTCCGATTAGCTAGTTGGTGGGGTAAAAGCCTACCAAGGCGACGATCGGTAGCCGAACTGAGAGGTTGATCGGCCACATTGGGACTGAGACACGGCCCAGACTCCTACGGGAGGCAGCAGTGGGGGATATTGCGCAATGGGGGAAACCCTGACGCAGCAACGCCGCGTGAAGGAAGAAGGCCTTCGGGTTGTAAACTTCTTTAAGTGTGGAAGATAATGACGGTACACACAGAATAAGCCACGGCTAACTACGTGCCAGCAGCCGCGGTAATACGTAGGTGGCAAGCGTTGTCCGGATTTACTGGGTGTAAAGGGCGTGTAGGCGGGTAGACAAGTCAGATGTGAAATACCGGGGCTCAACTCCGGGGCTGCATTTGAAACTGTATATCTTGAGTGTCGGAGAGGAAAGCGGAATTCCTAGTGTAGCGGTGAAATGCGTAGATATTAGGAGGAACACCAGTGGCGAAGGCGGCTTTCTGGACGATAACTGACGCTGAGGCGCGAAAGCGTGGGGAGCAAACAGGATTAGATACCCTGGTAGTCCACGCCGTAAACGATGGATACTAGGTGTAGGAGGTATCGACCCCTTCTGTGCCGCAGTTAACACAATAAGTATCCCACCTGGGGAGTACGGTCGCAAGATTGAAACTCAAAGGAATTGACGGGGGCCCGCACAAGCAGTGGAGTATGTGGTTTAATTCGAAGCAACGCGAAGAACCTTACCAGGACTTGACATCCCACGCATAGCCTAGAGATAGGTGAAGTCCTACGGGACGTGGAGACAGGTGGTGCATGGTTGTCGTCAGCTCGTGTCGTGAGATGTTGGGTTAAGTCCCGCAACGAGCGCAACCCTTACTGTCAGTTACCATCATTAAGTTGGGGACTCTGGCAGGACTGCCGGTGACAAATCGGAGGAAGGTGGGGACGACGTCAAATCATCATGCCCCTTATGTCCTGGGCTACACACGTACTACAATGGCTGTTAACAAAGTGAAGCAAAGCAGTGATGTGGAGCAAAACACAAAAAGCAGTCTCAGTTCAGATTGTAGGCTGAAACTCGCCTATATGAAGTCGGAATTGCTAGTAATCGCAGATCAGCATGCTGCGGTGAATACGTTCCCGGGCCTTGTACACACCGCCCGTCACACCATGAGAGTCGATAACACCCGAAGCCTGTAGCTTAACCTTAGGGAGAGCGCAGTCGAAGGTGGGATTGATAATTAGGGTGAAGTCGTAACAAGGTAGCCGTATCGGAAGGTGCGGCTGGATCACCTCCTTTCTAAGGAGACCCCTTGGTTCTGAGAAGAGTAACGGAAGCGGAGAGCGGAAGTAAGAGAGTAAGGCATTGAGCCTGAAAATTATGGAAGAAGGAAGCGGAAGGAAGTAACGGAAGTTAGCCAAGAAATCCTAAGGTCGATGATTGAGGAAACTCAATCTCAAAAGACTTTTTCACTATTTGTTTTTCAACCATCTGAGAAGATAGGTTGAGATAAGAAACTTCTAATCTAAGCTGAGGTTTTCAATAAGAAAATAAAGCAAGTACGGATGGTTTCAATGCGGGCTGATAGCTCAGCAGGTTAGAGCACACGCCTGATAAGCGTGAGGTCGGTGGTTCGAGTCCACTTCAGCCCACCACTTTTATTGCTACAAAGTGGTTTTAAATTTAATATCCCATGGGGGTGTAGCTCAGCTGGGAGAGCACCTGCCTTGCAAGCAGGGGGTCAGGAGTTCGATTCTCCTCATCTCCACCAGGAACTTATAGTTCCAAATTTCAACCATCTGAAAAAGAAAGGTTGAGAAGATGTTTGAAAATTGAATAAAGAGAAGAGTAAGGAGTAATGATTAGAAATAATTATGAAAGATACTTTGACGTAGTATATGATACAGGTCATATATTACGGAAAAATGATGAGTATTTATGAAAATAGATACAAGATCAGGTTTTTTCAGAAAAGAACGCGCGTATGAAGAGATTCATACAAGGGTAACTGGGAATGCAGCGACTAGAGATAGGAGCTGTAAAAAAACTATTCTAAGAAAGTATTAACAAAACTTACTCACATGATTAAAATTAATCGAAAGATTAATCGCTAAGGAGAACTAAATAGCGACCGTGAAATAGTAATATTTCACTACAAAGCGGAGCAAACAAGAGTTGAAACTCAGTACTCCCGCAAAACTTGTTTTGTGGGAAGAGGAGGAGCAACGAAGCGGTGAAGATTTACGGCGAAGCCGTAAACGGAACAGCGAAGTTTGCGACGACGAAGGTCAAGCGAAGAAGAGCACATGGAGAATGCCTTGGCATTAGGAGCCGAAGAAGGACGTGACAAGCTGCGATAAGCTGCGGGAAGGTGCAAATGACTATAGATCCGCAGATTTCCGAATGGGGAAACCCGGCAAAGCAATACTTTGTCAGCATATACTGAATAAATAGGTATATGTGGGGAGACCCGCTGAACTGAAACATCTAAGTAGGCGGAGGAAGAGAAATCAAAAGAGATTTTCTGAGTAGCGGCGAGCGAAAGGGAAAGAGGCCAAACCGATGGTAGTAATACTGTCGGGGTTGAGGACTGCGAAACGCATTCGGAGTTGATAGTAGAATTGACTGGGAAGTCAAGCCAAAGAGGGTAAGAGCCCCGTAAACGAAATTGACGAAGAGCGAGCAGGATCCAGAGTACTGCCGGACACGAGAAACCCGGTGGGAAGCAGGGTAGACCACTATCCAAGCCTAAATACTACCTAATGACCGATAGAGAAGCAGTACCGTGAGGGAAAGGTGAAAAGAACCCCGGGAGGGGAGTGAAAGAGAACCTGAAACCGTGTGCTTACAAGCAGTCGGAGCACGTTAAAGTGTGACGGCGTACTTTTTGTAGAACGGTCCGGCGAGTGTATGTATGTAGCAAGGTTAAGAGCTTAAGGTTCGAAGCCGCAGGGAGACCGAGTCTGAATAGGGCGAAAGAGTTGCATGTATACGACCCGAAACCGAGTGACCTACCCATGGACAGGTTGAAGCTAGAGTAAAATCTGGTGGAGGACCGAACCCACGTATGTTGAAAAATGCGGGGATGAGCTGTGGGTAGCGGAGAAATTCCAATCGAACTCGGATATAGCTGGTTCTCCCCGAAATAGCTTTAGGGCTAGCCTCGGATTAGTTTAGCGGAGGTAAAGCACTGAATGGGCTAGGGGGCGTATAGCTTACTGAACCCTATCAAACTCAGAATGCCGCAAAAATGATGTCCGGGAGTCAGACTACGGGAGATAAGTTTCGTGGTCGAAAGGGAAACAGCCCAGACCCACAGCTAAGGTCCCAAAATAGGTTTAAGTGGAAAAGGATGTCTAGTTGCAGAGACAACTAGGACGTTGGCTTAGAAGCAGCCATACATTTAAAGAGTGCGTAATAGCTCACTAGTCGAGTGAATAGGCGCCGAAAATTTAACGGGGCTAAAACCTATACCGAAGCTTGGGAATGTAACTTAGGTTACATTGGTAGGGGAGCATTCTATTATAGGGAGAAGCATGACCGGAAGGACATGTGGACGAGATAGAAGAGAGAATGCCGGAATGAGTAGCGAGAATTATGTGAGAATCATAATGGTCGAAAACCTAAGGTTTCTTGAGGAAGGTTCGTCCGCTCAAGGTAAGCCGGGAGCTAAGGCGAGGCCGAAAGGCGTAGTCGATGCACATACGGTAGAAATTCCGTAGCCACCGAAATTGTTAAGCACAGGGACGCAGGAACATAATCCAACCGCACCGATGGTCGAGTGCGGCGAAAGGGAGCGAAAATTAAGTAGCGAAGTGGATGATTGTACACTGACGAGAAAAGCTGTGTGTATTGATGAGGTGCCCGTACCGTAAACCGACACAGGTGGGTGAGGAGAGAATCCTAAGACCAGCGGGAGAAGTGTTGTTAAGGAACTCGGCAAATTGACCCCGTAACTTCGGGAAAAGGGGTGCCTGCTAGCGCAGGCCGCAGAGAATAGGCCCAAGCGACTGTTTAGCAAAAACACAGGTCTCTGCTAAATCGAAAGATGAAGTATAGGGGCTGACGCCTGCCCGGTGCCGGAAGGTTAAGAGGAGGACTTAGCGCAAGCGAAGGTCTGAATTGAAGCCCCGGTAAACGGCGGCCGTAACTATAACGGTCCTAAGGTAGCGAAATTCCTTGTCAGGTAAGTTCTGACCCGCACGAATGGCGTACCGATTTGGGCACTGTCTCAACAACACACCCGGTGAATTGTAGTACCGGTGAAGATGCCGGTTACCCGCGAATAGACGGAAAGACCCCATGGAGCTTTACTGTAACTTGATATTGGATTTTGGTATTGCATGTACAGGATAGGTGGGAGACAGAGAAGCACAGACGCCAGTTTGTGTGGAGTCAATGTTGGGATACCACTCTTGTGATACTGGAATTCTAACCTGCGGCCGTGAAACCGGTCGGGGGACAATGTCTGGTGGACAGTTTGACTGGGGCGGTCGCCTCCTAAAGAGTAACGGAGGCGTTCAAAGGTTAGCTCAGTACGGTCAGAAATCGTACGAAGAGTGCAAACGCAAAAGCAAGCCTAACTGCGAGACGAACAGGTCGAGCAGTAACGAAAGTTGGAGTTAGTGATCCGGCGGTAAGAGAGTGGAATTGCCGTCGCTCAACGGATAAAAGCTACCCTGGGGATAACAGGCTGATCTCCCCCAAGAGTCCATATCGACGGGGAGGTTTGGCACCTCGATGTCGGCTCATCGCATCCTGGAGCTGGAGTCGGTTCCAAGGGTTGGGCTGTTCGCCCATTAAAGCGGTACGCGAGCTGGGTTCAGAACGTCGCGAGACAGTTCGGTCCCTATCTGTCGCGGGCGCAGGAAATTTGAAGGGAGCTGTCCTTAGTACGAGAGGACCGGGATGGACGTACCACTGGTGTACCAGTTGTCTTGCCAAAGGCACGGCTGGGTAGCTAAGTACGGAAGGAATAAACGCTGAAGGCATCTAAGCGTGAAGTCCCCCCTAAGATAAGATTTCCCATTCTTTAAAAGAAGTAAGACCCCACGTAGACTATGTGGTTGATAGGTCGGAGGTGTAAGTGTGGTAACACATTAAGCTGACCGATACTAATAGGTCGAGGGCTTGACCTAAAAGACATAGGAAGTAAGGCGAGAGTTTTATGAACTATGTTGTGAGTAAGAAAGCTTCTTACTTTCTCTTTTCAATTGAAAAACATAATATATTAGTTTGTATAACATACACTTTTAAAAAAGTGTAGTCATATTTGGTGGCAATAGCGAGAAGGTCACACCTGTACCCATACCGAACACAGAAGTTAAGCTCTCAGCGCTGAAAATACTTGGCGGGTGACTGCCCGGGAACATAAGACGCTGCCAAAACATATCAGAGCACTTGAACGAAAGTTCAGGTGCTTTTTTTATGCTCGAACAAATAATATATTGAATTGCTGTCTCTGCATCTGAATGATGTGTGTTATGAGATACCAATAAATTGTTAAGCTGTGATGGATAGTGACCGCACTTAAAAAGTGTGTATAATGAAACTAGCTTGTTATATCAAAACTGCAATATCAATTGTGGCTGTACTTTTGTTTAATTTATGATGGAATTAAATCATATATTTATGAACGGTTTTAAAATATGTATTTGTATGAAGTATAATATATGCGAAATATTTGTATAAGATTTGTGAGACATAAGTTATGTTATTTGTATATTGAACACTGCGTGTTCAGATGATGGCTCACCTAACGCGGCGCATAAATGCGCCCTTCCGATGTTCGCAAACACACTTTTTTTACTCTATTATTTATGTAGATGTAGTATACTTTTTAAAGTGCGTATAATGAAACTAGCTTATTTTATCAAGCCTGCAATGTCAATTGTTGCTACACTTTTGTTTAATATTATATAATATATATGCTAATAATTAACTCAGTTATCATATAATATATTACACGACTGTGATGTATCGTGGCGGAATTAATTTTATATTTATAAATGGTCTTAAAATAGGTATTTGTATGAAGTATAATATATACGAAATATTTGTATACGCATATATATTGTACTTAATAAAAATATCATAATCTATATGAAATAATTCATATATTTGAATTATTTATATTAGTGTAGCTTTATATGTAATTAGTTAAAGTGCTATAAAAATTGATAAGTTTAAATAAATTATAAGTATGTATATAGATTAAAAATCTTTTTCATCCCGTGGGTATGTTCTTTGTCATATTTCTAAAATGTTAGAAATTTCTGTTTGTTTTAATTCCAATAATTATATACTTATTTTAATCTTTTTAAATATATTTTACCTAATATTTAATATAAATTAATATAGCTTTATTTTATAAATTTTCTGATTTTTTATCATGTTCATCATTATTAAAGTAGAAAGAGGGCAAATTAAGATTAAGCAAGTCACCGGGTTTGACCTCTAAAATATCGGCGATATTAAAGAGAATTTCTAAAGAAAATGATGAAGTTATATTAGGGGCTTCAATGGAACTAAGATGTGAACGGCTAATATGTGTTTTCTCAGCAAGTTCATGTTGAGTATAACCCTTAGCTTTTCTCAAAGCAGAAATCATTAATCCCAGTTCCACAAATCGGTCTCTGTTTTCAAAACCAACTTCTTTACGTATTATATGCACTCCTTGTTAATTATTAAAATATAATAAATATATTTAACTGCGTGTTTGTTTAATAATTTACATCATATGTATATTTATTCATCTGTGCAAATTATTAAATTTGACTTTTACAATATTTTAATATGATACTAATATGAAATGTAAATAGTTGTTAGTATCGAAATACCATTTAAATTATTATATTTACTATAAGTATCTTAACATAAAAAGAAATAAAAGATTACATTTATAAATGTAATTTTTTATTTTTATAATGATAATATGAAAATATTGTAAATAACGAATTATAAATATTTTAAATTGATAATGGGGTTTAGGCAATAATTTAATGAGACAAAGTTAATAGCAGAGGTTTGGGGGGAAGTTCAGGCGGTGGCTCCTCAAATGTTAAGGACAACTATTTTAAAGTCACTTTTAACTTAAATTATGAAGATGTTGTGCTGGCTCCGAACTCGCAGTAAGTAAAATGGCGAATATGTGCTGGAATCTGATACGCCTGATAGGTATGGGTTTTCATTAATATGCTGGTTTAAGGAGTTCAATTTTACTGACAAGTTTGATTTTTCTCCAGAAACCGTTAATTCAAATTTGAATATTTATGCTGGTTGTGCTAATTACAGGGATATTCAGCAATAGATGTTAATTATAAAAAAAATAATAAATTACAAATTTCAAAATCTTGGCTCAGGAGGATACAAATGATTTTTAAATTCAAACGTTTTATTTTGTGTTTATTTGTTTTGATAGTTTCATTGTTTTGTGTTTATCCGACTTATGCAAGCGTAAGCGGTGATGCTGTAAAAATTAATGGTGAGACATATAGGATTACATCTAGTAAAAATATAAATGTATATATAGAAAGAAGCAAGATAAATTTTGATGTTGAACCAATAATTATTGAGAACAGAACAATGGTGCCTCTGCGCTTTTTAGCGAATGCCATAGGGATTAAAGATAATAAAATTATTTATGATGAGACCGAGCAAAGCGTGATATTAGAGTATAATGGCAAAACAATAAAATTGATTGTCGGAGACAAAAATGCCTTAATTGATATTGATGAAGTTGAACTTGATGTTCCGGCCGTTGAACTTAACAACAGAGTATTAGTTCCCCTTCGTTTTGTCTGTGAGACGTTCGGATATAATGTTGATTATGGCGAGACAGAAACCAGTATGAACATTTTTATGAAAAAAAGAAACAGCCCCACTAATTTGTAAAAATACTAAAAGCGCCTTGAAACCGATTCACCGGTTTCAAGGGCGTTTTTTATTTAAACCGGCATTTGTTTTAATCATTATATCCATTAAAAATTATTATACCGGAAATAAGTCTTGACTTTATAATTATTATATCATAATATAGACAATGTGTATAATTTTATATAATTACATATGGGGGTAAATATGGTAGTTGGTTTTGCTTTATTGTTTGCTGCCGGAATTTTTCAGGGAAGCTTTGGTTTGGGGTATAAAAATTATAAACCGTTTTCTTGGGCGGCATTTTGGGGGATATATTGTCTGCTGTGTATGGTGACGGTAATAGGAGTTGCATGGATTCAGGTGCCGTCTTTGCCGGAGTTTATAAAATATTATAAAATACTGCCTGTATTTTGCGGTATGCTGTGGGGAATTTCAGCTGTTGGATTTTCTAAAGCTATTGATAAAATCGGAATGTCTATGGTATATGGAATATCTATGGGGATTTCAACAATCGTTGGGTCTGTTATGCCGATGATATTAAATTCTGCACTCCCTGTTGGAAGCGATGCGGTTAAACTGTATATCGGCCTTATTTTGACTGTTATCGGAGTAATTATTATTACTGTTGCAGGTGTAAGGCGTGACGGAGGGGCAAAAGGATCTGCCTTAGGATACCTGCTTTCCATTCTTTCCGGCTTAGGTTCCGGAGCGATGAATATAGGGTTTAACGGATCTGAGGTTTTGGGATATGAGTTAATGGCTTTAGATTATTCCCAGTTAGCTATTTCAGCGGTGAAATGGCTGCCTGTGCTTGTCGGCGGATGTATTATGGGGATGATTTGGTGTATCTGTGAATTATTTATAAGAAAGGAATGGTATACCGTTAAACTAAAAGGCTCCGCCGTTAGGTCGGCAAAATTGTTTATTGTGAGTATGATATGGTATGCAGCATTGTTATTATATGGGCTTTCTATAATAATTTTGGGAGAAAAATACAGCTCTGTTGGATGGATTCTGTTTAACGCTTTAGCACTAATAATTTCTACTGCCTGGGGGCTGAAAACCGGGGAATGGAGAAATCACTCCAAGAAGCTGCTGTTTATAGGATGCGCTGTTTTAATTGCGGCGTGGATGTTTATATAAAAGTCAATTTATAATAATTTACGATTTGATAATTGTTTGTTTAATCACAGGCAATTATCAATTTTTTATATATAATTTCGGGCAGTATAATACCGAGCGGATTAAAACATCAAAGAATATAGCTGTATGTTATTGTTTATATTAATTTAAATATTTAAATATATCCGGTTTCTTTATCAATGTGACATATGTGCAGGATTTTAATACATATGTTTTATTATATTATATGGTCAGTATATAAACATATAATATTTTAAAACAGCCGAAATACTTTTAAAGTATAATTATAGTTTTTTATTTTATTTTTTCAAATGTGATATTTATCATTGTCTTCCAGTCTATTCGTGTGTTATAATAATATTATTGCATAGATATTTTAATTTTATAGTATTAATATGAAATAAATATGTTGTTGGGGCAAAATTTTATATATATTAAGTTATAAAATAAGACATGAGGTGTATTATGATTAATGAAATAAATGAACTGTCTTTATCCCAAAACGGTAGTTTAAGCGCAAAAGATTTACGATTATTTTTACTAAAAAATTTTCATAATAAGAAATACATTTTATCATGCGATTCGAGAAAGAGTGTGTTTGAAAATGATATTGAATACATTATTAAACTGATAGAAGATAATACATATATGATTAGGGATATGATAAATTCTGTTATAAAATATGAAGAACTGAAACCTGAAAGCCTGGATATTCTACACAAGGTCAATGCATCAATGGGAACTACTTATCTCAGGCTGAGAAACCTATGCGAGCTGCTGATGAGTAAAAATGAGGCTGCTCTTTATAAAAAAACTAAGGTAAGCCTGGTAAAATATATGAATGAGTTTATAAACACCGTTCATAATAATCTGCCTGTAACTGTGAGCAAGAATATTCATCTTAGAAATAATATGAGGAGCGAGGCGCTAGTAAGCGTTGATATAACGCGGCTTACACATATACTTGTTAATTTGCTGGTAAATTCAATAGTTCACAGTCACTCAGAAAACGGTCGGGTGGATATTATCGTAAATAATTTCTCAAATGAAAATACCGTTGCTGTTTCTGTAGTGGATTACGGTATTGGAGTTGATATAGAAAAAATCAAATCATTTTTAAACCGTGACAATATAAGTATTTTCGGAAAGAATAACGGATTGCTCAGATCTTATAAAGGTTATGGCTTAATAGTGTGTCAAAAACTTGCCAGCAGTATGAACGGTAAAATATTGGTATCAAATATAAAGGAAGGCGGTTCGGTATTTAGTTTAATTCTCAAAACTGATATAGGTGAGGACAAAGATGGAGTTGTTCCTCTTCGAGATGTTCTGAGCTATGGAAAAGATTTAGTGGATACAAGCTTGATTGCGTTATCATTATTTGGTGCCTTTAAAAATGAAACTGTTTATCTGTCATAAAAAAACTGCGGCAAGACGATTTATATAGATAAAGATATAAGAAAATTAGTTATTAATACAAACGCTTGAATTTCGGTCTTCTTCAGCCGATTTCAGGCGTTTATTTCTTATTATAGTATTTTTACATTTTTCAGATCTGGTTTTTTATTTAATAATTTTAAAATACCTCTTGACAAATTATACTATGCGTGATATAGTATCATGTGAAAGGAGGTATTTCATGTGGATGTACAATTAAAGCGCGGAATATTAGAGATTTGTGTGTTAGCGTCTGTCAAAGGTGAAGATTCATATGGATACAAAATTATAAAGGATATACAGCCATATATGGAGATTTCTGAATCTACTTTGTATCCAATACTTAAGCGCCTTGAAAGTTCGGGATGTCTTACTCATTATTCGGTTGAGCATAACGGAAGACTGAGAAAGTATTACCAAATAACTAAAGAGGGGATTGAGCGTATTAATGTATTTATATATGAATGGCCAAATGTGACGAGAGCGTATGATTTTATAAAGGAGGCGGTTAAAAATGATGAATAAGGATGAGTTTTTAAATGATTTGCGTCATGCTTTAAAGGGGTTGCCTTATGAAGAGGTAAATAAGACTTTGGATTATTATTCGGAACTGATTGATGACGCTGTTGAGGACGGCGCCGACGAGAAAACATTTATCGCAGGTCTTGAGGACGCGGATACAATAGCAGGACGGATTACTGACGAGACGTCAATACGAAAGCTTGTAGCCCGGGAGGTTAAGGGGAAGCGGTTTAGTGTTCCTGCGATTATATTGATTATTGTCGGGTCTCCGATATGGCTTTCAATCTTGATAGCGGTTGCCGCGTCATTACTGGCGCTGTATGTATCTGTTTGGTCTGTTGTTGTATCATTGTTCGCCGCAGACGTTGCGTTTGCTGCTTCAGCTGTTTTAGCCGTTATTGCTATGCCTTTTGTGTTTGTTGAGAGTATAGCAAAAGCTTTGTTTTTTCTTGGTACGGCAATTGCTTGTGCAGGTTTAGCGATACTTGGATTTTTTGGCTGTGTATGGTGCGCTAAAAAACTAATACAGTTCACAATGTTTATAGTCAGAAAAATCAAGTATAAATTTATACGCAAGGAGGCTGAGAGAATATGAAGAAGTTAATCATTACAGCGTGTATTTTATTTGTTTCGGGAATAATTATTGCCGGCGCGTCTATTGCGGGCGGGGCTTTTGAACCAGTTGACCTGAAGGCGCAAAGCGTAGAGTTTAACGCTTCGGATATAACTGCTATGGATATTGATTCCGTCCTTGACAGAGTAGAAATATCAGGATACAGCGGTGAAAAGGTTAGAGTTACTTATAGTGAAGACTTAAAGCGAAGCTGCAGTGTTTCAGTTGAAAACGGAATTTTGAAAGTTGACTATAAATATGGTTCAAAGTGGTATGACAACCTTTTCAGTATTAATATCGCAACATATGTTGTAAATATAGAAATTCCGCAGGGGCAGATTCAGAACTTTGATATTGACGCCGGTAACAGCGATGTAAGTTTGGAAAGTTTAAACGGAAGTTTAAAGTATATTGGCAAAAGCGGCAGAGTAAGTATGGAGGACTGCGCTTTTTCGGATTTCAAACTGGAAATTGACAGCGGAGATATCAGTATCTTAAATTCTACAGCCGGTCAGAGCGGGAGCAGTGCTGTTATTACAAGCGGATATGGGAACATATATATTGATAATTCAGTCTTTTCAAATACTCAAATCAAAAACACTTATGGAAATTTGAAGCTTACAGAAGATAGCTTTGAAAATCTTTCTGTTGACGCTAAAAGTGGAAATATGATGTTAAGCAGTATTAAAGTTTCTGATACAATTGAAAGCAAACGCGCGTACGGAAACTTTATAATGGAGGACGTTTCATGCAGAGCTTTAATAGACGCAAGCGATAACGGCGATGTTAAATTTGATAATTTGACCTCAGATTATATTGACCTTAAATCTAAAAATGGAAATATAAGAGGAAATATAAATGGTGCTCAGACGGAGTATATAATAACATCCAACAGCAAATACGGCAATAATAATTTGGGCAGCGCTGTGAACAGCGGAGATAAGAGACTTAACGCCGAAACTGACAGCGGAAATATTATTATAGAGTTTGAAAAATAAACTGTTTTATTTAGCCGGTTCAAAAATATCAGGGTGAATAAAATGGCAGCCGCTTTGTTAGGACAGAAAAAATGAAAGGTTTTTAATTTTCTAATAAATGAATAGAAAAAAATAAGACTTCATTATAATGAACTTACCCCCAAAAAGGTAGACCGAAAATATAACAATTTAAGGTCAGTTCATATTGTTTGAAGTCTTATTTTTATTTAATATCATAATTAATTTGAGACATTTTATAGATTGGCTAACAAATTTGTTTAGTAAATACCTGTTATTATCTTATTATTCTAATTTGGTATTTGTGTTTGCAGTTTTAAAGATTTTTTGCCGGTATGTATTATAAAGTATCCATATGCTGTTGTTAAAATTCCTGCAATTATATAGCTTATTGTCCAGGAAAGGTTAAACCCAATCTGAGCGTTAAGAATAAAGCTTGTGATAATAAACGCGTAGAACATTCCGGGAATAATTGCGAGAATATATGGCTTTTTGTTCTGTATAAAATAAATGGCAATCATAGCGAATGCAAATATTGCTATTGTTTGATTTGCCCAAGCAAAATACCGCCAAAGTATATTGAATCCGTCAGCATTCAGTTTTGAGAATAAAAGCAGTGCCGCCACAAGCACAAAAATTGCCAGTGATACCATCAATCTGTTTCTTTTTTTTGACTGGTCAATATGCAGGGCGTCTGAAACCATTAGTCTTAAAGAGCGAAGCGCGGTGTCACCTGATGTTATAGGAAGGACAATAACGCCTATTATCGCAATCATTCCGCCTATTCTGCCAAGAAGGCTGTTGGCAACTATACCAACAACGTTAGTCGCCGGGGTGTCAGCGTTGGCAAGTCCAAGATTCATAACTCCCATTGCAGCCGCAGCCCAGGTCATAGCAATAAAACCTTCAGCAATCATCATATTGTAAAAGGTCATTCTGCCCTCTTTTTCATTGCCTATTGTCCTTGAGATAAGGGTGGCTTGTGTGGAGTGAAATCCAGATACTATGCCGCAGGCTACGGTTACAAAAAAGATTGGAATAAAATGCAGACCTTTGGGATGTATGCCGACAACTCCAGTAGACCAGATTTCATTCAGCGGATAGCCTTTAATAAAAAGTCCCGCAAATACGCCTAAAGCGGACAAAATCAGTACAGCCCCAAAGATAGGGTAAACTCTGCCTATTATTTTGTCTATAGGAAACAGGGTTGCAATTATGTAATAAACAAATATTGCACCGTAAACAATCCAAATAACTGGATTTGAAAATCCACTGTTACCTTTCAAAATTTCGGTTACAAATAAGTCGCCAGGAGTATAGATAAAAACAGCTCCGACCAAAAGCATTAGCAAACAGACAAATATGTTATATACAACATAAATATGCTTACCTAAAAATTGCTGAATAAGTGACGGCATTTGTTTTCCGTCATTCCTTACGGAAATCATTCCGCTCATATAGTCATGAAACGCTCCCCCTATTACACAACCGATAGGTATAGTGATGAATGCAATAGGACCAAATAAAATTCCTTGAATCGGACCTAATATAGGACCGGTTCCGGCAATATTTAAGAGTTGTATCAAGCTGTTTTTCCACTTTTTCATAGGAACAAAATCTACTCCGTCATTCAACATTACTGCCGGAGTTGTTCTATCATCAGGTTTAAATATTTTCTCGCAGACCTTTCCGTAAACAGCTCCGCCGGCAATAAGAATAATTAATCCGGCTATAAAAGTAATCATAGTCATACCTGCCTTTTTATAATATATTTAAAAGTTTAATAATTTTAGATTTATTGTAATTCGCTTTGTATCAAATTTATATAGGCCGAAAGTTCGTCAAAGAACCGTTAATATAAGCGTTAAAATATGAAAAATTCAATTACTGAGCGTCGAAATACGTTTGAATGAATACTATAAAATAAGTTAAATAAACATAGATTTAAAGCTTTACTTCATCAGACAAAAATTAATACCTAATTATTATATAAAATTTGTCTTATAATGTCAATTGCTTTATAGTCAAATGTCTGCTTGAATTTTAATATAAAATAATGTATTATAATATGATATGATAGTAAATCATAAAAAGAAGGATTTTTGTATCTAAATATTATTGGGAAACGGATAAGTGTTATTATGATTAAAGTATTTTTATTGGGTGATTCGATAGTTACCGCATATGGTAAAGACAGTGAAAATTTTATAGGGGGCTGGGGCGACCATTTAGGAAGTTTTTTTGATGATAAATTTGTTTCGGTTATTTCATGCGCGGAAGGCGGTGAAAGCTCCAGAAGTTTTTTAAATGACGGCAGATTTATAGATAATGGACTCTTTACTAAAGAAATGTTTCCTCAAGGGGTAGGCCCGTGTTATGAACTAATAAGAGAAGGAGATTTTGTATTTATTCAATTTTGCCATAATGATGATGATTCTGCCAGACATGAAAAAAGAGAACTAAGACACACGCCGCTCGGAACGCCTGATTCTAATGGAATTTATCCCACAGTTTTGCCAATTGGAAACACGCCTTATTCTTTTGAGTGCGGAGCGACTTATAAGGGCTATTTAAAATTTTATATTGATAAAATAAGAAAGCGCGGTGCAGCGCCTGTTTTGCTCACACCTCCTCCAAGAGGTGTTTTTAAAGATGGAAAAATCGCTTCAGTTCCCGGTAATCACGGAGGGACAGACGAATTCGGAGAATATGCCTATATCAGAGCAATTCGTCAGGTTGGCGAAACGGAAGACGTCACTGTGCTGGAGTTGTTTGAAAGGTCAAAAAACTATATTAACAGTATTGGGGAAGAGAATTTCAAATACTTGCAGTCATTAAAAGACGGTTCAGGAAACACCATAGGCGAATCAAGATACGGCAGGCCTAAAGCCTGGCCTCAGGACTATAATGAAATAATGCAGTCAGGAGAATTCGGAGAGATTGACAATACGCATCAAAACAGATTTGGTTCTTTTGTTTATGCGGGTTTTATTGCAGAAGAGATAAGAGAAAAGATACCAACTCTGGCAAAGTTTTTGTTAGAAGAGTCAAGCAAAAATGTTCCGCCGCCGGAAGGTTTTAGATTATAAAAATAAATTAAATTTGCTGAGTTTATATAATCTGATACGTTATAATTTTCATATATAACTTTGGAACTCTTTTAAACTGTTATATTAAAAAATAAATTTGCAGTGATTATAAGCATAGCCAAAACTAGAATATGTATTAAGAATTAAGTTAAAATATATACAAAGTCTTTACTGGACACACAATAAAAATGGAAAGACTACAATAAAGCGGTCAGAAGTGTTAGGGCCATCTAGCATAAAATTTTTATATTTATTTTTATTATATACCTCAACTTTTCTATGCACTTTATTGTTTCATTTTCAATTATTTCCGTATATACAGTGTTTATAGTGAACATCGGTAGGGCAGACGACGTCTGCCTCGTTAGGTGAACTACCATCTCACGCAAAGCGTGAATATATTTAGAATAGTTTGTTATAAACCTTTCTAATTACAAGTTTTCCGCGACTGCGCGCCTTACGCGGCGTACTTCGCACGCCCTACCGATGCTTGCTATACCACATTTTTATAAAATTTTTATATTTATTTTTATTATAAACGTCAACTTTTCTATACACTTTATTGTTTCATTTTCAATTATTTCCGTATATACAGTGTTTATAGTGAACATCGGTAGGGCAGACGACGTCTGCCTCGTTAGGTGAACTACCATCTCACGCAAAGCGTGAATATATTTAGAATAGTTTGTTATAAACCTTTCTAATTACAAGTTTTCCGCGACTGCGCGCCTTACGCGGCGTACTTCGCACGCCCTACCGATGCTTGCTATACCACATTTTTATAGAATTTTAATATTTATTTTTATTATATACCTAAACTTTTCGATAAACTTTATTGTTCATTTTCAATTATTTCCGTATATACAGTGTTTATAGTGAACATCGGTAGGGCAGACGACGTCTGCCTCGTTAGGTGAACTACCATCTCACGCAAAGCGTGAATATATTTAGAATAGTTTGTTATAAACCTTTCTAATTACAAGTTTTCCGCGACTGCGCGCCTTACGCGGCGTACTTCGCACGCCCTACCGATGCTTGCTATACCACATTTTTATA